>JAKAKI010000045.1 GCA_021813505.1 bacterium | reverse complement strand
CCTGTCGCAGCAGCAACACGCCCCCGTCGCTCGATACCGCACCCCCGCCAAAATGCGCCTCCACTTTCCGGCGTTTACAGCTTGGAAATGACACGGTCGGCAGGTTACATTTCGTCACGGCGAAGCCCCCTCTCTTCTTGGTTCCAACAAACTCAATATCAGAGGATTAAAAGGCTTCGCCAGCCTTTTTGGTGAAATATCCGGGTTAGCTGTAATAAAAGGCGCCGGACCAACGGACCCGGCGCCCTTCCCGAAACATGGCGTGTCGAATCTTGTGCCTTGCTTAGACGGCCCTGCAAAGGGCACAGATGACGTCAGCGGCGCAAGGCGAGGTATTGCAATCCGGATTCCGCGTACCTGGCTAGTACATCCCGGCTACGGGACAATAATACTGACATTCGCACCGGCAACCATCGTTGGCGGCTGCCCTTTCATAAGCAACGCCAAATGCAAAGCTGAATACAAACAGAAACATAAGTATCATCACATGTGTGCGTGAGAATCTCAACATTCGAATCACCTCCTTTCTCGGGCGAGAATGACGCCATGTTTGGGCAATGCTATCGTTGCGAAAGGAGGACTGCCAATCGAGATTTGTCGGGGACACCTGCCCCGATGTCTAAGACAGCTCCCGCCTTGTTCAGAATGAAGTAGGCGGGATTGGCCATAACCCCGCATTCCCTTCGAAATACCTCCTGCAGATCACAGTATACTTTGAGGCCAATGCTGTGCTTCTCCAGGGCGTGGCTGAGATCCTCACTTCCTGCGGCCCTGTCCGCCAAAAGGACGGCGTGTGTACTCCGGAGGTGGAGCGGCGAAAGTGATTGTTGTAACTTCTCCGCCGCTCCGACACACAGGTCGCATCCAGGGCTTACGAGCAGGATGACTCCTCCCGCTGGTAGCAGCTCCTTGAACTCAAGCACCGTATCCCCGGTAACTGACCAAGCCAATCCCGTGGGAGGTGGACTCCCAATTGAAATTCCACGCGAGTGTTCGCGTAGTTCGAGTGTCAGTGCGGCACGCCGCGCTGTTTGGCGCTCTTGCGCACGTTGATTGCCGAAGACGTGTCCGAGCCAAAATCCAGAGAGAACCACTGCGACTAAAGCGAGGACAAATCCCACGGACATCAGCATCCTCTTTCGCGACATGAAGACCTCCAATCTTGGCCTGATTAGCCGATTTTTGACCTTGACAAATTGCCCCCCCCCTCTAGTATCTATGTCAAGTGGAATCTTGAAATCCGTTGCAGAATCCGGCAGACGAGCGGTCTGCAGGGGGATCGGCTCAAGCGATAGACGAGCAAGCTGTGGTAATCGGGCCGCAGGCATTGAATTATGGAATGGGGCAGATGGTTCTGCAGGCGGGTTGTAGGGCAGAGTGAGTGATGACCGGTTGACGATAGACATCCATCGATACACTCGTCGACTGTCTATTGGAGCGACAGCCCTGTTACTGAGTGTTTCGACTGTCTTTGCGGATGTCGCTCGAGAGACAGCAGGGACCTGGAAGACGCTAGCCGTCCCCGTTTATGAAGCTCGCGTGCATTATGCTGGACAAGTGTGGGTTACGCTTAGCAATTCCGGGATCATTGGAACGGGTGCTGTTCCAACCAGAGACCAGGACTTTCTGGGAATCGACTGGACGCCGCGATTCGAATTCCCTCCCCGGTCTGCGAACCAGTATCTTAATTCCGCCAGCTTGATTTTCGGTTGCGGCCGCACTACAGATACAACTGTCAGTGCCACCGCTTTGGGTTTTGGCGGGATTCCTTACGGCTTTTGGCCGTTCACCGGCATTTTGGAATCCTCATCGTTGAGGTCATCTCCACGTTATGCCCCCCCCGCCAGGGCTGAGCAGGAATACTACGCAGTATTTTCTGATACGTTCGTCCATCCGAATTCGGTAGACCCCGTCGACAACCGGCGGCACGTACCGATCGGTATCGAGGTTCACCAGACCAGCTATGCCTGGTCGAACAGTTACGCCAGACGGTTCATTATTATTGATTATTGGATCAAGAACATCACAAACGCAGCCATTAGCACGGGCGCTGTAGGCTTTCTAGTCAACGCGTACGTACGAGGTGGCAATCGCCCACCAAGTTCAGGATCTGATTTCGATGACATGACAGGGTTGGTTAGGACCGTTCCGGGCATCGTTCCCGGCACGCTGGACACTTTTGATCTGTCGTGGGCGGCCGACAACGACGGCGACCCTTACCAGGGTAGCGTCTTCGTCCCGTGGAGCGTTACTGGCGTGCTGGGCGTCCGTGTTCTGCGCGGGTCTCCCGGCGCCAGGCTCAGCTACAACTGGTGGGCGCAGCCGGATGATAGGACTGACTGGGGACCCGGCCAACGTTTTAATCAACCCGGATCTGTCGTGGCAAACGGCACTCCACTCGGCGACCGTAGCCGTTTCAGAATGATGATGAATGGCGAAATCGACTATGATCAGGCGTACGCAGCGATCGACCAAACACAAAGTGGTTGGCTCCCGCCACTTGGCAGTGTAAAGGCCCGTGAACTGGCAGGCGGAGCGATCCCTCATTTCATGGTCTCGTACGGTCCGCTGCCGCCCATCCAGCCGGGAGATTCACTTCCCTTCACGGTGGCGCTCATTGCCGGAAACAACTTCCACACCGATCCACGGAACTTCTCGGAGCGGTTCGATCCGACGAATCCACAATCATACCTCGATCATCTCGACTTTTCCGATCTCATCACCAACGCGCGCTGGGCGGACTGGGTGTTCGATAACCCCGGTGTGGACACCGACCATGACGGGAATCGCGGCCGGGCATACCTTGTCAACTGTCGGGAGGATGGAGGCGGTTGCGACTCGGTGTTTTACCAAGGTGACGGTGTTCCCGACTGGCGCGGACCCCAGGCGCCACCCGGACCAGAATTCAAGCTTGTTACTGAGCCTGGCAAAGCGATTCTGAGCTGGAACGGGGTTTTCACCGAATTGGAAGAGGACCCGCTGTCCCGTAAGCGCGACTTTGAGGGGTATCGCATCTATGCCGGTCGATTTGGGACCGATGATCAATTGTCATTAGTGGCGAGTTGGGATCGCGAGGACTACAAGCGCCTGGCGTACCAGCCGGGCACGGGTGATTGGCGGCAGATATCCGACCCACAGACAGCCGTGGAATGGCAACAGATGCTGGGAGCTGCATTCGATCCCCGCCAGTACGCGGTACCGTCGCTGAATGAGGCGTATCGGGATTCGTTCTGGGACACGACGTGGAATGCGCAGGGGGAGATTGTCGGAGTTACATTACGCGAGAGGCTCTCGTACTGGGCCCCGGAGGCCGCCAACCGTGCCAATGAGTATGTGGATGAAGGTCGTCCGGAGACCAATATCATCCAGCGGGTGGCGGAGCGGGACACGGTGGTGGAGGGGGAGCCACTGACGTACGGGATTTACGAAGTGAACCTGGGCAATCTTCAGGCGTCGGTGCCGTTGTATTTTGCGGTTACGACATTCGATTTTGGTGACTACGAGAAGAATCTCGACCCGATGGAATCATCACCTGCCAACAATTGCCAATACGGCCAGCCGATCTACTCCGCCGATGTCGTGAAGGATTCCAGCATCAAGGTGTCGGTGTATCCGAATCCGTACAAGATTGCGTACAATGACGCATTCGGGAATCGGACGAACTACTTCGCTGAAGGGTATGAGGGGTACGGCCACCCTGTAATGACCGAATACGACCGTCGCATTCATTTCATCAATCTGCCCGACACGGCCACGATTCGGATCTACACACTGGCGGGGGACCTCATTCGTGAGATTCATCATCCCGACCGTTTCCTAACGACCTATTCCTCGTCGGTCGGTTGGGACTTGATCAGCCGCAATGCACAGCCGGTGACGTCGGGAATCTACATCTACCGGGTTGATTCCCGCCTGGGATCGCAGGTCGGGAAGATTGTTATTATTAAGTAGTGGTGCATGGGCGGGATGCCCATGCCACCGGGGCGTGTTGAAGAACCGCCGTTGAATCGTTCCCGCGAGTTCCGGTGGGCAAAGCCCGCCCTACGAATTCCTTGCGGCAAGCAAGTAGGGTGGGCTCTGCCCACCCTCTTTCACTGTGCCTGTCTGGATCGGCCACGAGGGCCTATGCTACAGATTCAGGAGATCGTGGCCGGTTCGGCGACGGGTTTTGCGGGTTCGACGACGGCGATGTATTCGTGGATGTTGATCTTCTCGGTAACAGCGTCGAGAATTTCGGCGATGTGCAATCCCGGTCCTTCTGGATTTGCGTCACGTCTGGTGAGGCGTAGTTCCTGACGCATCGGTTCCCCGTTGGGATCACGCACTACCAGCACTTCGGGGGCATAGGGATCTTCGGGGGCGTTGCGCGTAACGACTACGATGCTGCCGTCGGAGAGGCGGGCGACGGTGCCCACCGGGAAAATGCCCAGCATATTGATGAAGGCCTTCACGATCAGCGGATCATACCAGTCCTTGGCGCGGTAGAGGATACGCCGGATGGCTTCGTCGGGGCTGGTGCGTTTCTTGTGATAGACCCGGCCGGCGGTCATGGCGTCGTAGACGTCGCACAGCATGATGATGCGCGAAAAGACATGCAGTTCGCGTTTGCTGGAGCAGGCGGGGTATCCCGTGCCGTCCATGCGCAGGTGGTGTTCGAAGGCGCCGGCCATCGCCAGCCCGATTTGATCGTCGATCTGGCGCATCCGCGCGAGCGTCAATGCGCCCATCGTTGGATGCTGCCGGATCTGGCGCCAGTCGTTTTCGTCGAACTCATCGGGCTTGTTGATCAAGTCCTGGGGGAGCTTGACTTTGCCGATGTCGTGGAAGAGGGCGGTCATCCCCAATTGCGTCAGGCGCGCGCGATCCATCCCGAGCCGCAACCCAACGGCGATGGAGTAGATTGCAACGTTGACGCAGTGGTAGTACGTGTACTCGTCAAAGTCCTTCAGGGTGGTGAATTCCAAAAGCGTATCCTCGTCGTTGGCAATCTGGTCGATCAACTGGTGCACGACGCGCCGGGTGGCTGAAGCATCAAACGAGTTGCGGTCGCGGGCGCGTTCCCAGAACTCCTGCACAACGGATTCGGACCGTTGGAACAGAGCCTGTGCCCGCCGCATGCGCACGGCGCGGGTGGCCGCTTCGCCTTCCTCCTCGTCGCGGAGATGATCGTCGTCTTTGGATGAGAGCGGGGCAATCGAGATCCCGTCGATGTTCAGGCTGCTCCAAGAGGATAACAGAGCAGCGTATGGATCGGCGGCGCGGGAGTCGGCGTGCGCCAGAACGACAAGCGCCTGATCAACGGAACCCGCCGGAGCGGCCGAGGCGAACGTGATGCCCCCGAGCTTGATATCCTTGAATCGCAGCGCCAGGGCGCGGCCAAAAGGAAAGTCACGGTCATAGTTGAGCCGGTTGCCGTTGACGAAGAAGTAGTCGTTCTGGTAGACAATCTCGCATTCCGCGGTGAACTTGAAAACCGATTCCAGCGCCGCGAGGAGTTCCTTGCGCCGGGCCACGTAAACGGAGTTGTTTTCCTCGTAAACGGCGACAGCTTTCAATGCCGCATGGAATGTCCGAAGCACCGCCAGGGCGAGGGCCGTCTGCTCGCCGGTTTGCGCATTGGAAATTTGATCGGTCGTTCGCATCATACCAGGGCATCCTCGGTCTTCTCTTCGGTGGCGGTCGCGGAGGCCGGACGCTTGGCGGAACGGGCTTTCAGGGCGGCTTTGGCTGTCTGCGCGATATCCCGGTTGCGGTTTTGCGCCATGATTTCGAGATGCGCGCGGGCCTCACTGCTGCGGCAGGAGCCGAGCGCTTCGATGGCGGCGAGTTTGACCGGAATCCAGCGGCGTGCGAACAGGGTCGACTTTTTTGCCAATTGCAGCAACTGCGCGGTGGCGCCTGGTCCGCCGGTTCGTGAATAGGCCATAAGGAGTTCGCGAATTTCGTCGGGTTCAAAATCGACCAGCGCAGGATCCTCGACGCGTTTCTTCAATTCGGGCAGGCAAGCGGCGCTGTGCTCGCTCTTGACAGCGCGAAGCGCATTCAATCGCATGTCGATCTCGTCATCGTCCAGGAACGACAGCAACACCTTGGCGGCATCGAGTCCTTCGACGCGTTTGATCGCGCGCAGCGCCTCCTGCCGGACGCGTTTGTCCTGATGGCCGGCCGCCTTGCGCAGGTAGCCGACCGTCCGCTCGTTGCCGATTTCGCCCAGGACCATCGCTATATTGCGCACGACGTACCAGCGTTTGTCATACACGAAGGAGCCGATCAGATCGACCGCACCGGCACCGCGCGATGCAAGGAAACGGCAGACCATCTGTCGGGTCGGGCGGTGTTCTAAATCGCTTAACATGGACGTGATCGATTTGGTCGCGGCCATATCGAAGAGTTCGAGAAACGCCTGAATGCGGCCGAGGTCGGTGTCGGGGTTGGCATTGAGATACTTGGCCAGACGTTCGAAGTGGCGTGATTCCGACGCATAAGTGAGCGCGTGCTGCAAACGTTTCGCGGCACTTTCGGTCAGGTTCGCGGGCGGGTTGCGCCAGCCTTCGAGGATGGTGCGGGCGAGATCCCAGGCATCGGTCTGGATGAAACGATCGTACTGTTTCTCCATGACAGCCAGGGCTTCCTCGATCAGCATCGGGCTGCCTGTGCCGCGCGTGATCTCGAAGAGAATCTCCAATCCGATTTGTTCCGAGACGCCGGGTCCATCGCCCTCGGCCAATGTCGAGACACGTGCCTTGTCGTCGTCGGAGAATTGGGCGATATCGCCAAACACCTGAGAGACGTACCGGTAGCGTTCCTGCTGAGTCCCCTCATAGGGGGTGGACGGTTCGCCGGGATGTTGAGCCTCCGCGACAGGGGCGGGTTCTGCGGTCCCTTGTTGCACGAACCGCTCGTGGCGCACGGCGAGTTGGCGATCGTCGGCCATATCGATGTAAGTGCCGCTGACGACACGGTCGACGGTGTAATGGCGAATGTGCGTGAGTCCCGCTTCCCACAGCCGGTTGGCGACGTCGTGTGCGGTTTCCGACACGGAGAAGGCGCCGACGAGAACGGCGACAAAGCGGTCGCATTCACTGCGATCGACACCTGGCTCAAAGGCCACTTCGCGAATGCCGTCACGGAAGAGCAGGTACGCGAGGTTTTCCTCGGTGCCAGGGCGCTCGTAGACACGGGTGCCTTCGGACAGGAAGCTCGAATCGGTCGTCGTGAGGGCGAATCGTCCGCCGCGTTCCAATTGACGCGTCAAGGCATCGAAGAGCTTTTGGCGGAATTCATCGGGGAGCGGGTTGGTGGGTGGGTACAGGCACACGGTCTTGACGGTCCGCTCCAGCATGGAGCAGAACTCGCGTATTCCGCCCGCGACCGCTTCCATCGGTTCGATGGCTGCCGGCGCCGGACTCGCCTCAAGATCGATGAAGTTCCGCTCTCCCATATCGTTAATCGTTTTATCGGCGTTCTGTGGAAGGAGGATTACGCGTGGTATCGCTAGGCCATATGGTCGACATGCTGGTACTGAGGTGTACTGCCGAGGCGGGCCGCGAGGTCATCCAACCGGGCGCGTAACAGGTCCAGCTTGTCATGCCGTGACCGGAAATCACTCATGATGCCTTCGACGGTTGAACTTGCGGGCACGTCGTCTTGAGTAGTCCTGATCCACGAAGAATCGGCGATCTCCTGCTCCTGATTCACGACTTCCTGTGCGCCCATCAGCGCGGCGGCGTCCAGACTGGCGTTATCCTTGAGCGGCGAATTCATGATGGCGCCGTAGATCGGAGCCCAGGGGCCCGCGACGATTTCCGAGAGGTCACGATTTCGCTGCAGGGCGGCATGCACCAGATCGAACGCACCGATGCGGCCATCCGAATCGCTGTCGAGTGCCCGGAATTCCTCCGGGGTGCTGGCGTATTCGTCCTGGCTCAGCAAGCCATCGTGGTCGCGGTCCCGCAGGCGTACCTCCTCAACAAAGTGCTGATGGAGCATCTCGGCCAGACTGCGTTGCGCGACAGGTCCCGTTGAAGAAGTGCTCTGGCTTGGGACATCAAAGAAACCTGCAACACCTGCAGTCTGACCAGCCTCGGGAGTCTGGGGGGATTGTCCACTTCGCGGACGTTGAGGCGTATTGGCCCGGCGAATCGATGCCAGGGTATAGAAGGCTTCCGATATCCGCATAGCTGATCACAAGCATTTGTCGATCTTGTGCTTAGCGTGATGGTGCAATATTCGTGCCCAATCTCGGCGCCCGCGAACCAATTGTCGGCTGGGTAAGTGCATGGCGGAATGCCTGTTAATGGCCAGGCTCGGAAGCGACCAGAAGCGGCAATGGTCTTGTCCTCTTCTCATGATGGGAAGAAGCCCACAACTGGCGGGCGGTTGTGCCTTCCTCGGGTTTGACATTGACGACCGGTGTCCCGAACGACTACCGTCCGCGCCATGCGACGCTACGCAACAGCAATCCTGACTGCGGGAATCTGTCTGTTGGTGTGCTTCCCGGTGTTTGGCGCCGGAGGCTGCAACCAAGATGTGACCTTGGATTCGTGGATATACGATGCGGTCTTCGAGTTGTCCACTCAAGGGGAGTTCGCAGCCATTCTTCTGCATACAAAGCCATACACGCGTGGTGAAATCGTCGATGGACTTTCGTCACTGCTGTCCCACACAGACCGGCTCACCGAAAGTCAGCGGATATGGACAGAACGGCTGAAGCAGGAATTCGCAGAGGAACTTACCGCCGATAGCAGCGGCTCCGAGCGGAAGGGAGAATACGTTCGCCTGGGCGGCGGCCCAACCGCCCGCACCGATCAGTACCGGCATGCCTACGCGAAGAACCGGGTGGGATTCGATGTTGTTGGTTCATTCGGCACAGGCGGAGGCTTCTCCACGCGAACCCGTGTTCGATTCGACTCCGATGGGCGTGCGGATTCACAATTCCACGGGGAGTATTGGAAACAGAAGTTTACGGCCTGGGTTGAGCAGGCGGTGATGACATTACATCGCGGGCGTTTTCATCTCGCGCTCGGACGGGAGTATTGGCGTTGGGGCCGTTCCCCCGTCGATGTGCTGCTTGTGTCGGATCACTCGCCGCCGTTCGACGGGTTCCGCGCCTCCTACCGTGCGTCGAAGTGGTCCTTCATGTTTCACGCGACGGCGCTCGATCGCATGATAACCGAGCAGGGGCTTGCGAATCGTTATCTCGTGGCGCACCGGTTGGACTGGCGTCCCCGGACCAACCTGGAGCTGGCGGTGTCCGAGGTGATGGTTTTTGGTGGTGTGGGACGTCCCTGGGAGTGGAATTATCTCAACCCGCTGCTGCCGTACTACTGGGAGCAGCTCAATAACAAAGTGAACGACAATCCACTTTGGAATCTGGAGTTCTCGTGGCGCCCCAGGACGGGAGTCGAGTTGTACGGCGAATTCATGGCCGACGATTTCCAAATCGATTTCCACAGCGAGCCGCAGCAAATTGGATTCTCGGCCGGACTGGCCTGGTCGGATCTGGCGTCCGGCAGGCTCTTTGTCAACATGGAGTATGAGCGTGTCAACACGTTCGTTTATGGCCAGGATTACCCCCATAATCGCTATATGCACTTCACTGATTTTCTCTCTGGCCGGCCCGTCGGGATCGGGTCTAATCTCGGGACGGATGCCGACCGGCTGACATTTCGTCCGCGTTGGCACCAGTCGGCCCTTTTGGACCTGACAGGAGTTCTCGAAGTTGTGCGAAACGGCGAAGATCGCATTGAGCGCCCGCAGTACACCCCCGAGCCCAAGGGAATCAAGTTCCCATCCGGCGTAGTCCAGCGACGGTTCACGGCTGGCGTGGGGGCGCACGTGCAGAAGGGGGGGAATCTAGTGTTGGATTTCTCTACAGGGTACCAGCGGATCACCAACGCCGGCAATCTTTTGGGACAGAATCAATCCGGTCCCTTCGTTCTAGCAAAACTGACCACATTGATCTGGAAGACATTCGGAATCTGAGCTGATGCGAACTCGTTGTGAGATCTGGGCACCGGCGAAATTGAATCTGGGACTGCGTGTTCTGGGTCGCCGGGCAGATGGGTATCATGATATCCTGACTCGATTTGTAGCAGTTGACCTTTATGATCAACTGGTCTTCACCCGGCGGATTGCGGGGGGGGTATCCCTGCAACTGCAGGTGGACAGCGCCGGTGTCCGACCGGGGGAATTTCCCCTCGATGAAGGCAACCTGATATTGAGAGCGGTCCGGCTTGTCGAACGGGCGGCGGGAATCCGGGCATCGCTTTCGATCTCAATTCGCAAAACCATTCCAATTGCAGCCGGTCTGGGTGGGGGATCCGCGGATGCGGCGGCCACTCTTTTGGCCATGACCCGGTTGTACGGTATTGATGTACCCCCTCGGGAACTGGGAGCTTGGGGAGCCCAACTCGGGGCCGATGTTCGGTTCTTTCTGGGTGAATCGGCGGCGATGGGGCGGGGACGGGGGGATGAGCTTACCCCGATTTCGCTATTTCGGCAATGGTGGGCAATCCTGGTCACTCCGCCCGTTTTTGTGTCGGCCGGGGACGTGTACGGGGATTTGCGCTTGACTTTAGGGGCTAAGGCGGCTAATTTTCATGATTGCCGCGACCGGGAGGGCTTCCTTGCTGCTCTCCGACGAAGCCACAATGATTTGGAAGCGGTGGTGCTTCGTCGGGCTCCGGAAATCTTGTTGTGGCAAGGGAGGTTACGCGAGCAAGGCGCGGCAGGGGTCTTTGTTTCGGGCAGCGGTCCCACAGTGTTTGGCGTGTACATGAGCCAGCCATCTGAGAAGACCGTGCAGAGTCTGCGTGGGGGAGGTACCGGTGCGAGAGTCGAAGTAGCTCGCCCGGTGACAACGCCCTTGGCGCTGGTAGTCCAATAGGTCGTTACCATGAGGCAGCAGTCAACCCGCATTTGACCGTTCGTTGTCTGGGAGGACGACCCGATGGAAATCACTGAGGTGCGCGTCACGCTTCGAAACGAGGACAAACTGAAGGCGTTTGCGAACGTTACATTCGACGATGAATTCGTGATTAGGGGACTGAAGATCATCAACGGGAACAGCGGGTATTTCGTCTCGATGCCATCGCGCAAGCGCAGCGACGGAACGCATCAGGATGTCGCGCATCCCATCAACAACCGGATGCGCCAGAAGATCGAGGAAGCAGTATTGAGCGCATACGAAACGGAACTGAAGTCGGCGGCCTCCCGCCGCGGCAGCGATACCAAGGGATCAGCGAAAGGCCATGATGCGGCGGATGATCTTGCGGTATCCGATGCGGACGGGGCACCCAGTTATCCCTCTCAGGCGGCTGGCTAACCCAAAGAGATCCGGAGTAATCACGCGGGCTCGTACACGGCGGCCCTGGAGTGGCTGTCAGAACGTGCTGGGAACGATAGTGTGTATCGATGAATTGGGAATTGATCAATAGGCGCACGGCGAAGGCGCAGAGAATTCCGACTGGGGCGTCGTCAAGCGGTAAGACACGGGCCTTTGGAGCCCGCATTCCCAGGTTCGAATCCTGGCGCCCCAGCCAATTGCCGGGACGCGGTACCCAACGGTAGGAACCATGGATAGCCGTTTGAAGATCATCGCCGGAAACGGGAATCGGCCGCTGGCCTCGAAGATCGCAGAGCGTCTCGGGCGCGAATTGACCGCCTGCACGGTCACGCGATTTTCCGATGGCGAAGTATTCGTTCAGATCGACGAAAACATCCGCGGCTCGGATTTGTTCATCATCCAGTCGACCAACACGCCGGCGGAGAATCTGGTCGAATTGCTGATGCTCATTGAGGCCGCGCGCCGGGCGTCGGCGCGCCGCATCACGGCGGTGATTCCGTACTACGGCTATGCGCGTGCCGACCGCAAGGATCAGCCGCGGGTCTCCATTGCCGCGCGGCTCATGGCGAATCTGATCACCACGGCCGGCGCCGACCGCGTGCTGACCATGGACCTCCACGCTTCGCAGATTCAAGGCTTCTTTGATATTCCGTCAGACCACTTGTATTCGTCAATCGTGTTCAACGAGTACTTCTTCAAACTGGGCGTCGAGAGTCCGGTGGTGGTTTCGCCCGACGTCGGCTCGATTAAAATGGCGCGGGCCTTCGCCAAAGCACTCTCGTGCGGGCTGGCCATCATCGATAAGCGCCGTCCGCAGGCGAACCGTGCCGAAGTCCTGAACATCATCGGCAGTGTCGAGGGAAAGACCGTCATCCTGCGGGATGACATGGTTGATACCGGCGGGACGCTGACGCAGGCCGCGCAGGCGGTCAAGGATGCCGGCTCGCTCTGCGTCTATGCGTGCTGCACGCATCCGGTGCTTTCGGGCAAGGCGCTGGAACGGATCAGCAATTCGCCCATCAAGCGGCTGGTCGTCGCGGACACGATCGATCTGTCCCAGCGTGACCTGCCCGCCAACATTGAAATCGTAACCACCGCGCCTTTGTTCGCTGAAGCGATCGGGCGCATTACTCATGAGGAATCCATCTCAGAGTTGTTCGATTCCCTCTCTGCTCCGGCCGAGGAGATGACAGATATCACTCGCCGCCTGAGTGAAGCGGGGAAAGTACCGGGGCGTGACGTGGGCCGGATCACCGGCTAACGTCGACGCCAGCTCACAAAGGAGTCTGGAATTATGAAGGCAGTACCGCTGACTGTTTACAAACGCCAGGACACCGGCAAGGGAGCCGCCCGCAAGTTACGCGCGGCCGGAACGATCCCCGGGATTCTTTACGGGGAGCACACCAGCCCGCTGCCTTTGCGTCTGAATCGCCATCAGATCACGACCATTCTCCACAAGTCAACCTCGGAGCACATTCTGGTTGACCTGACCGTCGATAGTGGCGCCGGCGGACCGGAGATGGCCTTGGTGCGCGACGTGCAACACGATCCCGTGACCGAGGAGATTCTGCACGTCGATTTCCTGCACATTTCGCCGACCCGGAAGATCCGGGTAACCGTGCCGGTGCGTCTGACCGGGATCGCGGATGGTGTGAAGAATTTCGGCGGCATTCTCCAGCATATCACGCGTGAGCTGGAGATCGAATCGCTTCCGGCGGATATCCCGGATTTGATCGATGCCGACGTGACCGCGCTCGGAATCGGTGGCAGTCTCCACGTCCGCGATCTCAAACTGGAACGCGTCGGCGTGCTCACTCCGGGCGACCGAACGGTGGCGTCGGTGGTACCGCCGACGGTGATCAAGGAAGTGGTGCCGACCGCAGAAGCGGCGGCGGCTCCGGCCGAGAGCGCTGCAGGGGCTCCGGAAGTGATCACCGAGAAGAAGGAGACCGAAGAGGCTGCCGAAGGCGGTGGTGACAAGAAAGCCAAGAAGGAAAAAGGCGGCAAAGAGAAGTAGGGGCATTGTTTACGCCATTGCGCTGTCCTGGGCGGCCCGTGAATCCACGGGCCGCCTTTCTTGTAAGACCTTGATGATCTTGGTGCTTGGGTTGACAGGAGTGTCAAACGGTCGTACCATGAAAGCAATGGGCATCGAACCGTGTGGCTTCCGGCCAGTTGTGGCCGGGGCGTTGCGCGGTGCGAGATGCCACCCAGCCCTGCTGTGACAGGGCACCGGCGAAACCAGGGAGGGTTCTCATGCGCAAAAAGCTGGATCCGCTGCGCCGTCTCCTCAAGGCTGTCGCCGATCCGTACACGCCAATCCTCGCGCAACTCGTTGTCACCCGCCGCTGCAATCTGGCCTGTGCGTACTGCAATGAGTACGATCAGTACTCGCCGCCGGTCGAGACGTCGCAATTAACGAAGTGTGTTGACCATCTTGCCTCACTGGGAAATGGGATCGTCACCCTGACCGGCGGGGAGCCGCTCTTGCACCCCCATCTGGAAGAGGTCATCGATCATATCGTCTCGCACGGGATGGTCTGCACCTCGATCACGAATGGCTATGCGCTGACGAGACAGCGGATCGAACGGCTGAATCGCACGGGGCTCGAGCTGCTTCAGGTTTCCATCGACAATATGGAACCGGATGAGGTCTCGGAGAAGTCGCTGAGCAAACTGAAACCGAAATTGCAGCTGTTGCGGGATCACGCGACTTTCAAAGTTAACATCAACGCGGTGCTGGGTTCTGTCCCCGCCGCAGAGACCAGGCGGCTGGTGGATGAAGTCCGCTCGCTGGGATTCTACATGACGGTCAGCCTTTTGCACAACGGCGGCGGGTCGGTCGAGTCGGAGTTGGTCAATCGGGATGACTTGATGCAGCTATTGTCGCACGTGCGGAGCGTCCGGCGCCGTTCGCTCTGGCACCGTTTCGGCGAAGGCTGGGAGCGGGAGATGATCAACACAGGCCGCAGCAACTGGAAATGCCGCGCCGGCTCACGGTATCTGTACATCGATGAATTCGGCATTGTCTCTTACTGCAGCCAGCGACGTGGCGACCCCGGCATCCCGCTTTTGGAATACGGACGCGCGGAGATCGCGCGCTACTTTCCGCAACGCAAGGGGTGCGAAGCCTCCTGCACAATCGGCTGTGCCCGCCGCGCCTCGTCATTTGATCGCTACCGCAAATGGGAATCGGGGGCCGAGCTCGCGAAGCGTGTGGGCTGCCCGATCCATGCCGCGGTGCATTCCACAAAGAAGTAGGGTGCGTTATTAACGCACCTTTTGCCGCCGGGCACGGCACAGGCGGTTGTTGAGAAGAGCGGACGACGAGGGATGCCTCAGCGGGGCCGAATCGGGCGTGCCTCCGAAACGGTAGGTGCGTCAATGACGCACCCTACTCGGGGATTTCCAATTCTTCGGGTGGCAACATTGTTCGCGATGGATTGGTGAACTGGTACCTGTGATATGTCGAATATGGCCACGCTTCGGGATCTGCTGCCAATCCGTGTTTCACAGGGTTGTAGTGAATGTAATCGACGTGCCGCCTCAAGTCGTCCTCGTTGCGGATCACATGCTCCCAATACCGGCGCTGCCAGACATATCGTTCCGCCCGCTTGTCGCGAGAGGCAACGATTTCGACGGGAAGGAGCGTGGGGCCAATCAAACGAGAGAACCGTGCCTTGATCAACCGCCAGCGTGTAGGATAGTCGGCGTCATCCTCAGGTAGCTGCCAGATCGTATGCAAGTGATCGGGCAACAGCACCCACGCGATGGAAACGAATGGGCGGTCACGTCGTGTATCGACAATGGCCTGCCGCAAAGCGGCGCGTGATTGGGGCGAGCAGAGTATCGGACGCCGCTCATGCGTGACCACCGTAAAGAAGTATGTCCCGCCGGGAATCCGGACCCGCCTGTATTCGGGCATGTCGAAATGTGCCGTGCAAGATCAGTGTACTCAAGAGATTTCCTGGTAGGGTGCGTTATTAACGCACCCTTCGGCTCCGGGCATCGGGCGCGCCGGGGTGAGAGTAGGTGCGTCGATGACGCACCCTACGCGAATGGTAGGGTGCGTTATCAACGCACCTTTTGCCTCCGGGCACGAGACAGGCGGTTGATGAAAAGAGTGGACGCCCGTGGCATGTATCGGCGATGCCGGAGTCGGGCGCGCCGGGGTAAGGGTAGGTGCGTCAATGACGCACCCTACCAACCAAAACGGGAACCCCGCCCCGCGCAGAACCACGCGGGACGGGGTTGTTCCCCCTCGTGTCCTGCTGGAGCCCTACTTCAGCAGGAGCAAAACCAATCTACTAGGCGGTGAGATGACAGTTACTCCAAAGCCCTACCTGGGTGGGGCTGAGTACCCTCCGGTGAAGCGAGTCGGCATGCCGCGATCCGTAACAGCACATGGCGGGATTACACCTCCTCCAAAGGCAATATCAATGGCTGCTATGACATCGAACACATCGCCGGCGATTCCATCGCAGTTAAGGTCCGCGCCACGGTCAAGTACGATCACTGGCTCACACGTACTAACGCAACTGGCAAGGACTAGGACGCTGTCAGTTGACGGACACGTCACTGCGAGATCATCGTCGCCATCCCGATCCAGGTCAGAAGCGACAATATCACCCTGGCGATATCCGACGGGGACATGAATAGTGGACGGGAATGCCCCGCTCCCATTGTTCACCAACACTGAGATAGAATCTGATCCGCCGTTGGCAACAGCGAGATCGGGATCGTTGTCCATGTCGAGATCAGCGGTGACGACACTCATTGGGTCCACAAGAACGGGATAGGAAACCGGCGTAGCGAATGATCCGTTGCCGTAATTCATACCTATTGCGACTGAGCCTGGGATCCCTCCTTGCACCATTGCAATTGCCAGGTCGCTGTCCCCGTCACCGTCCAAATCACGCGCAACAACCGAGTAGGGGGCCGTTCCGACCACATAGTCCGGACTTGCGGCAAACGTGCCGTCTCCATTGTTGAGTAAGATCGTGACAAAATTAGTGTTGTAGTTTGCAATAGCAAGGTCATCGTACCCGTCACCATTCAAGTCTGCAGCCACCAGATTGTGGGAACCATCACCAGCCGGGTAAGTCGTGGTGCTGAAGGCGATGCCGGTATCCTTGTTGTTAAGTAGAATCGTACAGTTATCCGAAAATCCATTGGCTACCGCGATGTCCACCCACCCATCCTTGTTAAGATCGCTCGCGACAAGATCATGAGGATGCTGTCCCACGGCGAAGTTCTTCGGCGATTCGAATCCGCCTTTGCAGTTTCCTTTCATCACGGAGATGTTGGCTGAGTAAACATTCGCCACGGCAAGGTCGAGGCAACCGTCATTGTCGAAATCGCCATAGGCGACGGAATACGGCTGGCTGCCGGCGCTGCCTTCAGCTCTGGTTGGGAATTTCCCCTCTCCGGTATTCCACAACAGCGAGAAACCGTAGTACGAGGAGCTGTTGAAGTTGTTGATGACCGAAAGGTCGGGGAAGCCATTCATATTCAAGTCCACCGAAAATAGACTCATTGGATTGTAGCCACTTGCGTATTTCACCGGTGGTTGAAAACACATTCCGGCTGCTAAGGATGCGCCAGGGTGAAGCACTGTCCCTGTCACGCCAAAGACAAATGCCATGGCAAGAGCAGCGACCTTCCTGATTTTGGGTTGTGGCATTCTTGCCGTCTGTGTTGACGCAGCACCACGCCAAAGCATGATCGATGTTCTCATAAGCGGTCTTTCCTCCTTGCTGCTTTTCGTTACGCGGACGCATTGAACGAGTCGAAGCTCTTAGATAGCCGCGGTACGTCCATTCTGAAGTCTGATTAGTGGCGTCCGAATTGAAGTGCAGAAAAAAAGTGAGTTAGTTGAGAGCTTGGGGGTGGTCTTGGGACCCGGCAGGGTACCCTCACCGTGTGAACGGGACTTGCCTTCAGAAGATCGGTCGGTTACGATCGAACTGCGGAGTGGAAGGCGAAATCAAGCTAATTCGCAAGGCATCGCTGAGCTTCAGTCACCCAACCAGCAGGTGCCCAATAGGTAACTGTGTCGCGGACATGCCTGAGGTACGGAGACCAATCGATGTGTGGCAGGCGACCATCGTTGGCTGCTTGCTGACGCCGGACCCTGAATGCATCACTGATGTCAACACGAACTGCGCGCAGATTCCAGTCCAGGTAGTACTCAACGTGGCAACGTGCCGTAGTGTCGTGACCATCCAAGACGTCCATTCGGAAGCTGCTGTCAGATTCGCTCCGGAATTCTCCGGGTGCGTTGTACGGACACGTATCGGCGACAGAGAGGTCAGTTCTGTGGAAGATCACGTAGTGCAGTTGGTTACCGGGAGTGACCCGGCTCAGATCGTACTGTGGGTCGTGGTACGGAGGGGAAACGCCTTTGCTTCCCGCAGTCTTCAAAACAAAAAGAGCCGAGGCCGACATTCTAACGTTATAACCTGTGAAGAGAAGTTCCTTGGTGCCGTCTCCATCGAGGTCGCGGGCGAGTCGAAAGCTGCTAATTCCGGCGTTGATATACCATCCAGTCGAATCACCTGAGGCGGTCCATGTTCGGATATGAGCGCGGGACGGGTTATTCTCCGAGGCCATAGTGACGATCACGGGACCACTGTCATCGGGGATCACAGCGAGTGGCCCTGCCGCATAGCATAGGCGAGGGACGTTGTCACCGGGATACTGATCCCAGATAGCACAATCACGTGAGAACCGCAGGGCACCATCTGAGGAATAGACAAACAGCTTGGGATTGTCTGGCGACGGACACCGGGTCGGCGGTTCGATCAGGACCTCATTCTCTCCATCACCATCCAGGTCATAGACTTGCCAGTCGTCGGTGTCCCTAAAGAGCGAATCGCACTGGTACTCCTTCCCCCACAGGGTTCTTCCGTGCTGGTTCTTGACTAGGATGCCCTTGCCCTTGATCTCCACCGTGGCGGGGTTGGTGTCAAGGCGGCTGGTGATCCAGGGGATGATCAGGATGGCGAGGATGGCCAGGAGTGAGAGCAGGACGGGGAGGCCGACTTTGGGGTTGTTCATTCCCTTGCGTACGCGGGCGGCTGTATATGCCACGATCGGACGGTGCTCTCGGTCGATCAGGTTGCGGTCATTGAGAATGGCGTCAATGGTGTCGGCGCCGACGATGTTCAAAGTGTGGCCCGGCGATCGGCGCTCCAATTCCCGGACAGTCTCGTAGGCCTCGGTTACATGTGCGCGCGGGATGGCCACGTAATTGAGACGATTGTTATGGGCGCGTTCGAGCTTGGAGCGCAGCCCTTCACCGTCGATTGGTTCAACGGTGCCGTCTGCGCCAACAGCACCGGTGAAGGCGACCGATGGTTGCACGGCGAACGCCTCGCGCAGTTCCTCCCGTTTGGCTATGGCGATGACAGCACCGACCGCGAAAGCGATCCCGATCGAGTTTCCCGTCAGCCGCGAGGTGATTGGCAGGACGCGGAAATCCAGCCGGTAGCGTCTCTCCATCGGCAGGCCAAAGTGTTGGCGCAAATACGAACGCGCCGCCCCAGCCGCGCGCTCAGCCTGTCGCACCAACGGGCCTTCGGCGTAGATGTGGGGGTTGAAGATATGGATAATATCCCGTTGTTCATCGCGGTCGCATGCGGAGGCGTGCACACTGAGCCAGAGAAGACGCCCCCGCGGTCCGAGCGCAAGCTCGGGGACATCTTCGACCAGAAGTGCCGCCAGTATTGTCTCTTGCTTCGAAATCGGAGGTGGAAGCTGCAGGACCCGCGACGACGCCCGTTCATGGTATCCGGCAAGTCGCTGAATATCCTCGGGAGCGATGGTCGAACCTGAGTGCGGCTCGAGAAATCCCAGGAGTGCCTGCAATTGGGCCTTTTCCTGTGGGAGCAGATCGCATGGATCGGCATGCGAGACTGCCTCCACCATGGTTGGTAGGAATTCTCGCACATAACCTTCACCCAGCGTCGGGTGACGTGTCAGGACAGGCGACGACTGAAGCCTGGCGAAGAATCGCAGGATGCAAAGAATCTGGTGTTCCGGAACTTCGTTAAGAAGGGACCGGCGCAGGAGGCTGGCTTCAAATTCGAGGGATTGGATGGAGGTCATGGGGATGCCCCCCAAGTGCCCCGGTAGCATAGGGCTTTGTGCCCGTTGTCGGTGGTCATTGGGGCGCCGACTCTGACGGAACGTGGTAGCGGAATCCGGCGACGGCCACGAGGGCCTATGCTACGAGTCCAGGTTCGGCTTCTGTGGCATAGGGCCTTGTGCCCGTTGCTCGTGGGCACTGGGGCGTCGGTCTTGGCGAAGCGCGGTAGCGGAATCCGGCGACGGCCACGAGGGCCTATGCTCCAGAGTCCGGCCCTGTTCTGGAGATGGCGGAGTGCCGGGCGTTTCATTGATAGATGTAGATCTCCAGCGTTGCCAAATCGCTCTCACTGTCCAGCCCGGTTGTGCCCGGAAGCGGTATGGTCGCCACGTGGAGCGGACGAGTCTGGCCAGTGGAGCGTACCGCCAGCTTGATTGGTGCATTGGCGGACATGCCGCTCAGGCGGGCAACCTCGACTGTGAGGCGGCGATGATGTTCCTCGCCCGTCCAGGACAGCTTGATTTCATCGCCGGATTCCGACTTCAGGATCACTTTCCCAGAGGGATGATCCTTCTCGCGCACCTCGCTCAACCGGAATGACGTCTTCGGGAACAGGACCTCAGCGTTGATTGTCCCGCCCGTCGGCCAGGCTGCGGGACCGAGATTAACACGTCCCTGCTCATCGGTAATGAACGTTTCGGCCATGCCGAATGGACGCACCATGGCATTGGCGGGGTTGGCGGAACTTTCCTCGGAAAGGAGGTATAACCATACATCGCGGGAGTGCTTGTCACGCACAACATGCAGCCAGACCGTGCGGTCCTGGGACGCCAGCGTCAGGGAATTCGGTTCGGACTCACCCGAAATTCCCTTGGCTGCTAACGCAGAAACTCGCGGGATTGGCGTCAGGCCGGGTATGGCTTCAAGCAGAACGGTACCAGTTGTTCGATCTCGGACCGAAGCCTGGGGGGTGATTCCCGCCAGCGCCTCGCTCCACACGCGCTTCGATTCGGCGACGATGAGCCGGCAATAGGCGCAGATTTCAAGATGCCGTTCCATTGCCGTACGCGCCGGCATCGACGGATCGAGAACGAACCGATCCCACTCAACCCCGCTCGGACAATCCTGTCGGAAGATCATCGCCCTGCCCTCAATACACTCGAACTCGTCATAGTGGCCTCTTCGCACTCCGGCAGAAACAATCAATCAACGTATTCCCTTTGCAGACAGGAATAGAAGGTCGACTTCGCCGTTCCAACCAGATATTGGAATCGCGCTTTGTACCGGGAATGGTACAGTTCATCACTCAATTCTGGAATCTGGAGCTTGAGGTACTCCTTCATTTCGCCCGGCCACCGGCCGGTGGCGACGCACTCCTCCAGGATGGCTTCGACCGCTCCGCGGATTGCGAGCGCCTCTTTCTCCACGAAATGTCCGTCGGCGACATTCTTCGCGAGCCGCACGCGGTAGGCTTCGCGCGCCTTGCCGTCTGCCCGGTCAATCGACAGCTTCAATAGTGGCGGGAGATCTGCGGGTGAAGCACCATCGTCGGCCCCGCTCAGGATCGCCGCCCCGGCGGACGACCGAAAGGCTTCAAACAGCGTTGCGATGGGAACAACGGCGCACCACTGTGTCTCCGAGGCAATGGTCGACAGGAGAGCCTTTACGCGGGCAGGCATGAACTTGTGCTGAGAACAGATCCCCGGCAGTAGTCTCAGCAATTCATCGACGGTCACTTCCGGGAGTGCGGATCTGATCTGACCATCGCGAACGACAGTCACGTTTGTTGGATTGCCCCCCTCGGGCAGGAGTACGAACAGGTCTGGGCGTCCGTGGATGGCATCTCCGAGGCTCTTGAGGATCTTGTAGCCATTTGGATCGGTCGACTGGAGTTGGTGGAACGCGTCGTTCGCCGCCGCTGTGCGTACTCGGGATCGGCACTCCGCCAGGAGAGTCGCATCGTCTGCGTCAAGGACATCACCCAGGATGATGCCCAATCGATTCTGGGGGCTGCGGGCCAAGATCAGCCCCACAATGGACCGCCCCTCATCGTCCATTTGAGAACCCAGTTCCCGGCTCAGACCTCGCAGGCGCCGACGGCACAGGGCGCTTTCCATAACGAAGATCGACAGCACGTGGCTAAGTTCATCCTCCTCACCCGGAGGAATGTCATGGCCCCGGCACCAGCGGCGGATGACATCGGCCAGCCGCCGAATACGGTTGGAATCGTCAATCGGGAGGTTTGTCACCAGCGCACCACGAGAGAGGATTCACTTGGCTACGTTGAAGCGGGGGGCTTCGATTCGTGATGGGACCCACAAGCTCTGAGATGGCCGACGGACCCGCTTTCTCAGAGTATATTCATTTGCTCAGGAAGCGTCAATACCACGCCACATCGCCCGGCGCGGCATGCCCGCCTCGCCGGCTCGCGGCCAACTCCGCCATCCAGCAAATCGGAGCGTTCCACACCCGCAAGACTTTCCCCAACAGGCCGATACACTAATGAAGGGGGACTGTCCCTCTTCGGGAGTGGTTTGCGGGACGGGTGGTCTCGCGGTGGGAGTGTATGGCTCAGACTCAGCATCCGCGTATCGGTGATCTGCTATTGGCGCGTGGTCTGGTAACCACCGAGCAACTGCGTGAGGCGACGGACGCGCAGAAGCTGACGGGCCGACGTCTTGGGGACATCCTGGTCAGCACCGGGAAAATCACTCCGGCCGACTTGATGGATGTGCTGAGTGAACGGCTGGCGATTCCGAAGATTACGATCAAAGGACTCATCGCCGATCCAGAGGTCGTCAACATCATTCCGCTGCCCATCGCCAAGAAGCACCGGCTGATCGCGCTATTCCGCATCAACGAGCGTCTGACAGTTGCGATGGCCGACCCGTTGGACGTTGTCGCCATCGATGAAGTCCGCTTCAAAACCGGGCTGATGGTCAACCGCGTCATCGCGACGCCGGAAGACATCGACGCGGCGATTGCGCAATTCTACTCGGTCGCGGATAACGTCGAGCGCGTGATCGGCGATATCTCCGCAACAGCGCCAGCGGCGACAGCCGTCGCAACCGGCGAAGATGCTCCCGTTGTCCGGCTGGTGGATGTTCTTCTGACCGAGGCGATCAAACAAAAGGCTTCCGATCTGCATATCGAGCCCGACGAGAATATTCTGCGGGTGCGATTCCGGGTTGATGGCGTGTTGCGGGAAGAAGCGCTTCCGCCCGCCCATATGCACGCGGCGGTTGTGGCACGCATCAAAGTGATGGCGGGAATGGACGTCTCCGAGAAACGGCTCCCACAGGATGGGCGATTCAGCATGGAGGCGGCGGGCCGGAGTGTCGATCTGCGCGTTTCGACGCTGCCGATTGTGCATGGCGAGAAGGTGGTGATTCGGATTCTGAACCGGCTGGGCTGGGACATGTCGCTGGACAATATCGGGATGACACCCTCCCAATTGACCTTCATGCGCGGCGAATTGCGGGCCACCGAGGGGATGATTCTGATCAGTGGCCCGACCGGCAGCGGCAAGACATCCACGCTGTACGCCGCACTTCGCGAGATCGTGACCCCCGAGAAGAACATCGTGACCGTCGAGGATCCGGTCGAGTATGCATTCCCAATCGTCAATCAGGTACAGGTGAATGAGAAGGCCGGCCTGACATTCCCGATCTGCCTGCGGGCGCTCATGCGCCAGAACCCGGACATCATCATGGTCGGCGAGGTGCGCGACGTGACCACGGCGCAGATCGCGGTGCGGGCGGCGATGACGGGCCATCTCGTGCTTTCAACGATCCACACGATCGACGCGGCCGCGGCCGCGCACCGTCTGATTGACATGGGAACCGAGCGGTTCCTGGTGGCGACGGCGTTGCGGTCGGTGGTGGCGCAGCGCCTGGTGCGCCGTCTGTGCAAAGAGTGCAGCACGCCGATTGAACCGTCGCAGGCGATTCGTGATCAACTCGGATTTGATGTGTTGGAAGACGTCGGAAACTGGAAACGTGCCGTTGGCTGCCGCCATTGCCGTGGCACAGGATATGCCGGCCAGATCGGCGTCTACGAGATGTTCGGCGCCACCGATGCGTTGCGGGGGCTCATTGCCGAGGGGCACAATGCGGCCCGGCTCCGCGATCATTTGCGCGAGACCGGATTTTCCAGTCTGATCCATCAAGGCCGGGCGCTGGTTGCCGCCGGTGTAACGACGGCGGAGGAAGTGCTGCGGGTGATTCCACGCCAGACGGAATCGTGGGAGATGGTTTCGTAGCCAGTGAGTCTCAGGGTTGCTTCAGTAGCTGAGGTCGTGTGTCCGAATTTACCTTCATTGCCTGTGATAAGAGTGGAGTCTCGGTCAAGGGACGGCTGACCGCTGAGACCATCGACGCGGTTGGCGCGGAACTTGATCGGCGCGGACTGATTCCGGTGCAAATGAAGCCGGTCCGCGATCTGTCAGACCGCTGGCGGATCGGCAGCGGAGCCGCGCGTTGGGGGATCAAAGAGAAGATCCTGTTCACGCGAAAGTTCGCGTCGTTGCTCCGGGCGGGGATTCCGCTTCTCAGAGTTTTGGGCATGATCTCCGAACAGACTCGTGAGCCGGCGGTGGCCGCAGCGATTCGGGGGATCGGCGATATGGTGGGGAGCGGCGCGACCCTTTCGGATGCAATGGCGGAGTTCCCCAGGCTGTTTGACCCTGTCTTCCTTGGGGCGTTGCGCACGGGTGAGGCGACCGGCCGGCTCGATTCGGTGCTCGAGCAGACCGCCGATTATCTCGAGCGCGAGATGAACACAAAGCAGTTGATGAAGAAGTCTATACGGTACCCAATGATGGTAGTGATCGCGCTGGTAATCGCCGGTGCCTTCATTGTGGGTTTTGTCGTTCCGAAGTTCCTGTCATTCTACAGCCACTTTGGCGCCCAACTGCCGATGCCCACCCGCGTCTTACTCGCGGTTGCGGGATTCATGCAAGCGTACTGGTGGCTGTTCCCGATCCTCGGCATTGCCGGGTGGTTCGCATGGCGCAATTGGATGAAGAAGGAAAGCGGGCGTCTTCGCCGTGATGGCTGGATTCTGCGAATGCCGCTTGTGGGCGAGTTGTTTCTGAAAGTTCTCGTGATTCGATTTACACGCCTGTTTGGAATTCTCTATGGCGCCGGCGTTCCGGCGTCGTCGGCGCTCGAGACCGCCGCCGGTGGTGTGGGAAACCTGGTGGTGAGCCGTGAAGTGATGGCCATGCGGGACCGTCTATCGGAGGGGGCGCCGGTCTCAGCCGCACCCATCAATGCGGTCATGCCGAATCTGGTTTACCAAATGTTGGGAATCGGATTCGAATCCGGCGATGTTGAGCGGATGATGTCCGAGGTGGCGCGGCACTACGGGCAGGAGGTCGAATACGACGTCCGTCGCCTGGCCGACAAGTTAGAGCCTCTAATTCTCGTCTTCCTCGCGGGTGGCGTGCTGCTTCTGGCGTTGGCAGTGCTGCTCCCTATGTGGAATCTGATATCCATTTTCCACCAATGAGTTAGAAGGAAAGGGCCGGTGGGTTTGATGACGGCCCGGCTCGATTTTGTTGCCTTGGGGGCACCGCATGTGCTGTCCGGCGAGTGACGCAGACGAAAGTGATTCGGGGACATGCCGATATAATGAACAGTGTGTCACCAGTTTGGCAGCGAACATCAGTAAGGAGGAGGCACTGTGGAGAAACTGAGACTTCATCAGGACCGAAAAGGATTCACGCTGATCGAGTTGGTCATCATCATCGTGATTCTCGGGATCATTGCGGCTGTGGCAATCCCGAAGTATGTGGACATGGTGACGGAGGCGAAGGTGTCCGCAGCGAAGGGCGCACTCGGCGGGCTTCGCTCGGCCATCTCGATCTACTATGCCAACACCGCCTTAAAGACGGGCACGGCGACATGGCCGCCCATCGATTCGGTGCGAACTGTTGGCGTCGTGATGGCGCAGTCGCTCCCGAAGAATCCGTATCAGTCGGACTCGAACGCTCCGGATTCGGTTGTGACCGGTGTGACCAAGGGCACCACGGTGGGTGCTCGCGGTGGCTGGGCGTACAAAGCATCAACCGGCGAAGTCTGGCCCAACACCAGCTCGGTCGGTGAGAACAACTGGTAGTCTGCCTGGCAGGCACGATGCCCGGAGTGCGGTCTGAGCGGTCGCCCGGCGGAGTCCGAAGCGGTACTCCGTCGATGCGACATCGCTTGGGTTCCAGGTATGCGCCTGTTGGTATGAACGCGATATGAGAGCGAACTGGCTGAAACGCTCACGCCGGGGCTTCACGCTGATGGAGCTCGTGATGGTGATCTTGATTCTGGGGATCATGTCGGCGGTTGCCATTCCGGTGATCGGCACCATGATCGCGTCCTCCAAGTCGACAGCCACAAAGGATGAGATGCGCCGGCTGGCCCGCGCCATTGCCGGATCGGATGAGAGCAGCGACCGCGGATTTCAGGGCGACGTTGGTTACGCGCCATCGGCCCTGGTGGACCTAACTCGAAAGCCCGACACCATCTCCGCCTGGAATCCGTTCACCCATGTGGGATGGAAGGGACCATACGTGGACAGCACGGGTGGTGAGTACCTCACGGATGCCTGGGGTACTGCGTACGTGTATGACGCGCCCACCCGGACGATTCAAAGCAACGGCTCAGGCAGTGCCATCACGATTACGTTTTGACCAGGAGATGACAGCGGTATGACGCGCACACGGCAGCAGATCTGGAGAAGCCGCGGCTTCACTCTGATCGAGATTCTGATGACGATCGTCGTCATCGGCATTCTGGCCACAGTGGCCCTGCGGTCGCTGCAGAGCGGTATCGATCAGTCTCGTGTGCGGGAGACCCAGGAAGAAATGGACGAACTGGTTATGGCGATTGAGGGCAATCCCGGCCTCTACGCCAATGGCCTAAGGTCAGATTTCGGCTATGTCGGCGACGTGGGAACTGTACCGTCGACGCTGGACAACCTGATGACAAATCCCGGTTCGTATGCGACCTGGAAGGGTCCATACATGGGCCGGCGGTTCACGCAAGACGCGGACGGCTACAAGCGGGATGCCTGGGGCAATCTGTACACATTCGCCTCTGGAATCACGATTTCCTCGACCGGCGGCGGAACCACCGCGATGACGAAATCGGCGGCGTCCGTTTCCACGGATTTGACCAGCACACCTGTCATCGGCACGATCACTGATGCCGCCGGTAATCCGCCGGGGGACTCCAGTGTTGCCATCACCGTGCGGATCACCTACCCCAATGGGACCGGCAGCACAACGAGCGCCACCACGACGCCGAACAACGGTGGCGCGTTTTCCATGTCAGGGATACCCATCGGAAATCACACGATTACAGCGGTGTATCGGGCGACCGCGGACACAGTCTATGCTTTGGCATCGTCCCTGCCGAAGACGGGGGCATTCGTCAATTTCCGGCTGCCGGGAAGTCCGTTTGCCGGATCCGGTGGAGGCGTGGGCAGCAGTGGGATCGAGTATGTGAGCGGGACGGCACAGGCCACCGGCGCCGGCGATACGGTGCAATTCAACATTCGCAATGCCGGATCATCGAATGTAACCATCACGTCGCTGCGGGCGGTCTACAGCCACAGCCCGAATGCGTACTACGAGTTCATCAAGTGGGGTGGAACGACGGTCTTCAACAACAACGACCCCCGTGCCGGCAGCGGAGACACAGCCCCAATTTCTCCTTCGCAAACGATAGCGGCCGGAGCGACAGTCACTCTCAAACTGATGAGGTTCCTAACAGCGGACGAGGGTAGCGGGAGCGCGGTGGACATGACCGGCACCAGTTTCACCATAACATTCAGTGACGGCTCGGTGATCACATTCACGCCCGTGTAGGACTTCCATCCGGCCATGCCTGACCCAATCACCATCACGCCACCCCTGGGCGCCTCTGACGTGGAGCAACCCGTGGCACAAGTGCTCAGGCCCATGAGCGTCGAGCTGCGCCGGCCCGAGGCAAACGACCGCGAGCACAATAACCAGCCCACGGTGCTGAAATGGACCGACGGGCGCCGTTTCGGTAAAGGGTCGGTTGCGGGAATTGAATTCGACGGGAACCATGTCGTCATTGTCAGTGTGGCGCATTCGGGCCGAAGCCAGCCCCTGAACCGTATTTTGGCCGCCGAGTTTGAGAAGACCCCCTCGCGAACTGAACTCGCAAGTCTTCTGCGTGAATTCGAGCCATCCGGGAAAGTTCGCGCCCAAGTGGCGGTGTCCGCCAGCCGTGGCGTTGTCAGGCAATTCTCGCTTCCCCTTCTCCCCAAGCGCCAGCGATTGGCGGCGGCAATCTGGGAGGGGCAGAAGCTGATTCCGTTTTCACTCAAGACCGATGATGCGCTATTCGGGTTCAGTTTCGCCCCTGGTCCAAACAAGAATCTGACCGTGACGCTTGTAGCAGTCCCTCGCGCAGATGCGGGAGCGGTGCTGGGGGCTGTCGAAGACGCGGGCTGGCGGCTGGAAGGCGTCACGATTTCCGGTGCCAATCGTCCGCTGAGCAAGGCGGCCATTCTCGCCAAAGACAGTGATGAGCAGGTCGTCGCCTGTGCCATCTGGACGATGAGCCGTGGTTCTTTCATGGTCTTCCGGCACGGCCAACTGCAATTCCAGTATGATCTGGGTTCAACACAGGATTTGAATGCACGGCTTGGATCAGCGCCGGAACCTGGTCCTGCGGTTGCGGCCAGTTGGCTTAAGGACATGGGCCGGTCTATCGGCGATGCCCTCGAGTTCCACTCCGGGGCGTATCCGCAGTTTGCGCCGGACAGGCTCGAATTGATGGGATTGCCCCAGGCAGTTGCCCCATTGATCACTGACTGGCCGGAGCGACTGGGGTTGCCGGTTGCCGTGATCGATGCGCTTGAACCTTTGACGGAACGGCTCGCGGCGCCGGTGGGTGAGTGGGTGCGCGCGAATCCAGGGCTACTGACAGTAGCGGCCCTGGCGGCGAGCGGCCAGACGACCATCGATCTGTCGCCGCCAAAGCTGGTTGCGGCGCGGACGCATCATCTATTCAACAATATCGGGCGCGCGGTATTTGTTTTCTCCGCCGTATCCTTCCTGGCCTGGACGGTACTCCTGTGGATGCAACTGGACATGGCCAACCGATCGGCGTCAGACGCGGCCCATGAATTGTATTCCCTGCAACATTCGGCCCCGGCCGCTGAAATCGAACGAGTTTCCGGACTTCTTGCCGGAATCGGTACCTTCAATCGCGATCTTACGGCGCGTTCCCATCCCTGGATGCCGCTGGTCAAATCTATCACATCGACGGTTCCTGCTAGTGCCGAACTCGCGACGCTGAGTTTCGAGTCTTCCGAATCAGTGATACCCGGAAGTGCACTGCCCTTCGCGAGGCTGGAGGGCAAGCTGAGCCC
Organism: bacterium; assembly: GCA_021813505.1. Taxonomy (GTDB): domain Bacteria; phylum Zixibacteria; class MSB-5A5; order WJJR01; family WJJR01; genus JACRMA01. The sequence goes on along the minus strand of JAKAKI010000045.1, from coordinate 34,063 downwards.
GTCGGATCGTCCGCACTCATTGATCTATGCTGCTTGGATTAGTCGCATCGACCGATTTGCCGGAGAGGGATCGGCGCGGGTTGTGTCCGACCGTGCTGTCGATTGGCATGGGAAGCGCTACGCCTCATTCGTTGTGGAGATTCGACCTTCCGGCGCCACACAGGGAGCGGCCAAATGAATATGCGCCAAGTCCCGATATGGGCTCGCTGGGTGGCGCTGGCCATCGCGCTGTGGTCGGTGTGGGGACTGGCGTTACGTCCGATCTTCACGCGGCGAATCAACGTTGCCCAACAGGAGCACGCGGATTGCGACCGGGAGCTCGCCGCCATCAAAGAACGGATGGGTGAGGTGCCCACTGTGTTGCGGGCCGTCGACTCATGCCATCGCGTGCTCGATTCGTGTCTGACGAGTTTCGGCTCTTCGCGAGACATCGATGGACTGGCCTCGGTGATACGCCAGGCGGGACAACGGCTGGGTCTCGAGCGTCCTCAAGCGGAACCGGAACTGCCGAGTCTGCTCAGAGTCGCCCACTCGAGTGGCGGCTCCGTTCCCAGCGGGATTCGGCTGGACACGCTCGTGTTCGCCGTATCGGCCGAAGGCAGCTTTTTTGCCTTGGGTGCGTGGCTGGATGAAATCGAACACCGTCCGGATTTTCGAACGTGGAACTCATGCCAGTGGAGTCGGAGCGACGACGGTGAACAAGTCGCGTTCACCGGGAAAGCAATACTCCTCACCCTCAATGTCGCCGGACCGGGTGAGTTGCCCAGAAAAGCAGGGCTCTAAGATGACGGAGAAAAAGAGAAAACAGGTGATCTTCGCCATTCTCGTTCTGGCGGTTATCTGGGGCATCTATAACCAGCCGTGGAAGCATTACGGAGCGTCACCGGCACTTCAGGAAAAGACAGAGGCCGCCTCGACTAAGGCAGCGGCCGCGCCGGTCATGGCGGCTGCAGTGTCGGTCCAGATGGTGCCATCGACCGCCAGCTTCGCGACGGAATGGACGGTTGATCCCTTTCGTTGCGCCCCGACAACCACCACCTCGAAGTCGTCCGATGCGCCCCCGGAAGCGGTGGCTGTGCCGGTGCTTCAGGGGATAATGACCGCCGGGGACAAGCCGGTGTGCGTCATCGGTGGAAATATCCTGAAACCTGGCGACAAGGTTGGCCAATGGCGGGTGCACGCGATTACCGCGGATAAAGTTGAGCTTGAGCGGGTCACCGACCGCCGGCACATCACGCTATCGGCTGGTGGGACGAAGGCAATGGGGGATGGGAATTGATCATGAGGAAATCGAGATACCTTCGCCGGTGGACCCGATCGGTCCTGTCGCTGGTGATCCTGCTTGGTGTGCAAAGCGCGCATGCCCAGCCCGGACCACGAGCGGTTAGTCTGCAATTCTCGAATACCGACATTCAGACGGTTCTTTCGGCCCTGGCGAAACAGGTCGGATTCAATCTCGTCGCCGGGCCGGATGTCAAAGGGGACATTAATGTCCAGCTTGCAAATGTCGACTGGCCGGTTGCGCTCAACACCATCGTGCAGGCCAACGGGTATTCTTACTTTTGGACCGATAAAGTTCTGGTCGTGATGACACCGGGAAAGGATGCGCCGGAGGGGCTGACCCATAAGGTCATCACCCTGCGCTATGCCGATCCGCAGGCTATCAAGCAGGTACTGACCAGTGTCCTTTCATCGCGGGGGAAGATCGAAGTCGTCAGCACGGCATCTTCGGCTGCCGGTATCGAATCAGGCGCGGCTGTCAGCACCGGGCGGCCGGTGCTTGTTCTTACGGAAGCCACGCCGCTGATGCCGGCCCTGGAAGCTCTGGTTGATTCATTGGATGTGCCTGTGCCGCAGTTCGAGATCGGTGTCAAGTTTGTCGAGACCGATATCGACGATCAAATCGGAGTGGGATTGAGCTGGCCGACCCGGCTTTCGGCGACCATCGCCAGCCAAACCGCGTCGAATTCATCAACAACCACAGAAGTTGCAGGACCCGCTGCCCGGCACGAGTTCGCAGACAGCCGGAACTGGCAGGTCGGGACACTCAGTGTCGATCAAGTGACGGGATTTCTCGAGGCGCTTCAGCAAAACGGTACTTCACGCCTGTTATCCGATCCGCGTGTGACGGTTCTCGAAAACGAGAAGGCCACCATCAAGGTGACCACGACCTATCCGGTGCAGACGCTGAACCGCCTCAATGAAGGCGGGATCATCCAGGATATCGTTTCCTTCCAGGACCTGGAGGTGGGCATCACCCTGACGGTCGTACCCCGGTTGAATGATTCCAATCAGGTGACGCTCGACGTGGAGCCGATCGTGGAGGAAATCACAGGATTCACCGGACCGGCGAACAACGAACGGCCGATTACGGCACGGCGCACGGTCAAGACCACGGTGCGGGTGTTGGATGGCGCCACCCTCGTAATCGGCGGGCTGGTGCGTGAAAACAAGATCGAGACTCACCGGAAGATATTCTTGCTGGGGGATATTCCCATTCTCGGATCACTCTTTCGCCACACGTCCATTGAAAAGAAGAAATCCGACCTGCTGATATTCATTTCGCCGCACATCCTTCCCAGGGCGGAGTGATCTCTGCCAGATAGCGCTTGATCGACGGGCGCCCCGCCATGATCTTGAGATCATGGGTGGGATCGAGCCCGGCGGGGTTGGTGCGCCCAACGGCGCCCGCCTGCATACGCACGAACTGGTCAAGTCATACCGTGGCCGCCGGGTGGTTAACGGCGTCTCGGTGACGATTGCCCCCGGAGAGATCGTCGGACTGCTCGGACCGAATGGCGCGGGCAAGACCACCACTTTCTACATGACAATCGGATTCATCAAGCCGGAGACCGGCGACGTACTGCTGGGTGAGCAGCCGATTACGCGTTTGCCGATGTACAGGCGTGCGCGTCTGGGGATCGGATATCTGCCACAGGAGCCGTCGATCTTCCGAAAGATGAGCGTGGCCGACAATGTCCTCGCCGTGCTGGAAACCCAGGGGCTTTCGCGGGCGGAACGAAAGAAGCGGCTGATGGAATTGCTCGAGGAGCTCAATATCACCCACGTCGCGAAGAATCGCGGCTATCAGTTGTCCGGGGGAGAGCGGCGCCGGGTGGAGATCGCCCGCGCGCTGGCGACACGGCCGAAGTTCATGCTGCTCGACGAACCATTTGCGGGGATCGATCCGATTGCGGTCGAGGACATTCAGTCGATTGTCGCCAAGCTGAGGCAGAAGGGACTGGGGATTCTCATCACCGACCACAATGTCCGCGAGACGTTGTCCATCACGGACCGGGCTTACATCATGTGCGATGGGGATATCCTGAAGGAAGGGACGGCGGAGTTCCTGGCCAATGATCCTGAGGCCCGAAAGATTTACCTGGGAGAGAAATTCCGCTTGAATTGAGGTGTCTCGTGGCGCCGAGGGACGGTATCCGGATATCATGTGAGCGGCTCCCAAGGCCTGCGGTCAGGATCGTTGTTCGGCATAGGTGAGATGGCTCGGCGGGAGCCTCGCCCTCCCAGGCCGGTGCAATCAACACCTAGATCAGGAGCAATGCTCGAAGGCGCCGACTCTGTGTGACTCATGACCAGCATTCTCTCGCCCAGAAGGATCATCCATAACCCGGGGCTGAAACTGCTGGCCCTGGCCCTGGCGATGCTGCTTTGGTTTCATGTCGCCACCGACCGCGAATACGAGATCGACGTACCCTTCGAATTCTCCTACATCAATCTTCCAGACTCACTGACTCTGAGTGAAACACCTCTGGCCAGGGTGGACACCCGTATGCGCGGCACGGGCAAACTGCTGTTGCCGACACTGTGGCAGGAGCTTCGCTGGCCAATTGATCTTTCGCGAACACGCAAACCGGGTGTCGTGACGGTTCCGTTGACGTTGACAGATGTCCCTCTTGCCGGCATTGAAGGGGTCAAGGTGCTGGACGTTCTCGGTCCCGACGATCTGATCCTTGTCATCGATCGCGTGGCACAAAAGAGGGTACCGGTTGCCTCGAACTGTGCGTTCGAGACCGATCAGGGGCATGTGTGCGTCGGTCCGGAGATTTGGTCACCGGATTCGGTCGATTTGACCGGACCACGCTCAGTGCTGGATCGGATCAAGTCTGTCGTCACCCGCCGTGTTCGCCTGACGGATTTGTCCGCGACGGTGGATCGCGATATTGAACTCAGCCCCCCGCCGGAGTATGGCGTTCGGATATCCCCTTCGAAGGTTCATCTGCACCGGATTGTGGAGGCGTATGTCCAGCGCGAGTTCGGCGATCGGCTCGTCCAGGTCACCATGCCGGATGTTCCCGACACGATCGGGGTATCGCCATCGACCGTGAGTGTATTGGTAGGCGGACCGGAATCGGTCATGGCCCGCCTGACGGCAGACTCCGTCTCGGTTGGCTATGTGGCGTCGGCGAAGGATGTGCCTGGCGCCCGGCGGCGGGTTTGGACGCATGTGCCTGCGCAATTACGGGTGTTGAAGATCACACCCGATTCGGTTACCGTGTGGCGTGATGGGCGCACCCGGACCAGTTCTCGGAATTGAAACCTCTTGCGATGAAACCGCCGCCGGGGTTGTGGGGCCCGACGGGCGGATCCTCTCGAACATTGTTTATTCGCACACGGTACATGCCGACTACGGCGGTGTTGTCCCGGAGCTCGCTTCACGCGAGCACGCGGGGCGACTGCCTGGGATCGTGGACGAGGCGCTGAATACGGCCCATTTGGATGTTGGCGACCTGGCGGGGATCGCCGTGACAGCGGGACCGGGTTTGGTAGGATGCCTGCTGGTCGGGGTCGCCTACGCACGCGCCTTGAGCAAGCCACGCCGCATTCCGCTAATTCCGGTCAATCATCTCGAGGGGCATGCGCACACGCCGGCGATGGCCGACCCCGATATTGAATATCCCCACCTGGTGTTGATTGCATCCGGCGGCCACACGTCGCTGGTTCTGGTCGAGCGGAGGGGGGTATTCCGGCCGCTGGGGCAGACGCGCGATGATGCCGCGGGGGAGGCGCTGGACAAAGTCGGAAAATGGATGGGGTTTGGTTACCCGGCCGGTCCTGCGTTGGACCAGGCGGGCGAGTCGGGGAATCCGGCGGCAGTGAAATTTCCCCGCGCCAAGTTCGATGGCCAAGGGTACGATTTTTCGTTCTCGGGTGTGAAGACCAGCGCCGCGCAAGATTGGGAGCAGCGGCAATCGGGGAAGCGTCCGCCGATTGACCGCGCCGATTGGGTGGCGTCATTTGAGATCGCTGTGGTCGAGGCTTTGTGCGACAACTTGTTTCGAGCGGCCGAGGACTTGTCGATTGGAACTGTCGGATTGGCGGGTGGTGTGGCGCGCAATCGCCGCTGGCGACGGATGGTTATGGCTTGGGCCGAAAAAACGGGGCGGCAGGCCGTGGTTCCCCCACCCGATCTGTGTGCCGACAACGGGGCGATGATTGCGGGCGTGGGACTCTACCAGTGGGCACAAGATGCCGGCATAGAGGTCGCGTTTGATGCCGTGCCCAATTGGGGGTTGGGGTGCCCGCTTCCGTTGTTGGACTCAAATTAGACTCTGTGAAAACTGATCGATTGTGATTACTCTGCACCTCAGAGGAAGCGAAAATGCCGCAGATCGCTGATGCGCCATTTCAAATTCCGGTCCGTGCTTATCGCCGTCAGCTTGACTCACTCGTGAGACAGGCGCTCGCTGAGGACATCGGGCGCGGCGACGTGACAGTCAAGGCGCTGGGTCCCGGCACGACTCGGGGAAGAGCGAACCTGATTGCGAAATCGCCGGGAGTGCTGGCGGGAGTGGACGCGTTTGAGAGCACGTTTCGACAGTTGGATCCCCGATGTCAGTTCACTTGGAAAGTGGCCGAAGGCGCAGAATTTCGTGCGGGTGCATTGATCACCCAGATACGCGGACGCGCGGCGGCGCTTCTGACCGGAGAGCGCACGTCGATCAACTTCCTGGCGCATCTTTCCGGGATTGCGACTGCGACACGTTCGCTGGCCGACCTGCTGCCCCAGGGCACCGCCCGGATACTGGACACGCGCAAGACCACACCTGGCTGGCGCTATCTTGAAAAGCGCGCGACCATCATTGGTGGCGCGGTGAATCACCGGCTGGGGCTTTACGATGCGCTGATGGTGAAGGACACGCACGTGGGAGCAGTGGGCAGTGCGGAAACGGCGATGCGCCGCGCGCTCGCCGGGGCGGGCCGGAAGCCGGTCATCTGTGAAATCCATCATCGAGCGGAGATCGACGTCGCACTTGCGCTGGGTGCCCGGTGGTTGCTTCTGGATAACTTCAGCATTGGGGCGCTGCGAGCCGCCGTCAGGAAGATCCGCCGGTTTGAGCGAACAAGCGAGGCCAGCGTTACGATTGAGGCATCGGGTGGAGTCAGCGCGAAGACAGTTGCATCCATTGCGCGGTGCGGGGTTGACTTCATTTCGGTGGGTGGTATCACTCACTCGGCGCCTGCGGTTGACTTCAGCATGAAGTGGGTGACTCGATGATGATCTCCCCATCGGCCGATCCTGTCACCACCGAAGTCATTGGTCTGCTGCGCAGCCACAAACGCGCGCCCGCCATGGGTGCGCTGGCGATGGAACTGAATATCAGCAAGCCGCGGCTTCTGCGCGCGCTCGAAGCACTGAAGGAACTGGGGTATGTGATCGCAGTCGATCATGATCAGCGGCTCGTTCTGACGTCCACGCCGGATCGCATGACGGATATCGAGATCATGGCGGGTTTGAAGACACGGTCCTTCGGCCGCCATCTGCATTGCTACCGGAGAATCGGATCGACCAATGCAACGGCCATTGACCTGGCGGAACATGGCGCGCCCGAGGGGACGGTCGTCGTCGCGGAGGAGCAGACGAAAGGGCGCGGGCGATTGGGCCGTCACTGGCACTCGCCGGCGGGGATGGGAATCTGGTCGTCGATTATTCTTCGCCCGCCCGTGATTCCAGCGCAGGCAGCGGGTTTGTCGCTTTTGGCGGCGCTGGCGTTTGCCGAAACAGCGGAAACGGAACTTGGACTGGAAGTGAAACTCAAGTGGCCCAATGATGGGCTGATCAAGGGCCGAAAGGTCTGCGGGGTTCTGGTGGAGCTGTCGGCTGAAGTTGACCGGGTACACTACGCGGTCTGCGGCGTGGGGATTAACGTGGCCCATGCTGTTAAAGACTTCCCCTCCGCCTTGCGCAAGTCGGCTGGATCGCTGGCGATGGCGAAGGGTGCACCAGTCGAACGCCTGGCGTTCTACAGGGCGTTTCTGCAGAGATTCGAAACGATCTATCGCCGGTTCCGTCAGGAAGGCCTGAGCCCGCTCCTGGCTGATTATCGCCGCCGCTCACTGCTTCTGGGGAACAAGGTTGTCGTGCGTCAGGGACGCCTGAAGATTGCCGGCGTCGCGGTCGCCATTGACGAGAGCGGCGGGCTGGTGATCAAGCAGGGAAAGAAGGAAACGATCGTCCATTCGGGTGAGGCGACGCTGCGATGAGGTGCGGCGTCTTGCCGCCGCAATCCAAAAGACCTTGTGACATTTGAGGAACTCCCGGGTTCCGAAATCGTATTAAGAGGCGGCGCAGATGGAGGGCGCGGTGATATGATAGGGTTCCTTTTGTGGTGTGTGGTGTTCCTGCTATGTTGGCCGTTGGCGCTTCTGGCCCTGGTGCTGTTTCCGATCATCTGGCTTTTGTTGTTGCCGTTCCGGCTGATCGGGATCACGGTCAACGCGGTCTTTGAACTGTTGCGGGCCATCCTTCTGCTTCCGGCTCGTCTTCTCGGTGGTCCGCGCCGGATTTGAGTTTCCTGTAAACAAAACGCGCCGCAGGTCCTGCGGCGCGGTTGTTCTTTTCATCTGAGAGATCGGATCGGTCAAGGTTTGGCGGGGACTGACACTTCGGCGGGTTTGGCGAGTTCCATGCCGAATGTCTCGCCCGGGGCGAGGACGAGCTGTTTGCCTTTGGTGGCCAGTGCTACGCCACCCCCGGCGGCGGCACCTGCGACGGCGCCGATGGCGGCTCCCTTGGCCTTGTCCTTGCTGACCAGCGCTCCCAGCACGCCGCCGGCGACGCCGCCGATGGCGACCTTGCCGGCATCGCTGACGGCATCACCTTTCGCCTCGAGGACGATCGGCTTGGTTTCGAGGTCGTACACCTTGCCATTGGGGGCGGTGATCTTCTCCACGTTTAAGACGAGCTTGGCGCGTCCCTTGGTGCGGTGCGGTTCCTCGACTTCGGTGAGGTGGCCCCTGACCACGGAACCTGCGGGGAATACGGTCACGCCATTGATGTCCATCGGTTCAGTGGTCTTGGCCGAGAAGGGATCACCGACTTTGTTGGAGTCGGTGCTCAAATGCGTCAGCAACGACACGGTCACTGAGGAACCGGCCGGGACAGACACCATGGTCTCACGCGGTGCTTCGGGTTTGGGTTCCGCTTTGGGTTCCGCCTTGGGTTCGGCCTTCTTGACTTCCTGTTTCTTAGGCTCGGCTTTCTTGGGTGGAGTTACTTCCGCGGTGGGAGGAGTGGACGCCGGGATTGTGTCCTGGCGCACATCGGTGGCGGCACTTCCGGGTTGTGCTTCGGGCGATCCCGCGACCTCCGGCGCCTTGGCGGATTCCTGCTCTTTTGTGCCGCAGCCCGCGATCGCGAGAATGCTGATCAGGCCGATTAGAATGATGAATTTGATTGTTTGTTTCATAAACGTCCTCCGCTCGTTATTCGCCCGATCCCTCACGCCAGCCATTGTCTGGGTGCAGAAATAATACGTCGCTCGCTGATGTTGCACAATCAACAACCTATACCACGCCGGGCCGTTTCTGTTCCCCAAAGAATTGCCGGATGGCAAGGGGCTGGTAGCCCCTTGGCCGCAAAGGATTGGTTGCCATCTCCATGCGCCAGACAGCATGGGATGGCGAGCTCGGACCGTCACTGCTTCTTTCCCGGTTCCGAATGGAAATACAGAGCTTTCGGAATCGTCTGCCGCTTCATGCCCGGCCCGGCGATGGACAGACGAAGGTCTTGATCCCCCTTCGCCTGGAACATGCGCAGCTTGATCGGGTGGTAACCCGCCTTGAGTGCGACCGACCCCATCACATCGCCTGATCCGTGCAAGCCATCATTGTCGATCAAGAGAGTATCGCCGATCACCAGCGTGCTGCCGTCGTCGGAGGACAGATACAGGTCATACAATCCATCGGATGGGATCTTCAGATACCCCGACATGGTTAGTCCGTAGAGCTCCTTGCGCGCGAATGGAGGAATTGCCACGGTGTCGGCCACAAACTTCTTGATCGGCGTGAGTGAGTCGAAGTTCGGGACTTTGGACCATTCCCCCTCGAAATAGGCCGCATCCAAACCGGGAATGAGATTCTCGGCGGGCTGAGGGGCACGCGGGATCAGCTTCTGGAAGGTCGAGGTGGAGACGTAATGGTCATCGGCGCCGGCCAGAGTGGCCCGGGCGCGAACCGTTGTTGTTTGGGTGACACGGAGTGGTGTTGTGTAAACCGGCGAGGAGGTGGATGGTTCGGTGCCATCGACGGTGTAGTAAACAGTGGCCTTGGGAATCGGGCAGGTCATGCGCACTTCGAGCGAATCCAAGAATGCGTTCCGGCTTGCGCTGATATTGGCAACGGTACCGTTGGCCACGTCGGTCATGGGCCGACCGGGGCGCACAACATCGTTCGCGGTTTCAACTGCCGTCATCGCCATCAGACGGATTCGCGGTTCATTCGGCAGGGTGATCGTCGTCACCGTGGCTGACAACGGGAATTCGAGGAGGAAGAGATTGGTAAACTGGTACGCCTCGTTTTCGCCACTGCCGCTGTGCCGGTGGGTGCCGGTCCAGGCGACGGGAGCCGTGTTGATGTATCCCGGCGCAATCTGATCCACTTGCTCATGAAGTTGCCCGCTCACCATGCGATTGTCCCATTGACCAAGACGTTCGGCGTAATCGGGGAGGACGGCTTCCTGCCGGTGATCTCCTATCTGGAATGTCCCGGCCGCCGGTCCGCCGACCGCGGCAGCAATCACGTACAGGCGATTGAAATTCCCCTCCGGAATGGCGATTGACTGGCCAGCACAGCGCACGGCATTTGGCGCCTTCGGTGATTTTGGGCCAAATGCAAACGGAACGTCAAGGAGCATCAGCGTGTCCGGCAACAGATCACCCGATACTGTGTTGCCCATGCCATCGAAATCGCCATCGCGCCGATCGGCGTCAGTGCTGACTCCATCAATGTCGTACGGCAGCGTTACGGGTTGATTCCTTTGCTCGTCGGCAAGGGCTTTCTTGCCTGGAGCGAGGGTCAGGGCAAAGGCCTTAGGCTGGTATGGAGTAAGGGACAAGTTGAGTTCGCCATCCTTGATATCCGCCGGCCGCAATGGTTCTTCCACGCCGTTGATCTCATGAGCGGAGAGGATTGGACGTGCGAATCGGAGGCTTGCTGCCGGCAACGGCCTCCCGAGGAGCTCCCGCACCCGGACGACAACCTCGTCGCCCAGCTCACCCAGCTTGATGGCATTTATCATCAACTGCGGCTGGGATGCCTGGTCGACATTGACCAGCGAGTATTCCTTCCCGAGCGTTCCGTGATGGGGCGGAGTCTGGAATGCGATGAGCGGCTGGTTGAGACGGGCAGCCTGCCACGGCACGCCACCGTCGCGCCAGCCGTTGCTGTGGCCGTAGACGGCGAAGAGGAACTCGTGATGTCCGTTGTCCATCGACTTCTGATCGCCCACCCATGCCCAACTGTCGTAGACGCCGGGTGTGTGAATCAACGTGAGGCGCAATGTTGTGTCGATCGGATGATCCCAACCGTACTTGCAGTCATTGAGGATGGCGACGCCATAATCTCCGCTGCGCGAAGTCATGTCCGCCCATTGCTGGCCAGGGACTTCGTATAACTTTTCGTGGTTCAGTCCGCGTTTGATTGTCCCCAGGCCAATGTCGTAGGTGACACTGTCATTGGGTGTGGCCAGCGAGAAGGCGGCCTTGAGCATGGTGGCACGCTCATACCAGTCAGCCTCGTTGTCGAATTCAACACGGTCACCGGCTGCTCCGGCGGCGAGGCGAACGACAGTTCGGATTGAGGAATTCCCAAAGTTCCGGGTGACTTCGATGCCGACACGCGCCGAACCATTCTCGACCACGCGGGTTTGGACGTGAAAGTGCGCCGAATCTGCCGGCTTGGCCATGATGTCGGAGTAGTCGATCTCCCACGCCGGCCAGCGTTTGGGTTTATCGAACAGCGTCTGAAAGGTCAGTGGTGAGGAAAGCAATTCGCGTTTGGCGAGTTTGTCGATAATCGATGACACATCGCCATTCTCATCGATCTTGACCCGGTACCGCTTGTTCTCAAGAGTATTGCGCGTGACTGTCAGTTCGGTTGAGGAGTTGCCGGTTGGTTCCGCGGGAAGGATATCGTAGACAGCATATCCCACCGACGGCACGTGTGCCAGGAACAGCACAGTGAGGCTATCGCTGTGGGCGTGGAGCACCTGTGACGGGACTTCCTTTCCTGCCGGATCGATCACTCTGACAGTTGTCGGGGCGAGAGGGTTGAAACCCACAGTCGCTTGCACAACATCTTCACGGTCGATGGCCAGCGGATTGTACACGACGACTGGAGTGCCTTTGCCGTGGGTGTCGAGAGCGGGTGTGGTGGCTTCGACGGCATGTCGCAGCATTCCGGCGAAACGATTCTGGCAGAGGATCTCATCGTTCCAGGAGTATTCGTACGCCTCGGGAATGCTGGTCCCGGTCAGGTCGTCGTGGAACTGATGCCAGAGAAACCGTACCCAGGTGTCGCGCAGCTGTTGGCGGGGATAGGCCATGGTACCCAGCAACTGTCCGATCACCGACGCGCGTTCAGTGGCGTCGGCGAGTTGCTCGTTTTTGCGATTCCATCGTTTCATGGCCGCTTGCGAGGTGTAACAACCGACGCCGTGGCGGGTCATCAGGAACTCGCCTTTGTACCGGGGGAGTTCGACATTGCCGGCGGACGCCGCGATCTCCACCAGATCATCGGATCCGATGCTGCGCACTTTGAGTGGTCCCAGCTTGAGTTGCGCTTTCTCCAGCCATTCGACGGAGGCGGAATCGGGGGCACCGCCGATATCGCCGACGCCGAAATACTTGTAGCCGGCGTAGAGTCCCGACTTCTTCCCGTCCCGGTCAATCATGTTGTACCACGCGGTGTCTGTGGTCAAATCCACCGTGATTGGATCGGAGTAGGATCCTGGGTTGATTCCCGCGACCAATGTCGACCCGTCGACACCCTCCCAGATGCCGATGTCGAACGGCACGCCGACCGACGAACCCCAGGTGAGCTTCTGCGTGGAGAAGCTCTTAAGACCGCAGTGGGCGGCGATCGACGGCAGAGCGAATCCGAAGCCAAAACAGTCGGGCAGCATGATGTCACGGCTCGTCTTGCCGAATTCGCGCTTGTAGTATCCGTTGCCGTACAGCGCCTGGCGTGTCAGCGATTCGAATGAGGGGATATTCACGTCGACGGCATCGACCCAACTGCCGGCCAGTCGCCATTGGCCGCTCGCGATGTAGGGCTTCAGGCGCTCGAATTCCAGCGGGTAGTATTCCTTTAGGAGCATGTATTTGAAGGCGCCTTCAAAGGAGAAGACGTAATGCGGATAGCGGTCCATGAGTTTGAAATTCAGACGAAACGTTGCCGGGACATATTCCTCGATCGTGTTGCGGATTGTCCAGCGCCATTGAGTATCGAGATGTGCGGTGGCCACCACGTTGAGCGTAGGAGTGCGATCAGGCGGTTTCTGAGCAATGCCAAGCGTCGCTATTCCGATGACCAGCGCGAAAGCGGCGACTGTGATCCGTTTCATGTTTGTCTCCCTCCGATTCGAATTGAAAATCCTCGAGTAATCAGGTACGTCGCATCTTCAATCTGATTCCCTGCTGTTTTAGCCGATCGAGCAGGACCGCGCCGAGAATGACGAGTCCCAAGACGACTTTCTGGGTGTATGTCTCGACGTTGGTCAGATTCATGCCGTTTTGGATGACCGCGATAGTCAGGGCGCCGATCAGTGTCCCAATGATGCGTCCTTCGCCCCCGCTCAGGCTGGTCCCGCCGACCACCACGGCGGCAATCACATATAGTTCGTATGTCAGTCCGTAGGTTGGCGCGCCGCTCTTGAGTTGGGAGGCCATCAGCACACCGCCGAGCCCGGCAAGCAGACCGCAGAGGGTGTAGACCAGCAGCAGAATTCCGCCAACCCTGATACCGGCCAGGCGCGCTGCCTCGGGATTGCCGCCGACGGCATAGATGTATCGGCCCAATGTCGTGCGGGTCATGACGACATGGGCCATGGCGTAGAGAATCAGCATGAGAAGAACCGCGTACGGGACACGCAGAAGTGGTTCCGCGCCCCGGCCGAGCAGAACGAATCCTCCCGGAATCTGATAGATCGGTTTTCCCTGCGAAATGATGTACGCCACTCCGGCGGCCACCTGCATCATCGCCAGGGTGGCGATAAACGGGGGGATGCGAAAGCGGGTGATCATCAGTCCGCTGAAGCCCCCGATCGCACCGCAAAGCAGGATACCGGCCAGGCCAGAGAGAAGCATGATCGCGCCGGAGGCGGTGTCGCCACCCGCATTGCCGATGAGCCACGCCGTCACCACGGCCGACAACGCAATCAGACTACCTACCGACAGATCGATTCCGGCCGTGATGATCACCATGGTCATCCCGATGGCGATGATCGCGATCACCGTGATCTGATTGGCGACATTGCGCACATTGTCGGCCAAGAGAAAAGTCGGCCAGCGGTAGGATGGCGGTGTTAAGACACGGGCGGTTGAATAAGCTGGGATTTCGGATGTAATCGTTTGTACGACGGGGGCGAAACCTTGGGTGGTTGCGATTAGGCTCAACCCCGGGGCAGAGTTTGCCAAGGCCTCAAGCTGTGCACGAACGGAGGGTGGATCGCCGGCGAGGATTCGGACACGCGCGTTTCCAGACTGCCTCAGACGAGTCTGAAGTTCGTCGGCGAATGCCTGGTCCTGCGCATTGTCGCCACAAACGATGAGAATATCCTCCGTGCGTTCCGCTGGGGACAGCGCGGCGTAAAGTGCGCCAGCGGCATCGGCGCCGGCCGGGTGCTGATCCTGCAGTGTCAAAACGGAGAAGAGAATGCAGAGCAAAATGAGAATGCCGAGCATGCCATAGTCGGCGACAAAGCGCGACAGCGAAGGAGACGAGGCTCGGTGGCTCACTGTTGCCGGCATAACGTCACAAAGGAGCTATCCTGCCAAGGCCATGATATCCTGCTGGGTTGCGACGGACGGATCCAGTTCACCGGAAATTTGCCCGTCACGCATGACCAGAATGCGGTGGCTGATGCCCAGGACTTCGGGCAGCTCGGAGGAGATCATGATCACGACTTTGCCCTGGACTGCAAGCTCGCGAATCAAAAGATACATTTCATACTTGGCACCGACATCGATCCCGCGAGTGGGCTCGTCGAAGATGACGACTTGTGATTGGGACTCCAGCCAGCGCGCCACGAGAAGCTTCTGCTGATTGCCGCCGGAGAGATCCTCGGCGCGTTGATCAGGACCAGAGAGGCGGATGTGCAGCAGGTCGACATGCTTGAGGAATCTTGATGACTCTTTCTTACCATCGATCCAACTCAGCTTCGACCAGAAGTGCAGATTGGGCAGAGCGAAATTCTCCTTTGCCGTTGCTTTCAGTACCAGACCCTGCGATTTGCGATCCTCGGTCAAAAGGCAGATACCCTTCTTGATCGCCGACTGGGGGGAGTCCACGCGAAGTTCATCACCGTCGAGAATTATCTCGCCTTGATCCTTGCGATCTGCTCCGAAGATCAGACGGGCGAGCTCGGTGCGTCCGGCGCCCATCAGGCCGGTCAGGCCGAGAACCTCGCCGCGCCGGACGGTGAACGAGGCATCACGAATCATGCCGCCGCTTAAATGCCGCACTTCGAAGCGGATTGCCTCCTCCGGTGGCGGCGCTTTGGGAAATTCCTCCGTCAGCGAACGGCCCACCATCTGTTCGATCAGGCTTTGGCGGGAGAGTTCGGAGGCGCGGCAGGTCGTGATCGTCGCGCCGTCGCGCATGATCGTCACGCGATCGGCAATCGCCAGGATTTCGTCGAGCCGATGGCCAATGAAGATCACGCCCACCTGTTGATTGGCCAGCTCTCTTAAGATGCCGAAAAGGATTTCGACTTCGCGTGGCGTGAGGGCGGCGGTCGGCTCGTCCATCACCAGAATGCGCGCCTCGGTCATGAGGGCGCGCGCGATTTCGACCAACTGCTGCTCCGCGACGGTCAGGTCCTTGATGAGCGCATCGGGATTGATATTCACACCCAGCTTCTGAAATTGGCGCATGGCCAGCGTCCGCTCAGATTCGGAATCCACGAACGCGTGCTTCGTGCGCTCGCGACCGAGGAACAGGTTGGCGTGCACGGTCAAGCCGGGTACCAGCATCAGCTCCTGATAGATGGCGGCGATGCCGAGGCGCTGCGCATCGGATGGTGAGTGAATCGACACCGGATTGCCACCCACCGTGATCGCACCAGTGTCGGCCCGGTGAACGCCGGTGAGGATTTTGATCAGGGTACTCTTGCCGGCACCATTGGCGCCGACGAGCGCGAGGATTTCACCGGGTCGAAGATCGAACGAGGCGTTGTTTACAGCCTGGACACCGGGAAACGATTTCCCGATGCCGGTCATGGTGAGCAGGGGTTGGGTGGCAGGATTGGACATTGCCCTCACCCCCTGCCCCTCTCCCAGAGGGAGAGGGGAGACACGATCAGCAGAACTGCGGCATTCTCCAGTGTCGTTCGCAGAGACGTCATTGCAGCTTGTCTTGACTACTTGGTGGATACTTCTGCACTCTCTGGGCCAAACAGGGCGCAGGGAATCAGGACTGTTGGCGCGACAGTGCCGCCGGCGAAATAGGTCTTTATTGCCTCAATGGTTTTCTGCCCGATCAGTTGCGGCTGCTGGATCACATCCGCGTAGATTTTTCCGGCCTGGATGGCGGCGCGGGCTTCGGGGACCGCGTCGAAACCGATAATCGTGACGCGACCGACCTTGCCCGCCTTCTCGACGGCGGCCAGTGCGCCCAGCGCGGAATCGTCATTGATGCCGAAGATTGCGGCCAGATTGGGATGGGCCTGCAGGATGTCCTCGGCAGTACGGAATGCCTGGTCTTTGGTGCCGTGTCCGGAGAGCTTTGCGACAATCGTGACGTCCGGCGCCTTGGCCAGTTCATCCTCGAATCCCTTGACGCGCTGGATCACCGACTCGACTTCGGGATGATCGATGATCGCCACCTCTCCGGTGCCTCTGATGGCTCTGACAACCGCCTGAGCCGCCAGAGCACCTCCGGCAATGTTGTCCGATGCGACATGCGAGATGACCTTGACACCGTCGGCAAGGCAGGCGATGTCGGCAGTGAACACCGGGATGCCGGCGTCGTTGGCGGCGCGAATCGAAGTGCCGATTGACTTGGAATCACAGGGGGAGAGAATGATGGCGTCGACTTTGCGGACAATGAAGTCCTGGACCTGGTCTTTCTGCTTGGCGACGTCGAACTCCCCGGCGGTGACCAGAAGCTCATAGCCATTCTGCGCCGCTGCCTCTTTAAGCCCCGCCTCCAGATCCTGGTAGAATGGGTGAGTGCGGGTGAGCAGCGAAACACCGACAGTGATCTTCCCCGATGCCGCGGTCTTGCTCTGCGATTTAGCCTGTTGTTGCGTCTGCTTCCCGCAACTGCTGGCAGCCAAGACAACAGACAACGCCACGGCCAGGCGTGCAATCGAACCGATGCATTTCATGCCCACACCTCCTGGGTGAAGTATAGCTAATCGGGAGGGTGGGGGGCAGGGCAGAAGTTCGGGCCATGCTCGGCCCATCGACTGCCACCAACCGGCAACTATCCCAACCCCAGCCCCTCATTGGTATGCACTCTTGAATGATAGACCGCAGTGCTGTACTTTGTTTTGGCGAAGGAGGTGCACTTCTTGACCAAGCGCGACCCATTCCTTTTTTCCGAGATGAAACTCACGGACGGCTTGGTGAGAGACCTGCGTCGCATGAACCCGTGGTGGGAAGGCCTCCCGATGCCGCTCCTGCCTGTTACACGGCGGCACCTGGTGAGTGCCATCCACAAGCGACTTACGACACGTCTGGCCCCGATTATCGTGGTCCGTGGCCCGCGTCAGATCGGCAAGACAATTGCGCAGCGTCATGTGTTGCAGGATCTGCTCGCGTCGGGAATCTCCCCCGACCGGCTCTTTCGCGTGCAGTGCGATGAGCTCGCAGAGTTGTCGGGCCTTCCGGAACCCATTCCGCGATTGGTAGATTGGTTTGAGGGAGCTATTCTGCGAAAGACGCTCAACGAGGCCGCCCACGAGGGCAAGCCAGCCTTTCTCTTCTTTGATGAGGTTCAAAACATCGAGGGTTGGGCACCTCAGTTGAAGTCCCTGGTTGATGCCTCAACCACACAAGCGCTCGTAACGGGGAGCTCCGCTCTAAGAATCGAGAGAGGACGGGACAGCCTTGCAGGACGTATCACAACGATCGAAGTGGGTGTTTTGTCACTCACTGAGATCGGCATTTTCCATGCGATCGACGTGGGCAAACCCTTCCTTCCTAACAATGGGTTGGAATCACTTGCACGAAGGGACTTCTGGCAGGACCTGGTTGTACACGGTCTCCAGCAGAAGCCGGGGCGAGATGAGACGTTCCGCTCGTTTTCCGAACGAGGCGGGTACCCGCTTGTCCACGAGAAGGCAGACGTACCGTGGGGCCAGTTGGCGGATCAGTTGAACGAGAATGTAATCCGGCGCGTGATCCAGCATGACCTGCGCGTTGGAGAGAGGGGCCGGAAACGTGATGAGCATCTCCTGCAGGAAGTGTTCCGCCTGGCGTGCCGATACGCTGGCCAGTCGCCCGGAATGAGCGTGCTGGCGCGTGAGGCTCAGCGGGCTTTGTCAGGCAACGTGGGTCCTCAACGTATCGATCACTATATGAGGTTTCTTGCTGAGACCCTGCTCCTGTACTTGATCGATCCATTGGAGATCCGCCTTAAGAAGAGGAGGGGGAACTCCAAGATCTGTCTGGCGGACCACGGTCTGCGGGCGAGTTGGCTCCAAGAGATCATCCCGCTTGACCCAGACAAGCTGGAGGAACAGCCCCATTTGACGAGCCTGGCGGGTCACATCGCGGAGAGTGTGGTTGGGGCGACTCTATCCGCGATCTCGGGCCTGGACATCGCCCACCTGCCGGAGCGGGGAGGAGAACCCGAGGTTGATTTCGTTCTCACGATTGGCACCAAGCGCATTCCTCTCGAAGTGAAGTATCAGAGGCGAATAGACCCGCTGCGGGACACGGAGGGGCTGCGCACATTCGTTGAGAAGAAGGTCAACAACGCTCCGTTTGGGCTGTTAATCACACAAACTGATGATGCGGGTGTCGACGACCCGCGCATTGTCGCGCTTCCGCTTTCCACCCTCATGCTCTTGAGATGAAGCGATCAAACAAAACCCCGCGCCGGAAGCCGGCGCGGGGGTGTTCTTGTCAGAGCATTTGGCAGACGGTTTAGAAGTCGTCGTAGCCGCCGCCGCCCATGCCGCCCATACCGCCGGGGCCACCGGGCATCGGAGCAGACTTCTTCTCCGGCTTGTCGGTGATCATGGCTTCGGTGGTCAGAAGCAGCGAGGCAATCGACGCCGCGTTTTCCAGCGCGATCCGCGTGACCTTGGTCGGATCGATGACGCCGGCCTTGATCATGTCCTCGTAGACGTCAGTCAGGGCGTTGTAACCGAAGCTGCCCTTCTCAGACTTGACGCGGTTGACCACGATCGAGCCTTCGACACCGGCGTTCTCGGCGATCAGGCGCATTGGCTCTTCGAGCGCTTTGCGGACGATGTTAACACCGATGGCTTCGTCGTCGCCGCCCTTGCCGTTGATTTTCTCAAGCGAACTGAGGGCGCGCAGCAGGGCCACGCCGCCACCGGGGACGATGCCTTCTTCGGCCGCGGCACGGGTCGCATGGAGCGCATCTTCGACACGCGCCTTCTTTTCCTTCATTTCGACTTCAGTGGCAGCGCCGACATTGATAACGGCCACGCCGCCGGCCAGCTTGGCCAGACGTTCCTGCAGCTTCTCTTTGTCGTAGTCGGAGGTCGTCTCTTCGATCTGCTTGCGGATCTGGCCGATGCGGCCCTTGATCTTGTCGGAAGCGCCGGTGCCCTCGACGATCGTTGTATTGTCTTTGTCGACGGTCACGCGCTTGGCCTTGCCCAGATGTGACAGGACGGTGTTTTCAAGCTTGAAGCCGAGTTCTTCAGACACGACCTGGCCACCGGTCAGAATCGCGATGTCCTCGAGCATGGCTTTGCGGCGGTCGCCGAATCCGGGAGCTTTCACCGCGCATACGCGCAGGGTACCGCGCAGTTTGTTGACGACAAGGGTGGCGAGCGCTTCGCCTTCGACGTCCTCGGCGATCACGAGAAGCGGCTTGCCCAACTGGGCAACTTTCTCGAGAAGCGGCAGCATGTCCTTCATGGTCGCGATCTTCTTGTCGTGGATCAGGATGACCGGATCTTCGAGGATAGCTTCCATCGCCTCCGGATCGGTCACGAAATACGGGGAGATGTAGCCGCGGTCAAACTGCATGCCTTCGACCAATTCCAGGGTGGTCTCGGTGGACTTGGCTTCTTCGACGGTGATGACGCCGTCTTTGCCGACTTTGTCCATCGCGTCGGCGATCAGATCGCCGATGGTCTTGTCATTGTTGGCGGAGATGGTCGCGACTTGGGCGTATTCGTTCTTCGAGGTGACATCGACCTTCTGACGCTTGAGATCGGCCACGATCAGCTCGACGGCTTTCGCGATGCCGCGCTGGAGACCCATCGGGTTGGCGCCGGCGGTGACGTTCTTGAGGCCTTCGCGGTAGATTGCCTGGGCGAGCACGGTGGCGGTGGTGGTGCCGTCGCCGGCGATGTCGGAGGTCTTGGACGCGACTTCCTTGACCATCTGGGCGCCCATGTTTTCAAAGTGGTCTTCGAGTTCGATTTCCTTCGCGACGGTGACGCCGTCCTTGGTGATGGTCGGGGCGCCGAACTTCTTGTCGATGACGACATTGCGGCCCTTGGGGCCCAGCGTGATTTTGACCGTGTTGGCCAGTTGGTCGACGCCTCTTTTCATTTTGTCCCGCGCCGCACTTGAGAATTCGAGCATCTTTGCCATATTGCTATCTCCTCTGTCTGATGATTGATGCGGTACCGTTGGCGTGCGCGGTCTTAACCGACCACAGCCAGGATGTCGGCTTCACGCATGATGAGAAACTCGTTGTTCTCGATGGTGACTTCGGTGCCCGAGTACTTGCCGTAGAGCACCTTGTCGCCCCGTTTGACTTCGAGGGGAACGATCTTGCCATCTTCGGTGCGGCGTCCGGTGCCGACTTCCATGACTTCGCCCTCTTGCGGCTTCTCTTTGGCGGTGTCGGGGATGATGATTCCGCCCTTCTTGATTTCCTTCTCCGTGTCGAGCGGTTTGACTACCACTCGGTCTGCCAGAGGCTTCACGTTCATTTCTTCCTCCCTTTGCTTGCTCTTATGGTTGTCTTGATCTGAAACTCAGTTGAGTTCGACCCTGCGTTTCGAGTTCACAAAGCCTGTTAGCACTCGCAAGCGGTGAGTGCTAATAGGCTGGTGCCGATTATACGAAAATCGAGGGTGGCGAGGCAAATTTTTTTTGGGGGGAAGCGGGTCGAGTGACTTGCGAGTGGTAATATATTGTCTTACAATGAGTTGTAATTCTGGATGGATGGCGAAGCCTGACGGGCGCTGAGACAGGCTGCCCGATTTTAGCTATTGGCCTGGAAGATCGCCCGGAGTCCCTTGAGGGTCAGGATCGGGTCGACGGCTTGGATTGTCTGGGAGTCTTTGGAGATGACTGAGGCAAGTCCGCCAGTAGCGATGACCTTGGGGTCGCCGCCCATCGCCAGCGAGATTCGGCGCACGATTTCATCGACCGCGCCAATCCCGCCGAAATACAGTCCGGACTTGAGGGCTTCTTCGGTCGTGACACCGATCGGCGACGCGGGCGGTTCGATTCCGACTTTGAACAACTGGGCTGCCTTCTGGGAAAGGCGTTCCGCTGAAGTCTCGAGACCGGGGGTAATGGCGCCGCCCATGTAGGCGCCGTCGCCGGAGATCACGTCGAATGTGGTGGCGGTGCCGAAATCGACCACAATGCCGGAGCGATGATGCTCTACCCAGAATCCCTCGGCATTGGCGATGCGGTCGGCACCAACCTGGTCGGGGAAGGGCACTGAGAGACGGACGGCCAATTTCAGATGCGGCGACACGAGCATCGGAGTCAGGCGGCAGGTTGCGTTCACCGCTGCGATAATCACCGGAGTCAGCACCGGGACGACGGAGCAGGCGACAGCTCCCGTGATTGACGCCGGTTGCACTGCGGCGTCGGACAGTACATTGCGCAACAGCAGTGCGGCTTCGTCGGGTGTGCGTGTGTGGGTCGAGGCCAGCCGGAATGAAAACTCGAGACGGTCGCCATCAAAGGCGCCGATCTGCGTGGTTGTGTTGCCGATGTCGATGGTGAGGAGCAGGGGCATGGCACTGAAGTATAGCGCTTTTTCGAGGTGAGTTCTTGGACAAAGTGATTGGAGGGCTGCGCACTGGGCCTTTAGAATAGGACCAATTGGACCTATAGGACCTATACTCGTGGCAGAGATCATCCCAGCGCATGGGGGCTACAAAGGCCTCAAATCGTTCCAGCAGTCGGAGCTGGTTTACGACGCCACCGTCAAATTCTGTGATCGCTTCATTGAGAGGCGATCACGCACTCATGATCAGATGGTGCAGGCGGCGCGGAGCGGACGGCAGAATATTGCCGAGGGGAGCCAGGCCTCGGGGACATCGAAGAAGACAGAACTGAAACTGGTGGGAGTGGCTCGGGCGAGTTTGGAAGAGCTTCTACTTGATTATCAGGACTTCCTGCGGCAGAGGGACCTGCCGCTTTGGGGGAAGGATCACCCGACGGCGCAGGCCGTCAGGCGGCTGGCGTACGACAAGGATAGGTCCTATAGGACTTATAGGGCCTATATCGAAGAGGCGACAGCGGAAGAGGCGGCGAACACTGTGATCTGCCTCATCCACCAAACCTGCTACCTGTTGGATCAGCAGCTCCGGCAGTTGGAGCGCGCCTTTCTCAAGGAGGGCGGATTCACGGAGCGCCTTTACAAGGCGCGGACCGACGCCCGAAGGAAAGAAGAACAGGACCTATAGGGCCTATTGGACCTATGATTTCTAGAACGCCTGCTTCGAGGCGATTGAGATCAGCCAGCCTTTTCTGCCAAGCGGGTCGGGGCGGAGGGCGTAGGCGAAATCGATCCTGATGACATTGTGTTGAGCGGCTCTTGGGAGTCCGAGGCGCAGGCCGACGCCAACATCTGTGTTGAAATTCATGCTGCGCCATTGACCGGAGCGGCCGGCCGCCCCGATGTCGCAGAAGAGCGCGAGGCCGGGAGAGACCAGTTGCAGCAACTCATGACCATAGAAGATTCTCTGCTCCAGATTCGCGATTAGCGACATGTCCCCTGCGAAGACATACGGTCGGTAGCCGCGTAGTCCGTACTCCTCGTCGGCGTAGAACTGCTTGTCCAGGTCCAGATTCCATCCCTGCTTGAATTGCAGCCGGGCAACCGTGGTCTGCAAGATCGGGGATTCGAACTTAAGGACACAGCCGGCAGTCGCCGTGAGAATGGCATTCTGGGGACGGCGATCCCAGCGTGACTCGAAGCTCACGCTGGTCAATTGATACGACTGTTCTGCGATCCGAAAGCCTTTCTGCCCGGCCATCGAGAATCTGAGGATCGAACGTGGCGTGCCGAACGCGCTGGGGGAGACGCCAACCACTGCGGTCAACTGATGTCCCAGGTTGATATCCTCGAATCGCTGGTCACGATTGACGTAATTCAGTTTCAGGTAGTCGTTCGCAACATCTTCGTAGCCAAGCGTCAGGTAGCGGAACCGGCGATTGGCCGGCCGGAGATTATCCGCGTGGTACTGGGTTGAATCGAATCGGTCATCGATTCCGTCGAATCCAAAAGTCAGCCGGCGGGCCAGGCGTTGGGACGCTAAAAGTGCCACGCCCACCTGTCCCTGGAATTGCGTGTGCGCGTGGCGGAACTGCGAGACAACCCGGGCGTCCTGGTAGATCCACGCGCTCTGGCGGGAATCGTCGAAGTATGTCCTGAGCGCCCAACCGGCGGTGAATGTGTAGAACGGCCGCTCAATCAAACCGGCCTTCTCCCAGCCGTCGGAAAGCCATGCGAACAATGCCTCTCCATACCAGTACGGGCCGATCAGGATGGGATCGCGATAGATCAGGGAACGCACCGTGCGATCGAGTTGCTTGTCGTAGTTGAACAGAAGCGCGCGTCCGGTGCCGAACAGACTCTTCTCCTTCAGTTCGAAACCGTAGAGGGTTTCCCCTCCTTTGAGCGCAAAGGACACGGCGGGCTCGGTGGTCCAACTGTCCTGCGTGGTGACTGTGACATTGGCCGCGGTATCGCCGTCAGGCCCAGTCGTGATGGCCACCGATTTCAGAAACGGGAGGGCGCGGAGATTACGCTCGCTTTCCGTCACCAAATATGGCGCCAGCGTATCGCCCTCTTTGAAGAGCAGGAACCGTCGGATGATTGATTCTTTGGTGCGGAAATGGAGCGCGTTGATCGCGCGGTAAGGCAAGCCTGTTGCCGTCTCTTCGGGTGAGTAGACATTGAAGGCTTGGACAGTGATCCTGCCAATCCGTCGGGCCGACTCTCCGGCGTGAGCGGCGGCAGCCAGACTCACAAGCAAGATGACGAGCCATCGTCTAAATCCACGCGCGGTCATACAGAGGACCCGTGTGGATCTACGAGTGTATGGTCGAATTTCTGAGGTGCGACTCTCAAAGCTTGGCTCACCGTGCGGGATGGTGGGCAAAGGGGTGGGCAAAGCCCACCCTACCTGTCGACCACCGATGAAGTATGCTGCCCCAAGCCCACCCTACGCACCCTGGCCTTTGATCTGCTTGGTCCATTCGTCGAGCGTGTCGGTGGGCAGATTGCTGGAGGCGAACTGGTGGTAACGCACGATGTTGAAGACCTCATCGTCGGTCATGATGCGGTTGTGCTGCTTGGCGGCGGTGAAGATCTCGTCGACCAGTTTCTTGTCCGGTTCGACGCCGTGTTCTTTCAGCCAGTAGACGATATTCGAGACGCCGGACATGAAGCCGATCTCGATCTTCTGCTTGAGTCCGAAGAGCCCTGCCGGAACACCTGAGTAGACCCGGTCGGCCAGCCAGTCGTCGCCTTTGTTCTTGGCCTTGATGACCGCGGCGGCGTGGACGCCGGTGGCGGTGCGGAACGCATCGTGGCCGAAGACGGGGTACATGTTGTGCATTGGAACATCACACATTTCCGAGACCATGCGCGTGTACTCGGCCAAACGAGTCAGGTTGCGGTCGGTGATGCCATCGAGTTTCATGTTTACCAGAAGCAAGTCCATCGCGGTATTACCGACACGTTCACCGATACCAAGCCCGGTGGCGTGGACGCGATCGACGCCGGCCTTGATGGCCGCGAGGGAATTGACCACCGCCAGCCCCCGGTCGGAGTGGCCGTGCCAGTCGATCTTCACATCCTCGCCGGAATCGGCGACGATCTGTTTCACAAAGCTGATGAGGTTGCGCACTCCATACGGCATCGCATGGCCGCAGGTATCGCAGACGACGATCCGCTTGGCGCCGGCCTGGATGGCCGCGGTATACATGCGGCGGATGTCCTCCGGGCGGGCGCGCGTCGTGTCCTCGGTGACATACATGACGGGAAGGCCGTTTTGCACCGCGTAATCGACGGCCTCGACGGAGAGCTTGAGGATGTGATCCATCGTCCACTCTTCGGCGTACTGGCGAATCGGCGAGGAGCCAATGAATGTCGCGGCTTCGATGGCGACGCCGGTATGCTGGACGATCTCAATCAGTGGTGTGATGTCGGCCTTGACGGTTCGTACCGCGCAATTCGGGAACAGATTGAGCCTTTCATCGCGGATGATCTCGGCCATGCGCGTGATGTCGGCACGGGCGCGAGGCCCGGCGCCGGGGAGACCGAGATTAACCGATTCGATCCCCAGATCGTGCATCATGTGCAGAAGCTCGATCTTCTTCTCGACAGGCGGATCGGTGACTGAGGGATTCTGCAGCCCGTCCCGAAGAGTCTCGTCGTCCAGTTCGACTTTCTTGGGGGAGAGGACGATTTCGGCCTGGTGTTTATTCCAGTCGTAGATCAGGTCTCGTTCCAGTGGGACAGGCATGGTTCCTCCGAGAATCGGATCAGTCCGTGTTCCAATCAAACGTGCACCAAGGGGTTGAAAGCCCTTTGTCCGCGAGGGCGGTGGTCGGGTTGCCGTGAAATCCACAAGGGGCTGGAAGCCCCTTGTCCGCGAGAACTGATGTTAAGCCGTCGTGGAATCGGCAAGGGGTTGGAAATCCCTTGCCCGCGTTGGCGCATGTTGTTCCGCAGACCAAGACGATGGGTTGCGGACAAGGGGCTTTCAGCCCCTTGGAGTCCATGTGAGTGCACCTTACTCATTCTATTCACATCTACTCCGCCACCGGTACTACGTGGCTTGTGTTCATGCCTGTGATACACGAGCGCCCCGCCCGTGCCACCATATGCGAGCAAAAATAGACCGATTTACCGTGGCAGGTCAACCGCGTTTGATCAGGCCGCGCGCGACCACCAGGCGCTGAATCTCCGAGGTGCCCTCGAACAGTTCGGTCAGACGCGCCTCGCGGTAGAGCCGTTCCACCTCGTACTCGCGCAGATACCCATAGCCGCCCAGCACCTGGATCGCGCGATGGGTGACGTAAGTGGCCATCTCAGAAGCCACGACCTTCGCCATGGCGGCCTCGGTGGCGTAGTCCAGCCCCTGATCCTTGCGCCAAGCGGCGTTATAGACCAGCCAGCGGGCGGATTCGACACGGGCGTACATGTTGGCCAGATGATTTTGGACCAGTTGGAACGAGGAGATCGGCTGTTCGAATTGCTTGCGTTCCTTGGAATATTTCAGCGCCAATTCAAAGGCGCGGGCGCCGATGCCGATGGCGCTGGCGGCAACGGAAATACGTCCGGAATTGAGCGATTCCATGGCCACCCGAAACCCGCCACCGAGTTTGCCCAGAATGTTGGCTTTGGGGACACGCAGATCCTCGAGAATGAGCGACGTTGTGGGCGAGGCGTGGAATCCCATTTTCTCTTCGATATGGCCGATCACAAGGCCGCGCATTTCCTTGTGCACCAGAAACGCGGTGATGCCGCGTGCTCCGGCTTTCTTGTCGGTCTTGGCCATGACGATGATGTAGTCGGCGAAGGCGCCGTTGGTCACGAAGATCTTATTGCCGTTGAGGATGTAGTCGTCCCCGTCGGCCGCAGCGGTCGTTTCGATCGAACCGGCATCCGAGCCGGCGCCCGGTTCCGTGAGTGAAAATGCCGCGAACTTCTCACCGGAGCAGATGGACGGCAGATAGAACTTCTTCTGCTCCTCTGTGCCGAAGGTCAGGACCGGGTAGCCAAAGAGCGAGTTGTGCGCGCCGGCAATCGTGGAATGCGACGCGCAGCCGCGTCCCAATTCCTCCATGACGATGGCGTAGGACAGCGTGTCCAGTCCGGTGCCGCCATATTCCTCGGGTACGATCACACCGAGAAAACCGGCCGCGCCCATTTCGCGCGCGAGATCCATATCCATCTTGCCGGAAGTGTCGAACTCCGACGCGCGGGGGAGAATCTTCTTTTCGGTGAATTCGCGGGCGACCTGCTGGATGGCCAAATGGTTTTCTGACAATGCGAAATCCATGATGATCCCCTTTGTGTGTCGGATGGATAACGGTCTGGCGGCGAAGAGTGCCCCCGGCTTGAAGGGGCGTATGCAATACGCCCCTAGGCCGCAAGGTCATCGACCGGAGAATCTGGGCGGCCGTTTTTCCAGAAACGCCGCGCAGCCTTCCGTTTTGTCGCTGGTTGAGCAAATCACGCCGAACTGCGTGTACTCGTATTCCAATCCGCTCTTCAAGTCGACATCCAATCCCAGGTTGACGCAGCGTTTCGCAGTCGAAACGGCATACGGGCCTTTGGATGCGATCTTCGTGGCCATCTCAGCGGCCTTGGCCATCAGTTCAGCGGCCGGGTAGACTTCATCGACCAGTCCAATCCGATGCGCTTCGGCGCCATTGATCATGTCGCCGGTGAGGATGAGTTGCTTAGCTTTGCCTTTGCCCACGAGGCGCGGAAGGCGCTGGGTGCCACCGTAACCGGGGATGATTCCCAACGCGACCTCGGGCTGTCCTAGGCGGGCGGTGTCGGCCGCCAGACGGATATCGCAGGCCATCGCGATTTCGCAGCCGCCTCCGAGCGCAAAACCGTTGATGACGGCGATCACAATCAGCCGGGAATCCTCAATGCGATGCAAAAGATTCTGGCCGCGAATCGATTTCTGAATCCCGGCAGGAACATCGCAGACCTTGAGTTCGTTGATGTCGGCCCCGGCGATGAATGCTTTCTCACCCGATCCGGTCAGAAGGACCACGCGGACTGCGTCGTTTTGTTCGAGCGATGCAAATGCGCTGTCGAGCTCGGCAATCGTCTGATCGTTGAGCGCGTTCATCACTTTCGGGCGATTGACCGTCACGGTCGCCAGCGGTGCGGCGATCTCGACAAGGATATTTTCATAGTTTGCCATCGATCCTGACTCCTCTCAAGCCTGCGCCGAGTAATCGTAGAATCCGCGTCCGCTTTTGCGGCCATTGTAACCCGCGTTGACCATGCGCTTCAAAAGCGGCGGCGCGGCGTAACGAGTGTCCTTGAATTCGGCGAACATGATTTCGGCGATGTAGTACGTGGTATCGAGTCCAACGAAGTCGAGCAAGGTGAGCGGTCCCATGGGATGGCCGCAACCGAGCTTCATGCCGTTGTCGATGTCTTCCTTGCTGGCGACACCGGCTTCGAGTGCGCGTACGGCATCGAGCAGGTAGGGAACCAACAGGAGATTGACGACGAAGCCCGGTGTGTCCTTCGCGGTCACCACGGTCTTGCCCACCGATTCGGCGAATGCTTTCGCGGCCTGGTAAGTCGCCTCGGATGTATCGATGGAACGCACGACTTCGACCAGTTTCATGAGCGGGACAGGATTGAAAAAGTGCAGCCCGCAGAAACGATCGGGGCGTTTGGTCACTGCCGCCATGTCGCCGATCGGCAGGGACGAGGTGTTGGAGGAGAAGATTGTATTCGGGCCGCAGGCGGCATCGAGTTCGCGGTAGACTTTGGTTTTTTCTTCGAAGTTCTCGATGGCGGCCTCGACGATCAAGTCGCAGTCTTTCATGTCCGCGAGTTTCGTGGTGCCTTTGATGCGCGCCAGCACCGCATCGCGGTCGGCCGCCGTCATCTTTTGCTTCTCAACGAATTTGTCCAGCGATCCGGCGATGCGCTTGAAACCGCGCTGGAAAAGCTCGTCGGTCACTTCACGTACGATCACATCGTAACCGGCCTGGGCGCTCACCTGAGCGATACCGGAACCCATCAGGCCGCAGCCCACCACTCCCACTTTGCGAATGGCCATTTTCTCCGCTCCTTTCCCATCCACCTATGCTTCTTCACTCGTGAATTCAGTTCCAAACAGGTCAGTACCGGCGTTCTGCGGCGCGGCCGACCGAAGGGTGCCAGTATAAGACATCGCCGGGGCCAATGGGGCAGGAATCGTGCCGTATCGAATTGCGCGATGACAAATTTTGGGGGATGGGTGACGCGATTTCGCGTTGGGACGGCCCTGAGTGGCCGACCGGTTGTTTCTGCACGTGGATACAAAACGGGCGCCTACGCAGGGGCGCCCCTACGGCACGCGCGTTCTGCTAGTTCTTCTTCTTCCGCGTATCCACCGGGGCAGTTCGCGGGATCGGGACCGGTTTGCGGAATGCCTGGGGGCCGCCGTAGATGCCGATGTCGGAACGGGTGCCATCCGGGTCGGTGAGCTCGGGATTGCCGTTGTCGATCAGTGGGGAGCCGGGCTGAGGGACGAATGTCAGGGTGTCCCATAGTGGATCAACGTGCACATTGTTGAATTCATTCGTGTAGTCGGGCATGTCACGCCAGTCGCCTTGCACATTCTCCCAAAGGACGTTGTAGGACATCGGCGTCAGTAGCGGGTGGCCGAGATTCCAGACACCGACACGCGGGCAGACCCATTCATCGCGCCAGCCGTTGAGCACGATCACATTGTTGGTCAACCGCCCATGCACATCGGGTCCCCAAAGGCCGAAACCGCAATTGCCGTTGCGGAAGATCAGGTTGTTCGCGCAATCCATGTAGGAGGTTCCGGTGGCGATGATTCCCCAGCCGAGGCAGTGATAGACGACGTTGTTCTTGCAGATGACCCGGGTGGCGCCGAACGAGCCGATTCCCTTCCAGAACTGCGAGACCTGATTGCGCAAAACGGTAGCGGTGGCATCCCAGGTGATGCCCACGCCGGCGCCGCGTCCCTGATGGATAATGTTGTCGGCGATGGTCGCGGTCGCGCCGCGATACAGAGCGACACCATCCCAGGTGTTGTTGGTGATCTTGTTATTGATCACGTAAAGTTCGGCACCTTCGCGTCCCATGACGCCGCCGATGCCGACGATCAGCGATTCGGGATACTGGGTGTTATCACGGATCCAGCAGTTCTCAACGGTGATGCGGGAATTGCGCACGACAATGCCGGCATCGGTGGCCAGACCCGAAGTATCGCGAATGCCGCCGGTGATCGACACGCCCCGGATCCCGCCTTCGGCCGCGTTGTCGAAGAAGACTCCGTAGCCGGCCTTGGTCACGAGCACCGTTTTGTCCGGACCCGCGCCGACGATCCACAGAGATTTGTCCTTGATGCGAAAACCATAGGAGGCCTGATGCCGGGTCTTCGGTTCCTGGCAGTTGCCGCAGAGGGAATCGATAAACGTCACCGGTGTGGCTTCGAAGGCGCCGACCGCGAGACGCAACGTATCGCCGGGTTTGGCGGTATCGATGAATGATTGGAGGTTCTTGCCCACGTAACGGATGCCGGCTGTGCATGGGTTTGCAGTTAGAAGCAATGTAGACGAGGCGACGATGGGGATTAGAAGCTTTGGTTTCATGGGCACCTCTCGAAAGGGACTGGCCGTGCCTATTGCAATGGCTGGACGGACGGCCATTTGAAATTCTTCCTGTTCAACATGAATTGCATAGCCACCTTGCTGACCAGTAACGTTCTCGATTGTTCCTCGCTGAGATCACGAACGAAGGTGGCACGTTTGAACGCCTCCTCCATCAAGGATGTGGCACTGTCGAATATTCTCTTCTCAAGAAAAGTCGCTTCAGTCGCCAGCGATGGGTGTCCCTCATGTTCTCTTTCTTTATAACCCCATGATCGTTGCCCGATTCGAACGGACAGCGACTTGTTCCCCTTGTAATCCATGCGCTTCCTTTGAATCACGTCCTCGCTGCGAATGTTCAAGAGACCGACATCTTCGATATCTGAAACCAATTCTGCGAGAACTGCTTTGGGGAGCATCCACTCGCTATCAGTTCTGACGCCAGCGGAGTCTTGGATAACGACCAGAACACTAGCTGGCCCGGTCGTTGTATCCCCATAGACAATGTGCCAACAATCGATTTCGGGCCGCCCCGTCATCATGTTCACGCCTTCCGTTATCTCAGAGAATATGATGAGGGCAGGTTCCTCCAATTTCTGATTACTGGCACTGTGGTTCTCGCAGGATTGAGCGGCCATCAGGCTGCAGCAGTAGATCACAAAGAGAACGCTGTTCCGAAGCACTTTCACTGAAGTAGTCCCTCTGTCTCACCTCACGCCCCGAACTTCGCCAGTTTCTGTGCATGCGCCAGGGCAATGGGCAGGAGATGGCGCATTGGTAGGCGGCCCAAGCCACCAACCTGACACGCGCGTTCGCCGAAAGTCTTGGAGCCATCGGGAAGCACAGTCCCCGGTGAATAGATCATGGCCGGGACCGGATGCCACGAGTGCGACTTCAAGACCGCCGGGGTCGAGTGGTCGCCGGTGATCACGAGGACATCGGGCTTTGCCTTCATTAGTTCGGGGAGGTGCCGGTCGACTTCCTCGATCACGGAGACCTTTCGGTCGTAGTCGCCGTCCTCGCCCGCCTTGTCAGTGTACTTGATGTGAACAAATAGGTAATCGTATTCCCTGGGTACTGACTTCGGCGCCGCCATTGAGTTGGCGATGTCCCCCGGTGGATCGAAGACGTGCATGCCGACTAAGCGTGCGATTCCACGGTACATTGGGTATGTGGCAATCGCACCTGGATTGATCGGGAAACGGTTGGCGATTTTTGGTATCGGCGGGCGCTTGTCGATCCCGCGCAATAACACGCCGTTCGCCTTGGTTTCATCA
Organism: bacterium; assembly: GCA_021813505.1. GTDB lineage: Bacteria > Zixibacteria > MSB-5A5 > WJJR01 > WJJR01 > JACRMA01. The sequence goes on along the minus strand of JAKAKI010000045.1, from coordinate 2,547 downwards.
TGAAGAATCCGCTCGATCTCCGTGACGAAGCGATTCAGCCACTCGGCCGTAATTCGTGATTCTGCATCTAGTGCTCCCGCCGGTAACGGCTGACCGCCTAGCGTCTGCGGATCGGTGTCGCTGACCCGTCCGCCGAGATTGTGGCCACGCAATACGACCAGACCTCGATGCTCCGAGACGCTGCGGACGATGACTTCCACGTCGTTCGACATCCTAAGATGCTCATTGATCTTATCCACCAGCCGCCGGTTCTCGTCATCAGAAATCCGTCCGGCGCGGCGGTCGGTAATGCGGCGATTGGAATCGAGCGTGCAAAAGTTAAAGCGCGCGGCGACGTCATCATCCTGCAGGGGGAAATCGATGCCCAGCGCTTCCAGGACCCCGCGCCCGATCAAATGACTCCGTGGGTCATATCCGAATAGTCCCAGATGTCCGGGACCCGACCCCGGCGTAATCCCCGGTTCCACCGGATCAAAAAGCCCGGTCGTCGATTGCGGCAGGAGCGCCTCGATATTGGGTTTGCGCGCCGCTTCCAGCGGTGTCGACAGACGGTTGCCAAACGGCAGGTCTCCGAGACCATCCATGACCAGGAAGATGATCCGGCGTTCATTCTTGATCCCAAGCAACTCGGCGGTATGCTCGATCACGTGTGCCCCCTCCGTCTCAGTCCGACCGATGATACCGCGTTTTGCCATAGCGTGCCAGCCGAAATTGCGCCATACTGCCGCGCCCCGGCGCGCCGGTGGACTGAGGAGGAACTACCGATGGAACGATGGCTTCTTTTCTCCATTCTGGTGGGGATTGTTGGCGGCACATATACACTGTTTACCAAGCTGGCAGCCGGAAAGATTCCTGACGCAGTTGGGGGGTTCTGGCTCGAAGTGGCGGCGATCCTGGGCATCGTATCCTATCTGGCCGTGGCGCGTCAGCCGGTCTGGAGTGCCGAGGTCACACGGCCGGGACTGATCTACACGATTGTTGGCGGGCTCTGTGTCAGTCTCGCCAGTGTGATGAACTTCACGATCTACCGGCATCGGGGCGAGCTGTCCGCGGCGGGTCCGATCACACTTCTTGGCTCACTGGTGGTCACCGCGGCAATCGGCGTCTTGTTTCTGGGGGAATCGTTTTCGCTCTCCAAGGGCTTCGGTCTGGTGCTTGCCATCGCTGCTATCTGGCTTCTGGCCCGTTAGAGAGAAAGCGCCGTCAGTGCCAACCGCCCCCGAATCCCGTGCATTGTACAGCCGGTTGCAGCGCTGGTTCTCTAAACATGCCCGGTCGTTGCCGTGGCGTGGCCAGACCGACCCGTATCGAATTTGGGTATCTGAGGTCATGCTGGTGCAGACCACGGTCGCGGTGGGGATCAAACGGTATCCACGATTCCTGAAGCGATTCCCCACGCTACAATCATTGGCGCGCGCGACACTCGATGATGTGATGAAAGAGTGGGAGGGGCTGGGGTATTATCACCGCGCCCGATACTTGCACCGGACAGCGTGGATCATTAGAGAGCAATACGGGGGAGTGTTCCCCACAGAGTACGAAGAGATACGAGCGTTGCCGGGAGTGGGCGATTATGTCGCGGCCGCGGTGTCGAATTTCTGTTTTGGCACACGCGTCCCGGCGATTGACGCCAATGTTGCGCGAGTGGGGGCAAGGCTGTTTGGCATCACAGGCGGTGTTCGCAATGGGCCGGTGCGCGCGAAGGTTTGTCGGGAGCTTTCAAAGTTGATGACGTTTGGCAACGGTGCCATCTGGACCGATGCGCTCATCGAAGTTGGTGCGCTCATTTGTTCGCCCCGCTTGCCCGATTGTCCGAGCTGCCCTCTCAAGCAGAATTGCCGCGCATGTGAAAAGGGGCATCCCGAGAAGTATGGATTGCCGAAGGCACGCGTGACCCGCAGGGAGGTCCAGGTCGCGTGCGGAATCATCCGGCGCGGGGACGGCAAGATTCTCATTGCGCAACGGCTCGAGACTGGCCTGTTGCCGGGCCTCTGGGAATTCCCCGGAGGAAAACAGCAGGCGCGAGAGTCGCTGGCCGAGACCTGCCGGCGTGAAATCGAAGAAGAGCTGGCCATCCAGGTAAGGATTGGGCGCAAGCGGATGGTTGTCCGTCATGCCTACAGCCACTACACGGTGCGCCTGCACGTCTTTGAATGTGGGTATCTCTCCGGGCGGCCGAGAAAGATCGGCTGCGAGAACTGGCGCTGGGTGCGGCCGCGCGAGTTACATGCGCTGGCGTTTCCTTCGGCCAACCGGGCGATCATCGCGGCGATTGGTGGCCCAGCGACCGGCTCCAAGCGCGGATGAGGTCTGACGTGGTTTGGCGTGCCGGAGCGAGATCTATGGCACGGGTGCCTGCGTGCGGAAGCCCTTGATTCGGAATGGCATAGAAGTCTCATTGAGGTGCAGACTTGACACGCGTGAACAGCCCGAATCGGTCACCGTGCAGGCCTGACTAACTCCGCCATTTGTCGCCAGACCTGCGGCTCCCCCGATCCTGCCAGCGCCGAAGCTTGCCAAAACGGAGATAATTGTTAGCTTGACGTT
>JAKAKI010000032.1 GCA_021813505.1 bacterium | reverse complement strand
TGGTGAAGCGGTTGCGGGAGGTGTGGCCGGAGGTCCAGATCGTCATCCGGGGCGACAGCCATTTCTGCCGCTGGCGGATGCTGGCGTGGTGTGAACGGCATCAGGTGGGATACATCGTAGGGCTGGCGAAGAACAGCCGGGTGCAGGCCGAGGCCGCCGGTCTGATGGAGTCAGCCCGCGCGGCCTTCATGGCCACCGGGGAAAAGCAGCGTCTGTTTGCCGATGTGGTCTATGCCGCGCTGACCTGGGACAAGCCGCGGCGGGTGGTTGCCAAGGCGGAGCACGGAGACCTGGGGAGCAATCCGCGCTTTGTCGTGACCAATCTCGAGGGTGAGGCGCAGACGCTCTATGACGACGTATACTGTGCGCGGGGCGAGATGGAGAACCGGATCAAGGAGCAGCAACTCGATCTGTTTGCTGATCGCACCAGTTGCCATCGCTGGTGGCCCAACCAGCTGCGGCTGCTGTTGTCGAGCCTGGCGTACACTCTGCTGGAGGCGATCCGCCGTCTGGCCCTGCCGGGCACCGAACTGGCGCGGGCACAGTGTGGCACGATTCGGTTGAAGCTGTTGAAGATCGGCGCGGTGGTGGTGCGCAACACCCGGCGCGTGCGATTTATCTTCTCGTCCGCGTACCCGTTGCAGGCCTTGTTCTTCCAGGCCGTGGCCCGTCTGGCATCTGGCTGAGCGCGGGGATTTGGTGCTGTCCCCGGCACGCGATAAACAACGGGGGTAAGGGGGCGTATGCCCAAAAACACCGCCACCTCTCCGTCGATGACCATCAAAGCACCGAAATGCCAAAATCCAATCAGTCCGCACCCACTCCGATGCCCACAGACGTGCTCATGAAATATCCGGGCTAATCACCTCAACCCAGCTCTTCAGCCAGTAAGCGAGGAGAGACTGAGGTGGGCGATGGGGCTTCTGTGAGGGTGCCGGATTCGAGGGCATAAACCTGCGCTGGCCGCCGTATTACAACAAAGTACCGTATGACGATGACACGACGCTACACCATTGGAGAGCTGGCCGAACACGTCGGCGTACCGACATCCACAGTTCGGTTCTACGAGCGACAGGGCCTTCTGCGTCCTGAGAGTCGCACGGCAGGCAACTACCGCGTCTACGACACTCTTGGCCTGGAGACCCTTCAGTTCATTCGCGCCGCGCAATGTAACGGGTTCACCCTGAAGGACATCGCCCAAATGGTGGGTTTTCGAGACGGCGACATGTCCGCTTGCCGGGATGTCCAGGATCTCATCGAACATCGCCTGGCAGACATGGCCGAACGCACCAAACAGCTCGTCCAACTGCAGAGAACGCTACGAGCTTGGCTGCGGCAATGCCGCCGGAATGAGCGAACCGGGCGGTGTGAAGTCATTGACCGATTGGGCGTTGCACCGTCTCGGACGCGTCCACGAAAGAGAACCTCAGATTTCCGCAAACATTGAACAACGGTTTAAGGTGTATTCCTGTTGTGAACGACCGACGCCGCGCGGCGGCATCGGTGGTGCCGTGCGGTCAGCATGATGATCAGTTACTGCCAGAAGTGAGGAATCGGAATTGAGTAGAGGTCAGTGGACGAGTTTGGGGGCAGTCGGCGCCGCACTCGCCGCGTCGGCGTGCTGCATTGGGCCGCTGGTATTCGCACTCTTTGGACTGGGTGCTTTCGGAATGGCCGCAACCTTCGAGCGCTTCCGGCCATTGCTCACGATCCTGACCCTATTCATCCTTGGTGCGGCGTTCTACCGCACGTACCGAAGACAGCCCGTCGAATGCGCCGACGGAAGCTGCGCGAAGCGTTCCCCATCGCGGTGGAGCAAGGTAGCGCTCTGGCTGGTCAGTTTCATGGTCCTGAGCACACTGACATTCCCGTACTGGTCGCCAGTTCTGTTGAGCGCCGTTCCCGGTGATACCGCACCGGGCGCAACGGTGCAATTGGGCGTCTCCGGTATGACCTGCGGCGGATGCGCCGTCACAGTCCAGAGGGCGCTGGCGGGAGTGACCGGAGTCGTTGCGGCCTCGGTGGACTTTGAATCCGCGACGGCCACCGTGGGAATGACAGCCAGTGGGCCTCCGATCGATTCCCTGATCGCCGCTGTGCAAAAAGCGGGGTATCAGGCGACGCTGCTGAAGGCCGATGGGGAAACTCCATGAGCGCCGATAGATAACCAAAGGAACCACCATGGATTGCTGCACACCCAGCACGGAGAGACCCGCAACGAATGCGGCCTGCCAGGTTGCGCCGCGCGGCGAACAAGAGATGCGCTGCCCCTCCTGCGAAGGGAAGGGGCGCGCTGTCGGTCACATCACTCTCAAGGCGCTGCTCACTTCCGATGCTCTCAAGCGCCTCGGTTCGACCCCGTACCGGTTCTGCCTGACGACGGGCTGCGATGTAGTCTACTTCTCGACCGAATCGGTATTCCGAACGCGGGATCTCTCAGTTCCGGTGTGGCAGAAGGCCACTGATCCCTCGGCTTACGTCTGCTACTGCTTTGAATACTCGGCGCAGTCGGTTCGGGATGAGATCACGCGCACAGGCCAATCAACGACCGCAACCGTGATCAAACACTTCGTTCAGGCTGGAAAGTGCGCCTGCGAAGTCCGGAATCCCCAAGGGACCTGTTGTCTTGGAAATGTGACCCGATTGGTCGAGACGATTCGTCTCGGCGCGGGGGTTGAGACAGACGATGCAGGACAATGACACTGTGCCGACGATGCACAACCCTACCAAAGATCTGCGTGCGGACCAGTGCTGACAGGCGGTGGCAGGTACGCACAGTGATGTGCGGTGTCGTGCAGTGACAACGTTTGAGTAACTATCAATTCTCACTCGTAGTTGTGCCAGTTCTGTCGAGTAATAGTGCATCAGATAATGCCTGTTATCCGATGTGCGCCTTTGACTTAGGCCGAATTATACCCTTTTGCCGGTTTTGGGCACCCGACTATACCAAAATAGACCAAAATAGACCGTTTCGGGGATTTCACGGTTTTGGTATAGTTTTCGGCCATTTCTGGGCTGCGGTTCAACCGTAAGGATTTGAACCACCGCCAGTTAGCCCAACTTCCGCAGTTTGGCGGTGCTTTCATCAATATTGAGGGTGATTGATGTTGTAAGTCGATGACGGTTCGTGGGAGTGTTGCGGAATCGCCGTGTAGTGCCGACCTACCCCCTTGCGCGGGTCTGACGCGATGTGTACGTAGATGACGGAGGAGGTTCTTCCACGGGTACTACAGCCAGTACTGTTTCCTGCCGCTGTATGTGTTTTGCGGTTCGCAGTTGCTGGTGAGTTATCTGCGGCCCAGCAGTGCCGATCCGGCCCGGCACGTGTGGGCGATTCTGGCGCTGTTGGTGAAGCGGTTGCGGGCGGTGTGGCCGGAAGCGGAGGGGTGTGTTGAAAAACCCCAGCATTTGGGAACGAGAGCGCGGACAAGAGTGTCCGCCCCACTGAGAGACAAGAACTTCCATGGCCAAGAGTGGGGCAGACACTCTTGTCTGCCCGGTTTTTCAACAATCCCCGGAGATCGTCTTCCGGGGAGACAGCCATTTCTGCCGGTGGCGGATGCTGGCATGGTGTGAACGGCATCAGGTGGGATACATCGTGGGTCTGGCGAAGAACAGCCGGGTGCAGGCCGAGGCCGCCGATCTGATGGAGGAAGCCCGCGCGGCCTTCATGGCCACCGGGGAAAAGCAGCGTCTGTTTGCCGATGTGGTCTATGCCGCGCTGACCTGGGACAAGCCGCGGCGGGTGATTGCCAAGGCGGAGCATGGAGACCTGGGGAGCAATCCGCGCTTTGTCGTGACCAATCTCGAGGGTGAAGCGCAGACGCTCTATGACGACGTATGCGGTGGTGGTGCGCAACACCCGGCGCGTGCGATTCATCTTCTCGTCCGCGTACCCGTTGCAGGCCTTGTTCTTCCAGACCGTGGCACGTTTGGCGTCCGGTTGATAGCGAAGCTTGGGTGCTGTCCCCGGCACGCGATAAACAACGGGGGCAAGGGGGCGTCTGCCCAAAAACGCCGCCGACGCTCCGTCCGTGACCATCAAAGCGTCGAAATGCCCAAATCCAATCAGTCCGCACCCAGTACGATGCCGACAGACGTGCTCATGAAATATCCGGGCTAACGCGGTACGATCCTTTTGGCACAACCGGCTTCGGGTGGAAGGTCGCGTTGAGGAAGTCGGTCATTCGGTTTCAATACCGGGCCAGTGGTGGGGAGGGCGAGGCTCCCGCCGAGCCTCTTTTTGTCCACGCGGAGTCATGGCTCGGCAGGAGCCTCGCCCTCCCACAGCAGACGGTACTCAGGGACTTGTCGTCCGGCTGTTTAGACGCGCCCGAAGCCCATGCTTCCGCGCGCCTGTCAAATGCTTCCCCAAACGGCTCCCCCCATTGCGCGAGCCTTGAATCTGCTATATATTGTGCGTCTGGGGTAACCCGGAATTCACTGAATTTCGCAATCGAATAGCCACGACGGCGTGTGAGGGAAAACAAATGTCTGGTCACTCTAAATGGTCAACCATCAAGCGCGCGAAGGGTAAGACGGACGCCGCCCGCGGTCGGATGTTCACCAAGCTGATTCGGGAGATTACGGCCGCCGCACGCACCAGCGGCGGTGATCCGGATGCCAATCCCCGCCTGCGCACCGCGATTCTGGCCGCCAAAGCCGCCAATATGCCCGCGGACAATGTCAAGAAAGCGATCCAGAAAGGGACTGGCGAACTCGAAGGTGTCGCGTACGATGAAGTTCAGTACGAGGCCTACGGCCCCGCTGGTGTCGCCATTCTAATCCAGACGCTCACTGACAACAAGAATCGCACCGTGTCCGAAATTCGCCACATTCTGAGCAAGAACGGCGGCAATCTCGGCGAGGCGGGTTGTGTCGCCTGGATGTTTCACAAGCTTGGTCAAATCGAAGTCGATGCCTCGGCCGCCAACGAAGACGTCGTCATCGAGGCTGCCCTGGAAGCCGGGGCCTCCGATGTCGTCAATTTCGGATCGACGTTCTCCGTGACCACCGCCCCGAACGAGCTCGACACAGTTAAGGGCGCTCTCGAGGGCAAGAAGATCCCGGTCGCCAACGCGGAAGTCGCCATGGTGCCACAGACCATGATCAAACTCGAAGACCGTTCCGCTGAACAGATGCTGAAGCTGATGGAAGCGCTCGAAGAGCACGATGACGTCCAGAAGGTCTATGCCAACTTCGACATCGACGATTCGATCCTCGAACGGCTCAGTTCAGAATGACCCAGGCGACCCAGCGCGCATTGAATCAAACCCCCGTCCCACGGGGGTTTTTTGTGATTTGCGAACCGCTCCCCACGACATATATACCAATGGTCCCCTCCCGGAAGCGGGGATCACTTGAGCTTGTTATGCGTTTGTCCACTTCGTCCATTGCGTTCACTCTCACCGCAGGTGCGCCCCCATGCGTGTGATGGGCATCGATCCCGGTCTCGGCGCATCCGGGTGGGCCATAGTCGCAGGCGAGGGAGAGGTGCGTTCCCTGCTCGCATCCGGAGCCATTCGCACCAAGCCTTCAACCGACATGGCTGAGCGTCTCTTGACGATCTGCAATGCCGTCCGTGATCTGGTCGCGATCCACCGCCCTGAAGAATTCGCCATCGAAGATGTCTTCCTCGCCAAGGATGCGCGCGCCGCATTCGCCCTCGGTCAGGCCCGTGGCGCCGCCATGGTTGGCGCCGCCCTCCAGGGACTGCCGGTCTATTCCTACACGGCACTGCAAGTCAAGAAGGCTGTCACCGGCAATGGGCATGCCTCGAAAGACCAGGTGGGGTACATGGTCATTCGTCTGCTGGATTTGAAAGAAGCGCTGCATCCCGCCGACAGCGCCGACGCCGCCGCGATTGCCCTTTGCCACCTGTCGCGCTGCAGTTCCCCGGTGGCCCTCATGGGAGAACAGGCATGATTACCTTTGTCGAAGGCACGCTCGTGGAACGCCAGCCATCACGCATCGTCGTCTCCTGTAGCGGTGTCGGCTACGATGTCGCCATTCCGCTCTCGACATTCGACCATCTCCCCGCCGAGGGTGAATCCTGCCGCGTGCTGACTCGCCTCATTGTCCGCGAGGATGCCCATCTTCTCTTCGGATTCGCCACCCGGGAGGAGCGCGCCCTGTTCGATTTGCTCCTAGCGGTCACCCGGGTCGGTCCCAAACTAGCCTTGGCGATTCTGTCCGGCCTTTCGGTCTCGCAAATCCGGCGCGCTATCGCGTTTCAGGACTCGGGGATGCTGGCATCCATTTCCGGAGTAGGGAAGAAGACCGCCGAACGAATCGTGGTGGAGTTGAAAGACAAGATTGAACGTGGTGTTTCCGACGATGGCTGGCTGCCGGCCAGGGGCGGCGCCGGTGGATTCCTCGATGAGTCCGTGGCCGCACTCGTGGCGTTGGGATACACCCGAGGCGAAGCCCAGGAGGCGGTTGCCAGAGCCGTAAAGCAGAAAGGCCCTGGGGCATCAACCACTGAAGATGTGCTGCGACAGGTCCTTGCCGCAGCGGTTTAGGCGCATGCGGTATCGTATTGTATTACAGTGCATTACGAGACTACAATGAAGTTCTAGTTTATGGCGAACGATAAGTCCTCATTTGATTATTCCCGGCAGCGCGGAGTCAAAGCCCGCCTGACCGCGCCTTCGCCGCAGGCGGACGATGTCGCCATTGACGCGTCTGTTCGCCCCAAACGTTTCGAGGATTTCGTCGGCCAACGCGCTCTGATCGACAATCTCAAGATCTTCGTGACCGCCGCGCGTCAGCGCTCCGAGGCGCTCGATCATGTGCTCCTCTACGGCCCGCCCGGTCTCGGCAAGACCACCCTCGCACACATCCTGGCTCATGAGCTCGATACGCCGATCAAAGCGACCTCCGGCCCGGTTCTGGAACGAGCCGCCGATCTCGCGGGACTTCTGACCAATTGCGACGAGCGCTCGGTCCTCTTTGTCGATGAAATCCACCGTCTCAGTCCGGTCGTCGAGGAGTATCTCTACCCGGCGATGGAGGATTTCACCCTCGACATCATGATCGACAAGGGCCCAGCCGCCCGCTCGGTCAAGTTGCCGCTCAAGAAGTTCACTCTTGTGGGTGCGACGACGCGTGCAGGGCTGCTGACGTCACCACTGCGGGCCCGTTTTGGCGTCGTGGGACGTCTCGATTATTACACGGCTGAGGACCTTGCGAAGATCGTGCACCGTTCGGCAGGAATATTTGAAATCAACGTCACCGAAGACGGCGCCCACGAGATTGCCCGCCGTGCGCGCGGTACTCCGCGCATCGCCAATCGCCTGTTGCGCCGGGTGCGCGATTTCGCCCAGGTGCAGGGAGTCGCCACCGTCGATCTTGCCGTTGCTTCGAAATCGCTGCAGGCGCTGAATGTCGATGACGCCGGCTTGGACGACATGGACATCAAGATTCTTGATACCATCGTGAGCAAATTCCGCGGCGGACCAGTCGGTCTCAACACGCTGGCCGTCGCCGTTGCCGAAGAGGCTGAGACGATCGAGGAGATTTACGAACCCTTCCTGATCCAGGAGGGATTCCTCGACCGCACGCCGCGCGGCCGCACCGCCACTCCCAAAGCCTTCAAACATCTCGGCATCGTGGGCGACCGCGCCGATTCCGGACGGCTTCTGTAACAAGACCAAGGACAAGGGACAAAGATCTTTCGGCCCCTGTGAAAACCACACTTCTAGATTATCATCTTCCGCCTGGACGCATCGCCGCGCACCCGACCCGTGTCCGACGCCGTTGCCGCCTTCTGCGCTTGGACCGCGAAGCTGGCGCCGTGACGCACCATCTCTTTGACGAACTGCCGCAATTGTTGAATCGCGGCGATCTGCTCGTTGCCAACGACTCGGCAGTCATCCCGGCCCGGCTACTTGGCGAACGCTCACCCGGCGGGGGAGAGGCAGAGATCTTCCTTCTGGAGAAGCTCGGTCCCCGGCGTTGGCGTGCCATGGTGCGCCCCGGCCGGCGGTTGCGGCCCGGCGCCATCGTTGCCTTTGGTCATCAGTCGCAATTCACGGCCCACATCGAAAGTTCTGCCGCAGATGGCACTCGCATCGTGGCGTTTATCGGGACTGGACGTTTCAACGAGTGGCTCAATCGCTTTGGCAAGATTCCGTTGCCGCCATACATCGAACGCGACATCACCGCCGCCGACCGTAGCGATTACCAGACAGTCTTCGCCCGCCATCCTGGCGCGGTGGCGGCACCGACCGCGGGATTGCATTTCGATCCAGTCCTGATCAAGCACCTGCGAGACTCCGGGATCCCGCTGGCGACAATGACTCTGCATGTCGGCGCCGGGACATTCCGGCCCATCCGCACCGAGAATGTCGAGGACCACCAGCTCGATTCCGAGTGGTATCGCCTGCCCCCACGAACCCACCGGCAGATTCTCACCACGCGTTCACGCGGCAGGCGGGTGATCGCCGTCGGCACTACGGTCACACGGGCACTGGAATCGATCCTCCAAATCGACCCGAAGGCGTTTCTCGCTGACAGTTCGCGAGCAAGAATCCCGATATCCGTGTGTGAGGGGAAGACGACACTCCTCATTCAGCCCGGTCACCAGTTTCACGCCATCGACGGACTGATCACGAATTTCCACCTTCCCCGTTCCTCGCTCCTGGCCTTGGTGGCGGCCTTCGCCGGCCTCGACCAGGTGATGTCCGCCTACCACGAAGCCATCAAAGAAGGCTACCGCTTCTACAGCTACGGCGACGCAATGCTGATCCTCTGAATCCGTCCATTGGGTCCACTTGGTCCACTGAGTCCACTACGTCCACTTAGTCCACCCCTCCCGTCCGTTTTCCGCTATCTTTGCCCCACAGGACCCAGCCCGATGGCCACACCGACCTCGCCCCGCATCGCCGTAATTATTGCCGCCGCAGGAAGCGGCGAACGATTAGGCGGAGACATCCCCAAACCGTGGCGGCTCCTCAATGGCCAATCACTCGTCGAACGTGCCTGGCGATCCTTCTGTCCCGCATCTCTTCATGTGGAGCGGATAGTTCTCGCGGTTGACGCCGGATATCTGCCCGCCGCCCTGGAATTCGCGAGCACCAGCCTGGTGCCGCTCCATGCCGTCGCCGGAGGCGCCACGCGCACCGCGTCAGTTCGGAATGCCCTGCGGGAGATTCCGGACTCAATTGAGATTATCGCTGTCCACGATGCTGCTCGACCGTTCTGGCCGGTGGAGATTTGGGATAATCTGATCAACACCGCTCTGCGTATTGGCGGATCTGTACCTGCAGTCGCGGTCAGTGACACCCTGAAACGTGTCCAGGGATCGTCGCTCGAAACAGTTGACCGGGCTGGTCTCTGGGCGGTGCAGACCCCGCAGGTATTCCGCGCCGACTTGTTGCGCCGTGCCCATGAAGCCGGGCAGCGCGAGGGCATCGATGCCACCGATGACGCCGAACTGGTGCGGCGCATCGGCAGCGCAACCGAAGTCGTGCCGTCCACAGCCGCAAATTTCAAGATCACCACGGCCGCCGACTGGGCACTTGCCGAACAGCTCGCTGGACTAGGAGAGGCTCCCATGCCTATGCGAATTGGTTTTGGATACGATGCCCACCGTTTGGGCGGACCCGGCCCGCTGATGCTCGGCGGTGTCCGCTTCGCCGACTCGGGTGGACTCATCGGCCACTCCGATGGCGATGCGCTCTTGCATGCGCTTTGCGATGCCCTCCTCGGTGCTGCCGCGCTCAGAGACATCGGCCATCATTTCCCGCCCGACGATCCGCGCTTGAAGGGCTGCGATTCGCGCGAACTGGTGCGTGAGACCGTGCGGCTGTTGCGCGATGCCGGATTCGCACCCGCGCAGGCCGATGCCACTGTGCTGGCCGAGCGTCCGCGACTCGCCCCGCACATCACGGCCATGTGTACAACAATTGCCGCGGATCTTGGTATCGATCCGGGCTGCGTGTCGGTCAAAGCCACGACCACGGAGGGCATGGGGTTTGTCGGCCGGGGAGAGGGCATCGCCGCTCAAGTTGTGGCAACGATTCTTCCGATCAGGCAGGGTGCACCGCAGTGAGTGATCTGTTCAACAGCCTGGTTCACTTCTGGTCTGTGCAGTCGATCTGGTGGACGTTCGGAATCTTCATGCTGGCGGCCATCACCGAGATGTGGTTTCCGCCATTTCCCGGAGACGCGTTCTTCTTCGTCGGTCTGGTCTCGATCTCTGCCGGCGACCTGTCGGTAGTCAGCGTGATCACCGCCAGTTGCACGGGCGGCTGTCTCGGCTTCGCCTCACTCTACTGGCTCGGAAACGCCAAGGGCCGTGCGCTGTTCAGCCGGCCCTCCGGCTTCTGGTCGCATGCGACTCTGGCCCGTGTCGAGCGCTGGTTCGCGCACTGGGGTGGCTGGGTGATTGTCTTTGGACGATTTCTCACCGGCGTGCGCTCCGCGGTTCCCCTTGTGGCGGGCATCAGTCTCTATCCCCGCACGCGTGCGATCGCTTTTGGCGCGGTGTCGGTTGTGCTCTGGAACGGTCTGCTCGCCACCGCGGCCTTGTCGCTCGGCGCGAATTGGGAGAGTCTCTCGCGTGTCTTTAGCACCTACAATCTTGTCTTTTGGGTGGCGGTGTTGTGCTTCATATTGTTCTGGACTGTCCGGTTATTCCGGCGCAAGAAGTGAGAATCGATTGCCTGAGAGGCCGCTGGGATTGACGGGGATTTCACTGGGAGGGCGAGGCTCCTGCCGAGCCTCTCTTGCGATGGATCACAACAGTGGGAGACAAGTGTGTCCACACCACCAACCGGGAGTACGCTCCTGATGTCTCATAAGGGCGCGGCCTGGGGAGGGCGAGGCTCCCGCCGAGCCTCTTGTCCGCGCGGATACGTGGCTCGGCAGGAGCCTCGCCCTCCCAGAGGCTACCACTTCGTGAAATTGTAGTTGTATCTCAGAACCGAGATGAATTGGACAGCGCGACAATGAGCGCAAGGAACAGAATCGCACCTCGCATGGAGAAACGATGAGCCACCAATCCGGATCAACACCACATAGCACCTCGAATCTTCGCGTTCTCGTTCTCGCCGGAGGGCGTTCCTCCGAACGCGATGTGTCCCTCGCCACCGGCGCTGCCGTCAGCCGTGGCCTCCACGATGCCGGCTTCCATGTTCTGACGTTCGATCCCGTAGTTTCGCCCCGCGCGATTCCCTGGTCACCCGATGCCGGTGCGGCATCGATTGACACGACACCGCCGGACCAATCGGCGCTGGCCTCCAACGGCAATCCCCTGGGCACGGCGCTGACCCCGCAGGATCTGGCCATGGTCGATCTCAAGTCGGTCGACCTCGTCTTTATCGCGTTGCACGGCGGCGACGGTGAGAATGGCCGGCTGCAGGCTTTGCTCGACTTGTGCGGGGTTCGTTACACTGGTTCCGGGATGATGGCCTCCGCGCTGGCAATGGATAAACATGCGGCGAAACGGATCTTCATGGCGGAGGGAATTCCTACGCCCCGCTGGTTTGCTGCCGAGCCGGGGATGATTCCCACTTTCGACGAAGTCCGTGCCACGCTCGGCCTGCCGCTCATCATCAAGCCCAGCTCCCAAGGCTCCACCGTCGGCCTCACGTTGGTGCGTGACGAATCACAGTGGGACAAGGCGCTGAGCGATGCCTTCGAATGGGATCAGCGGGTCCTGATCGAGGAATTCATCGCCGGACGCGAACTGACCGTCGGCGTTCTCGGCGGCCAGACAATGCCGGTCGTGGAAATCATCCCCACCCACGAGATCTACGATTACGAGTGCAAGTACACGTCGGGTCGAACCCAATACATCTGTCCCGCCGACCTGACTCCCGAGCAGGCCGACGAAGTCCAGCGATTGGGACTTGATGCGTTCAACGCGCTCGGCTGCCAGGGATATGCGCGCACCGATTTTCGCATGTCGAAGGACGGCCGCTTCTTCTGCCTTGAGGTGAATACACTTCCCGGGATGACCAGCCTGTCACTAGTCCCCAAGGCCGCTCGTACCGCGGGGATCGAATTCCCGGACCTGCTCAAACGCATCTGCCAACTGGCACTGGAGCCGAGGCATTGAACTCCACCAGTGCTCTGATACTTCCGAGGGAGGGTGAGGCTCCCGCCGAGCCATCTTTCGGCGCGGAAATACGCCGGGGAAATCCGCTGCGATTCGTGGCACCCAACAGACATCTTCCCGCGCGGACACGATGCTCGGCGGGAGCCTCGCCCTCCCAGGCGCGATGGTGAAAGCACCTTCCGTTGATGCACTCTATGTCTGACACCATGACCGTTCGCTCAGATTCCTCACAACGCCGCCAACTGCTCACCCCTCCGGGCGGTGGGCATTTCGCCGCCGTAATCTTCGACATGGGCAGCACTCTGCTCGAATTCGAGAACATCCCGTGGCCCGTCCTCTATCGATTTTGCCTCGATGATGTGCACCGCCGGCTCGTTCGCCTCGGGCACACGCCGCCCGACCCGGAGATCTTCTGGCACCGGTTCGACGAATTGCTCAATCACCGGAGACGGCGCATTGCCGAACAGATGCGTGAGTACCAGATCGGGCCTCTGCTTCGCGATCAAGTCCGTTCATTCGGCATCACCCTGCGGGCGGGAGAATTGTCGCAGTTGGGCGACGCGTATTACGCGCCGATCCGCCGCGCCGTTACGATGTATCCTGATGCCCCCGAAGTACTGGCCGCATTGAAGAACGCCGGGTACAAAATCGGACTTCTCTCCAATACCTGTTTCCGCGCCCGCGACCATTTGGAAGAACTCAAGTTCTACGGCTTGCGATCCTGGTTCAATGCCCTCCTTTTCACCTCAACAGGAGTCTATCGGAAACCGCATCCCGATCCATTTCGCCAGATCGCCCGGAAACTGGGTGTGCCGCTCAAGCGCTGTGTGTATGTCGGCGACCGTCAGAAAGAGGACGTCCTCGGTCCGCAGGCGTTGAAGATGACCGCGATCCTGGTGCGGCGGCCATTACGTCGCTATGTGGAAGGGATGACCGAATCGGTCGAAGTCAATCAACTGGCTGAACTCCTCGAACTTCTCTCGCTGCCCAAGCCGGCGGGTTCAAGATGATCTCCTTGTGGGATTCTTATTGACAGATTTTACTACGACATGCATATATTAGTGAATTCTCAGCTTGACGTCCAATTGCCTGGAACAAGATGTCGACTCGATTGGCGAATCCGCAAAGGAAGATTCCCGACGGCAGATGGGGACTTGTCCTCCTATTGCTGCTGATCTCGTGTTCAGGGAAGGGGACCGGACCGTCGCGCTCTTCATCTGTGATCCGGGCGACCTATGTAAACACCTGTAGCACACTCGTTACTTACGAGGGCGATTCGAAGATTCCGCGAATTGTGTACTCGGCGGCCGATAGCTGGTCCATCGGCTCCTTCTGTCATTCGACGACTCCAGTTGCAGACTATCTGGTTCTGCTCCGCACTGATTCGGTTCAGGAACTGCTGACGACTTCGCTGGTCCGTCTGCAATCCGATGGGACGACTGTAGAACTGCATCGACTCTCAGCGTGCTCAGACTGCGAAGGCTACCACTCTTTCGGCGAGATCCACTTGTCCTCCGACGGCCGATACCTGGCAATCGACGTACGTGGTTGGGAATGGGGGGACATGGCCGTCTTCGACCTGACAGAGAACCGGTTCGTGCAATTCGACTGCGGGCGTGGAAGCGACTATACGGGGTTTTTGATGTGGTATCCCGCGAAGAACCTCCTCTATGGTTACTCCGGGAATGCACTCATCGAGTATGACGTGGATGTGTCGCACTGTCGTGAATTGCCGACACCGAATATCCGCGACTATGTGTCGGAGGCAGAACTTCTCACTCAGGGATATGTCGGAGAGCGGGTCGACTACAAGGCCCTGACAGGGAATCGCTGGCCGCCGTTCATCAATTGGCACCCCAGCGGCTGGTACTTTGCGTATGAGTGGAACGACAGCCTGTACCTGTTTAACATGAGGGACTCGACAGCGGTACTTCTTTATGGCGGGAACTTTGACTGCTACGCACCGCACTTCGGCGTCGAATGGGACACAAGCGGGGGGAGCGTTCCACCCCCTCGGTTCGGGGATCGTGACATAATAGCCCCGCTGGATTCAAGCATCCTCGACACCGTGGCACCACTGAATGACAGCATCAATTACGCCATCGGGAGATCAGGGACCACCTCCTATCTGGAGTGCAGTTGGGGATCAGATGTTCAGTATTCCCGGTACATTTTTCGGGGCAGTGCGACGGCTGAGAAGTTCCACATTGCCGAATTGGACTACTTGCTCTGGGAATTCAATTTCAACCTGACGCCGAGGTTCTTGTTCCTGACAACGAATTACGAAGGTTGGTATCTGACCGATTACGCGTACGCGTCAAGGTACCAGCAGATGGTCAGGGAGTACTGGGTGGCACTCCAGATGTTCCGTGACTTTCGTTATCCAGACGTGCTCGCAGGCAATGCAGAACGCTACTTGGACCTGTTCGGGCGTGATTATCGATTCGAAGCCGCGATGGCCGCTTACATTGTAAACAGGGACCCGCGAGCGTTTGTCGATACGGTCAAGGTTCTCAGTCAGGGTATGTCAGTCCCATTTGCTGATACCATTGCGACCTGGCTGGAGGGCTTTCAGTCAGGCGACAGAAGCAAGATCACTTCCGTGTACATCACTCTTCACAACCGGTATCTCAACTTCTATGGACGCGTAATCGCACGTGACTTCGATGACGCCCTAGACGCCCATCTGATTGAGCGGTT
>JAKAKI010000010.1 GCA_021813505.1 bacterium | reverse complement strand
TCCAAGGTGACATCAACGGCGACGGCCTGATCGGCGTGATCTTCCTGAACGCGGCCGCGTCCAGCGAAGGTCTGAATCCGGTCGATTCGGGTACTCCATGATTGCAGACAACGGTTGCTCAAAGCAAGAGTCGTCTTCGGAGGCGCGTCTCTTGCGGCATCAGGGATCAGGTTTACGTGCGCGGGAACTCCGGGAGGATTGGGAGGACAACCGTCGCCGAAAGTTGCCATTCTGGAGCTTGACCCTCAGCCGCAATTCGGTATATTGAAGATGTGATACGCAAGACAAGTGTCATCGTCGTCGCACTTTAAGAAGCTCAAAAACAGAATTGGCGGGTCACATGCGACACTACAAACTTCTTGCTTACCCAGCAAGCATTGTAGTGACGCTCCTCCTGGGATCACTCGCGCAGGCGCAGAGCGCGTGTTTCAATGCCCCCATCAAGTACCCGGCGGGAGATTACCCCGTTGCACTCGCTGACATCGACCTGGACGGGGATGGGGACATCGACCTGGTGCTGGCAAACAGTTACAGTGACAATGTCTCCGTTCTGAAGAACAATGGAAATGGAACTCTTGCTTTTCCGGTAAACTACGCCGCCGGGGACGGGCCGTCGGCTGTCCTCACCAACGATGTCAATAACGACGGCTATCCGGACATCGTGGCCACTAACTACACCTCGAATACGATCTCGGTCCTCCAGAATCTTGGAGATGGTTCATTTGCGGCGGCTATTAATTATCCAGCCGGGAGCACGCCAATGGCGGTGTCTGCCTCAGATTTGGACGGAGATGGCAACCCGGATCTGGTAGTGTCCAATTTCTTCGCTGACAGCGTAACCGTGTTGCGAAACGCGGGTACCGGTGTATTCGCTTGGCAGGCGCAATATGCGGTGGGCGCTGGGCCGTTCTCGGTCACCACTGCCGATCTCGACGGTGATGGTGATACTGACGTGGCCAATGCCGATTACCATGGCTCAACCGTCTCGATCCTGATCAACTCCGGAGATGGGACATTCGCGGCTGCGACGGCCTGCATTGTATCAATGCAACCGAGCTCCGTGATCGCCGCTGATTTGGACGAAGATGGTGATGCCGACTTGGCGGTGGCCAGTTCGCCCACCGGGACAGTCTCGTTTTTGAGAAACAACGGCAATGCGACTTTTGCCCCAGTCGTGAGCCTCTATGCCGGCAGTCAGCCTCGGGCTGTCGTTGCCACAGATCTGACCGGGGATCATCATTTGGACCTGGCAGTGGCGAACTTCGACTTCAACCGCGTATCAGTTCTCACGGGTGTTGGGGACGGTACGGTTGCCTCCCCGGTGGGATTTCCTGTCGCCGGATGGCCGCAGGCACTGCTGTCCGCCGATTTGGACAATGATACTGATGAAGACCTCGTCGTTGCCTACCCAAGCAGAGATTCCATGTCCGTCCTCATTAATTGTGCCTGCCGTTGCTTGCACCAGGGTGACATCGCGGCACGCCCCTCCGGTGACGGGCTCATCGACGTATTCGATGTCATCGAAGAGATCGGAATCGCATTCAGCGGTGAATCGGATCCGCAAGACCCAGCCTGTCCGACAACCCAAGGAGACGTTGACAACAATGGCGTCACCAATGTCTTCGACGTGATCTACCTGATCGGCACTGCCTTCGGTGGCGGCCCGAATCCGATCAATCCGTGCAATCCGTAACCACGCTTGTTACTGCGGTGAAATGGGAGCGTCTACCGGCGCCCCTTCTGCTTCAAAGGGCCACAGCGTCGGCCAAGATCCCGGGCACAAATGATGGGAGGCATCAGATCGCGCCCTTACCGGCGCCGTATACGCGACATGCAGACTTCAAGAAACACCCTCGGTGGGCGCTGTTATCTTCGATCTTGGATGTGCGTTTTCTGGAGAGGTTGCTGAGAGCGGGGCCGTGAAGCCAGTTACGCTTGATGGTTCCGCGTGGTGCGCGTGCGACTGGCGGGGGCGGCCAAAGCCGGACGAAGAATGCAGATGATGCCGTCCCGGAAGGCTCCGCACAAGTTGCTGCAGCTCACTCGAGCATGGCCAAACCCTTCTCCAGCGTGATATTGGGTTTCCAACCAACGAGACGCCCGATCTTCCCGATGTCGGCGTGCGTGATTGCCGCCTCATTAGGCCGCTCCGCAATGTAGACAATCTGGCCGGAGATTCGCCTGGCGATCTCATTGATTGAATGGGATGTCCCGCAGCCGACGTTGAACACATCCCAGGAAACGCCCGACTCTGCCGTCGCGACAAACGCGTGCGCCACGTCCCGGACATGCACGAAGTCACGCGACTGGCGTCCCGATCCGGTAATGGTCAAAGGCTGGCCTTGCTTGCGCAGGTGATGGAAAATCCCAATGACCGGGCTGTAGGCCGAATTCGGTTGTCCGAGGTTGTAGGACCGCGGACCGTACACATTGAACATGCGCAGCGATACGGCAGGGACGCCCCAATGTCTGCCGAGAATGAGGCAGTACTGCTCGCCAGAGTACTTGTGGAGCGCATATGGATTATAGCAGCGTATGGCGGCATTCTCCGTGGTGGGAATCTCGTCCGGCGTTCCGTAGACGGCTGACGAGCCGAAGTAGATGAAACGGCCCACGCCGGCTTCGCGCGCGGCGAGCAGGCAGTTGACTGTTCCCACAACATTGATCTGCTCGTGCGTCACCGGATCGTCAAAGGACGGCTGAATGCGCGGCCACGCTGCCGCATGGAACACCCACCGGCAACCACTGAAAAGAGGACGAATGGCATCCAGATCCCTGATGTCCACGCGGTGAAGCGTCGCTTTGGGATTGAGATTCGACGTCCGTCCGGTGGACAGGTTGTCGAGAATAACTACGTCGTGGCCCTGCTCGATCAGCAGATCGACGACGTGGGAACCGATGAATCCTGCGCCGCCCGTGACAATACACTTGTGTCCGCTCATTCTGCGAGACTAATTGCCGGTTGAGGGGGATGTCAACAGATTTGCGATGGTGCCGCCTGTTGCCAGAGTCATACTTCGATGGCCGCCATCCTGATCGCCGCTGCCCGTCCCGCCAGCCACTCCTGACCGCATGAAGATTCCATTCGTCAGCCTGCGCACAAAGCTGCTGGTGAGCTACGCGGGCATGCTCCTGATTGTCTCGCTGATCGCACTCGCGGTGTACGGGACCGCGACGCGCTGGCGGGCAACGGCCGGGGCGCTGTCGGCGACGTATGAGCAGGGGCTTCTGGCGGAGAAGCTCCGCTGGGATATACTGCGCCTGATCGAGGAGGGGCGCCATATCGTCGAGGGCAGCGAACGCGCGACCACTGAGATGAATCTCATCGAGGGACACATCGACAGCATGATGATCGTGCTGCGCAGGGGCGCGCAGCAATCCCCCGACTCCGCCGTCATCACTGATCACCTGGGCGGGTTCGATGAGGCATACCGGGAATTGGTCTGGATGACCGATAACGCCCGCGCGCAGGGAGTTGCCATACAGGGATCGGCCGATCGCGTGCGGTGGGAATCGCGGCTGCGTGAAATGGTCGACGAAGTGGACGATGCCGCGGCGGTGCTGGAGCAGTACTTCCGGGACCGCAACCGGCACACACTCGCGGAAACCGAGAGGTTGAGGCGTTTCACGGTGGTGGTCAGCAGCCTGGCAGCTCTGATCCTGGCCGCACAATTGCTGGCGATGTTCTTTCTGCTGCGACGATGGGTCACGAGCCCGGTGACGGCTTTGGAACGCGCTGCCGAGGCGATCGGAGCGGGGAATCTCGACGTCTCCATCCCCGACCGGCCGGAACGCGAGTGGCGCAAAGTCGCCGATGCGTTACGGGACATGATGGACTCGCTCGCTCTCATGCAGCAGCAAGTCCGCACCCAGGAACGGCTCGGGGCAATCGGCGAAGTGGCTGCGTACACTGCGCACAACATCCGCAATCCCCTGGCCAGCATCCGCGCAATGGCACAAGTCGCACTCCCCGATGCAGAATCATCTCCAGCCTTGAAGGATTCGCTGACTGATATCATTCATTGCGTGGATAAGATGGAAGAATGGGTGGCCGGCCTCCTGGGATTTGCCAAGCCTCTGACATTGGAGATGGCACGGTGCGACATCAATCAGGTCGCCGAAGAGGTTGTATTGCTGCTGCAAGGAATGGCGAACCGGCGCGGCGTGCGTCTGTCGTTTCTCCCGGGCAGTCCGATGCCGCTGGTCAATGGGGATCGATCTTTGCTGGAGCAGGCGCTGTACGCGATCATCTCCAACGCGCTGGAAGCGACCGCCATGTCCGGTCAAGTCGAGTTGAGAACGGCCAGCCATCCGGTTCCCGCCCGGCCCGAATGGGTGCACATCACAGTGAGCGACACGGGGGAGGGCATTCCTCCCGACCTGCTTCACCGGGTGTTCAAGCCCTTCGTGACCAGCAAAAGAGATGGGAGCGGCCTCGGACTGGCGCAAGCGAAGAAGATCATTGATGTGCATCTCGGGCAGATTGATATTGCCAGCATCGTGGGACAGGGGACCACGATTACCATCAAGCTGCCTGCCACCAAACACGGGGTTCCAAATGGCACAGATTCTGATCATCGATGACGAGGTTCTGCTCGCCCGCTCGCTGGCGCGCTCACTGACACAGCGTGGCCACGAGTGTTTTCTGGCCGGCACCGCCGAGGACGGACTGCGCATGCTGCGTACATCCCCACCGGATGTGGTCCTGCTCGACCTGCAGTTGCCGGGGATGCCGGGACTGGCGGCTCTGACCCAGATACTGGAGTTCGACCCGAACGTGGTGGTCATCATTACGACCGCCTACGGCACGGTTGCGTCCGCTGTGGAGGCAATGAGGGCGGGCGCCGCAGATTTCTTGCGCAAGCCGCTCGACATTGAGGAAGTATCGCTGACAATCGAACGCGCCATGGCCAACGCCCGCCTCCGTGACACGCTCGTTTACTACCGCAAGCGCGAGGTGGAACAAGCCGGCCCCGATCACCTCCTCGGTGACAGCCCGGCCATGAAGGGGATCATAGAGACGATCTCCCGTCTGACCGGATTGAACCTCGCCCGGGCATCCGACTGCCCACCTGTCCTGATCACCGGTGAAACGGGAACCGGAAAGGACCTTGCCGCGCGGATCATTCACTATCAGAGCCGGTTTGCCTCCCAGCCGTTCATTGACGTCAATTGTCCGTCGCTCCCGCGCGGACTTGAGGAAGCCGAACTCTTCGGGTTTGAACGGGGCGCGTTCACCGATGCCAAAAGATCGAAGCGGGGCCTATTTGAGGCCGCGACCGGCGGCACGATCTTCCTCAACGAGATCGGTGACCTCTCTTTGGAAGTCCAGGTCAAGCTGTTGCAGGTGATCGAACGCAAGACGTTGCGCCACATCGGCGGATTGCGGGATATCCCGGTGGATGTGCGCATCATAGCGGCCACGAATCGCGATCTTCCCGCCATGGTGAAACGAGGCGGCTTCCGCGAGGACTTGTACCATCGGCTTCACCATTTCTATCTGGAACTCCCGGCTCTGCGTCAGCGCGGCACGGATGTCCTCCTGTTGGCCGAGCATTTTCTCCGGCGATCTGCACGAACGTATGGAGTGGCCGAAAAGTCATTCTCACCCGAGGCCACGGCAGCCATCCTGGCCTATGACTGGCCGGGAAATCTGCGGGAATTGGACCATGTCATCGACCGGGCGGTTGCCCTTTCACGGACGGCTGCAGTCACCCTGGAGGATCTTGGACTGCGAGTCACTGCCACCGAGAAACCCGAGGATTCAGCCACGCAAGCAGGCAAGGACCGGCTTTCAGGCGAGAAGACACTCGGCGCGATTGAGCGGGAGACCATTCAGAAAGCTCTGCGGGAGGCCAATGGAAACGTCAGTGAGGCTGCCCGAATGCTCGGCATAGGCCGGGAGGCACTACGCTACCGGATACAAAAACACCACCTCGATACTTAATAAAAACACTCCTCTATTTGGTTGTTGAAATCCTGACGATTGGTTCATTTCAACAACCACTCTCCCCCGCCGGGTACGACCACCAAATCACTATCTCGTTCAATTCCAAACGCTTAATCCGTGTCGGCTTGCGCCGAATCCTTGGCACGGAGATTGCTAATAGAAGTGCGCAACGCCCGGCGGAATTGACCGAGTGACCGGGATGGTCGATTGGCTTTGCGTAAGTGAATAGGAGGCGTAATCGTGAAAGATCTTTCAGTGGACCCAGCTCCGCATGCAGTCCGCGGCACCCTTTCAGAGACGGCTGAGATCAGCTGGCTGATCAGCCATCAAAACGTGGCGCCGCCGACAGGCGTGAAAGTCTGTGTGATCGGCGGCGGTTTCGTCGGACTGGTTACGGCAACTGGATTGGCACAAGCGGGTCACTCGGTGACATGCGTGGAAAAGGACAAGCAGAAAGCCGCTGACTTGGCGGCGGGGAAAGTCGCCATCTTCGAGCAGGGACTGTCGAAACTCCTGCAGGCGAATCTACAGCGCGATCGGCTCACGTTTACTACCGACCTGGCCGGCTCGGTTGCTGGTCAGGACATGATCGTGATTTCGGTGGGCACACCATCCACCGATGACGGCCAAGCCGATCTGTCCGCGTTCACGGAAGTCATCCGGGATCTGGCACGCAGTCTGCGGTCGGGGCAGGTGGTCACGATCAAGAGCACAGTGCCAGTCGGCACGGCGCGTTTCGCATCGCAACTGCTTAATGAGGGCCGGAACGGCCAGGGTCCGATCCCGGTCGTGAGTAACCCCGAGTTCTTGCGCGAAGGTACGGCGGTCTACGATTTCTTCCATCCGCGGCGAATCGTCGTGGGAGGTAATGATCCGGCCGCCGTTGAAAAAGTCGTCCAGGTGTACCGGGTCGGGCTGTCGCGTCCGGCGCCGATTGTGGTCACCAACAATGAAACCGCTGAAATGATCAAGTATGCCTCGAACGTGTATCTGGCCATGCGCATCGCCTACATCAATGAACTCTCTGCCGTGTGCGACGCGATCGACATCGAGGTGGCGGAAGTGTCGTCGGCCATGGGGCTGGATCCGCGAATCGGTTCCGACTACCTTGACGTTGGTCCGGGGTTCGGCGGCTCCTGTCTCCCAAAAGATCTGAACGCCTTCGTTGCCGGGGCACAACGGGTGGGTGTGAACCTCGCGATCGCTCCCGCGGTCCGCGAGGCCAACGAACGCCAACTCGACCGTGTCGCTGACAAAGTGCGTGCCATAGTCGGAGGCGACCTGAAAGGCATGCGGATCGGAGTGCTGGGATTGTCGTTCAAGGCTCAGACTCAGGACATGCGTGACTCACCATCGATGGCGGTCATCCTCCGGCTCCTCGCCCACGGCGCGGCGGTTCAGGCATTCGATCCGGCCGCCATGGAGGAAGCCAGGCGTCTTCTCCCCCAGGTCCGGCTCTGCGCGACCGCCGCGGAGGCCGGTGCCGGAGCCGACGCCATCGTGATCCTGACCGAATGGCCTGAGTTTCAGTTGCTCGATTGGGCCGAGATTGGCCGCCACATGCGATCCGCAAGACTGGTCGATTCACGGAATCTCCTCTCACCGGAAATACTGCGCCGGCACGGCTTTGAATACATAGGCATGGGACAGAAGTAACCGACATGAAAGCATCGCCATCTGTAACGGCCAGTGAGACTCCCGCCCAGGTTGGGAATCGGGTACGAGGTCTGCCGGCCGGTTTCGAAAAGTCTCGAAACCGTCGAAGTGCTTCGCGCACTCCGGCCGCGTCCGTTGTCGCGGTTCCCAGTGAATTGTGTCCCCGCATCCTGATCTACTCGCATGATACGTTCGGGCTGGGACACTTTCGCCGATGCCTCAAGATCGCACGCGCGCTCAACACACTCTTCCCCGGGGCTTCGGTCTTGCTGCTGACCGGATCCCCACTGGCACATCGTTACCCCATGCCCGACGGCGTAGACTTTGTGAAGCTCCCGGCTGTGCTGAAGGAGGGGAACGAGCAATACCGCTCGCGATCGGTGCATCTTTCCATCGAAGAACTGACGCAGCTTCGCTCAGAGATCATCCGTGCGACCGCAGCGAACTTCAGGCCCGATGTCTTTCTCGTCGACCACGCTCCCCTCGGTCTGCGCGGCGAAGCGGTTCTGGCGCTACGTGAACTCCGGACTCAGCGCCAGCATCCACTGACGATCCTCGGGCTGCGCGACATCATCGATGAGCCTTCCAGGGTCATCCCGGCGTGGCAGTCGGCCGGCGTCTATGAGGCGATGGAGAACCTCTACGACCGTGTTGTTGTCTACGGGTCCCCCAAAGTCTACGACCCAATCACATCCTATCGCTTTCCGGAGTCCATTCGCGACAAGACCACGTACGTGGGCTTCATATCCGGCGAGGAATCTTCCTCGGGCGGCACTGTTCGTAAGGCCGCCGCGAAGGAATCGCCTCAAGTTCTCATCACTGTCGGGGGTGGCGAAGACGGCTCTCGTATCGTTGAGTCGTACCTCGCCATGCTCTCGGAGTTCGGCGATCGCGCGGGATTCGGTTCGACTATTCTTCCCGGCCCGCTTCTTTCGGCCAGGGCTGTCCAGCAACTGCGAAGCGCTGCGCGCCACCTGCCTGTCCGCATCCGGCACTTCATTCCCGAAGTCGCACCGCTTCTGCGACGCGCCGATCTGACCATCTCCATGGGCGGATACAATGCCATCGCCGAGATCATGAGCTGCGCCCAGCGGGCGCTGATCGTACCGCGCGATACGCCGCGCATGGAACAGCTATTGCGCGCCCAGCGGCTGCAGCAATTGGGACTGGTGTCTGTGCTCCGAATGGAAGAGCTGGACCCGGCCAGACTGTTCCGGGAAATCACACGGCTGCTCGATGACGCTCACCGCCCGCTCGAAGCAGCGCGTGAGAACAACTTGTTTGCACTTGATGGCGCCACGCAACTGGGGCAGTTGCTTTTGGATGCCCTTACCGAGAGAGCGCG
Source organism: bacterium (assembly GCA_021813505.1). Taxonomy (GTDB): domain Bacteria; phylum Zixibacteria; class MSB-5A5; order WJJR01; family WJJR01; genus JACRMA01. The sequence continues at coordinate 6,315 of JAKAKI010000010.1, read as the reverse complement.
CTTTCGCGCCGAATCATGAGGAGTGACGAATTGCGAATCGGTTATGTGGTCAAAATGTTCCCCCGCCTGTCGGAGACTTTTGTGCTCAACGAGATCCTCGAACTCGAACGGCAGGGCGTTGATGTTGTGGTTTTCTCGCTTAAGAAACCCAATGAGGGGCGGTTTCATCCTGGCGTGACTCGCGTCAAAGCGCCGGTCATCTACCTCGAAGATCTCGAACCGAAGAAGTGGTGGAGCTGGCTGGCCGCTGAGTGGGCGGCATTCGCCCCGCATGCGCCGGGATTGTGGTCTATTCTCGGACGCGAAATCCCCACCGCAAATGCGATGCGCATCGATGAGATATTCTATGGTGCGTTCATCGCGGCCAAAGCGGCGCGGATGGAAATCCGCTCGTTGCACGCCCATTTCGCCAGCATTCCAGCCACCCTGGCGTTCTACGCCAGTGCGACGTCCGGAATTCCATACAGTTTTACGGCGCACGCAAAGGACATCTACACAGACTCTGTCGATCAAGCTTTGCTCGAGAAGAAACTGGCGGCAGCGCAGTTCGTGATCACCGTGACCGATTTCAACCGCCGCTACCTGGCCGCGAAATTCCCGAACATTCCGCCGGACCGAATTCGTGTTCTCCACAATGGTGTCGATTTGGATTTCTTTTCTCCCGGGGAATCGGCATCACCCAGTGCGAATTCGATCCTCGGCGTCGGCCGGCTGGTGCCCAAGAAGGGTTTTGAAGACCTGCTCCGAGCCTGTCTAATCCTGCGAAATCGAGGCTTGGGCTTCCACTGCCAGATTGTTGGCCAGGGTCCCGGTGAGCCGGCCCTGCGCGAACTGTCGAAGGATCTGGGGCTGGAAGCGGATGTCGAATTCCTGGGTGCGCGAAATCAGGAGGAGGTTCGCACACTGATGCGCAGCGCCTCGGTCACGTGCCTCCCCTGCCTGCGCGACGGCGATGGCAATCAGGATGCGCTTCCCACAGTACTTCTGGAGGCATTGGGTTGCGGATTGCCGGTCGTATCGACCCGCCTATCCGGCATTCCGGAGATTATCGACTCGGAGGAGAACGGCCTGCTCGTGGAGCCGGGAGAGCCAGACGAACTGGCGCAGGCGTTGGGCCGGGTTCTGGAATCGGAGTCGCTGCGCCAGCGTTATGCAATTCTGGGCCGGAAGAAGGCCGAGGAGAAATTCGATCTGCGGCGCAACGTCGGCACGCTTCGCCAGATGTTTGCCGGGACGAAGGATGCATCCGATCATCCGGATTTCGAGATGTCTGCGCCTGCACCTTCTTTCGTCGCGACTGCGGGGGGGCATTCCTGATGAATGTGATCTACCTTTGCGCCGACCCCGGGATACCGTATTGGGGCACAAAAGGCGCCTCGATCCATGTCCGCGAATTTACCACGGCCCTGCGGGAAGCCGGTCATGATGTTACGGTGGTGATGGCGCGGGGCGGCCGGGCTCCGCACGCCGGCGCGAATGACACGCCCATCGTGGAAATCCCCGCCGAAGATGAGAGCTTTTTCAAACCGTCCGAGACGGCCGATGCGTCGGAAGCGGCCCTGCTCTACGAGGCACGCCAGTTCCAGCAGAACCGGGCGGCTCAGGATGTGATCAATGATTTGCTGGCGAATCGCCCCTGTGACGTCATCTGTGAACGGTATTCCCTGTTCAGCATCGCGGGGCTCGAAAGCGCGCGCTGGCACGGGGTGCGGTTCGCCCTGGAAGTTAACGCCCCTCTTGTGACGGAGGCGCGTCTGCACCGCCAATTGATCATGGAGCCGCTTGCCAAGTCCATCGAGCGGTACCTGTTCTCAAAGGCGGATCATGTGTTTCCCGTTTCACGAACGCTGGGGGAGTATATTCATGGCGTCGCACCGAGTGCCAGGGTGACTCCCCTCCCCAACGGGGTGCACCTCCTGCGATTTCTTTCGGCCGCCGATGGATCGCGATGGCGCTCGCGGTGGATGAAGGACAGCTCGAATGGCTTCCTCCTTGGATTCGTGGGCAGCTTGAGGCCCTGGCACGGCACTGATCTCTTGTTGGAGGCTTTTCGCCTGGCACGAAACCGCTGCGCAGACTGCCGCCTTGTGATTGTGGGTGACGGGCCTGGACGCGGGGCGATTGAGCAGAAGATTCAGGAGTATAAGCTGGAGGACTGGGTCACTCTGACAGGTGCCGTCGCCCATGAGGAAATCCCGGATATTCTGCAGGCGATTGATGTTCTGGTCGCGCCCTATCCGACTTCGGAAGGATTCTACTTCTCGCCGTTGAAGATCTTTGAGTACATGGCCGCAGGAAAACCGATCGTGGCTTCTGCCATCGGACAGGTTGTAGACATACTGACGCACGGGGACACAGCGATTTTGACGCCTCCGGGTGATGCCGCGGCGCTATCGGAGGCATTGTCCCTGCTGCGCGTCGACCCCGCATACCGTGATCGCCTGGGACGGCGGGCACGCGAGGTCGCCGCCACCCAGCACGAGTGGAAACATCGTGTGCGACAGTGGGAGGAACATTTGGCAGGCACAGTCCTGCAGCCGGAAAGCGTGGAAACACCTTCATGAGGATCAAGCTCCGCTGGCCCCAACTTCCCCTGTCTGAAATCCGGCGGGTGTTTTCCCATTTCGGGCATCACCTGAAGCCGCATCGCGGCAAACTGGCCACCGGCGGCGTTTGCCTTCTGGGCACCGCGCTGATCGAACTCGCACGCCCCTGGCCGTTGAAGATCGTCTTCGACTACATTCTGCTGCCCAAGCACAATCCCACGGGAGGCCAATTCCTGTCGTTCTTGAATGACTGGACTCCGATGGCGGTACTGGGCCTGGCCACCGGCGCCATCCTCGTGATCGCGGCACTGGCCGGGCTCTTCAGTTACGCGCAGAACATCATCCTGACCGCGGTCGGACATCAGGTCGTCGGGGCGATCAGGCTTCAGTTGTTCTCACACATCCAGCGCCTTCCTCAATCGTATCACGACCAGCGTGAAACCGGCGATCTGATGGTGCGAATGACGGGTGATCTCAGCCTCGTCAAGGATCTGATGGTCTCCACCCTCCTGAATCTCGGAAGCCGCATCTTCATCCTGATCGGCATGCTGGGGGCAATGGCATGGATGGACCCATCGCTGACCCTTGTTGCGCTTGCCGTGATTCCCGCTCTCCTATTGGTCAACACCCGCTTCTCCGGGCGGATCAAACAGGCCTCGCGCCGCCAGAGAAAGAAAGAGGGCGTCCTCGCGACATCTATCCACGAGAGTTTCTCCGGGATCGGACTCATCAAGGTCTTCGCCCAGGAACGCCATCAGGAAAAGCAATTCGGCAAGAGCGTATCCAGAGATGTGCGCGCCGGGATGGAAACGACGAGGTTGGAGGCCGCGTTCTCCAGAACGGTGGATATCATCACTTCCCTGGGAACGTGCGGAGTCCTGTGGTTTGGGGTCCGCCGGGTATTGAACCATGATCTGTCGCCTGGCGATCTGCTCATTTTCATATCCTACATGAGGATTGTTTACAAACCCCTGCGCGACATGGCGAATCTCTCGACCAAAACCTCCAAGGCAGTCGTCTCGGGGCAACGCATTATCGAAGTTCTGGAAACAGAAGCCCCCATTGAAGACGATCCGTCCGCCATCTCTGCCGAGGGTATCGTCGGCGACATCCGTTTTGATAATTTGACCTTCACGTATCGCCCGGGACATCCGGTCCTGCATTCGATAACCTGCGGCATCCCCGCAGGGCGAACCACGGCAATCATCGGTCCCAGCGGCGCCGGGAAGTCCACGATCGCAAAGATGCTGCTACGGCTTTATGAACCGACGGAGGGGCGCATCCTGATCGACGGGCGGGACATCCGCGAGTATCGCACCCGCAGCCTCCGCAAGCGAATCACAAGCCTGACTCAGGATATCACGATGTTTCACACAACTGTCCGGGAGAACATCGGATTCGGCAAACCTCAGGCGGATTTCGACGAAATCGTTGCCGCGGCGCGCAAAGTCGGCGCGGACGAATTCATCCAACAACTTCCCAATGGATACGATACGGTGCTTGGCGAAGGCGGCCTGACTGTCTCCGGTGGACAACGCCAGCGCCTCGCCTTTGCCCGTGCCGCTCTGCGAGATTCACCGATCATGATCTTCGATGAACCGGCCACGGGGCTGGACGCCGCCGCCGAGCGTGAGTCGAAAGACGCGCTCGCGGCGCTCCGCGAGGGACGCACACTGATTATCGTTACCCACCGTCTCAATTTTCTCGATCTGGCGGACCATGTCATCCTGATCGATCACGGTCGGATTGTTGAAGAAGGATGTCCCCGGGAACTCACTTCCCGTCCAGGCCCGCTTCAGGATTATGTTCACCAGTGGTTCGAGGAGGTCGGCGTCGGCAGGCTGTCCGGCCCGGCGGAGTAAAGTGCTATGATAACGAGCAACTCACACTTGCCTCATACTGCAATTGACCTGCCGGATGGCATCGCGGTGCCGGGCCTGTACGCTCTGCTCGACACCCGTGAGATGCTTGCTCGCATCAATGAACAGCTTCCCGCCGGCATGAAACCGTTCGATCGGTGCCGCATTTCCACTCTCCGATTCAAGACGCTGGCCAATTGTCTGGTCGGCTATACACTATCGCAGGATGATCCTCAATCGCCCGAAGCAGTCGTCATGAATCTCTACGCCCGCGGTTTTCCCATGGAGGCGTTCGGGCCTGCATCAGCAAAGGCGCAGGCTGACCGGTGGGCCGCATCGGATGCGGGTCCTTCCGTGACCGTCCTGCCGGAAGTGGGTGCGATCCTATACTGGTACCCGAATGATGAAAGGCTGGCGGGACTCCGCCGAATTGTGGATCGAAAGAAACTGCAACGTGCGTTTCATGCGCACCTCCCCGCCTACCCACAGGAAGAATGGCGGGTATCCGACCGGAGCATAAGACTGCGGCTGGTTCGATACAAACCCGAACGCAGGGCAGTGCTCTCTTGCCGCTTCCGCGCCCACCGCCGTGAGGGCGAGCACCATGAAGAACGGGTCGTGTATCTGGGTGTGTACGAACCGGTGCGGCTGGCGGAGATTTGGCGGACCCACAACGAGTTGTATGCCTGTGCCCGGGAAACGAGGGAGTGGACGGTACCGCAGCCAATGGGGCTCCTGCCGGATGATTGTGTTGCCGTCTCAGAGGCCAGATCCGGGGAACCCTTGCTTGTTACCCTTGATAAAGGCCGTCCGGACGAAGCGCGGCAGGCGACAGCGCTTGCAGCCGCGGCAATCGCGGCATTCCACCGCCAGAAGTTGACTTCCTTGCCCGTTGTTGGACCCGAGGACTTGCGAACAATGATCAGCGAAACCACCGGGATGCTCTGCCAAGTGGACAGTGTGCACCGCGAACTTTGGGAGGACACCGGCCAGCGATTGAGATCCGCTGCGGACCGCACGCGATCAGATCGCGGACTGCTGGTGCACGGGGACCTGCACCCAGGCCAGATTTTGCTTGGCGAAGGCGTTCCGGCATTGCTCGATTTTGATCGATCTCATCAGGGTGATCCGGTGATGGATCTGGGCAATTTCGCCGCGCAGTTGTGGGTGAACTGGTCGCAAGCCGGCAATGGAGGCCTGGATGTTGATGATTTGACCAACGGATTTATCGAAGCGTATTCACGCGCCGCGGAGTCCGAGGTCGATCGGTCCCTGTTACGCTGGTGGACAGCGTTCGCCCTCTTTCGTTCGGCGCTGGTCCCCATGGGTCGTTTCGCTTATGACTGGCGGCATCGCGCCGTGGCAACCGTGGAGCAGGCATGCACCCATCTCGCATGAAACTGCATACTGACTATCGCCTTCTTGAGCTCGCGACCGATGCCGCGGCCATGCGCATGCGCTTTGAGTCCCTTCTGGGATCGTCCCTGAAGGCGGATGTAGTCTTGGATGATTTCTGTGTTCCCCGTGTGCTGCCCCGTACTTCGGGAGAAGTCCTGATTCAGTACCGCTTCACTCCCTCGATTCCCCAGAGAGGCCCCAGCGGGCAGTGGATCGTCTACGGCGAGCATTACCCGTTCGGAGTGGAGATTCCCCAGAGGCCCGCTTTGGACGAAGCTGGTACCTGTTGGTTCGACGAGTTGCGGTTACGCGTTTGGCTATTCCCCACGGACCCGCAATTGCCAGAGCTCCCGATGCTGTTCAATCCTGAATCGTTTGAGAGCACGTACAGCGAGAAATTGGAGAACGTCGGCATTCAGTGCGACGGTGATTCTGTCAGCACACAGCTTCTGAGTTACCGGCTGGGAAGGCGCTGCATCGTCAGGATGAAGTGGGAATCTGCGCCACAGCGC
>JAKAKI010000071.1 GCA_021813505.1 bacterium | reverse complement strand
ACGACCACGTTGCCGGCGGTGAAGTTTGTCTTATAGAAATTCTTCACATCATCGAGCGTGATCGATTTCACGCTGGCGGGAAGCCCATCATCCGGATGTCCATAGGCGGTACCGGCAAACATGTTGTCGTACAGCATCTCCTTGCCGAACGCCTCGTCATTGGAATACCGAAGGGTTTTGTCGAGATAATTCAGCGCATCGGTCTGATGACGTTTGAAATCATCGGCAGAGAATGCCGGGTGAAGAATCGCATCCAACAGAAGATCTGTGAACGCGTTCACGTTGTCCTTGTGAACGCGGCCGGTGATGATCGTCATCTCCTTGTCGACCATGGCGCCATATCCTGCCGCCATCGGATACAGCTTCTTGAGAATCTGATCGTACGTGTTGCTGGTTGTCCCCGCATCGCTGATCATTCCGGCGGTCAGGGCCGCCAGTCCCTCTTTGCCGGCCGGATCGTTCTGCGACCCGACTTTGAACCAAATCCGAAACGAGATGGTCGGATCGGATGGGACCGGCAGTTCAATGGTCCCGACGCCCCACGACAACTGGCTCCAACCGATGACGCAGGCACAGGCCACGAGGAGCCCCGCAATTACACTTCTGTTTCTCCGCATGGCTATTTGCCCTCCACTAAGACCACGGTCCGCTTGTTGGGAACGAGGATCGTCTTGGCCGCGTCCATCACATCTTTGGGGGTGACCTTATTCAAGGTCTCGTAAACCTGATCGACGACTTCCATCTTGCCACCCATGGCCAGAAACCCCACCAGCGCGCCGGCGACATGGCCCGGCGTATCCAGCCCCATCAGGAAACCGTAGCGGCTGTTGCTCTTTACGTCGTTCAGGAGTTTCTCATCGGGGGGCGTGGTCTGGAACTTCTCGATCGTCTTGTAGATTTCCTGCTCGACCCCCGCAATGTCGGCTGTGTCCTTCACCATGGTGTAAATGGTCGCCAGACCTGGATCGCGGCTCGGCTCGAAGCCGGCGCGGATGTATTGCACGCGCTGTTCGTCGAGCACGAGCTTCTTGTAGATATCACTGGTTTCACCAAAGGCGAGTTCGCCCAAAATCTGACACGCCGCCAATGTGATGTTGGTGGGATCGAATGCCGGCGACTTGTACCCGATGCCCATGATCGGCAGAGTGCGTCCGTCAAACTTGGCGTCGGCGCGGCGCGGTGCGGTCTGCTCCGGTTCCACCGGAACCTGCGGCGCGGTATATCCCTTCTGCCAGCCGCCGTAGTACTTCTTCACCAGCGCCAGGGTCGGCTCCGGCTTGATGTCGCCGACAATCAAGAGCACGACATTCTCCGGTCGGTAGTAGCGGTGGAGGAACGACTTGCTGTACTCGTACATCGTCGGCATCGCCTCGATGTCCTGCTTGAAGCCCATGGTCGTGTGTTTGTAGGTGTGCTTGTCGTACGCCGTGTTCTGCATTGTTTCACGCAGAACAAATCCGGCGCTCGAGACGCTCTTGCGATACTCGCCATAAACGGCGCCGGCCTCGGTCTTGAAGGCGTCTTCCGGATACGACAGGTTTTGGAACCGGTCGCTCTCGAGCTCCATCACTTTTTCGAAATCATCGGTGGTGACCTCGAGATGGTAGCAGGTGATGTCGTCCGACGTGAACGCGTTGGCGTCGGCGCCCATCTCGGTCATGAGCTTGTCGTAGATTTCGCCGGGGTATCTCTTCGTGCCGCGAAACATCATGTGCTCGAAGAAATGCGCAAATCCCGAATGTCCCGGTTCGTACTCGTCGCGGCTGCCGGTGCGCACGACGGAGTAGTACGCCACGATCCCCGGAGACTCCATCGGGATCGTGACCACGGTGAGCCCGTTGTCGAGCACCGTCTGCTGGTACTGGTACGGAAACGTCTTCTCTGTGGCCCGTGCCACCGCAACGCCGATGCCGAGACACAACACCACGGCAAGCGCCACCCTCCATCCATTCATGCTGACCTCCTCTGGGTTGGCATAGACCGGGAAGCTATACTGCGGCTCTCCAGAAAACAAATGGGGCGTAGGGGGAATCGCATCCTGTGACAGGCAGGTCAATGTCGACATTGGCGCTCGAGGGCTTGACGCCGGGACGTGAGACGTGGCTTTCGGACGATGTCGCGCCCACATTGTGGCCATAAGCCGTGACCGAAGGAATTGGGGCCTTTCGCGTATTCGAGGCCTCGGTAGATTGAAAGTGATTGAATCTTCGTCTTGCCGGGAGATATAATGACAGCAGTTCGCCCCTGAAAGGGGCGCACTAATGTGCGACCGGGCACATACACTAATTCAGCCCAGGGCGTAGCCCTGGGTACCGGCCTCGCCAAACAATCGTTAGCCCTGAAAGGGCGTTATAACGAATGTCGCAATCGTTGGCGAAGATAACCGTGCATATCACGTTTAGCACGAAAGGACGTGAGCCGTGCCTTTCAGATGATGTCGCGCGCGAATTATGGCCATATGCCGCAACGGTATTGCGGAATATTGATTGCCCGTCAGCCCAGGTCGGCGGATCGACAGATCACATTCACATTCTGTGCATAATGCCCAAGACCCTCACGATTGCGCAGCTGGTTGAGAAGTTGAAGACAGCTACATCGAGATGGCTGAAGACGAGAAGCGATCGTTTGTCGCGATTCCACTGGCAGAATGGCTATGCAGCGTTTTCAGTGTCGCCATCGCACGCACCTCGAGTGAAGGACTATATCGCAGCGCAGGCTGAGCACCATCAGTCGGTTTCGTTTCAAGAGGAGTTGCGGAGATTGTTGGAGAAATACGGTGTCGCGTTTGACGAGCGGTACGTGTGGGATTGAGATTATGACGCCCTTTCAGGGCTTGTGATTTCCACGCTCCCGACCCAGGCCTGCGGCCTGGGCTGGGTTAATGTACGCTCCTTCGGGGCTGATGGCAGATTCCAGTGGCGCCTTGCGTCTCCCATGGTTGGCGGGATTGTTGAAAAACCGGACAGACAAGAGTGTCTGCCCCACTCGTGGTCATGGAAGTTCTTGTCTCTCAGTGGCGCGGACACTCTTGTCCGCGCTCTCGTCTCCAGATGATGGCGTATTTCAACACGCCCTGGGGCCATGGGCTACAATCTTTCGCCCCTCCGGGGCTGGGAAACTCGCGGGAACTCAGGCGCTCTCGATCGGGTTTAACGGCTTCGAATGGATATGGCTTGCCTTTCCCAATGTCGTCGTGTGTTTGTTCTCTTAATCAGGAGGAATTGTGTCATCTAAGCGCTCTTGTTTGGCACTCGTGCTTTCAATCCTGACGGCGTCAGCCCTGCTCGCCGGCCGTCCGGTGCTGGCGAGTATGCCCGATTCCATGTTCGCGACCGCGAGTCCCGTGAAAGGCGACATTCCAGGCTTGTTGAAGTGGGCCAACTCGCGTCCGTCTGATTCGGCGACAGTCACGATCCTATCCCCGAAGGAAGGGGAAAGGTTCAAGGCCGGCGAGTCGCTTTATGTCGCGGTCAGTGTGACCGGTGTCAGCCTCGGCCAGCAAACGATGCACGCGGAGGGATGCGGGCTCGCCAATTCCGGCAAGGGACAGCACGTGCATGTCATCGTCGACAATCAACCATACATGGCCAACTACGCCGATGGCAGCCCGTTCCCAATTGGTGTTCTGCCCGAGGGCGTGCACACGATCCGTGTCTTCGCCAGCCGCAGTTGGCATGAAAGCATCAAATCCGCGGGATCGTTCAAGACGGTGACCTTCTATGTCGGTGACGCCAAGGCGCCCTCGCCAATCCAACCCGGCAAGCCCCTGCTGACGTACAGCCGTCCCAAGGATGTCTATGCCGGAGCCGACGCGAAATCCATTCTCGTGGACTTCTATCTCAGCAATGCAGAGCTGTCATCCTATGGCTACAAGGTCCGGCTGACAATCGACGGGAAGTCGGCGAATCTCACCGAGTGGGTGCCGTACCTGGTAACCGGACTCCCACCGGGGGACCATCACTTCAAACTGGAACTGGTGAACAAATCCAACCAAGTGGTCGCAGGGAACTACAACACGACCGAACGGACGATTACGGTCAAGTAGTCGCAGCTGCCGTGATCGCGCGTGCCACTGATCTTGGGGCGTGTTAAAGAACTCTGATCTATCAAGTCGAAAGCCCGACTGCTCAGGTGCCACGGACAAGGAAGACCGAGCGGCTCTTCTGCTCGGTCTTCCTTGTCCGTGTCTTTTTTGTGTTTGCGGTAAGAAGACACGGACAAGCTGATTCTCCAAAGAGCCGGAGAATCAGCTTGTCCGTGGCACCTCGCTGGTGTACTTGGCTTTCGACAGCTCCAAGGTCAGTAGCACACCCCTGACGCTGGCAGATTCTCACTTCAGGCGGCGCAACCGCCGGGGGACCGCCTCGGGAATCCGCTCGATCAGCTTGCGCTTCTCCAGATCAAGTTGCACGACCTTCGTATACCACATGACCGAACCAGCCTTGGGGAAGAGGTCCTTCCGGCTGCCGACGTCGCGTTTAATCCTGGACACCAACTCGTTGAACTTGAGCCCCTCTTTCGAGGACGGCAGATTGGTGAGGATGGCGTCCCGAATGCAATCGTACTTCACCTTCGTCACCTTGAAGCCATTGGCTCCCGGGGTCACGTTGACCGTGGACATCGATTGATTCTTCATGTGGTCTCCCGCTCTTCGTTTGTTCATCCGATAATGATTACAATTTTAGTCACGAGTGATGAAGCCCGGCTGCTGGAGAGAAAATGTGCAGTGGCATGCCCGACGCGTCCAACGAGGAAGCCACTGACCAAGGTCAGTGGCACGCGGGGGGGGCTACTGCCAATCTTGACTATTGAGGAACTTGGGATGCGAGTCAGGCTGGTTTCAAGCTCCGGATAGAACCGGCCTTCTTGAGTGACTCTATGCTCGCGGCAATCAGCTTGCGCAATGTCGGCAGATGGATATCCTCGATCCGCCTGAGATAGAGACAGACGCCACCCATCTTGTGTTTCCCGAGCGTCTGTAACAATTCGGGATGTTGTCTCGGTCCGCCGGTGAGGTAGATGGTGATTTCGGACTTGCGCGGCGCCAACCCTGCCAGAAACCAGTCGCCCTCACGGCCACTCGCATACTTGTAACGAAAGTCGCCAAAGCCGATGATTTTGGTGCCCCACATCTTCGGGTCCGCACCCGTTGCCTTGCGCATGATCTCCACCAGGGCGAGACAGTCCTCGCGCTGTTGTTCACCGGCAATGCCGCTGAGGAATTTCCCGACACTGGCGGTGGTCTTTTTCGTCTTCAGTTCAGCCTTGCAAACCTCACGGCGATGCCGTGCGCCGCCTCAATCCGGCGCGTCCTATTAGAAATCAGTCTGTCGAAGAAAGTACGCCCAGGAGGAGTTGAACCCCCAACCTTCTGATCCGTAGTCAGACGCTCTATCCAATTGAGCTATGGGCGCATACAACGCGTCACCGGCTGCCACAAGCGTGGTCCGATGAACTCTGCCGTATAGAGTACGCGCCAAATGGCGCCAAAGTCAACGCGGAAATGCCGTCCTGTAGCAAGTGCGATCTCGAGAGAAGCTGTCGTGCAACTCGATGTGTGCAAAGGCGATGATGTGAAAGGGAGAGCGGTGGTGTCATCCTGGGTCGCGAAGCGACGAAGGATCCGCTGTTTGTTGGGACCCTGCCGTAACCCACGGACAGCAGGTGCTTCGTCGCTGCGCGACTCAGCACGACAACCGGGAGAGCTCTCCCAAGAATGCCAGGAGCCTGGAAGTCGTCGCTACGTGCCTCAGCAGGTAGGGTGAGCTCTGCCCACCATTCTTCTCCTGCGCTCCTCAGCATGACAGTTGGTGAGCGCCATCCAGGACAACAAGCGATGCTGTGGACTTAGGGGCGGTGCTTGTTCGCTATTCGTCTTTCGAGGACCAGGGCCAGAATCCGCGTTTCGGCTTCTCGGACGTGTCTTCTGGCTGGCGTTCAGGTACCCGGTTGACCATCGGCAAGGTGGGGATCTTGTCGGTGTCGGGTTCCACCGGACGGCTGTCTTCCAACCCCGCCGCGGGGAACAGCTCCTGCAAGTACGCCGCTTCGAGATGAGCGGCTTCCTCGGACGTCTCCGGAATGGTTTGGGCGTCGAAGGCGGCGCCCGATGGCAGGTCGGTAGCTTCGATGATGCCGATGGCCACGGTCACGTTGTCCTGACCGCCGGCGTGATTGGCGACGTCGATGAGTCCCCGAATCGCACGGTCGGGATCGGAATGATGCTGATTGAGAACTTTCGTGATCGTGCGGTCATCGACATACCCGCACAAGCCATCGGAACACAACACGTACCAGTCGTTCTTTTTCGCCGGCACGATCCGCACATCGACGGCCACCGAGGGGCGTGTTCCGAGCGCCCGCGTGATGATATTGCGCTCCGGGAAGTTGCGCTCATCCTCGTCGGAGATTTCACCGCGCAGCTTCCATTCGGCCAGAAGCGAATGATCGATCGTCAGCGGGGTCAGCACGCCGTCGGCGAACTTGTAGACGCGCGAATCGCCCACGTGGCAAACCGCAACCTGCCCGCCGCAAAACCGTACCGCCACAAGCGTCGTGCCCATTCCATGCATGCTGCGCTGCGACTTGGCGGTGAGAAACACCCGGCGATTGGCCAAACGGACACTATGAACGAGCTCCAGCGCGCCCTCGGGGAGCTCCGGATGCAATAACTCGGGGAGGCGCGAGCGCGCCGCCGCCGGGTCGCGGAGCAGGCTGGCTTCGACGGTCTCAACCGCCGTCAGCGAGGCGACCTCACCCGCCGCATGGCCGCCCATGCCGTCACAGACTACAATCGTGTCGCGCGCGGGGATCTTACGAAAGTTGTCTTCATTGATGGTGCGTACCAGCCCGATATTTGTGTCGCCGTGCATCCCGATTTTCAACATACAACCCACCCGGTTGGCGCAATCGCTGGAACCAGCACCTCAGGAAATCTATCGACAGATCAGCAGTAAAGACACAATCAGGATTATGACTCCCGCCCCGACGGCAAACCAGGTCCATGAGGGCAAAGCACTGTACCAATGAACGTCTTCCACTTGTTGAAACGGATTATCATCGAATGTCGCTCTCGGCCGGACGCGTGAAGGCCGGTCGGACCGTTCCGGCTGCACTTCACGTACCGGTTCCGGCGGCGCCGGCCACGCCGGCTGAGGGGCACGCGGCGGCGGTGGTGCCAGTGGCGGTGGCGTCAACGGTGGTGGGGCCGACGAGAGAGGCGGCGGGAGAGGCGCTTGCGACAGCGGCGGCAACACGTCGGAGAGCGGCGGCAGCGGCGCCGGGCCGGGCAACGGCTGCGGCGCATCATGCGTTCCCGCGCCGAGCATCTCCACACGGATGATTGTACTCTCTTTCGCCGAACGAATCTCGACCTGGTCTCCCGATTTCAGCAATACGCGCTGCTTGGCGGCCGCCTGGCGGCCGTTCACAAATGTTCCCGCCACGCTCTTTTGATCCTCAACGTAGACATTGCTCCCTTCCACGTGGATCGATGCGTGGCGCCGGGAAATGCTCTTGTCGACCTCCCCTTTGGTATCGCTGCGGATGACGATTTCGTTTTGCGTCTGATCGCGCCCGATGCGAATCTCTCCCGGAACCAATGGCCGCGACATCCCTTTGAGCGGTCCGGCAATGATCGTGAGTTGTCCTAGCGGCTTGATCTGAAAGACTGTCTTGGCTGGATCAGTGCTTGCATCCAGCGGGATCGGCTCCGGCGGCAGCGGCATGGTGGTCAGGTCAAATTCCACCTGGATCTTGTACCCTTCGATTTCGACGGTATCGCCGGGATCCAGTTCAGTAGGGGCATCCACCGCCCGCCCCCGAACCCGCATCACCGGCGTACGGCTGATTGGCTCGACCCGGTACCCCTCGGGCGACTTGACGAAGGCCATCTGGTGCAACGAGATCAGAAGATCATCGATGAACAATGGGCAGGTGCGCGCCGCACCCAATTCAATACGCTCACCCTCAAGGGTGAGCGTCTGCAGTGTTTGTCCGGCTTTGGTGATAATGAATTTCGGCATCAGTTTCCGTCCAAGACGAGGAAAGATGGACCTTTCTCCGCTCGATGTCAACCGTCTGGGCGCCCCATCCCGGAGGACCGGGCGCCGCGATTCTCCACGTCCGACTACTTCTTGCCAGCGGGCTTCAGCTTGTACCCCTCAGGAATTTCGAACCTGCTGGCCGCGACCGACGATGTCGAGATCTCCGTGACTTCCGAAGTCATCTTGAAGATCGCGTTATCCGGCGCCTCGGCGGGCTTGCCGCTGTCCTCGGCCTTTTTGTCTTTCTTGTCCTTCTTCTTGCCGAAAAGTCCACCGAGGGCTTTGGAGGCCAGATCGCTCTTGCTGGAATTGTCCTCTTCGGCGGACTCGGACTCTTTGTCCTTATCCTTGTCGCCGGCTTCTTCCTTGGCCGGTTCGGCAGACGCGAACTGCTGCCCCTGGCCGAGGAAGCGAACAACCTGGCGCATGGGGAATCCTTCTATCTTGGCGGCCTCCTCGGCGAGTTTCTTGGCATCCACGCCGTACGCGCCCATTGCCGACATCATCGCCTGGGCGCCCGACTGATCCATACCAAGGCCCATCTTCTCGGCCATCTTCTTGCCGAACGCCTCGAACTCACCGGCACCGGGCACGTCCTTGGTGAGCATCATGTCCATCGTGGTCACCATCTGAAACTTCTTGCCGTCCTTCTTATTCGTGCCTTCGACCGTCATGGTCAGGATCGATTGCGCACACGGATACCCGGCAATGGTTTCTTTCACCCCGGTCTGCTTGACCTCGAATGTCGGCGGTGCGAACGTGACCTCGGAGGTGTCGATCTCTGTCTTAGCTTCGTTGCCGGCCATCATGCCCTTGAGCGAATCCATCATCGCGCGCATCTCGGCGAAGGTCATTTCTGTATACGTCTTCCCTTTGTGGTCGACCTGCCACATCACATCCTTGTCGAGCCGCGCGATGGAGCTGCTCTTGGCTGGTTTGCTGCCGGCGAGGAACTTCATCACCTTGTTGGTCGACCGCGTTTCGGTATCCGTACAGCTCTTCTCTCCCTGGATACATTCTTCTGACTTGATCTCGGCGTCCAGTATACCCGCCATCCCCTTGGTGTTGGCGGTGCGCTTGACTGTCACATCGGCCCAGGCGCTCAGAGTTCCCCATATGACCAGTGTGGCCATTGCACCCATGGCCACGTATGCCGGGCTCCCTAACCGGTGGTGTTTCGACATTCCCATTTCCTCCTTAAAGCGGATACATTTCTTCCCCTGCCGTCATCTGCCACTGTTGCTTGATCATCCCGATTCCCCCCGGCCGGCATGCCGGGGCGTAGGCCGAAATACTCATGACGGATACCCTCATCGCAAGGGGAATCCGTGGACTGGCGGCCAAAAAGAAGCCCCCGGCGGATGCCGGGGGCTTCGGGTCGGAAGTGCTGCAGACTGAATTCTACTTGAGCAGGGCCATCTTGCGGACCTGCGACAGATTGTCCTGCGTCAACCGGTAGAAGTAGATACCGGTCGGCACCACATTGCCACGTGCGTCGTGAGCATCCCAATGAACCGTGCTCACGCCCTGCGGACGATACCCGTCCACCAGGACCGCCACGCTCTGGCCGAGCAGATTGAAGATCTCGAGGCGAACATGCCCCGCCACCCGAAGGCTAAAGGAAATCTCCGTCTCAGGGTTGAATGGATTCGGATAGTTCTGCGCCAGCGCGAACTGGGAGGGCAGAAGCCCGCCATCGCCCGAAGCGACGTCGGTCGGTGTGGTCACCGACAGTTCGGTGGTCACGCCCGCCGCAATCGTACCCAGGGAGCGCGAAGAGGCTTCGAACGTCACGATCACCGTCTGATCCGGGGTTCCCGGCGGGATGTGGACCAGTATATCGACCGACGCTGTGGCGCCCGCCGCCAGCGTGAGACTGGGCAGCTTCGCCACCGGATAGGTAATCAGCCAGCCCGTCGGGATAGCCGCCGAGTAGGTGAACGAATCGGTTACGGAACCGGTGTTGGTGAACAGGAACGAAAGCAGGGCGTTGGTCCCTTGCTGTCCGTCGGCATCCGCCGCTCCCATTGCGGTCACGCCGTACGCGATGTTCGAACCGGCCAGGTGATGATTTTGAGAATTGCCGAGCGGGAACCACACGACCGGTGTCTCGGCCGGCAGGCCGTTGATCTTGAAGTCGATCGTCTCGCCGGCGAACGGTCCTTCATGAATCCCATCCGCCATCCCATCGTCGCCGACCACATACATCATGAATCCGCCATTGCCGGCAGATGCCGCCAAGCCGCACAGCACGCCGGTCGGATCATACGCCTCCAGCACATCGCCGGCTTTCAGACGGCTGCCGAGGAAGGTCGACGTCGTGTCCCAGTAGCTCCGCACTTCGGGAGAAGCCAGGACACTGCCCAGCGGAGAGAGAATGGCGAGCACGTTGGTCACGGGCTTGGCCAGATTGCGGATGACCGACGGGTAGAATTCCGGCTTGCCGGCAGTCGGCTTGTAGACCCGCAGGTCGAAATTCGCCGGGGCGGGGGAGGGCAGGGAGAATGCCCCTGCGCCGTCTGTATTCCCGGCGTTCAGAATTGAGCCGCCGGGATAAGTGCTCCAGATCTCGACTCTCGCACCCGGCACGGCCGTTCCGACGTCATTCACAACTGAGCCGGCGACCTGCGCCCATCCGGACGAAGCCGTGACCAGTACAATCCCCGCTACCAAGGCGCCCCTCACGAAACTTCCCAGTGCCTTGTTCACGTTTAACACCCCTTTGGCTGGACTCGCCGGGCCGTACCCCGCCTGGCTGGCGGGGTACGGGACCTTTGAATCTCTGGTTGTTTGTCTCGATGACATCATTTGTCCTGTCGTTTCCATCGGGTTACTTCAGGAACGTCATCTTCTTGGAATCGGCCCACGACGGTGTCTCCAGGCGGTAGAAGTAGATTCCACTCTGGACCGACTCGCCGTTTTCGTTCAGGCCGTTCCATTCGTACGAGTGCTCACCAGCGGACAGATTGCCGTTGAACAGCACGCGCACGGTCTGGCCAAGCACGTTGTAGATCGTCAGCTTGGCGTCCGCAGCGGCCGGCAGACGGAACCGGATGACCGTCGACGGATTGAACGGGTTCGGGTAGTTCTGCAAGAGCGCATAGTCCGACGGGACCGCGCCCGACTGGCCGGCGACCAGCGCCAGTTTCACCGACTCACGCTCGTTCCACACGACCGAACCGGACTGGACAGACGCCGGGGCGTTGTTGATTTCGAACGTCAGCGCCTCACCCTTGACCGCCCCTTCGACCTGGGCCGTCGACGGATCATCGCCGTAGACGTGGACCAGGAACGCGCCGTCGGAACCGGCGAGGCACTCGCCGCAGATCACGCCGGCAGAGGTGCGGACCGTCAGGTTGTCACCGGAGTGAATGCCACTCACACTGCTATTGGCCACGGACCAGAAGTCCGCCACCCACGGTGTCGTGGTGACATTCGCCAGCAGATTGACCGGCTTGCTCAGGATCGGAGCGCCTTCGTTGCAGGTGTATCCGGCCGACGGGTAGGTGAGGGTCGTGTTGACCGAGGTCTTCAACCAGTAACCCATCAGCGGACGCATGCACGTCAGGTCGTTTAAGAACGCCGGGCGGCTGGCATCCCACGACACGTAACCCTTGCCGCACTCGAACCCGAACACGTGCGAGTAGTCGCCGTCAATCGAGCCCAGCGCGTGGCTGAACGTGTCCGGAACATCCGGCAGGTAGGAGATCAGATTCCAGCCTTCGCACAGGTCGAGCGGGGTGCTCACCGGCACGGGAACTCCGGAGAGGCTGATCGGACCGACGCCCGCACCCGTGGTCTTCAGCCAGAAGCCATGGAACGGATCCATCGAGGTCAGATCGTTGAACGGACGGCTGGCATCCCAGGACAACGGACCGTAGGCGCAAGTCGAGGTGAACACGATCTGGTATTGGCCCGCGATCGACGACAGCACCGACGCCGGCGACGGATTGGCCGGGGTCACGTTGAAGGAGAACAGCGTCCACGGGTCGCACAGAGGAATGTCCACCGCCTTCGACGAGCAGTCGAAGTTGGCGTCAAACTGCGTTCCCGTCATCGCCGTCCAGGTTCCGGGGGCGAGCAGAGCGCAGGTGCAATTCAAGTAAAGAGTGATCAAATCGCCAGAGTGGGCGCCTTCGTCCGTGCCCGGCGTGGTAACGTCATCACCCATAACGTAGATGTTGTACTTGCCATCCTGAGTCACGGTCGTCTTGCCGCACACGATGCCGTTGGGATCGACCGCGGTGATCACGTCGCCCGGCAATAGCGGCACGCCGCTGATCGCGGCGATATCCGACCAGTACCACGCGAAGCTCGGTTCGGTGGGCACGGCCGGGAGCTGGTCGAGCACGACGTCGAGCGAACCCTCGCCGGTCGGGCCGACACCCGTCATGATCTTGGTGCAGTGGTTCGGCAGGAAGATGCGCAGATCAAACGGACCGGCGCCCGGCAGATTGCTCAGGCAGAAGTTGCCAGACGGATCGCTGATCTCTGAGCCAAGGACACTGCCCGACGGATACGAACTCCAGAGCTGGATCACCGCGTTCTGCTGCGGGGCGCCGCTCTGATCCGTCACGACGCCGCAGATGCGCGGCGGGCAGATCAGGCTGATCATACCAGGGACGAACGACGGGACGACCTGCGCCAGAAGCGTGTCGGTCAGCATCGTCGAGCAGCCCGGGGGAACCGGGAACGCCTCGACCATCGAGCTTTCCGGGAACGGACAATATCCGGCCGAATCATAGACGAAGAACAACGTCACAAGCTTGCCGCAACCCTCGGCGATGCGCGGCTCCGACGGGAGCGGAATCGCCGCGATGCAGATCGTGCGTTCCACGGTGTTGATCGTGGCGCTCGTGAAGTTGATGCCCTCCACGCGCGAACCGGCAAAGCTGGCGCCGATCGAGTGCATGTGCGGCCAGTACTTCAAGCCGACCGAAATGCCGGTCGCTTCGTGGTTGTTGCAGAAGTTGACGTCGAGGCTCACAGTGTCACCCAGCTTGCCGGAGCCGTTGGTCACCCACACTGAGTCGTGCGGGGCCGGACCGACGTGGATGTGAACCGTGACCGAATTGACGGGCACGAAGTTCGCCTTGTTCGCGACGCGCGCGCCGAAAGTGACGGTGCCGGTATGATCACCCTCACCGAGAACGCCCGCAACCACTATGACATTCACATTCGATGGCGTGGTGCCGGTGTCGGCGTCAGCGATGAGCCAGGGAGCGTCGGATGAGGCCTGCCAGGAGAACTGGCCGCTGCAACCCGGATCGGTCAGGCTGACCGGAATCGGGGCTGGGGCCGGAGCACCCATCTGATAGTTGAAGTTGACCGAGTTCGGGTTCGCGACCAGCGATTCTGGAATGTCATTGACCGTAATCGCAACATCCACAGTCTCGGCGACGCTTCCATCCGACGCGATGAACTTGACGTGATAGTCCGACCCACCCTGCGCGCAGGACGGGGTCCAGTCAAACGTGCCGCTGCCCGAGCCATTGTCGGTGAAATTGGCGCCGGCCGGCTTGTCGATCGCGGACAGAGTGAGCGTATTGTCTCCGTCCAAATCGTGCGCGGCAACATTGAAGTTCAGATTAACGCCTTCGTTGACCGACTGGGCCGGTGCCGGATCCCAGACCGGCGGCGAGTTGCCGACCTCCACGCTTACCTGGAATGTGCATGAATCCTTGTTGCCGGCGGCGTCGGTCGCCACCACTTTCACGTCGCTCAATCCCAGCGGGAAGCTCGAACCTGACGCAGGCGTCGCGACAATCCCAGCCCCAGGACAGTTGTCGGAGACGGAGGGACTATACGTGGCGATCCCGCTTGTGGAACCGTGCGGAACATTCACGACCACCGTCGGCGGGCAGGTAACGACGGGCTTTTCATTGTCGATCACGGTAACGTGGAACGAGCACGACTGCTGATTGCCGGAGGCATCGGTCGCGGTTACCGTGATGAGATTGTCGCCTTTGGGAACCGACGATCCTGACGGCGGCACCGAGCTGATCGTGATCGGACCAGGGCAATTGTCCGTCGCAAACGGGCTGAAAGTGGCAGTCGCTGTGCACAGGCCCGGCTCGGTCGTAAGTTGATAATCGATCGGGCAGGTGATCGCCGGCTTGGTGGTGTCATTCACGGTCACATTGAACGTGCAACTGTCTTTGTTGCCGGCGGCGTCGGTCGCAACAACATTCACCGGCGTGGTGCCTTTCGGGAATGTCGAGCCCGATGGCGGTGTGGCAACGATTGAGCCCATCGCGCAATTGTCCGAGGCCGAAATGAAGAACGTCACGACCGCGTCGCACTGCCCCGGATCGTTGCCCTGGGTGATATTCCCCGGGCAGCCCACGACCGGTTTCTGGACATCGCTCACCGTTACGTTGAACTGGCATTGCACCGTGTTGCCGGCGCCGTCGGTCACCGACGCGGTCACGGTCTTCGTGCCCAGCGGGAAGACGCCGGAGGGTGGGTTGCCGCTAATCGTGACACCGGGGGCCGTGTAGGTAATCGTGCCGAGGCCAGAGCAATTATCGGTGGCGGTCGCCGCGCGCGCACCCGAGAAGGTGATCAGCGTGTCGCAGCCCGCGGCCGTCGTGTATGCGGTGACATTCGTTGGGCAGGCAATCTCCGGCGGAGTCGCGTCGATGACCGTCACACTGGCGTTGCAAGAATCCTTGCCGCCTTTGCCGTCGTCGACAACCAATTTGACCGGAGTAACGCCCTTCGGATATGGACCGGCAGGCGTGTATGTCTTTGTGAGCGGGTCACCGTCCGGGTCGTACGACGCACTGTCGACGTCCGCCGCCGCTGTACAAGCCGGGCCGGCGTTCACGGTGACATCTCGGCAAATCGCCACGGGCGGCTGGTTGACCGCGATGACCGTGATGCGGACCGTGCCGGTATCGCACTTCGAAGGGACGCCATCGTCGCAGACAGTAAATTTGAGCGAATCAGGACCTGAGTATCCAGTGGCCGGATTGTAGGTGAAGCTGCCGTTCGCAGAGTTGAATCCGTCAGCTGTTCCGTGGAATGGTCCGCTCAGAATCGCAAATGTCTTTGTCTGTCCGGCATCGGGATCAGTTGCGGTTAATGCCGCTACAGGAAGAGGAGTGTTCTGGTTAGTCGAAACGACGCGGTCGCTGGCGACCGGCGCGTCATTGACGCAGGTGACATCGATATGCACCCAGGCCGTCGCACACAGTGGGGAAGGGGCGTTGTCGCAAACCATGAACTGGAGCGAATCGGGGCCGCAGTAGTTGGAATTCGGTGTATAGACGAACTGGCCGGTCGATCCATTCATCACACCGATCACGCCATGTTGTGGCATGATGGTCGGGAAGTAGCTCAGGATTTGTCCGGCATCGACATCCGTTGCCGGCAGATGCGGCACGTTGATGTTCGCGTCTTCCGGTCCGGTCACCGTCGTATCCGATGCGACCGGGGCGCTATTATCCGGAATCGGAGTGCCGACCGTGATCTCGCCGGCAGTAAATGAAGGCATGAGTTGGACCGGAGTGCCGGTCGATCTGGCGTACACCAAGTGGTTCGCCGGGTTGGTGCAGGTTGTGTCGACAATGAACTGGCCGTTCAGGCCGTTCACATTGACCGTCATTAGAAGTTGGGGAGCTGTCGGGCCATCTGCGCCAGCGGGGAGGTCGGGGCCGAAGATCTTTCCATAAGTGAAAAACGCCGCCACTGGGGAGCCGAGAACCCGAATCATCGAATCGACATCCGGGCTAATGATCCGTGCGTAACCGCCGGGCTGGTTCTGCTTGCACGTGCCAATGCTGTCACTATCGAGTTGGTTGGAGATGCGAATGTCGGTAAGTTTACCGTCCAGGCGTGTACCAGTCGGGAACGAACGCTTCATGCTATCGACGAACGCTCCGCCGTTAGTTGAGCGAAGTTCCAGTGGGATGACGACATTCTTTATTGCGACGTCGTTAGAGACGAAAACGCCGATCGTCACGCCTTTAGCGTTCAGGGCGACGCTCTTCGATTCCACGACGACCGAGTTGGCAGCCATGGCTGTGGTACCGCACAGCAGGACGGCCAGGACAACGAGCCAGAGCATGCGTTTCATACGCAGCGACCTCCTTGAAGGTGGATTAATTGACTTCTATTTTCAAACGGTTGATAGCTCATGTGTTGATCCCGTTGCGGCAAGCCAGGGTCTGTCTCTGCCATCATGAAATGAACAGAAGACCGCATTGGCGCCGGGGAATAAAAACTCGAAGCACGGTGGAAATCAAATCGGGGAAGCGAATTTATTGTCCCGCAGTGGAACGGCACGTGAATCCTGAACTGCTGCCTCCGATCAACATCACTCGTCGAGCAATTGCTCGCATTCCATTGGAAGGCAGTGCGGGGCTGCCTTGCTTCTGATATCATAATGAATTGTGCCAATTTGTCAAGCCTCATTGCTGTAACACTTCATGCCACCAGACCAAACCACCACTTGGATAAGGTCTTGGCGAGGACATACCACGCATGAGCCATGCCAATCGGGAAGGTTGCAAAATCTCGGTACAGGGGTCGTTCAGCCCGGCAGGTTGCCATCATTTCTCGTTGGCTCATAACATCTTAATTCAATGGCCTGTTCCCCATATTGCCATCCTCCCCCCAGGAATCGCGCAACCGGACTGCAACGATTTGCAACATTGGTGCAGGTTGGACAAGAGCGGGCAAGTCGACTTCCGGGGGGGAAGGAAGGCCGATACCGGGTGCCGGGTGCCCCACAGCTTGCTGTGGGAGGCAACGTGTGCACAAGTGCGCCGTGTGCGCGCGGAAGCAGACCCACAGCAAGCTGTGGGGCACCCGGCGGCACGGTCAGCCCGAAGGGCTGACCCGCACAGGCCAGCAAGGAGAGAGGCCGGGGGTGAGGGCGCTCCGCTGGCGCGAGCCGCCGCCAATGTGGCGCGGGCGCCCTCGCCCGCGTCCACCGCGCAGCGGTGAACCTCTTTGGGTGAGCGCTGGGACGGAGGATGCGCGCTTCGCGCGCACGCGGCCGAGGGCGGCCGCGCCACAAACGCCCTCACCCCAACCCTCTCCCAGAGGGAGAGGGAGCAGACTGCCGTGAAGCGCACGAGCTGTGCTACACGAGCTGTGCTACACGAACTGTGCTAACGGGGAGCTTTTCTCCCCTCTCCCTCAGGGAGAGGGGCCGGGGGTGAGGGCGCTCCGCTGGCGCGAGCCGCCGCGAATGTGGCGCGGGCGCCCTCGCTCGCGTTCACCGCGCAGCGGTGAACCTCTTTGGGTGAGCGCTGGGATAGAGGACGCGCGCTTCGCGCGCACGCGGCCGAGGGCGGCCGCGCCACAAACGCCCTCACCCCAATCCTCTCCCAGAGGGAGAGGGAGCAGACTGCCGTGAAGCGCACGAGCTGTGCTACACGAACTGGGCTACACGAACTGTGCTACACGAACTGTGCTAACGGGGAGCTTTTCTCCCCTCTCCCTCAGGGAGAGGGGTCGGGGGTGAGGGTCCGGGGTCACGCGCTATGCGTGACCCCAGAAGTGTTCCATGGGAATTAAACTACAGCGTGCTCTGTCCCGGCTTCCACTCGCAGGGCGTGTTCTTGCCGGTCTGCAGCGCCGCGATTGTGCGCAAGGTCTCGTCGACCGAACGGCCGGTGCCGAGATCATTGACCACGATCGAGCGCACGACGCCCTTGTCATCGATGATGAACGTACCGCGCAGCGCGATCCCGGCGTCCTCTTTCAGGACATTGTAGGAGCGCGAAGCGTCCTTGGTGATGTCGGCGAAGAGCGGGAACTTGAGCGGTCCGAGATCGGCTTGCACCCACGCCTTGTGGGAGTAGACCGAGTCGACCGACGCGCCGACAATTTTGACACCGAGTTTCTCGAATTCGCCATAATGCGCGTTGAAGCCGCGAATTTCGGTCGGGCAGACGAAGGTGAAGTCGAGCGGGTAGAAAAACAGCACCACCCAGTTTTTCCCGCGAAAGTCGGAGAGCTTGAATTCCTTGATCTCGCCGTTGACTAGCGCCTGGCCCTGCAGTTCCGGGGCGGGCTGGCCGATTTGCACACTCATTTTGTCGATCCTCCATTTCTTCCAATTGTCGCCGGCACTCGAGGTTCAGGTACCCCACAATGCCGAGCTTCAACCTTACTACCTCACAGGGTTCCCAGTCAAGTGCCCACGGCGAGCCCGGCCCGCGAATTGACAGTCATGTTCAAGATGGAAAACGTGTTACCGGGAGGGCCGTGTCCGCGCCAGCTTATGGGCGTCTTGCAGAACCCCGAGCAATCGAGGCGGTGCCGCAGCAGTGAGGCGGAGATTGCTTCGCTCCGCTCGCAATGACGTTGCGGGTATCCGGGCGCGAATTGTGCCCCAAGTCATTGCGCCACGAGTATCACGGAGCTATTGTGCCCCAAGTCATTGCGAGGAGCGTCTCCGCCGAAGGCGGAGGGAGCGACGAAGCAATCTCCCTCTCCCCCACATTGATAGAATTCGTTCCCGGGGTTTCTCAACAGGCCCCTAAGGTAGTGGTCCGTGCAGATGATCGAATCGCCCGGTGGGCAGCGGGACTTCCCGCCCGGTCCGCAGTCCAACCATGTGCTTCTCGGCAGTGATTGTGCCAACTCGCCAGAATTGCCCACCCGCTTCTGCAAACCGGCGGGCTGCTTCCGCTTCTTTGGCGGGATTGTTGGCCGCGGTAAACAGGAGAACATAGTTCTCGCCACCGGTGAGCGCCAGCACCTCGGCGCCGGCGACATCGTTCGGCATCCAGGCGCGCAGCGCATCGGAAATCGGCAGGTGGTCCAGATCGAGAGTCGCGCCGGTACCGCTCGCCTTGCCAATGTGACCGAGGTCGGGGAGCAATCCGTCGGAGATATCAATCGCCGCCGTCGCCCAGCCGGATTCCGCGAGAATCAGTCCTTCGCGGATATGCGCGCGTGGTTTTCGAAACGCATCAATCAGGGCTGGAGGAATGGGGAGCGATGCGTCCTTGACAGAAGTGAACGCGCGAATCGCAGCGGCGGCGGCACCGAGTTTGCCGGTGACATAGATGCCATCGCCCGGATGCGCGCCATTGCGGCGCAGCATCAACTGGCGTTTCTGTCGCCCGATGGCCGTGATGTGCGCCGAGAAACCGCCGGCACGCGCCGAAACATTCCCGCCGATCAGCTCCGCGGGCAACTCACGCAATCCAATCTGCATGCCTTCGGTAAATGCGGCCAGATCGTCCTCGCCGATCTCCGGGCCGACTTCCACTGAGACCAGTGCATAGAGCGGGGCGGCGCCCATCGCCGCGATGTCCGAGAATCCGACGTGGACCAGCCGCCGTGCGAGATCGTGAAAGCCGATCCAGCCGCGCTGGAAGTGTATGTCCTCAACCTGTGCATCGACCGAGATCGCGAGCGCCTCATCAGCGACGGATGGACCGAACGGAATGATGGCGGCATCATCGCCGATGCCGATCAGGCCACCGCCGCGATCACCGCTGCCGAAGCGGCGCGCCAGTTGTTCAATCCATTCGAATTCGCCGGGACGCATGGGAGTCCGATCGTCGCCCGACACCGGACGACAGATGTGAATAACAATCGG
This sequence comes from bacterium, assembly GCA_021813505.1. Classification (GTDB taxonomy): domain Bacteria; phylum Zixibacteria; class MSB-5A5; order WJJR01; family WJJR01; genus JACRMA01. The sequence continues at coordinate 44,558 of JAKAKI010000071.1, read as the reverse complement.
ATGACGCGATGGGTCAATCGGGAATGGAGGCGGGGAGGCGAGTGCATGTGGCGCGGGCGCCCTCGCCCGCGTGGAATTTGGCGCCCCACAGCTTGCTGTGGGCGCCAGCTTGTGCACAAGTGCGCCTTGTGCGTGCGGAAGTCGACCCACAGCGAGTTGTGGGGCACCCGGCCACATTCGGATCTGCCGCTCCCAAAACGCCCTCACCCCAACCCTCTCCCAGAGGGAGAGGGAGCAGGCAGCCGTGAGGTGCACGAACTGTGCTACCGAGCTGTGCTACCGAGCTGTGCTATCCGAACTGTGCTACCGAACTGTGCTATCCGAACTGTGCTATCCGAACTGTGCTATCCGAACTGTGCTATCCGAACTGTGCTACCCGAACTGTGCTACCCGAACTGTGCTACCGAGCTGTGCTACCCGAACTGTGCTACGCGAACTGTGCCAACGGGAAGCTTTTCTCCCCTCTCCCTCTGGGAGAGGGGCCGGGGGTGAGGGCGCTTTGACGGCGCGCGTTGCCGCGCATGTGGCGTGGGCGCCCTCCCAGCGCTCACTATCCGATAGGGTGGGTAAACGGTGCGGGCGGCACGGATTCGAATTTACTTCCTCAGGAAATGACCGTTGCGGTAGTGACTTCCTTCTCGTGCAGGGCATCATGGAGGGCCGATGCCAGGGTCGCGAGATGAACCGGCTTTTGGATGAGGCCTTTCGCGCCGAGACGCAGCGCTTCGTCGACACGATCGCTGCACGCGTAGCCCGAGAGAATGATCGCAATTTGGCCGGGGTATTGTCTTTTGATCCGGCGCAAGGTCTCGGTGCCGTCGATGCCGTCCATCACCATGTCCAACAGGAGAATCTCCTGCGGATGCTGGGCGACAAATTCGACAGCTTCCTCGCCGCTCCCCACCGTGTGGACGGTGTACCCCAAACGCTTGAGTGTGCGCTCGGCGATCCGCCGCTGCATCGAATCGTCATCCACCACCAGCACACTCTGTCCGGTGCCCATCGGAACATCCGCATCGCGTACGGGCTCCGGTGCCGTGATGGGATGGACCGGGAAATAAAGGCTGAAGGTTGTCCCCTTGCCGGGCTCGCTTTCGAAATCAACGTAGCCTTCGTGGTCCTCCATCACCGAGTGGACAACCGCGAGTCCCAGGCCGCTGCCACGCCGGCGGTCGGCCTTCTTGGTGGTGAAGAACGGTTCGAAGATACGCTCGGCTGTGCCGGTGGGGATGCCACGGCCGGTATCGGTGATGTCGAGGCGGATGAATTCACCGGGCCGAACATCGGGGTACCGTTTGAGCGGGGCGTTGAGGCTGACCTTCGACGTGCGTACCGTCAGCGCACCGCCTTCCGGCATGGCGTCAAAAGCATTATTGATCAGGTTGTTCAGGAGTCGCATGATTTGCGAGGCGCCGCCGCGCACCAGTGGGAGACGTTCGCTCAGTTGACGTTCAACCGTGATCGGTGCGGGGGTTGACACAGTGCGCAGGCAATGCTCGACAAGACGGTTCAAATCGAGCGGTTCGAGATTGTAGTGCCCGCGGCGGCTCATGGTCAGCAACTCCTGGTTGATGTCGGCGATTTGGCGGGCCGCCGCCGCCATGTCGTGCAGCATTTCCTGCAGGCGCGCATCCGGCGGGAGATGCGGCGCGATCAGCTCTGGGTACGCCACCAGCGGTCCAAGGAGATTGTTGAAATCATGGGCGATCTGTCCTGCCAACTGGCCGGCCGCTTCGAGACGTTTGGCTCGCAGAAGCTGTTCCTCTGCCTGCTTGCGGCCGGTGATGTCAACGTCCATGCGGATGACTTCGACGACTGTCTTGTCTTCCAGAATGGGAAACATCGCGGAATAGGTAATCCGAGCCGCTCCGTCGCGCGTATGGGCGGCACGCTCCCGCGGCGTGGACGGCTTGCGCTCATCCCACACGGAACGCAAGGTGTCCTCGAAGTTCAATGCCTCTTGATCGTCAAAGAGCACTTCCTGGAGACTCCGGCCGATCACACCGGCCGCAGCGTGTCCATAGAGCCTCTCGCAAGCGGGATTCCAGGCTTTGATTCTGCCATCCCGGTCGAGACTCTGTATTGCCACCAGGGGGGTCTGGCCCACGACGGCCTCGAGCCGTGTGAGGGCTTCTCTGAGCGCAACTTCGGCCCGCAAGCGCCCGGCGATGTCCCAGGAGAGGTCCGACAGGTGCGACAGGACTTTGACATCGTCCTCGGTGTAATCGTGCTCCTTATTGCCAACGCCCATGATCGCAACGATGTGATCGGCACGCATGACCGGAATTACGAGTTCCCGTGTGACCTCTGCGTGTCCGGCCGGCAGACCTTTGCGGTGGCTGAGAGCGGCATAGTCATTATGGATCACAGGGCGCCGTTCATGCACACAATCCACCCACACGCCCGCCTCGTCGATAGCGTAGTGGCTGCCCTTTCCTTCGGCGGTACACATGTTCGCCAGGGTCTTGGTTGACCAGATCTGAAGTGTCAGGGACTTCTCGTCGGGATCCACAAGATGGTAGAACCCGATCCTGCTGCCCGTTAGCAGTTCTGCTTCATCCAGGCACTTCTGCAGAACTTCATCCAGATCGTGCGTCACCGCGAATTCCAGCAGTCTGAGGCGGGCGGTTTCAATCGCTTCAGTCCGCTGGCGCTCAGAAATGTCGCGTGCGAATCCGGCGGCATATTCACGCCCTTCGTGCAGGACGTACGTGGTCATGATCTCGACGGGCAGCGTGCTGCCGTCCCGCCGGCGATACACCGATTCGGCATTAAAGTACCCATCCGTCCGGAGCTTGTCCCAGACGCCTGCCATCCCCTCCGGCGTCGCCACCGGGTTGACCTCCCAGACGAATTTCCCGATCAGTTCCTCTCGCCGGTATCCCAGTATGTGGCAGGCGGCATCATTCAGATACACGAACTTGTTGTCACTGTCCATCCAGTAAACGCCATCGTGATGCGCATCCAGGGCGCGCTTGAGGATGCCGATTTCCTCCTCGGAGTGCTTCTGTTCGGTGATGTCCTGGACGGTCCCGACGGTGCGGCGCGGAAGGCCGGTATCGTCATAGTGGGTTTCGCCGCGCTCGTGGACATACTTTAGCCGGCCATCCGGGAAGAGCAACCGGTGGACCACGTCGTACGGTGTCTTGTTGGCCAGAGAGTCGGAGAACGCGCGGTCGACCATCTCCCGGTCTTCGGGATGGACGGTGGACAGAAACATCTCGTACGACGCACCGAACTTGTCAGGATCGATTTCAAAGATCCGAAAGATCTCATCGGACCATGCCAGCGTGTCAGTGCTCAAATCCAATTCCCAACTGCCCACGAGTGCGAGACGTTGGGCCTCTTTGAGCTGGTATTCCCGGTGGCGCAGAGCGCCTCCCGAGTGAAGGTGTTCGACGGCCATGGCATACACGGCGGCCAGTTCGCGGATCGAGTCGAGCTGATCGTCCGTGTAGTCGGCGGACGAATTGGCCAGCGCGATCTGGCCAACGATCCTCTTGCCGCTTGTCGCCGGCACTGACAGTAGTCGTTCAATGGGCACATGGCACTTGGGACAGCAATACTGGACGCCGGGACGATCCGGCGGTGAATTGGTGTAGAACGGTTTTTCCATATTCAGGGCGTAACCCCACAGCCCAGTGTAACCGTCGGGTCCTTTGGCGAAGACGATGCTCTGTCTGTCGTGGGTGACCTCGCAGCCCGGGTCCATCACTTGCACCAGTGTATGAGGGATGACATCCCCGGACGCCGGATCCACCTCGGCGACAAACCCATGTTTGCTTCCAGTGAGCGCCATGGCCCGTTCCAGTACAAGGTGCGCGATCGAGGCAATGTCCGCCGTGGGGAGAAGCGCATGTTCGGAGATATCCACAACGGCCGTCTTGAAGACAAGATCGCGTTGCAGCGTCTCTTCCGCCAGCTTGCGTTCTGTGATATCCTCGCCGAGACTGGCCGTTCCGATGACTTGGCCTTGCGGATCCCGTAGGATGGTATTGCTCCAGCGGATGAGACGCCGCCGGCCGTCCTTCGTCAGAATGTCGTTCTCCCGGTGGGCCGGGATCATGCCCAGCGGCGTGTCGTGCCGGAAGCTGGGATTGGTTTCCGCCCGTACGTCAATCGGGACAAATCGGTCGAACCAGCCTTGACCGATCACTTCGTCCCGTTGCCAGCCGGTCAGCGTGAGCAGGTGATCATTGCAGAACGTGACTTTGCCGTTGATGTCCAGTGTCACAGCGATCAATTGCACGCCGGCCAGCATCTCGCGGAAGCGGCGTTCGGACTCGCGGAGTGCGTCCTGGATGGCCTTAATCGAGGTGATATCCCGGAAGGACAGGACGGCGGCATATGGCTCACTCTGGCTCCCGTGGTAGATGGGACAGGAATTGACCGAGAACCATTGGAGGTCGCTCCCGGGACGGCGTATGCCGACGATCAGGTCAGTGCAGGTCTCTCCGGACCGGATGGCGCGTTCGCTGGGAAGCTCCTCGATGGCAATGAGGGAACCATCGGTGCGCAGGAATTGCCAGCCCTGCGCGGGGGCGGGATTGGCAAGAACCTGTTCGACCGAAATCTTGAGAATCCGCTCGGCCGATGGATTGACGGCCAGTACCCGACCCTCACGTCCCCAGATCAGGACGCCTTCATCGAGTGCATTGACCACGGTCCGGTGCAGTTCCTCACTCTCACTGAGGGATTGCTGCATGTCGCGGACATCGGTCACGTCGACGGCGGCGCAGGTGATGCCAACGATAGCGCCGGTGGGATCGCGCAGCGGCTCGGCGGTCAAATCGTAGATTCGGGGATTCCCCCTGACCATGGTCAGCTTGAATTCGCCCCGGCGGCCGAGCCCGCTTTCAATCACGCTCCGCTTGAAGACCATCAGCGGGTTGGCCTCCGCCGGAGCCAGGAGATCGGTGTCGGTCAGGCCGATGATGCCGCCTTCGCGCGTGCCTTCCACGGGGTGATAGACCCAGGTGTAGCGCAGTTCCGAATCCTGATTGAACATCACGATCGGGGAGTTTTTCAGGCAGACACGGAATCGCTCCTCGCTCAATTTCAACGCTGCCTCTGACTGCCGCCGTTGGGAGATATCACGAACGAAGGCGCAATCGTACTCATGGCCACCGACAATCATGTGATTGGCACTGATTTCGACGGGAAAGTCTCTCCCGTTCTTGTCACGATGCACTGATTCCACGAGTTTAGATGTGCGCCGGTTGATCTGTTGCCAACCGAGTTCCCATTGTTCCTTTGTAAACACGGGATCGATATCGAAGACTTTCATCCCCAACAGTGCTTCCCGGGAATACTTGAGGGATCTGCAGGCTGTGTCGTTGACGTAGGTGAATCGGCCATCTCGATCCATGAGAAAGATGGCTTCCCCTGCGTGATCGACGATGTATTGCGTTTGTTCCAGCCGCTCCTGAGCGCGTTTGCGCTCGGAAATGTCTCGGACAAAGCTGAATAGGAATTCGTTACCCGACAGGTCGACGTAGCTGATGGTCGCCTCCACCGGGTGGAGAGAGCCGTCCGCATGGCGAGCCTCCGACTCCAACACCACGGTCCCGCGATGGCGGAGATCGTCCCAGAATGTCGGCCACCCGGCCTCGGACAACTGCGGGTCAATGTCCCAGAGATGCTTGGTGAGAAGAGCAGCCCGCGAATAGCCCAGACTGGCCACCGCGATATCGTTGGCGTACAGGAAGCGGCCGTCGGCGCCGATCTGCGTGACCGCCTCGCCCACGTGATCGACGGCGAACTGCGTTGAACGGAGCTGGTCATTGGCGACCAGCCGTTCTGTGATGTCGACAATAATGGCACGGAATTCCGTGAGTGTATCATGGGTATCCATGATGGGGTCAATCGTCAGGCTGACCCAAATGGCGTGCGCATCGGCGGTGCACATCTGGACTTCGAGATCGGTCAACGAGGAGCCCTGCCACAATCGCTCCGACGACATCACTGACCGTCCGTTGTTGTCCCCGTCGGATTCGAGGAGCAGCCCGGCCATGGGTACTCCGAGGAGCGCCCCGCGTGCATAGCCCAGGATTTGTTCCGCCCGCCGATTGCACTGGCGAATGATACCTTCACGGTCCAGCGAGAGAAATCCACAGGGAGCCGATTCGTAGAGATTGCGGAAGCGCCGTTCACTCTGACGGACGGCATCCTCAGAGGCCCGCATTGCCAGGAACATCGGGCGGATGGCTGCCATGCCGACAACCAGCGCCGCGGAGCCGATCATAGCGATGACTTCCGCCACCGGGATCGTGGCAGCATCCCCGGAAGCGAGCAGCGCGTAGTATGCGGTGGCCACCCGGCGCAGAGCCAGGAGCGACAGGGCCGATGCGATGAGAATCCACGCCTTCCGCCTGTGGGTGATCGGGATCATACGCAACGCCATGAACGCCGCACATGATTGAAGCACCACGGAAATGATCAGGATCGCCGTCATGTCCGTGTGCACCCGTGAGGCTGCCCGAGGGGCATCCGGGACGACTCATGCCGATGGGACCGGCAACAGCGGGAAACGTTGGCTTGTGACGCAAACATGCTCGACCCGTCTGGCAGCAAGCGTTGAATTCGAACGAGCGATGGCCCCGCCGCACCTTAAGACGAGTTACCACCCCAGCCGATTTTGGATCGGCCAGTCTCGCTAAGCTGATCTTAGCCCTCGGTTTGAATTATCGACATATAATGTATCTTCTTTACTAATGCCCCGTCCTCGCCGGCCCCCGCCTTCCGGGCGTATCGGCTTGAATCCCAACCGATTACGCCATCCGGCAGCAGAACCCGGGCGATTGGAGGCACGAAACGGATGAACCGCTGGCCAAGCGGCACCCGATGCACCACGCGATCAGGGAACCTCTACGATTTCGCGGGTCTTCCTGCCCGGCGCTGACGAATTATCTCGACGACCGCGGGCACAACCGAGATCAGGATGATGACAAGAATGACGAGGGTGAAGTTGTTCTTCACACTGGGGATATTGCCAAAATAGTAACCCGCGAACAGAAACACCGCGATCCAGCCGATGCCGCCAAAGACGTTGTAGCTCATGAAGCGGCCGTAGCTCATGCTGCCGATGCCAGCCACGAATGGAGCGAAGGTGCGAATGATCGGCACAAAGCGGGCGATGATGATGGTCCGGCCACCATACTTCTCATAGAATCGATGTGTGCGTTCGAGATGTTCCCGCTTGAAAAAGCGCACTTTGCCATCGTGAAACACTTTGGGACCGATGAACCGCCCGATCCAGTAGTTGACCGTGTCCCCGAGCACTGCGGCGGCGCCCAACAGGAAGAACAGGACCGCCACGTCCAGCGAACCCTGCGCCGCAAACGCGCCGGCGGCAAACAGCAGCGAATCGCCGGGAAGAAACGGGGTGGCGACCAGACCGGTTTCGGCGAAGATGATGGTGAACAGAATTCCGTAGGTCCAAGTGCCATACTGCTGGATCAATCCGTTGAGATGCCGGTCGATATGAAGGATGAAATCGAGGACTTGAGCGATCATCTCGCGTCCTTGATCCTCAGGCGCCGGGACGCAACAATACGCGCCATACGCGATCTGTTTTTGCCACTCGATGCCGCTTGAGTCGCCATATTGATTCCGACCCGTCCACCGAGTGGCCGGGGCGACCGAATCTACAGTGGCGGACCGTTATTTCAAAGCTCGGAACCGCCCGGCCTCGAAAGGAGCGATAAGATGCCAGCCAAAGTGACACTCATCCCCGGTGACGGGATCGGGCCGGAAATCAGCGAAGCCGCGGTAAGGATCATCGATGCGGCGGGAGCGGATATCGAATGGGAGCGCCACGATGCCGGTATGAAGGTCTTCGCCGATTTCGGCAAACCGGTGCCCGATTCGCTCCTGGATTCGATTCGCCGCAATGGGCTGGCGCTCAAGGGGCCGCTGACAACGTTTGTGGGTAAGGGCTTCGCCTCCGCGAATGTTACGCTCCGCAAAGAGCTGGATCTGTATGCCAATGTCCGTCCCGTTCGCACACTGGCCGGGATCAAGTCGCGTTACGACAACATTGATCTGATCATCGTTCGCGAAAACACCGAGGATCTGTACTCCGGGATCGAGCACATCATCGCTCCCGGCGTGACTGAATCGATCAAGGTGATCACGGCGCTGGCCTCCGAGCGCATTGCCCGCTTTGCGTTCGAGTACGCCCGGAAGCGCGGCCGTCAGAAGGTCACGGTCGTCCACAAGGCCAACATCATGAAGGTCTCAGATGGGCTGTTTCTCGACTCGGCGCGCAAAGTGTCGCGCGAGTTCACGGACATCCAATTCGACGATTGCATCGTCGATGCGCTGTGCATGAAGCTGGTCATGACTCCCGAACGGTTTGATGTGCTGCTCCTGTCCAATCTTTACGGGGACATCGTCTCCGATCTGGCGGCGGGACTTGTCGGGGGATTGGGTGTCGTGCCGGGGGCGAATCTGGGCGACCAGTGTGCTGTCTTCGAAGCGGTGCATGGATCGGCACCCGATATCGCCGGCAAGGGAATCGCAAATCCACTGGCCATCATCTTTTCCGGCATTCTCATGCTGCGCCGGATGGGGAAAGACGACATCGCTGATCGTATCCGCACTGCCGCGTTCGCGGTTCTCAAACGCGGCGAAATCCGCACCGCCGACTTGGGCGGGACGGCGACGACGCTGGAGTTTGCGGAGGCGATAGTTAAAGAGCTGTGACTATTGATCGGAAATCTTGAAGTCACAAATCGTGATATCAAGATTGGTTGCAGGATTAGGACGCCGAAATGGGAGGGCGATCCGCCGCGGCGGACTGTCGAGTCTCTTTCCGCGCGGGCACACGGCTCGGCAGTCCGCCGCGGCGGATCGCACTCCCACCTGCTAAGCTGTGCGCAAAGAACTAACCCGCGGCCCCGTCTTCCAGCCGTCCGTCGCGCAAGTGAATTGTACGCTCGGTGCGCATCGGGAGGTTTGGATCATGCGTGATGATCATGATCGTGTGGCCGGCCTTCCAGAGATTTTCGAACAAATCAACGATTTCACGGCCCGAGGCGGAGTCGAGATTTCCGGTCGGTTCGTCGGCGAGGAGCAGGGGAGGGTTGTTGGCCAACGCGCGCGCGATGGCGACACGTTGCATCTGCCCGCCGGAAAGCTCGGTGGCTTTGTGCTCCATGCGGTCACCCAGTCCGATCTTTTCAAGAAGTTCGGCGGCGCGCTTGCGCCGTTCCTTGGCACCGAGGCCGCGAAACACCAGCGGCAGTTCGACATTTTCAAGCGCCGTCGAGTAGGGGAGCAGGTTGAAGTTCTGGAACACGAATCCGATGCTGCGATTGCGGATTTCCGCCAGTTGGCTGACTGGCAGACGGTCGACGCGCTGGCCATCGAATTCGTAGGTGCCTTCGCTGGGCACATCCAGGCATCCCAGGATGTTCATCAAGGTCGATTTGCCGGAGCCCGACGGTCCGACCAGCGTCATGAATTCGCCGCGGCGCACATGCAGATCGATCCCGCGCAGCGCTTCAACTTTGACTTTGCCGGTGTCGTAGATTTTGCGAACACCACTGAGTTTGACCATTGTGCCATTGCTGCTCATGATGAAATCCTCAAACAGGTGTTAAGACTCGGGTCTCTTCGGTATTCGGGACTCCAAGGGGCTTTCAGCCCCTTGCGCTTCACGGGAGCGACTCGTTTTAACCACACATTATTCATACCGTAATGTCTCCGCTGGGTTCAAACGGGCGGCGCGTCGTGCCGGGAAATAACCGGCCGTCAGCCCGATGATCGCGAGAATGACGACGGTAATCAGGCCGATCGGCAGCGAGATTGTGGGATTGCCGAGCCACGACATTGACGAGGTGGGATCACGCGGAACGACCGATGCCAGATCGCAAATGAGCTGCGAAATGAAGATGCCAATTGCGCCGCCGGAGAAGCAAATCAGAAGTGCTTCCAACAGGAACTGATTGTGGATTGTCTGGGGCTTGGCACCCAGCGCCATCTTAATCCCGATCTCTTTGGTGCGTTCCTTGATCACCACATACATGATGTTGGCGACGCCGACACCGGCGATGAGCAGCGTCAATCCGCCGAGAATCCCCATGAAGATCTGCATCCCCAGCATCATCTTGCTAAAGTCTTTCTGATTCTCAATCGTGTCCCAGATTGACAATGCCTGCTTGTCGGCGGGGTCGAATTGGTTTTTGGCCCCCAGCACCTGGTAGAGGCGCGACTTGACCAACTCGGCGGTTTCGGCATCCCGTGGCTGGATCACCAAATTGTCGAGGTACTTGTCTCCGAAGATCGACTGGTAAGTCGTGGCCGGCATGGTGGCCTTCTCGACATCGGGTCCGCCGTACATGCCCATTTGCTGCTTGTTCTGCCCGACCCCGATGACCGTGAACGGAATCCGCGCGATGAAGACGGTTTGACCCACCGACGGCTCATCCCCGAAGAGTTTCTTGTTGAGTTCGTAACCGAGGAACACGACCCGGCGCTTGAACTCCATGTCGGTGTCATTCAAGTACCGACCGCCGCGCTCGGCGTACTGCACGCGCATGAATTCGTAGGTGGGGTATTCTCCGGTAACGTGCTGCGAGAAGACTCTCTTGCCGTTCACGACGTCGACACCCCAGTTGGAATACTCGGCGCCCACGCGCCAGATTTCCGGGATACTCTTCTTGATCAATTCCACGTCCTCGGGGCGGAAATGGATTCGGCGCCCGCGTGGGAGACCCTTGTATGGGATGGACGTCTGCCCCGGCCAGACGATGATGATGCATTCACCGAGGCTGCGCTGGTTCTTGCCGAGCTGGTCTTTCAACCCCTCGCCGAACGCGAGCAGCATCAGAATGGAAAACGTCCCCCAGACAATGGCGGCGACCGTGAGCGTCGCACGCTTCTTCTGCTTGCGGAAGTCGCGCCAGAAATATTGGAGGAAGAGTTTCAACGTCATAACAAAGCCCAAAACCTACAATCGGAGTGCCTCGATCGGATTGCACTGCGATGCCCGCCGCGCCGGGAAGTAGCCGGAGAGCATGCCGACAATACCCAGAACCATCATCGCGGCGATGGCAACTGAGCGTGAAATCTCCGGTGTGCCGATATAATCTTCGACTTTGAAACTCGGCACCACCGATACCACCGCCCAGGCGAAGAGGAACCCGAGGATTCCGCCGATGCCGGTGAGCATGAACGTTTCGATCACGAACTGACTCATGATGAACCGCGGCTTGGCGCCCAGCGCCATCTTGATGCCGATTTCCTTGGTGCGCTCTTCGACGACCACGTTCATGATATTGGAGACGCCGATGCCGCCGACAATCAGCGTAAACGCGCCGATGACACCGAGGAACACGCGGAACGCCATGAAAAATGTCCCGAAGAACTTCTCCTGCTCCGTGGTGTCCCAGAGTTGCAGAGCCTCCTTGTCGTCGGGATCAAATTTGTAACGTGCACCCAGGACCTGGTAGACGCCTTTCTTGACCGATTCCGTACGGGTGATATCGTCCGCCTTGAAGACGACGTCATTGACATACTCGCGTCCGTACATCGCCTTGAACGTCGTCGAGGGAATCCAGGCGCTGTTGACATCGCGTCCGCCGTACGACGAATCCTGCTCCTTCTTCACCATGACGCCGATCACTTTGAAGGGCACGCCATTCACGAAGACCATGCGCCCGATGGCGTCTTCATCGCCGAACAGTTCCTTCTTCAAATCAGTCCCAAGGAATATCACGCGCCGCTTCAGTGCCATGTCCTCGTCGTTGAGGAAGCGGGAGGTTGCGTCCGGGATAATGTTGCGCATCGGTGCAAACTCGGGCCAGCAGCCTTGCACGCGCATCAGCTTCTCCAGCTTTCCCACCCGGCCTTTCGCGTCCCACATGACGTACTCCGGTGAGATCGAGCCCATGTGGGGTACGTCGCGCTTGAGGACCTCCACGTCGGCCTCACGAAACCGTATTGCCCGATTTCTCCCCAGGCCCTGATACGGAATCGATGTGCGCCCCGGCCACATGATCACGATGTACTCACCCATCCCGCGAAATGCCTTCTGCTGATGGGCGTGGATGCCCTTGCCGAACGCGAGCAGGAGTATCACCGACGCCGTCCCCCAAAAAATCCCGAACACCGTCAGAAACGTTCTCAGCTTCTGCGAGCGCAGATCACGGAAGAATTGGGAAACGAAGACACCGAGGGCCATGGGGACCGACCTAGCTCAATCGCATTCCTGAAGTCATCGCTTGCATCCAAGGTGTCAGATACTTGCAGGGAGGGCGAGGCTCCCGCCGAGCCATTCGCGCGCGCGGCATCAGGGCTCGGCAGGAGCCTCGCTCTCCCAGAAACGCATCTTCACGTAAGCATTGGATACTCATGTCGGTTTTGATCCAGCTCGTTCGCAGAGTGAGCCGAGTGTAGTTCACGCCGTCTACTTAATCTCCTTGGGTGGCCGCTCAATCACTTCCTTGCCCTCATCGATACCGGCGAGGATTTCCACTTTCAGGCCGTCGGAGAGACCTGTCTTGATCGCTAGTTTCGTAGCTTCACCCTTTTCGCCGGGGATCTCCACAAAAGCGCTGTCGGCTTTGAATGTGACGAGCCGCTCCGGCAAAACCAGGACGCTGTCTTTCTTGTTGATGACGATGTCGGCGTTGGCGGAATAGCCGGCGCGCAATGCCACGATTGAGTCGGAGGGCTTCAAGTGAATCTCAACGTCGAAGAGGATGGTGTTGTCTTCCTTGCGGGCTTTGGGAGATATCTTGTAGAGCGTGCCTTTGACCTGGGCGGATGGCAGGGCGCCAATCTTGATTTCCGCCGGCATCCCTTCCCGCAACTTGCCGACGTCGATCTCATCAACCGTCCCCTTGAACAGGAGTTGCGCCATCGAGGCCAGTGTCAAGACTTCGGTTCCCTGCTGGTAGGTGGTCAGCGGCACGACCGGATCGCCCTCGTTCACATGGCGGGCGAGCACCGTGCCACTGATGGGTGAACGGAGAACTGACTCGACGGACCGGTCGGCAACCCTCGTCTTGCCACTTTCGATTAGAGACAACTGCTCATCGGCCAGCTTGAGACGCAGATCCGCTTCGTCGGAAGCTTGCCGCGCGTTTTCAAAATCCTGTTCCGAGATGTGGCCCTTTTCCTTCAAATCCTGCGCCCGATTGTACTCACGTTTGGCGTTGTCATAGGTAACCGCCGCCAACTGTGCGCTACGTTTGGCTTCGGCGTATTCCTGCGGCGTCGGGTCGGGTTTGATTTCGATCAGTGGATCACCCACCTTGACCGAATCGCCGATCTCGACATAGATCTTTCTGACCAGCCCGGATATCTTCGACTTTATCGCGATTTCATTTCCCGGCTCGATGCGGCCGATTGCCAGCGCCTTGTCGACAACGGTGCCCCGTTCGACTTTGACGAGTTTGAATGAATTGTCCGTCTGACCAGTGCGCTTGAAGACCATGAAGACGATTGCGGCGGCCACCACAAGCAGTGTTAGGCCCAGCAGGATTTTCTTAACCATCCTTCACTCCCGAAGTTTCAGTCGTTGCGAGAATTTGCGTACGCGGACACGAACGCCACCTTGCCGCCAATACGGCGGCACTCTGATCTTACGGGTTGGGCGTGCAAATGTTTCAACCGATACACAGCCTGTTTTCGGATACGACGCGCAACGTGCCAGAGGCATCTGATTTTCTCCGATTTGGCTGGATTCCGTGCAACGAATGACTATCATCTCCAAGTCGCCGGGAGCCACTCGATATCCACACGTGCTCCCGACCGCAGCAAGCAGTCGCCGGCAGAATGCACGCCGGCGGAGGACTGAACAAACCACTGATCGACGAAAGGAACTGGCATGCACGCATTTCATGGCCGCCGGATCCACCGTACCTTTTTGGTCTTCGCGTCCGTCGCGGGCTTCACGCTCGCCATGGCGGCGGAGACAACCGTGCCGCCACCGGGTATTCGCGAAAACACACCGGCGGTATTTGCGCTCACCGGCGTACGTTTGGTCGCCGCTCCCGGACAGGTTGCGGAGAAAGCCACACTCGTGGTGCGGGATGGCGTTATCACAGCCGCTGGACCAAATGTCGCAGTCCCCAAGGACGCTCGCGTTTTTGATATGACCGGAAAGACGGTCTACGCCGGGTTGATCGATGCCTATACCGAGCCTCCCAAAGAGGCGCCGGGACAGGGCGGGGGCATGGGAATGCGTGGCGACGGCCAGGGTCCCGGGACTCCCGCGCCCAAGGGCGGAGCGAATTATTGGAGCGCCGACATTGTCCCGCAGACACGCGCCGACCGGACCTATGTCCCGGATGACGATCTCAACAAGAAACTGCGCGGCCAGGGCATCACGGCCCGCCTGCTGGCGCCGGCCAAGGGGATCATCAAGGGGACCAGTGTTCTGGTCACTACCGGTGAGGGGGATGGAACAGCCTCGATCGTGAAGGACCGGGTGGCCCTCCACGGTAAGATCACGACATCGCGCGGCTTCGGCGATGGTGAGGGATATCCTGGTTCTCCGATGGGGGCCTACTCGCTGTTCCGCCAGTCTTTCTACGATGCCGATTGGTATCGCCAGGCATGGGATGCCTATCAGAAGGACAAGACCCTGCCTCGTCCGGAAAGAAACGATGCACTCGAAGCGTTGCAGGGATATGCGGGAGGAGCCGCGCCGGTGGTGATCGATGCCGGGGACGAATTATACGACCTGCGAGCCGATAGAATCGGAAGAGAATTCAGTCTGAACGTGATCATCCGCGGTTCCGGAAACGAGTACCGGCGGCTCAACGAGATTGCGGCAACAGGCCGTCCGATCATTGTGCCGCTCAATATGCCGGATGTCCCCAAGGTCAAGACACCGGAAGAAGCGATGGCGGTCTCGCTCGAGACAATGATGCACTGGGATATCGCTCCCGAGAATGCCGGACGCCTCGACAAGGCTGGAGTGCGCATCGCTTTCACCAGTGAAGGGCTAAAGGATCGCGGCGAATTCCTCGGCGCCGTGCGCAAGGCCGTCGAACGTGGGTTGAATCCAGATGCCGCGCTTAAGGCTCTGACCGTCACGCCCGCGACACTGTTCGGGGTTGCGGATCGCTTCGGTACGCTCGATGTTGGCAAGGCGGCGAACTTCATTGTCACCGACGGCGACCTCTTCAATAAGAAGACAAAGATTCTGGAGACTTGGGTACTGGGAGACCGATTCCAGACTGATATGCCCCCGGCGGCCGATGTGCGCGGCACTTGGGAGCTCAAGTTTTCGGAGAGCCAGGGGGCGAACGATACCGTGACTCTATCCCTGAAAGGCGAGCCGGCCAAACTGTCTGGCTCCATCACCCGGAATCGCAAAGAGAGCAAATTCAGTTCTGTGGGATTGAACGACACCCGCCTGGGATTCGCGTTCAAGGGCGACTCACTGACCTGGCCGGGCGTAGTGCGCATGAGCGCGACATTGTCCGGTGATGCTCTCCTGGGTGCCGGCAACTGGGCCGATGGCGGCGCATTCTCATGGACCGGGAAACGTACCGCGCCGTTCGCGCCAGAACCCGACACGGCGAAGGTCACGCCGCCGGAGATGGCCTCGTTCCCCGTGAATTATCCGTTGGGTGGATTCGGCGTCGCCGCGATTCCGCCGCAGCCGGATGCGGTCTTCTTCCAGAATGCGACTGTATGGACCAGCGGCCCGCAGGGGAAACTGGATAAGGCGTCGGTGCTGGTGCAGAAGGGCAAGATCGCGGCGGTCGGCCGTGACCTTGCAGTTCCCGCGGGTGCGGTTATTGTCGACGCGACGGGAAAACACCTGACGCCCGGCGTGATCGACGAGCACTCGCACATCGCCACCGACGGCGGCGTCAACGAGAGTGGGCAGACCATCTCCGCCGAAGTTCGCATCGGCGACTTTATCGATCCCAATGATATCACGATCTATCGCCAGCTCGCCGGCGGGGTGACCATGGCGCATGTGCTCCACGGCTCGGCCAACACGATCGGCGGGCAAAACCAGATCATCAAACTGCGCTGGGGCGTGGCGCCTGAGGAGTTGAAACTGGCGGGCGCTCCCGAGGACATCAAGTTCGCGCTTGGTGAAAACGTCAAGCAGAGCAATTGGGGCGATCGGTATAACACGCGCTACCCGCAAACACGAATGGGGGCTGAGCAGATCGTACGCGACGAATTCAAGGCGGGACTCGATTACAAGGCCCGCTGGGCTCAGTGGCGCAAAGACAAAAAGGGGATTCCGCCGCGCCGCGATCTCGAGCTGGATGCTATTGTCGAGATTCTGGATGGCACACGTCTCGTCCACTGCCATGCCTACCGACAGGATGAGATGCTGGCGCTCATGCGCACCTTTGAGGATTTCGGGATCCGCCTTGTGACGTTCGAGCATGTTCTCGAGGGGTACAAGATCGGCCTGGAGATGGCCAAACACGGCGTCGGTGGATCGACTTTCTCCGATTGGTGGGCCTACAAGATGGAAGTCTGCGATGCCATTCCCTACAATGGCGCCTTGATGCACAGCAGCGGTGTGTTGGTGTCGTTCAACTCGGATTCCGGCGAGATGGCCCGCCGATTGAATTGGGAGGCCGACAAAGCCGTGAAGTACGGCGCCGTGCCGGAGGAGGATGCCCTCAAGTTCGTCACGATCAACCCGGCAAAGCAGTTGCACGTCGACAGCCGTGTTGGATCGATCGAGGTGGGCAAAGATGCTGATCTCGCACTCTGGAGCGGGCCGCCATTATCCTCATTGTCACATTGTGAGCAGACTTGGATTGATGGGCGCAAGTACTTCGATCGTCAGGACGATGTGACCCGCCGCGCCGAGAACGAGAAGATGCGCGCCGCGTTGATCCAGAAAGTGCTCAAATCCGGCGATGCCGGCGACATGGGCGGTGGCGATAAGAAGCCGAAATGGCCACGCGAAGACGTATTCGACGAGACATTTCGTCTCAGTGTGGAGGGGCGATAGACATGAAGACTATGTGGACCAAGTGGACGGCGTGGACAACGTGGATTCTGTGGTTGTCCATCGTGATTGTGGTAACAGCCTTACCCGAGTCGGTCATCGCCTCGACGCAGATTCCCGCCAAGCCTCAGGATCATCCGATTGCGCTGGTGGGCGGGACGATACACCCGGTGAGCGGCGCGGACATCCCCAACAGCACGATTGTGTTCGACAAGGGCAAGATCGTCGCGCTTGGCGCGAGCGTCAGCATCCCAGCCGATGCCGAGAAGATCGACGTCACCGGCAAGCATGTGTATCCCGGCATGATCGATGCGAACACGGCCATCGGCCTGACGGAAATAGGCGCGGTACGTGCGACCAATGACCGCAGCGAGACCGGGCCGATCAATCCCAACGCCAAGGCGCAGGTCGCGGTCAATCCCGAAAGCGAATTGATCCCTGTCGCCCGTTCCAACGGCATTACGATGGTGCTCACCGATCCCAGTGGCGGAGTGATCTCCGGGACGTCCGCACTGCTTTGTCTCGACGGTTGGACTTGGGAGGAGATGACGTTCAAGGCGCCGGTCGGGATGCATGTCAACTGGCCATCAATGGTGCCGCGCACCGCGTGGTGGATGCAGGATTCGGAAGAGAAACAATTGGAGAACCGCGACAAGGCACTCAACGACATTCGCAACGCCTTCGCGGACGCGCGTTCGTATATGACGGCCAAGCAGGCCGAAGCGACGCCGGGCGTCCAGTACCACAGTTTTGATTCGCGTTGGGAGGCGATGATCCCGGTATTGGAGGGGAAGCTTCCGATCATCGTCAACGCCGATCAGATTCAACAGATCCAGGCAGCGGTGGCGTTCGCGGAAAAAGAGAAGGTCAAGCTCATCATCTGTGGCGGATATGATGCACCGTTGTGTGCCGACCTCCTTAAGAAGAACAACGTGCCCGTGATTGTTGACGGGATTCACCGGGATCCGATGCGCAACGATGATCCGTACGACGCGCCGTTTACCGTGCCGGATCGCCTGCGTCAAGCCGGTGTGGCCTACTGCATCTCCGGAGGCGGCGAAGCAGCCAACGTGCGCAATCTGCCGTATCACGTGGCGACAGCAGTTACCTACGGCCTGCCTGAGGACGAGGGAATTAAAGCGATTACCTTGTATCCAGCGCAGATACTCGGCGCCGCGGACCGTGTGGGATCACTTGAGACCGGCAAGGACGCGACCATTATTGTGACCACCGGGAATCCACTCGAGATCCCGACGCAGGTCACGATGGAATTCATTCAGGGCAAGAAGATCGATCTGTCGGACAAGCAGAAGATGCTCAACGAAAAGTACAAAGAGAAGTACCGGCAGATGGGGGTTGGGAAGTAGCAACGGCAATCGGCTGCGCTCTGGTATAAGAGCAACGGCCAGCGCTTGAGCTGCTCCGCATCTTTGCCGGGATGGCTCGCTCACAAATTGCAGAATGGGAGCGCGGTCACGCCCGGTGCCAGCGGCAACCGCACCTGCCCGAGATGCAAGACGTACCCTGCACCGGATTTCCTTCCCAGATCGTCCTGGAATGCGCGGATACCGTTGGTCATCGCCGGCCGGGGAGTGGCAGTTGATTTAACCTCAATGGGGATTAACTGGCCGTCCACGGCTACAATGAAATCCACCTCTGATCCGGATGCCGTTCTCCAGAAGTAGACTTCAGGGACAGTTCCCCTGTGAGTGAGAGTGCGCATGATCTCTGAGAGGACAGCGGTCTCGAAAATGACGCCACCCAGTGGGCCATCGACTGCATGGGCAGGGTCTTTCAAACCTGCCAGATGACAAAGCGTGCCCGTGTCCGTCAGGTAGAGTTTCGGTGTCTTGACGAGACGTTTGCCGACATTGGCATGATAAGGGCGCAGAACCACGACCTGAAATGTCGCCTCAAGCACTGAGACCCACGCCTTCACGGTATTGACCGCGACGCCGAGATCGCGGGCCGCCCCTGTCATGTTGAACAACTGTCCGCTCCGTGAAGCGGCCATACGCAGAAACGATTGAAAAGCCGAGAGGTCGCCAACCTGGCGAAGCGTCCTGATGTCGCGCTCGAGGTAAGTCTGTACGTAGCTATTGTGCCAGAGGTATGCGTCGCGCCTGGGATGCGCCACCAATTCCGGGTAGCCACCTCGTAGAAACGATTGCCATAATTGCGCACTGTGGGTAGCGGTTTCCTTGGCTTGGGGGGAACTCGATTCCCACGGGAGCTTGGCGGCTGGGTTCTGATTGGCCTCGTGGCGTGACATGGGGAGCAGTCTCAACATCGCCACTCGTCCCGCGAGGGTTTCGGTTACTCGATTTAAGAGCAAGAGATTCTGGGATCCGGTCAGAAGAAACTGTCCCGCTTTGGTGCGGTGTTCATCGATCCATTCCTTGATGTAAGGCAGCAATTCCGGTGCGTGTTGAATTTCATCGAGGATGACGGGAGGCTGATAGAGATCCAGGAAACCACGGGGATCGGCCATCGCTGCCGCCCGCACATCGGGAGGTTCGACAGACACATAGGTGTGCGTGCGGCCGAACAGATGCCGCAACAGAGTCGTCTTGCCCGACTGGCGGGGTCCCGTAAGGACCACGGCAGGAAACTCTGCCGCGGAGCGCTTCAAGACCTTCTCCAAAGTCCGACTGTAATAAGAGGGCGTTGTCATGTTGTCCCCTGCAATTATGCATTCCAAATGCACAATTGCAAGCACAATTCAAAAGCCAGGAATCGGGCTCGAGCGCAAAGTTCTGCCAAACTCCCGTGAAAAGGTGGTTCAGCGCTGATACAGCCGGTCGAGGATGCCCTTGATGTCGTTCATCTTGAAGGGCTTGGTGAGGAAGCCGTCGGCGCGCGCCGTGGCCTTCTTGTCATCGATACTGGCCAGAGAGTAGCCGCTGATCAACACCACCGGCATTTGGGGGTCTTTGTCCTTGATGGCGGACAACAGTTCGGTGCCGTTCATCTTGGGCATCCGCAAGTCAGAGATGACCAGCCCGATGGACTCTTCAGCCAGCTTGCGCAGAGCGTCCTCGCCATCGGTGGCCCGCACACTTTGGACAGCGAATACCTCGAGCATGTCCGCCAGGAGGCTGGACATATTCGGGTTGTCTTCAACAACCAGAATCTTGCGTTCTTTCGATGCTGCCATAGCTCCGCTACCCTCGTTGAGTCGAGGCTCCCCCCCGGGAACCCTGTACCCACTCCCTTATCGTTATCGACCCAATTGACCATAAGCTGAAGGATCGCCCGCTACCGCTTGCGGGGCTTCTCCCAGGCGTTGTCAATCTTCTCGAAGCCTATGTGGGGGTAATAGCTATGGGCGGTCACAGCCGAAAACAGCAGGAGCATACATTCATCCCCGATCGCCTCCTCCACCAGCCGGATCAGCTCCTGACCGATCCCCTGGCGCTGGTAGTCGGGGTCGACGGCCAGGTCGCAGAGATAGCAGCAATAGGAGAAATCGGTCAGGGCACGGGCGATCCCGACCAGTCGGCCGTCGTCGCGAGCGCAAATGACCACGCTGGCCCCTGCCAGCATGCGGCCCATTCGGTCCAGATCGTCGACCGGCCGGTTGAGGGGCGCACGGCGATACAGGCCGGCAACCTCTGCGGGGCTGACCTTGGGTTCAGTCTTGTAAGTAACGGGCATGCTGTCTCCGTGGTGCAACATTAGTCAATCTGACTTGGGTGATGATCCAGTCAAAGCTGGGGAATTGGAGGGAGGGCGAGGCTCCCGCCGAGCCTCTTCACGACGTGCCAGCAAGGCTCGGCAGGAGCCCCGTCCTCCCAGACTCAACGTTGCCGGGATCGTCGCTTGGGACGGTTTGTCGCGGGACGGCGGGCGGCAATCGCCGGTTCGGGCACATGACGGATGGGAACTGGGGGGCGTAGAACCAGCATGAACCGCTCGTCAATCCGGCGGCGCGAACACAACCCGCAATACAGCCGTTCGCGTTTGCTGCGATGGAAAACAGTGCGGCAATGCGGGCAGATGTAGACGAAGCGGGCGCGCGGATGCAGTCCGGGGTATTCCTTGCAGTGGACGGTTGCGCCCAGGCGTTTCGCCTCGCGCCGGAATTCCAGATCGTGACTCGGATGAATCAGGTGGATCATCTCGTGTTTGAGGGTGTCATCGATGTCTTCCGGGAAATGTGTGTGATAGGCACGCGACAGTGAGATGATCCGTTTGCGCGTGTCGCACATGCCGGCGATCCGCATCCGCGATGACCAGCGAATGGCCGTCGTCGGCAGCAATCCCTCAAAGTAGACGTGATTGAAGCGGGTGAACCGTTGCACCAGCTCGTCCTCGTCGGGGAGTCGCGAAGTCAGAACCGAGAATAAGTCAAGCTGGGTCATGGCGCACACTGCCGATCACGCCGGCGCTTTCCCGTGTTAATTGTCACCGAAGGCACACGACGAACAACGTCCTTGGCCGCAGCCGGGCTCCGCTGCCGGTGAGGATTTACCCACGGCAAATGGCGCCAACTGCCGTTTCAGGGATGTGCCCCCGCACGAGGGGCATGACAGCGACTTTTCGGCCGCTGTCGAGAAAATGAGTTCGTCGAACATCTTGCCGCAGGATTCACATCGATAAGAAAAGATAGGCACCCGTATTCTCCATTTCCGCCACGCCAGTTGTGCGGGGCAAACTCCCCTGTTATTTAAACAGGAGGTGTCTCGGTGGCAATAACGGAGAATTCAGGATGGGCGTTTGACCGCCCGCAAGAGATTGTCAATCGCTGCGCGGCGAAGGACTCAAGACACGGCTAACTCGAACCCGGCGAATGCGTTGACCATCCATTTCTTCGATGGTCAGGGTCAATCCCAAATCCGTGATTGTCCGGCCAACTTCAGGAACTCCGCCCACGCGATCGTAGATCAGGCCGCCGATAGTTTCGAACTTCTGTTCAGGCAGGTCGACTTCGAGCGCATCGGCGATGTCGCTCAACGGCACCACACCATCGACTCGGATGGCGCCCTCGCCAATCGGTTCGATGTGACGGCGGCCGCGGTCGTGTTCATCCTCGATTTCCCCCACGATTTCCTCGAGGATATCCTCCAGCGTGATCAAGCCCGCGGTGCCGCCGAACTCGTCGGCGACGATCGCAATGTGCGCCCGGCGTCGTTTGAATTCCTCAAGCAAGGCATCGACCTTTTTGGTTTCCGGCACAACGAACGCCCGGCGCGCCAGAGTTGCCAGGCTGACAGCGTCTTCGTGCTGGGCGCAGAAGAGGTCTTTCACATAGAGAATCCCGATGATCGAATCGAGATCACCGTCGAAGACCGGCAGTCTGGAGTGCCCCCATTCGGTGGTCAGTCGGCGCACATCATCCACCGACGCATTTGCGTCGACGGCTACGATATTGATCCGCGGCACCATCAATTCCCGGACTTCCGTGTCTTCCAGGCCGATAACTCCCTGGATCATCTCGCGTTCATCTTCTTCGAGCAAGGGTTCGTGGACGCCGGCGGATTCGGCCAGCGATTCCAGCGCCCGCTCCACGATTTCCTCGCGCTCCTCAGGCGAAGCGGCGACGGCCGGGCGCTTGCGGGCGATGATTTTCGCGATGGCGACGAACGGCCAGAGGAGAAACCAGGCGGAAGCCAGCGTGGCATCGGTGAACTCCGGTGCGTTCCCGTTCGTTTCCAGGGCAGCAGATTTCGGCAGAATCTCGGCAACGAGCACATGCAGAATCCAGATCACAACCAGGGCGATCACCATGGCCGGCAACCACGGCATGCCCAGTTGGGCAGACCAGCGTGGTACTGCCCATGTGATGATTGCCGTTTCCAACAGCAGTGCCAATGTCCGGAACAAATCGGCCGCCAAGAGCACTTGATGCGGCGACTTCGTGAATGCGTCAATCAAGCTGCTGCCTTGCTCTCCGGCAGCGGAATCGTCCTTTCCTTCGTCACTGGTGATAGCGAAGAGTCGGACGGCAATGAGTGCAACGACGTATGTCGCCAGCAGAAAGGCGGCAAGCACAAGTCCGGCGATGAGGACTTCAAGAAACATCGTGGGCTCGCGTGCTCAAGTTCGGATCTCCAACAATCCGGCATCACACAAATACCGGTTTTCGGCGGCGGTCATTTGTTTGCGCTCGCCGGGGTGGTGATGATCGTAGCCCGCCAGGTGCAGAGCGCCGTGGACGGCCAGCCGGGAAAGCTCTGCCGCAATCGTGCCTCCATGTTCCTGGTGCCAGCGCCGGGCATGATCGTAATTGCAATACACTTCGCCAATGAGCGATGACGCTCCCGCGTTTGGGAATGGGTTCCCCAGGGGAAACGCCAGCACGTCGGTGGGCTGGTCCTTCATCCGGAATCTGCGATTGAGATGGCGCATGAAGGAATCCCCCACCACGATTATCCGGAGCGAGCCGGAAAGTCTTTCACCTCGGCCCACTTGCTCCACGGCGGCAACGATGAGTTTTCGGGGGATTCGACCCTGCCGAATGGAGCGCTCGATCTTCACCGTCAACGGGGCCTTCCTGCGGGCGCCGGTTTCGCTAGCCGGTCGCATGGTCAGCCTTCGCCGGACGAATCGGCGGTTTCTTGTCTGCGGGATTCAAGTGGGACGGCGCGACTTTTCGGTCAGATTCGGTTTCATCCTGGTCTCTGCGGACCGCGGAAGGGTAGTCGATGCGCGAGTGAAAGACGCCAAGGAGGATCTTGAGGAAACTCTCTTCTATCTTGGTCAGATCACGCAACGTGAGGTCGCACTCTTCCAATTGGCCTGCCGAAAATTTGGTCTCCACCACTTTGCGGATGGCGTTCTGGAGCCGGCCCGGCTTGGGGTCGTCCAACGTTCGGCTGACGGCTTCGACCGAGTCGGCCAGCATGACGATGGCGGTCTCACGTGTTTGGGGACGCGGGCCGGGATAGCGGAAATCGTCCTCCTTGACCGGCAGATTGAGAATCTGCTGCTGCGCCTTGTGGTAAAAGAAGGTCATCGTGGTGGTGCCATGGTGTTGCTCGATGAAATCGATGACCGCATCCGGCAGATCGTACTCCAGCGCCAGCTCACGTCCTCGTTTCACATGCGATTCGAGAATCAGCGCGCTCATCGATGGCGGGAGTTTCTCGTGTTTGCTGCGCAGGTGCTGCTGGTTTTCAACAAAATACTCGGGTTTGTCCATCTTGCCGATGTCGTGGAAATAGGATCCAACGCGCGCAAGCAGCGCATTGGCGCCGATCGCCTCGGCGGCGGCCTCCGAGAGATTGCCGATCACCATCGAATGATGATAGGTGCCTGGAGCTTCGAGGGCGAGACGGCGCAGCAACGGGTGATTCAGGTTGGACAGCTCCAGCAATGTCAGATTGGTCGTGAATCCCAGGAGCGATTCAAACACGGGGAGCACACCCACGGCGATAAAGGCTCCGACAACAGCGTTGAGCATTCCGTATCCGGTGGCCGCCAGAATCGTGGAGAGGCTAGAGAAGCGCAGCGACTCCACCACCCAGATCCCGATGAGATAGGCAAACGCTCCGTACAGCGCCGGCCGATAAAAATCGTACCGGCGTCTGATCGAACGCGAACTGTATGCGGTGACGATTCCACCGGCCAGGGCCACAGAGAAGATGGTGTAGTCGAAGCCTGTTACCACACCGACTAGAATGGACAGGAAGACGGTCGACACCAGCCCCGTTCCCAAATCGAGCAGGACCGTGACGAGAATCGCCGCCAATGGCACCGGGATAAGGTAAATCGCCGCGCCGCCGGCGGCATGCGCGAATCGGGTGGCGATCAGAACCCCGGACCAGATGACCGCCAACAGGAGCACCGCCGTCGTTCGGGTTCGGAAACGAGGCCGGAAGTAAAAGAAGTGCGCGGCCACACCCATGATGCAGAAGAGGGCGTACATGATCCGGCCGCCAATGGGCGCGTAGATGCCCAGCAGATTGCCGTGGCCGCGTTGCTCGATTCGAATCCGCGCCAGTGCCGCCAGGCGTTCGATATGAACCGGCGTGACACGTTCGTTCTTGGCGATGATCCGTTCGCCGCGGAATATCCGCACTTTGTGGGGCCGAATCTGCGCCAGTTCATCCTGGCGCCGCTGCTCGGTGATCTCGGGATCGAATTCGAGATTGGGTTTAATCAGTGAACCGATAAACCGTACGAAGACTTCCTGCTCTGTCGAGTCGACGCCGGGAATCTCGGCAAGTTCGCGGCGCAACCGTTCGGTGGCACTGCGCGTGTCGATCACCTGATCGCGCTTAAGCGGGATTTCCCCCGTGGGACGCTCGACGACCACGAATGGACTCTCGGGTCCGGGCAGGTACCGATTGTCGGGGAAAATGCCCGTGCTGTAAAAGCGTTTCACGATGTCCGCGGTGGCGTAGCGCAACGCCAGCCATCCGCCGGAGGATCGCGGTGGGGATAGGACCGAGACATCGAGCCACGGGAAATCGGACGCCAGCCGTTCGGAGCGCAGCCGCGGACTGATCGATGTCGACGCCAGCCGTTCGGCCCGGTCGAAGAAGTTCATCAGGGTGCGTTGCACCGAGTCGGCAACCGGCCGGCTGTAGCGAAGCACCGGCGGGGTTTCCGCGATGACCCTGGTGCTTTCGGCCTCCAACTCGGTACTCGATTTCAAGACGGGGAAATCGAATGGGGCGATCAGGTTTTCGGTGGAGATGTCGCCAACATGCGGGAAATCCGGCGGGATAAACAGCTCCGGCAAGGGAAAGGCGAGCACGGAAACCGCGACCACTCCCAGAGCAATGAGAACGTGCAGCACTCCCCGCCAACGTCGGAATGTGGGCGACTCCGCCCACCGGGCGAAGACCTCCCGGTATCTGGCCGCCACAGCCCGCTTTAATCGCAGAAGTACCGCAAACATACCAGGTGTCCCGAATCACGATTACCGCGCCGGAGGCCGCACTTTGGCGGGGATCCCTGCTGTACGGGATTCCAATTCCCGGCCGCCGGGCTCCGATGGCCCCGATGGACTGCTGTCGGGGGGATTCTCCTCGCGCTCGTATGCCTGGATGATCGCCGATACGAGCGGATGGCGCACCACGTCCTTCTCGGTCAGGCGCACATGGCCGATGCCCTTGATTCCTTTCAAGATTCGCGGGGCCGAGAGGAGTCCGGAGGACGAGGGTTTTTCCAGGTCGATCTGAGTGACGTCCCCGGTGATCACGGCTTTGGAATGCTCACCCAGCCGCGTTAGGAACATCTTCATCTGCGCGGAGGTGGTGTTTTGCGCTTCATCCAAAATGACGAATGAGTGGTTCAATGTCCGTCCGCGCATGAACGCCAGCGGCACGATTTCGATTGTGCCGTTCTCCATGAAGCGGCCAATCTTATCCAACGACAGCATTTCGTGCAGGGCATCGTACACCGGCCGCAAGTACGGATCAACTTTGGCGCGGATATCACCGGGCAGGAATCCCAGCGATTCGCCGGCCTCCACAGCGGGGCGCGCCAGGAAGACGCGATCCACGAGCCGTGCCTTCAGTTCCGCGACCGCCATCGCCACCGCCAAGTAAGTCTTGCCGGTGCCCGCTGGTCCGATGCAGAAGGTGATGTCGAAGTGCTCCATGGCATCGACATACTCTTTTTGTCCGAGAGTCTTCGGAATGATGCGCTGGCGTCCGGCACTGGCCATCTCCGGCGTCGTTTGCAGACGCGAGGAGGGGCCCTCGCCCGCTTCGGCAACCTGGGTCATGGCGTATTGAAGGTATCGCTCGGATAGTTCACCGGTCTTCTCGATGTGCTGAAATAGATCGGTGAAGAGCCGGTCCACCAATTCCAGCGGTTCCGGATCGCCGGTGGCGATCATCTCATCGCCACGGGCGACGACCTGCACGCCAAAGCGTGCCTCAATCAGGCTGAGGAAGACGCCATTGCGCCCAAACAGCACCCGAGGGTCACACCCCTCGAGGGGAATTATCCGCTGGCCTTGCTTTGAATTACGCTGGTTGATCCTGACCTCCTCAAAAGGCGAACTCGGCAGCCAGACAAGGCTGAAGAGTCCGCACAGACTGCATTCTCATTCCTACGGGATTATCGGCGCAGGCAGGGTGATTGCCGCGCGCACGGCTGGTGGATCCTGACTGTGATCACACATGACGGTCGCCTACCAATATACTACGGCGCCGTCAGTCAATCTCGAACTTATTGTCTCGGGCACGGGCCTGGGAGGATAATCCATTACCATTCAACGGATTATCATTGCGTGAACCGATCATAGTTCATGGCTCTAGCTGCCGGATTTGATCACCAGTCCCAGTTCGTCAAGCTGGTTCTGCTCGATTTCCGCCGGGGAACCGTCCATCAAGGACTGCGCCTGGGTCGTCTTCGGGAAGGCGATAACATCACGCAGCGAATCGGACCCCGTCATCACCGCGACAATCCGATCCAGTCCTGGAGCAATGCCTCCGTGGGGCGGGGCACCATAGTCGAGCGCATCAAGCAGGAAGCCGAACATCCGCTGGGCACGTTGATCGTCGATCCCAAGAGCGTTCAGCACCCGGCGCTGCAAATCGGAGCGATAATTGCGAATCCCGCCGGAGGCGATTTCAGTCCCGTTGACCACGAGATCATACTGGTGGGCGCGGATTCTGTCCCAGGGATGCTCCGGCGTGCCGGGTGTTGCTGTGGTGGTGAATCCAGCTTCGAGTCTGGGAATATCTTCGTCGTAAGGATGCGTGACGATGTTGTGCATCGCATCGTAGCGGCCTGTTTGCGGATTGAATTCGAAAAGCGGGAATTCGTAAACCCACAGGAAGGCAAATCGCCCGGTGTCCGCGAGTTTCAATCGCTTCGCCAGCGCGATCCGAAGCTGCCCAAGTGATGATCGGCACACGGCTGTATTCGCCGCCACGATCAGGACGGCATCGCCGACGCGCGCATCGGTCGCCCCTGTGATCTTGTCCAATGCCTCGGTAGACAGAAACTTGGTGATCGGTGATTTCACGCCGCCTTCTGCGTAGAGAATCGTCGCCAGACCCGCTGCCCCGAACTTCTTGACCACGTCCTCGAGTTCGGTGACTTCCTTGCGCGACATCGTCGCCAGCCCCGGCGCGCGAATCCCGGCGACACGTCCACCGGCTGCCAGCGTCTCGTCGAACACACGGAACCCGCTGCCGCGAACCGCATCGGAAAGATTGACGATGGGGAGGTCGTACCGGAGGTCCGGCTTATCGATCCCGTAGGTGTCCATCGCCTCCTCGTACGTCAACCGCGGGAAGGGCGGCTTCAGCGTTACACTGAGAACCTCCTGGAAGACGTGCGCCATCATGCCCTCGACGACCTTCCAAACGTCATCGGGTGTGACGAAAGTCATTTCCATGTCGATCTGGGTATGTTCCGGCTGGCGGTCCGCGCGCAAGTCTTCATCGCGCAGGCAGCGCGCCAGCTGGAAATAGCGGTCGTAGCCGGCGATCATCAAAATCTGTTTGAGCAACTGCGGCGATTGCGGCAGGGCGTAGAATCGCCCCTTGTGCACGCGTGACGGGACGACGTAGTCACGCGCGCCCTCCGGCGTCGATCGCATCAGCAGCGGCGTCTCAATCTCATAGAATCCCTGGGAATCGAGATAGTCCCGGACGGCCTTGGCGGTGCGATGCCGGATGCGCATCTTCTCCTGAAGCACCGGACGGCGCAAATCGAGGTAGCGGTACTTTAGGCGCAAATCTTCGGAAGCATCGGTGTCGTCGGCGATTTCGAAGGGGGGGGTCTTGGAACGATTCAGCACGATCAGACGGGAGACCATCACTTCGATCTCGCCGGTCGGCAACTTCTTGTTGATGGTTCCTTCGGGACGGTTGCGCACGGAGCCTTCGATCCCGATCACCGTCTCGGCCCGCACTGCGGCCGCGATCTTCATCGTGTCTGCGTCCAGATTCTGGGGATTGAACACAACTTGCGTGACGCCATAACGGTCGCGCAAATCAATGAACAGCAGGCCGCCCAGATCGCGCCAGCGGGCGGCCCAGCCATTCAGCCTGACCGTCGTGCCGGTATGGGTGGCGCGCAACTCGCCGCAGGTGTGGGTTCGTTGAATTGATTCTATTGGCAGATTCGATTTCATCGTTGCTCCAAGTTCCATGTTTGGGATGAAGAGTGCCCGAAGCCCCGCTGACAGTGAACTTCTAAGGTCACCGATCTGGGGAGGGCGAGGCTCCCGCCGAGCCCCGTTTTCGTGCGCGAGTCTGATTATCGCCCGGAACCATGGCTCGGCAGGAGCCTCGCCCTCCCGAAAACTGTTGATTCGTACGACAATTCGTCACGCTCATAAGTGATTCCATCAGTGGTCCAAGACATCGCCGATCAGGGCAGATTGAAACCCAACGTCACCGGCGTTCCCAATCATGCAAACGTCTCTTTGTTCCACTGCGCCAGGTCCGCGGGGATCTCGGTTTGGCCGCCCTCGTCCATGCGGCGCATAGTGAATTGTCCCCGAGTGATTTCGTCATCGCCAACGATCACCACCAGCCGGGCGGCCAGACGGTTGGCTTCTTTCATCTGCGCCTTCAATCCCCTTCCCAGAAAATCACTGTCGGCCGAGAATCCAAGACCGCGGAGTCGGGCCAGTATCGATGATATCAGCCCACGCGCCTGATCGCCGAGGGCGCTGACGAAGACATCGAGACGGGGCAGAGTCCCTTGCGAGGCGCCGGCTTCCTGCGCCGCCGCCAGTATCCGCTCGATTCCCGAGGCGAATCCCACGGCGGGAGTTGCCGGGCCACCAAAGGTCTCCACCAGCAAATCGTACCGACCGCCGCCGCAGACAGTATCCTGGGCGCCGAGAAGGTCCGTCTTGAATTCGAATGTCGTGCGCGTGTAGTAATCGAGTCCCCGCACCATTCGGGGGTCCAGTTCGTAAGTGATGCCGAGGCTTTCCAGGCCACGACGGACGCGCGCAAAGTGATCCTGATCCTCGGCGGTCAGGAACTGGTCGATGGTCGGGGCGTGGCGCATGATTCGGATACACTCTTCGTTTTTGCAGTCAAACACGCGCAACGGGTTGGTCTCCATACGGCGCCGGCAATCCTCGTCGATCTTTGCGTACACGTCGGGCTGGCGGAGGAAGGCCCGCAACTTCTCGCTGTGGTCGTGGCGCGCCGCCGGCGATCCAATGGAATTCAATTGCAGCCGGAGCCCGGTCAAACCCAGATCGTGAAGGATGGCGCGAGCGAGCGCGATCAATTCCACGTCCGACTCGGGTGAGGCTGCCCCGATCATCTCGGCGCCGAACTGATGGAATTGCCGGTAACGTCCCTTCTGCGGACGCTCGGCGCGAAACATTGGTCCGAGATAGAAGAGTTTCCAGACCGGACGCTGGCTGCCCAGATTCTCCTCGAGGTAGGCACGAACCACCGAAGGCGTGCCCTCCGGTCGCAATGTCAGCGAGCGCCCGCCGCGATCGACCAGCGTGTACATCTCCTTCTGAACGATGTCGGTGGACGCCCCGGTCCCGCGTGCGAAAAGCTCCGTCGGCTCCAGCACCGGGAAGCGAATCTCTCCGAAGCCAAAGCGAAACATGGTGGCGCGGATGACACGCTCGGCCTCCGCCCACTGAAATGACTCGGCGGGAAGCAGGTCGGCGGTGCCCTGAAGGCGATGGATGTCCGGTAGGGAAGTCATCGTGATCGTCGTCGCCGGGCACCGAGTTCGGCGTTGGGACGGTGGCGACCGCGCCCGGCCTTGGGATGCCAGTCAAACAGTTTGCCGATTCCCGACCCGGATGTCAATTCCCAAAAGTTTGCCGGCAAGTGCAAACGAACTTGCATTACTTTGCGCCAATGCGTATTGTTGTTGGTGTGAGGAGTGTCTTGAAATAGTCCGACCAATTTGTCTTTCCGAGTCGCGGGGTTGAGCCCCGCAGAGAAGTCACATAGGGTCGCCCGACCCAAAAAAGTATGGGAGGATACTTGCCCGGAGGATCCCTTCCACCGAAGACGCGCTGGCATCCCATCGCGCTACAGCAGTTAACGCCCAACAAGTTCGCGGTCGTCGTCAATAACATCCTGGAGGGCCAGGTCTCTGTCCTCCACACGCGGATTCCGAACGGCCACAAGCGCGTGCTGATCACCGACGACAATGAGACGCACGCCAGTCTGCTGATGGAACTTTTGGAAACAGACTGGGGAGTCACTGCCGACTGGGCCGCTTCGGCCGAAGCGTGCCTGGACCACATCGAGCAGAATCACTACGATCTTCTCATCCTTGACTACCGCATCCCGAAGAAGGATGGGCTCTGGGTGATCGAAGAGCTGTCCCGGCGCGGTCAGCGGGTGCCGGTCATGATGATGACCTCCTTCTTCCGTCCCCACCTCTCGGAATCGATCCGTAAACGCCTGGCCGTGGAAATTTACGACAAGGCGGACGGCTGCTTTGAAGGTCTGGCACGTGTGGCCGGGCGCATGCTGGCGGCAACAGCAACGGCGCACGCGGCAATGCTGTAGGGGAGGCTCGCCAATTGAAGAAGTCACCGCTCGAATGGGCGCCCCCGTCCGATCTCGGGGCGTTGCAACTGGATTTTGACCGCGACGTTCGAACGCTTACCGACGCCCGTGAGGTTCTCCAGCTGGCGGCAGAGGCCATTGTCGAACGGCGGCTCTACCGGCGGGCGGTCCTGTCGCTTCACGACGCCGACGGCAATCTCGGTCCGATCGGGCACTGTGGAATTCCGCGTGAATTGATCGAGCAGGCGCGGCGCGCCCCGCGGGTCCGCAAGGAAGTGCGCGAGGCGATTCTCGATCCGCGCTTCCTGTTGGGGGAATCATATTTCGTCCCGGCGGAGTCGGGAATCCCGATGCACGATGAGTCGCGCCACATTCCATCCGATTCCGATCCCACGGCGGAGGCCGGCTGGAAGGCAGGCGATGAGTTGTTTGCGCCGTTGCGCCGCGCCGACGGATCGGTGATAGGGTTTTGTTCGGTCGATGAACCCTTCAATGGCAGCCGCCCGACGGCGTCCGTTTTGCCGCCTTTGGAGTACATTGTGGCTCGCGCGGCGACGCAGATCGAGCTGCTCGAATTGCGGAGCGGTCTCGATGCGGCGCACCATCGCTGGGAACGCCAGTTGGGGCAATCCGGCGATTTCCATTACGAAATTGACGTGGTGTCGAAACGGTTTTCTCAAGCCAGTCCGGCGGGAACGATCTTCACCGGGCTTCCACGCGCGGATATCATCGGTGTCTCATTCGATGAATGGGTTCGCCGTTTCATCCATCCCGACGATCGCGAGCGCGTACGTTCAATCCATTTGTCTTTAGCCACACTGGGACATGGAACCGGCCGTATTCCCTCGGAGAGCGAATATCGGATCGTGCATCGGGATGGCTCCGTGCGTTGGGTGGCCGACCGGTCGGTGGCGGTGGTCGATGCCGATGGCCAGCCGGTGACGATCGAGGGTGCGATTCGCGACGTCTCCGCCGTCCGCCGGCTGATGGAGGAACGTGATCAGGCGATGAGGCGCTATCGGCTGGTTGCGGAGAACGCCCGCGATATAATCTATGCGCATGACAAAACCGGTCACATGTTCTATGTCAGCCCCTCGCTGGAGCGTTATCTCGGCGTCAAGCCCGAGGAGTTTCTGGGAACACACTTCTCTGACTGGCTGACGGACGATCCCATCAACCAGGCCGCTTTCGAGGCGTTCGATGCGGAAATCAACGATGGTGTCATGGTCGATCCGTTCGTCCTGGAGCTGCGCTCCAAGGATGGTCGTGTATTCCTTATGGAATTCAACGAATCGTTGATCCGCGACGAATCCGGAGAAGTCATTGGCGTACAGGGCGTCGGGCGGGATATCACCGACCGGGAACAAATGCTGCATACGATGAAGGACCAGCAAAAGCGGCTCGACTCCGCCAATCGAGCCCTCCGTTCAACCGTCCTGCGCTCCCGCCAGCGGCAGGAGGAAAGCATCGAGCTCAACCGGCGCTTGCAGAACAAGAACAAGGAGCTTGAGTCGTTCGTGCATATCGTTTCGCACGATTTGAGGTCACCCCTGATCACCGTGCGCGGGCTTCTGGGCCAACTCCGGCGGTACTATGCCAAGCGGCTCGACGAACGCGGACGCGACATCACGCGCCGGCTGGATTCCGAAGCCGCGCGCCTGCTGCGGTTGATCGGCGACCTGGTGGTCTATGTCCGGTCGGGGGCCGATCCTGCCGCGCGACGGGCGGTTGACGCCGGACTCCTGATTGAGGCGGTTTGGACTCACCTGGTCGAAGCGGGAGTTGCCAATCGCGACCAGCTCACAGCGCCGTCGGATAAGATCCTGCTGTGGGCGGACCCCGTGGCGTTTGAGCGGGTCCTCGAAAACCTGCTGGTTAACGCAGTCACTCACCGTTTGCCCGAACGGCCGTCCCGCGTTGAAATCGTCTGGCAACGTCAGGCCGGCGCAATCGCGCTCGAGATACGCGACTCCGGAATCGGGATCGAGCCGGAGGACCGGCCGCACATCTGTGAGCTGTTCTTCCGCGGCCGCAATGCATCCGCCGAAGGGTCTGGAGTTGGCCTCGCGATCGTGAAGCGCATCGTCGATTCTTCGGGAGCGCAACTTTCCTACCGTCCGAACCCCGAGGGCGGGTCCATTTTCACCCTAAACTGGCCAACCACACCGGCTGGGGCGTCGAATTCGTAATCGGAAATTCAATTTGCTTCGCCGATTTCACCAATCAATCATCGCCGACAGCGTTCCACACATCCCATACAGTAGTTTGAGTTTGACGCGCCATCGTCTCAGTTCCCATCTTGTGTAAACCAACCGGGCAGGAACGCCGCCTGCGCTGGGAGGATGGTCTTATGACGATGCGTACGCGCCTGACCAGTCTTTTGATCCTTGTGGCTGTGCTCGGTTTGGGATACGGTATTCAGTTCGGGAGCGATTGCTTCCCGCTCCTCGGATCGGTGGCGATGGCGCAAAGCGCCGCGCCAGATTCGACGCGACATGGTGCAACGGCAGCACCGGGATGGGGACAGATGTCGCCGGAGCAGCGGGAACGGGCGGTCTCGTACTCCACGACACGGCATATCCTGCAATTTGCCGGGGTTGCCTACGCGGTCGTCATCCTGCTGGTGGTCCTGTTCTCCGGATTCTCGCAAACGGTGCTGGAGTGGTGCCGGAAAATCACCGGGCGGCGGGTGGGAATCTTTCTACTTTATCTGACCGCATTCCAGATTGCCTACATGGTCGCATCGTTTCCTCTCGACTATTACCAGGGGTTCTATCTGGAGCACCAGTTTAAGCTCTCCAACCAGACATTTGGCGCCTGGCTGATCGATTCCTTCAAGTCGCAGGCGATCTCGCTCGTGATCCTGATGCTGGTTGTGGGCGCTCTGTATGCACTGATTCGCCGTCATCCGCGTTCGTGGTGGGCGTGGTTTGGGCTCGGCGCCGTACCCTTTGCCGTGTTCTTCATCATCATTGCGCCGATCGTGATCACGCCGATGTTCTATAAGACAACGCCGTTGGCGGACGGACCGCTCAAGACGCAGATTCTCAATCTGGCGGAGAAATCGGGAATATCCGACTCACGCATCTTTGTAATGGATGCTTCCAAAGACACCAAGAAACTGAATGCCTATGTCACGGGTCTGGGACGGACCAAGCGAATCGTCCTGTTCGACAATCTGGTGAATTCCATGACACCACCGGAAATCCTCTTCGTATTGGGGCATGAAATGGGACACTACGTGTTGCATCACATCTGGATTCTGCTGTCGGTTGCCATCGGGTTGATCTTCCTTGTCGGTTATCTGTCACACCTCGCCATGGGCCGGATCATTTCCGCCAATCACGCACGCTTCGGGTTCGACCAGCTCACCAGCTTTGCCAGTTTCCCGCTGATTATGCTCTGTGTAACGGTGCTGGGATTCCTGACGTCGCCGATTCAGAACGGGCTGTCCCGCTACTTCGAGCATCGTGCCGATATCTTCGGATTGGAGCGCACGCACAGCGGCGAGGCGGCGGCGGCGGCATTTGAGAAACTGGCTTCCGTCAACCTCTCCAACCCTGATCCGTCGCCGTTCGTCGAGTTCTGGCTTTTCGATCATCCGGCGTTGAGTGAGCGGGTGCGGTTTGCCCGCAGCTATTCGCCCAACGATGCGGCCGGCGGCGGGGGAGGAGCGCAATCTCCGGCATCGGCGCCGGCAGTCGCGGCCACGGACTCTCTGCAAATCCCGGGGGAGAAACATCTGGCCAACATCCGGCAGCTGACGTTTGCTGGTGAAAACGCCGAGGCCTACTTCGATGGAACCGGCAAGATGCTGACGTTCCAATCACGGCGCGACAACTGGGACTGTGACCGCATCTTCCTCATGGGAACGGATGGTTCCAATGTCCGCCAGCTCTCGGAGCGCGGCGGCACGACCACGTGCTCGTTTTTTGCTCCGGATGGCGGGCGCGTCGTCTATTGTTCCACGTACCTGGTGGACGATTCCTGTCCGCCCAAGCCCTCGTACGAGCACGGGTATGTCTGGTCGCTGTACAAGGGCTTCGATGTCTTTTCGGTCAAGACCGACGGTACAGACCTCATGCGTCTGACCACGACATCCGGCTATGATGCTGAGGCTGTTTACTCTCCGGACGGGAAGAAGATTCTATTTACGTCTGCGCGTGATGGCGATCTCGAACTCTACACCATGAATCCCGACGGCAGCAATCAAACGCGGCTGACGCATGAGGTCGGTTATGACGGCGGCGGATTCTTCTCCGCCGACAGCAAGCGCATCGTCTTTCGGGCTCACCATCCGGCGTCCCCGGAAGCGGTCGCCGATTACAAGAAACTTCTGGCCGAGGGACTGATTCGCCCGTCCACGCTCGAAATCTTCGTCATGAACGCGGACGGTTCGGACAAGAAGCAGATCACGCACAATGGTGCGGCGAATTTCTGCCCGTACTTCCATCCCAATGGGAAGAAGATCATCTTCGTTTCGAACATGGACGATCCCAAGAAGCGCAACTTCGACATCTACCTGATCAACGTGGATGGAACAGGACTCGAGCGTGTAACTTACAATCAATCGTTTGATGGCTTCCCGATGTTCAACAAGGACGCCACCAAGCTGGTCTTTGCGTCCAACCGCAATGATTCCAAACCGGGCGAGACGAACATCTTCATCGCCGATTGGGTGGAGTAGATGATGACACAGAAGGTACGGGTTGCGTCCCGAACGGGTGGTCGGATCGCCCAACTCGGTTGGAGTAGTATTCTGACGGCGATCGTCATTGCACTGATTGTCAGCGGGCCGGTTGCGTGGGCGGGGCCGGGGGACTCCACACAGGTGCCATTGGTCCTCGAATCCCGGCTCGTTTCCGGTCCCGATCAGTGTCCCAAGGCAGTGCAAGTATGGCTCGTCTCCACGCCCGATACCATTCAGGGATTTGAGATCTTTCTGACATGGGACCGGCCGGATTTCGCGAAGTTTGCTCTTGCCAGGCCATCTGATTCAGAGCCGGGTGGCCGCAAGGGGGAATCGGGGGCGAAAGACTCCAAATTAGTTCCCGGCAGCCTCGCCCAGAGGCCGAAGATCAGTCGTGCGGATGGACTCATCGCAAAGTGGGAGTTCTTTGAGGCACGAGGCGACAGCGGGCTGTCGGTGAAAATTGTCGGTCTGGCGTATTTCCTGGGCGACTCTCGACCTCGCCCATTAGTCCCTGGAGACTCAGGTGTACTGTTCAGCTTGCCGTTGGAGATGGCCGAATCGAAGGTGGCCTACATTGATGGGGATTCATCAATTGTACGGTTGGACAACATGATGACGCGCCTCTCCGACACGAAGGGCAATCTCATCAAGCAAGTTGTTCTCCGCGATGCGATTGCCCACGTTGCCCCGTGCCGGCCTACTGTGAAGAAGAAGTAGGGTATTGGGCCGTCGCTCACGCGACGAGCTGTGCAAGAGCTGGGTTGAATGTCGCAATTTGCCTGATCGCAGGATTCTCTTCGAGCCGGTGCGTACAGATAGCGAATCGCGTCTCATCTTGGCCGCGCAACTTTTCGGTAAATCGGCTTGACAAATCGTTAGGAGTGATTAGATTACCCCTTGATTGTCCCGGTCGGAAGTTCCGATTCGGGCTCTAACGACGATACCTCTATTGCCTTGGTGCGAGATTGCCCGGGGAATTGTACAATCAGAAGCTGGTTCGCTCGCAGGAGATGTCATAGCCCAAAGCGCTCGGTTGTTTGGACCAACGTTACCCTCGTCGTAGGCAGTAGTGCTATAGGGGAACTGGCGTTGGTTCGATAATTAGAGTTAGGCGCTGGTCCGAGAGCTTTGGGACCATCTCGGTGTGGCATGTCGATCGATCAACGGAGTCAAGTCGATCAATTGGGCGTGCCAGGCGTACGGCAGGGGCGAACCCGTTGTGCGATGCCAATTGCGCGAATGTCATGTCCCAAGAAGGTAAGGAGAGCCCCATGTTCCGTCGTTTGCCTTGCTTGATGTGGATCGGTGTGGTTGTGTTGATCGTGATCCACGGAGCACAGCCGGCTCGGGCGCAGACGCCAAAGCTCTACCTGGATGTTGCCGATACGTCGGTGTCTCCCGGTGCGGTTGTGCCCCTCACGGTGTATCTCCAGAACATGGGTGATTCCATCGCCGGATTCCAATTGTCGCTGACGCTTTCAAGGCCGGACATAATGGAGTTCACTGCCGATACAATGGTGCAAACCTGCTACAAGTGTTCCAATGCCGCGTGCACCTCCGTCGTGGCCTATCCCTGTACCGTGGCCGTGGTGCCATCCTCGAGCGCCGGCACACTGACCTACAACTGGGATTACGTGCAGGCGCGAACCTACGGCACATTCGACCTGCAACTTACCGGGATCGTGGATAACAACTTCGACCGGCTGCCGCTGCCGATTTTGCCCTACACCAATGGGGTGCTGATCAAGGTGATCGGGCACGTGTTCTGCGATATACCGGACACCTTGCAGGACCGCACCGTGTTCGTGACCGCGAATATCGTGGGATCCTACTTCAGCGATCCCAAGGGGACTCTGATCCAGCCGACCGATTTCACTTCCGGGTCGGTGACGATCACTCCAACGACGCGGGGAGATATTAACTCGGACATCGTGGTTGATGTTTTCGATATCGTCCAGTTGATCGACATCGCCTTCAGCGGAGGGCCACCCGCATGCCCGAATAATCTCACCGACGTCAATTGCGACCTCGTCACTGACGTGTTCGACTTGATCTACTTGATTGACTACGCCTTCAGCGGTGGCCAGCCACCCTGTTGATGCCACCAGCCGGGGTGCACGGTTGCTGCCCGAGACGAACCCCGAATGCAGACATCCCCCGCCGTGATGCGTCACAGCGGGGGACTTGTTTGGGCCATCAGGAAGGTAATCCGCCACGGGGGATGGATGGCGGGGAGAGCAGTTACGGAATCACATGCGGCGCAGGAGTCCGACCACCACGCCGGCGATGAAGAATCCCGGCGCGCGGCGATCAACGATTATCGGTCCAAAATCTGGGTTGGCCGGTTCCAGGCGAACGCGGCTTCGATCGGGATAGAACCGTTTCACGGTCGCTTCCTCGCCGATGACGGCCACAACGATATCTCCTTTTTGAGCGCTCTCCTGTTTGCGCACCAAAACGAGATCGCCGTCTTTGATTCCCTCGTCGCGCATGCTCTCACCGGTAACCCGAAGCGAGAAGACTTCTCCGGAGGGGAGGAACGACTGGTCGACTGCGATGTGGCCGTCGATGTTTTCCACCGCCAAGAGTGGCAATCCGGCGGCGACCCGGCCGACAATCGGGATCACGTCAGCGGGCGCAGGCACTGATTCCACAAGTTCAATGCCCCGGGAAAGGAACGGCTGGCGGCGGATGTACCCCTTTTTCTCCAGTACTTCAAGTGCTTCACGAACCCCATTGGTCGAACTGATGGAAAAACGCTCACCGATTTCACGCATGGTAGGCGGGCGGCTTTCGGTGTGAACCGCCTCGCGGATAAACTCGTAGATCTCCCGCTGGCGCTCGGTGAGAGGTAACTTATTGATAGTCATGACGCTTCTCCATTTCATCCGGGTTGTCGATTGGCCTGGTCCTACGTTACGTCAGCGAAACCCCTCACGCGCAGTTCACTGGTCAGGGCGCACATACCCAATACTGAACATTTGTCCCGGACGCAACCGAAAATATCAATCGTTGAATCACTTTCACTGGTCTGGCTTATTGGGAGCGCCGAATGGGGGTATAAGGGATGTTTGAGCTGGTACGAATTCGACGGGAGGTATCTTGAATCAAAGGCCTATGCAATTGTGGGATAGCGGCTTATCGCGGCGGGTGCGGCCCTTGACGACTCCGGCGTTCCAGGCCGGTGCGATTCTCGCAATCGTTCTGCTCCTAAACTCCTGTGCGGATGCTCAGACGGGAAGCGCGAAACGGGGACCGAGAATCAAGGTTGCCGAGGAGATCTTCCCATTTGGGATCGTCCCTGAAAAAGGGGTGGTGTCCCATGTCTTTTGGCTTCGCAATACTGGGGATGAACCGTTGGAGATTACCAAACTGGTGCCCAACTGCGGCTGCACGGAGGCCCCGCTGGAGAAGAAGCATGCAGCGCCGGGCGACAGCATCCGGGTTGAAATCGCATTTGGTTCGGGGCTCTACCATGGGTTTGTCGAGAAGTTTGTCCAGATCGAGTCGAATGCGGCTGGACGGGTTCCCGCACTGACGTTTCGCTCCCATGTTGCCGCGGATTCGGAGCCCACCGGATCGATT
Source organism: bacterium (assembly GCA_021813505.1). Taxonomy (GTDB): domain Bacteria; phylum Zixibacteria; class MSB-5A5; order WJJR01; family WJJR01; genus JACRMA01. Next base: position 4,909 of record JAKAKI010000071.1, on the reverse strand, counting down.
ACCATGACGCCCCGTTCGGTCGACCTCGGATTGCAGATGGCCGATTCGGCCCGCGATGGCTGGAACACTGTGGTCAAGCTGCGCAACATCACCAAATCGCCGCTGGCCATCAACATCGTGGAGCGGCCCGACCGCCAGGTGGGCTGCAACGATTTCTCCGGCCGGCTGGGCGCCGGTGAAGAAAGACAAATACTGTTACATTTCGAGCCGGATTTGCCCAAGCTCGTCATTTCCAAGTCGGTGACCTTCGAAGCCATCGGCGCCGACACCACCCGGGTTACGCTGCCGATCTTCCAGAAAGCGCCCTGGGGGAGCAAGCCGGGCGGCACGGGGGCGAAGACGAAATGACGGCGGGGAAACTTCCGGGGGAGTCGATTGTTTAAGTCTGATTGAGAGTCACAAACCGGGCCACCGGCTCTTGCGCGGGGTCCGGGGAGATTCTATATTCGCATCAGTTGGTGGTCAAACCCATTCAAAGGATACTAGATGAGTCACAGATTGTTGTCCAGGTTGCTTGCGTACGCAGGGGTGGCCGCATTGGCGGCAGCGCCCGCATTCGCGCAGCACCCTCCGGCCCAGCCGCCGCCGCAGACCGATCAGGCCGCGCCGGTCGGGGCCAAGCTGCCGCGGGTAGCGGTCTCGGCGGAGGAGTTCGATTTCGGGCGGGTGCCGCAGGGATCGACCATCTCCCACGTGTTCTGGATCAAGAACATCGGTGAGGATACTTTGCGTATCACCGATGTCAAGCCTGGGTGAGGATGCACAAAAGCTCCGCTTGAAAAAAAGGAGCTGGCTGTCGGTGACAGCTCAAAGGTCGAACTGATTTTCTCAACCGGGCACTACACGTCCAAGACGCGCAAGAGCGCCCAGATTCTCTGCAACGCGGCCGGGAATATTCCCCGGCTGACGCTGGTGGTCGACGTGATGGCCAATCCCGACTCGGTCAGTGTCTTTCATGTGACGCCCCCGCAGGTGGATCTCGACGCCAATCGTCCGCAGGACCAGAAGGACCCGTGGAATTACGAGTTCAAAATCAAGAACATCACGAATGAGGATTTGAAATTCACGATTGTCTCGCGCCCCGACAAATACGTCGAGGTCGATTTCCCAGAGAACAAAAGCGTCAGCGCCGGGGGCGAGAAAACATTCCGATTCAAGTTCGAGCAGAGCATCGCAGAAGACTTGTTCAACAAGTCGATGACGATCGAGGCTTCCGATGCGGCGCACACGCGCCTCACGATCCCGATCAGCAAAGCCCGCCGCTGGGGCCCGGCGCCAACGTCACAGCGCTGACGATTTCAAAAGCCAAACGAAAACACGAAGCCCGTCCCGCTCACTGGAGCAGGACGGGTTTCTGCTTTGTGATGGAAATCGATGGCCCTTGAGGGTGTGGGAATGGCGAAGCAGCACTGACTCTAATCAGGAACTTGTCGCAATCACGATCACGGCGCGCATGGGCCTATCGGATTCGGTCCGCCGCTAAACGCGGTGGCGATGAGATAGATTACATCAAAAGTATCGGTCGTGCCGTCGTTGTTGACGTCGCCCCGTGTTGTTGGACAGGCGGCGTCCTGAGGATCAAGATCGCCGCTGTATGCGATTCCGATGCAGGCGATCACGTCGAACAAGTCTATCGCCAAGTCGGCATTGATGTCCCCTTGGAGCGGGCAGTTGCAGGTCGGAATCAGGTAGAATTCACGTGCGGTGAAGATGTTGATGATCTGTTGTGCGTGGGCCGCGCTGTAAAGGAGCGTATCCGCAGCGAGGAATCGTCGTGCAACGTCAAGAACCGATGGATCGACGAGTCCCCTCGACTCCTTGTACCCCTCGATTATTATCCTGTCTGCGCTGTTCTTTCCGAGGGCCTGAAGCATATCCCACAGTGCCCCCTCCCATGGCTGGGCATCGCGGTGCTCCGCCGTGGAGTCAAACGGGCAGCAGGGAATACTCGTGTACGTCCAGTTGTTTTCAAGGTCGCCATATGAGCAGTATTCAGGCTGGCATCCTGGTGTGTTCTTCACATACCATTCTCCAATATACTCCGGTGGAAAGCCATGTGCCACACTCCCTTCCAACACAGACGAGCCCGCCCAATAGTTCGCGAATCCTTCGTCCATCCATCGGGATTGAACGCTGTTGCCCGCAAGGCTGAAGGTGAGGGGTGCGACGTTGTCTACGATCGCATGCCCGTACTCATGCATAATGACATCTGCATCCTCGGCATTGTCAACACCTGGGGTACCGCCGTACCCGTTCAGGCCGAAAGTTATAAAACCGGTGCCCGTCAGGTTAGGAAAGTAGGCGGAAGCCTCGTCCGGTTTCTCTCGATTGGCAAACACATCCACCGGCACTTGCCGGTTACAAACGTCGTATCCCAAGCCCAAGGATTGGATGTACTCCTGACTCCTGGTTATGTGATAATAGGCCATCGTCGCTTCAAATCCTGTCTCGTCTCTGGTGTACGCGTACGAGGCGCCGGGCATCAGGGGTGGCGAGACAGCTGGAGGGTTTATCTCTATGATGCTGACGTATGCTCCAGAGAGGTGATAGAATCCGTCATCAAGTGGTGGCTCATTCAGGCTGTCCAGGTCGACGGGAGAGTATGCGGTGGATGGCACCGCTGAAACTGAGTCGTGGTGATCCCACAGGCATGGATTGTTGAGCACATTCACCGGATTCGGGTCAAATACCTGGGACGGCCCCCGGTCCTCCCGGCCAGTCTCCAAGGGAATGTTCGTCCAGTTGAGGAGCTCACCGTAGTGAAACTCTCGTAGAAACTGATTGGTGCCCGCCTCCCTGAGTATCATACGGATTCCGTAGTGCCCGTGAGGTTTGCCCGCGATCAAGAGGTGATGCCAGGCATGGCCCGTATCGACCACGTAGGGTTGAGTTGTCGGTAACAACCACTCTGTCACGCCATCCGAGATGTAGAAGTCGCTCCATATCGAGTGTGTGCCGTCGTCGGTTCGGATCGCCCAGTCCAACTGAACGGTGCAACTGTAACCGTTTCCGTTCCAGTCCCTCAACTCCTGATCCGCATACGCGCCGTAGGCTTGGAACACAGCGTCCTGGTACGCGGTTTCCAGGGCGACGGAAGTAGCTCCAGGGAACTGCCCATATGTGGAGGAGGCAACCCACGTACCATCGTATGTGTATACATCGATTCGGAAGTCCCAACCGCCGTGAGGAAAATCTGAGAGCGGAACTCGCTCGTAGACGTTGTCAGCGCCGATGACGGGAAACTGCCCTGTCTGGATCAGGACCGTGCCCCCGTAGGCCGGTTCGCGCCCGAATACCTCGAGATACAGGACGGCGTTGGCGCTGGGAGGGCTGAGATCGATGTCCACACCGAGTTGGGCGTCTCTTGAATACGCGTCGCCGTCAAGGTCTAGGCTGTAAACTACAGCGATGTCGTCGATGGAATAGGAGATTAGGTGATTGTCTGTCAACCGCCGATGGGCAGAGTCGGCGCGAGTCGCCTCTGTCCCAGTCAGCCTTTTCACGATGGCGGCGGGTTCATGACCCCCGCTCGTTTCGCGGGTTGAAACCACTGGTGCCGAAAGTGGGTGAGGTGTCGGCTCATGCCAATGCGGTTCACGACCATCAACGCGCCGGGACCTCTCCATGACCGATTCCAAGGAGGTTGGAACCGATGGCCGGGGAACGCCAAGTCGGTTTCGCAAAGCAGAATCAGGTAATACGCTGGCCGCAGCCCCCTTGTTAAGTCCCTCTACCGCTGCTTGATATTTGGAAGGTCCAGCCCAGAATCCGGGGTAGATTTCACCAGTATCGGCATCGACAAGCAAGTGCGGACCAAACTCCACAAACACAGAATACATCAACCGAGGCGGGCGAGATGGATAGATTAGTAGGTGGGGGGCGTCGGGAATCCGTGAATCGGGAGAAACCCTCCCGGATCTCAGCACGTTTGCACAAGCAGCTTCAGGACTCAACTTCGGGGATAACTCCGTCTTTCCTACTATCGGGATGCGACCGTTTATCGCACTGATTTCCCCATCGCGAGTAAACAACACAACGAGCCTTGCATTGAACACTTCCAAACCTTGGGAATACGCGTTGAAGCTTATCCCTCCAGCCCGATCCAGCTCAAACCTCAGTTCGGGCTTGGGGGTTTTGTACTTGGAATCGGGCTGCCAGAACAGGTCAAAGTAATCGTGCAGGAAGTTGGCGGCCTGCTCCCGACGTGTAGCCCCCCGTCCCCAGCAGCGCCCGCCGGTTAGCCCGGCCTGACAGCCAGTAGTGGTATCCCACTTCACCTGCCATCGCTGATGACTCGCCTCCTGGAGCCTATGAAGTGCCGCCAGCGCCCTTGGATTAATCGGACGATGAGTTGTGTCACGAAGTCGGTCCAGCGGACTTGGAATCCGCCCTTCCTGAAATCGCCGCTCCAGATCCTTCTGGGTTGGCGGCGGCCCGCCGGAACCGCCAGCGGCCAATAGTGTGCACACCGCCAACGGCACCAACATCGCCGTGATGACGGCCTTGCGTGTAACCATGGGTCCCCTCCCTTCGGTTAAGTATTTAGTTGTCGGCGCACTGCCTCTACACCCAGTCATACCCACGAAGGCGGCAGATATTCCAGATGTCAAGAAGAAAGTGGGGTGGTTGATGTATGACATTAGTTGGAAGCAAGGAATGCGGACACACAATGCTACATCCCGCGGGCACACACCACGCCGGCCTCCGGCCGTCCGCAATCAGAGATTGCGGCCACGCGCACCCGGCGGAGGTAACACCTGCCATCCCGGACTGGGGTGAGGCGCGTTCTCCCGCGTGCCCTCAGTGGTCGGTCGGCCAATAACCTGGGGGTGAGTTCCAAGTGGGGAGCCAGGCACCCGTTGGATCGTATCAGCCAACTCACGAGCCGTGCCCCGATGCGCGCCGCTAG
>JAKAKI010000040.1 GCA_021813505.1 bacterium | reverse complement strand
TCCCGGTTCCCAGCGCCTCGTATCCGGTTTTTGTTCATCGGCCCACGGTTGCGTTCCACGCTTCCTCCAGACGAACGGTCACCCGTCCGCCCTTGCGTTTCCCTTGTGTCGCTGTGACCTGCTTCACAGAGGACTTACACCTCCAAGTCAGTGCCCATGCCGGGCGCACATAAAAAAACCGGCCCCGACACAAGTCGGGGCCGGCTCCCGGGGAGATACTAGAATCCCAGTTGCAGTGTGAAATACTGGTCGTTGTCGAACATGTCGCTCTGTGACCAGGCATAGTCCAGATTCAGCGTGGTCGATCCGAGGTTCAGCGACAGCCCGGCACCGAAGGTCGGGCCAAACAGGTAGTCCTTTTGCGAGGAATAGACGTATCCCCCGCGCAGGAAGAACTTCTTGTCAAACGAGTATTCCGCACCGGCCCGCCATTCGTCCTGCGAGAAGTTGTTCGATTGGAAGGTTCCGGTCACGTTGACGATGGACTTCTGCGCATCGATGGCCTTGTAGGCTCCGCCCAATTGCACGTACGACGGAATCTCAAAAGCCGTAGACTGCGAGCGCGTCCCATGCGGCAAGCTGTTGGGATCCGTGCCGGTGGGAGTGTTAAGATCGAATCCCGGCCCGTCGTACTTCATCTTGGGTCCCAGATTCTTAATCACGCCGCCGAATGTCAGATTGTTCCAACCGGGCGTGTAGCGGAAACCAACGTCAACGGCGATTCCCGACGCGGTCTGCTGCGCGATTTTCTCGTACAGCAGATTGGCATTGACCCCGATGGCGACGCGGTCAGTCAGCGTTCTCGCAAACGAGAGCCCGACGACTGCAAAGGATGAAGAATAGGTTTCGCCGGTTCCATCCGGGGATTGGGTGGTCGTGATCATCTCATCCCCCATAGAGAGGACTTTGGCGGTCACGCCCATCACGCCAAGCTCTCCGATGGGCCGAGCGGCGGCGAAATAATCCACATTGATGTCGGCTATATACTGATGCCGTGACAACAGCAGGTCTGTGTTCGTGAGGGTTGACGCACCAGCCGGATTCCAGTAAAGGGCATCGACGCCCTCAGAAAACGCGACCGCTGATCCGCCCATCGCCGATCCTCGAGAACCCACCGGGATGCGAAGATACTGCGCACCCGAACTGCCGATTTTCAAGTCACCACCGGCACTGGCAGTGGAGGTCCAGATCCCCCAGACCGCCAGAGCGACTATGAGTGTTTTCCAACGCATTGTCTGCCTCCATATAGATGACCCGTGCCTCGCACAGGGTCACACACGGTCAATAGGTATTGAGCTGCTCCACTTCAGTGAACACAGCCAGTTTGCCAACTTTGGTTCCGATACCGTCCGCTTCCACATGATAGATGTACAACCCCGACGCTACGGGAAGCCCGGTTTCCGTCAGGACATCCCAATCCAGTTCGCCCGTGGCCGGATCCGTTTTCACAAGAGTGCGAACGAGATCACCAGCGAGATTGAAGATCCGCACCGTGGTTCTCGCCGCCGGCAAATTGACAAACCGGACAATCCGACGGAACTGATCCAACTCGAGCGGGGTGAGATTGTAATACGGATTTGGTACCGGATGTACCTTGTCGACGGAATTGGCAATGACTGTTCCTTCGACCGTTCCCGGTTTGTGGGTGACAAATTCGAATACGTCCTCCACGGCATTTGGCTTATTCGTTACGAATCGTATTACCGTTCCTTGAACCGGCGGGCCGTTGCCGGAGTTGTCGTTGACAACGATCCTGCCGATGTGAAAATCAGCCGGGAAGTCATAAACGGCCACATCGGGCAGTGGTTCAACATACAGCCGCTCAATCACGTAGATACGATCACCGACCGACCACCCGCCTGATTCGTCATCGTCTATGATCGTGAATTGCACGCGCCGGTCGTCCGTGGCATCATCCGGCGTTCCTGGACCGATATTCCAGATTTCAAACGGGGCGCGACCGCTCCACTTTTCGTCGGTGTCAAAATCATAATACTCCGACCCTCCCGCGGTGAAGCGGATTTCCCAGTCGTCGATTCCGATCAGGCCGCGAAAATTCATCCGGCTCCAATTGTTCGCCTGGTCGGACGAGATATACCAGTCCCGTGTGGAATTGAGCGAATAGGCAACGTTGTCCGGTGGACTAACCGGACCGGACGCATTGGCGGTTTCCACGATCTTGCTGATTCCTGATGCTGGACCCAAAACGCGGACGATAAATCCATCTGTGCCGGTTGCAGCAATCGTCGATCCCTGGTTGACCAGCAGTGTCCGCGTCGCGTCCACATCAACCAGATTCCAAGTCAGGTCCGGATTGAATGTGATGTGATATTTGTGACCGGTCACGGCGTTCTGGTCGTAGTAATCGATCAACACCGTTCCGTCGCTGATCCCCTCTGGGTGATCTGCCGTGTCAGCCAGAACGCCCGTTTCGGATCGTGGATCAATGGAAGCGACTTGCGTGCCGGCCAGATTCTCGAACGTTTCCGAAATGATGCCGAATGCATTGGGACCGATAGTAAACTCGGAGACATTCATTGTATCGTAGTTGAAGGATGTCACCGTGAAGTAGTACGGCCGGTTGTTAATCAGTGCACCGCCGTTGATCCGATCGTTTTCGATCCACAGTTCATGGGTCAGTCCATTATCGGTTCCGGCCTGAACCACCACGAGCTCTTTGCCTCGCGGATTGTCCACATAGTTGTAAATTCGCTGGACGCCATCGACAACATCATACGTGGCAAGTTTTGTCCACGGTCCGGAGCTTGAGGCCCCCTGATAGACGTTGAATCCTTCCATCACGAACGACTGAATAATCGGTCGCTCACCGGTTTCCGGATCAACCGCACCGTAACCATACTGCAGGTTATCGTCGGCCTCAGTCCCCCAGAGCAATTGGACGGCACCGTCGTGCGGGATAGAATACAGCGTTGGCTGCGGCGGCGGCCCCGGGATTCGGAAGTTCAAATCAAACGTTGATTGCGCAATTCGGTCGATGCGCTTCAATTCCGTTATCGAGGACAGGCGGTCAGTCCCCTGCCCCACCAGAACCGCACCAACAACCTCCTGAGTGTCGCCCGGCGCCATGGTGAATGGCCCCGTGGTCATCATTATGCGACGGTCCGCGGGCTTGTCATCAAGCCAGCCTGTCCCCGCCACCGGATCGCCAGCCACGACGAATTTGGTCACGACCCCATCGGGATCCTTCTGCGGCTCGCCGGTGTTGGACAGTCCACGCATGTAGTTATAAGTCTGCACGCTGTTCGTCGGGTCAGTTCCATTGATGTACTTATTGAACGATGTCATCGGCAGGTTCTTGTAACCCTGGATATAGACGCCCTTGCTGGACACCCATGCAGAATCTCCGGGCGACGGGACGATGGGGCCCTGGAAGAAGTCCATACCTCCCGCCGGAACAGCGTCACCATAGATGTTGTCCGAGCCTGAGTTGTAGATATACCCCAGTGAAAGGACCGTATCACTTCCCACCAGGTCATCTCCAGCGTCACCCAGATCAGGGTCCATCCATAGCGACAAGAATGTGCTGTCGAGCGTATTTCCGCCCTTGTTAATCAGTCTCCAGCGAAGGAAGATTGTCTGCCCCAGCGGGCCAGAACGGGCATAACCGAACACGTACGCCTGAATCTCAAGTCCCATTGGCGGAGTCGATCCCGACCGGTTGGAGTGCGCCGACGGATCGGCGTCATTGAAGACCGCCCACATGGCCTGATCACCCTGCAACAGAGGGATGCGATTCCCTTCAGCGTCCAGGGAGTCCGTTCCATCCTGTTTCAGCAACGCCGGAGCGCCATCGGCATACGGCCAGTCACGATAGTCGAGATTGGTCTCGCGGGTGTCGCCCTTCTTGATTTTGTAGACCCGGTAGCCACCCTTGTCGGCCTGGAATGTGCCGCCCGCCATTGGACCAGGAACGAACTCATTCGAATACTCGGCAAGGGCGATGCGAATCTCGTTATTGACTTTCGACCCAGTCCAGAGCCCAGCGGCATAGATCCATGACTTATTCGTGCCCTTCGGGAAGTAGCCGCCATCATTCTTGCCAAACATGGCCGTTTTGTCGTAGCCAAATGAGCCAGTGTTGTTAAAGAACATCAGCATCGAGTTGGCATCGAAGTAACTTGTATTGTCAATGATCTGTGTTCCCGCCACCCACGACTCACGGCTTGGTCCGGCCGCCATGGCGCTGGCCGCTCCTACAATCAGCCAGATGGCCGCCGCAATCCATTTCCACCGTTTCATCCATGTCCTCCTTGCACGGTTATCAAGAACCATGCGCTCATCCCATGGTATCACGCCGGTCCTAGAAAACGTACCGGACACCAAACCGAATTTGCCGCGGCGAATCGTAGTTGACCGGATCCGCCTGGCGGAAATTGTACTTCTGTTCGCCTGTGAGAAGCGAAGTGTCATTCAGGTCCGTCGCACCGACGGCAAATGACTGTCCCTCTTCTGTCCGAAGCCATCCAGTGTTGTTCGCCAGTCCGGAAGACTCATATACATGCGTCACATTCTTCCGGTCGAACAGATTGATCACCCAGAGGTAACCTTCAATCGTTCCGCCGCCAAGCGGGATCTCTTTGTTCGCCTTCAGATCGATGCGATTGGTCCACGGTCCACGACGGGAATCAATTGGTCCTGTCGGCTGGGGAGCGATCGCCGCCAGGCTGATTTCGTTATAGACTTGCGATGGCGAGAATGGGAATCCGCTGCCGGCACTGAGAATGAAATTCACTCCGGCTCTTTCCAGCGGGAAGAACTCGCCGAACTTCGGACCTTCTTTCGCACCAGCCCGGATATCCAGGATGGCGGTCAGCTTGTGGCGCTGATCGAAGTCCAGGGGCGCGGAGTGCTTCGGAGGGTTGGACACGGTCCAGGCGATGTTCTGATTCGAATTGGCAAAAGAACCGGTGCCGTCGGCGTATTGAAGTGTGTAGGTAAACTGCGCCGAGACCCCGCGATTCCGCCGCATATCAAGCTGCAGCTCCAGCCCCTTGACCGTTCCGTAATCCCGGTTCCGGTACGTGGAGAAACTATTTGGAGCGGCCGGCTGAGTGACAATCTCCGTCAGGTTCCTGATGTCCTTGTAATAGGCCGTGACATCGACAGCGGAGAAATCTCCCACCTGGCGGCGCCACCCTACCTCGTAGGCCGTGGTCTCTTCCGGCTTCAGATTGGGATTGCCAATCGGATAGAAATACCCGCCGGTCTTGATCTTATACTCGAGATAGTTGTAGTTCACATACAGATTCAAGAGATCCGGCCGCTGGAAGAACTTTCCATACGAAAAGTGGAGCACCGAACCGTCGGCAACCGGGAACCCAACACCCAGCCGGGGCGACCACTGCGAGATGGATCGGGATGGCTCCAAATCCGTCGCAGTCAAGCGGCCGGCCTCGGACGCCAGGCTATCCCGGACGGTCTGAGGAAGCGTCGTCGTGGTGTCAATCAGGGTGAGGAAGTTATCCGGGTCCAGCGGATTATTGGGATCGCGCAGGCGCTGCGTCTTGTAGTCAAAGAAGTCAACACGCATACCGGCGTTGACGACGAGCCCCTGCCATTCGAACTTGTCTTGCAGGTATCCGGCAATGTTCACCGGGTGCTTGGCTCCATTCAGCCCCCCGTTGACTTCGTTTTCCTTGGCAAGGTCGTACCCGTAGAAGTCGGCATCCTTGAAGCCGCCGGTCGCCCCCAGGTAGATGCTCACCGGAAAGAGGTGGCGATAGTAGCGCAAAGTGTGGCGCTGGAACTCCGCGCCGATTTTCATTTCGTGGTGCGGAGTCACCTGGCTGACCAAGTTTGCTTTGCCACCGATGTAGGATGACTTGTGAAACAGAAAATCGTCCCACACCGAGCCTTCATCCGCGTATACCTGGCTCGTGGCGTTCTCGCCACTGCCGGTGACAATGGTCGTGTCGTAGATGAAGTTCACGTTACGCGTCGATCCGTCCGGCATCTTAACCGCCACGGATTTGACATAAGTTGGCGTCACTTCGGGGTAGTAGACGTCATTGTCGAGGCTGTCCTGGTTCAGATTGAGGTTATCCCATGACCAGAAAAGCGTCGCGTTGTCGTATCGGGGATTGCCCTTAGGACGGCCATATGCCCAGAGATTGTCGAAGTACGTGCCGTCTCCGCGCATGCGCTCGGTGCTAAACCAGCTTCCGGAAACCGTATAGAACGTCTTCGGATTGAGTGTGTGCGTTACGTCCCCCCAGAACGAGTAGTTTTTGTCCCGATAACGCGGCGCGTGGGCAATATCGAACGTATAATCGCGCCGGTATTCCTTCCAATTCTCTTCCGAACCGACCGAACCCAGCTTGGCGACGACATTGCCGGTGGGATGCCAGCTGACTTTCCCCTGCCAGTTCCACAGGCCAGAACTGTTGTTGGGCAGCTTATCTGTGCCGGTCGTGAACAAATCCTTGTACCACTTGATGGAATCGCTACTGATCGACGGGACGAGACCGACTTCGCCCGGATGGGGATCGCGATCACCCACCCAGCGATGCTCCGCCGCGCCGTAGAAGGTCAGCTTGTCGGAATGGGGAATGATCGGTCCATTCAACGTCAGACTGTAGATGTTGAAGTCGTAATTCTTGGAGTGGAAATTGTCCGTCACGGTCTCGGCGGTTCCGTGAATCTTCGAACCGCCTTCTTTGGTAGTGACGTTGACAGCGCCGGACATGATCAATCCGTATTCGGCGTTAAATCCGCCGGTCACGACGGAAACTTCCTGGATCGAGTTGTTGTTGATCTGTGTCGTCGAAAGCCCGTTCAGCGGATTTTGCTGCGAGAATCCGTCCACGTAGTACGCCACTTCAGAACTGCGGCCTCCGCGCATGTTGATGGTCCCGGTCGGGCTGTTCTCACGGGCGCCACGAACACGCACCGCCGGATTATCCGAATAGCGCACCGCACCGGCCTGGAGTCCAACGACGTCCTGGTAGCCGCGCGTCGGCATGTTCTGCACGTCTTTGTCGCTGACGATGCGCAGGGACGACGTCTGGTCCTTGATTACCAGTGGACGTTCGGACACGACGGTGATCGTCCCCATTTCGACTGTCCGAGCGGTCAGATCGAAACTTTGATAGGTTGTCAGGTCAACTGAGACGCTGGTATTCTGCACGGCCATCGGGGTGTACCCGACGATCGACGCCTTGAGAGTGTATGTACCCACGGGGATATTGAGCAGCACATATTCGCCCTTGTCATCGCTCAGTGCCCCCAGGGTTGTCCCCTCAATGGTGATGGCTGCGCCGGGAATCGGTTGGCCCGTTTCCTTATCAGTCACCACACCCGAGATTTTGCCGGTGGTTCCCGCGAAAGCCCACGATGCGAGCAGCATCAGGCATACCGGGGTTATCCACCAACGGTAGAATCGCTGTTTCAAGGTTCCCTCCTTTTGAACAGGAATGGCATACGAGCTTTCATGTCATTGTCTGAAATAGAGGTCCGGATACACGAAGGAGCAGTTCGGCGGGCGCTCCCATCCGGGAGTGCCGCTTCGCAAGAACACCCGCACCGGTATCCCGCCGTAGGAACGCTGTCACATCCCACAGGAATCCGGGCACGATCAGAATGTTGAAAATTGTGGTGAGCTATCGCGTCCATGCGAATTATCAACCATTCGGCTCCACCGCGGTGCAGCCGCCTCTTGGATATATTTCGACCGATTCCCGACAACCTGCACGGCGCCAAGGCAACCGGCCCCGTGATACCGCCCCCATAGAAGTTCCCCTGACAGGCAGCGGACTGCAGCCGCACCGTCACCCAACAGCGAATTTCGTCCAATCCCAAACAGTGTCAATAGTAAAGTGCGAAAATGGCGATCCAAGCCCGCCTGGTTCGACAGGCCAGATCACACTGGCAAAGGACCGATTCGCCACTTCAACCTGAATTACGTCGTAAGGGCCTGACTTAAGTCAAAAAATCAAGATTGGGATTGTCCAGGGACTGGAGCAATAGAACAGGGCTGAAACGAGACCACTCTCGGATCAGCCCAAGTCGCTGTATGGCAAGTTGTTACACGCTAGAGCCTGGACACGAATCCGGCAATCCGCTCCAACCCCAGCTTGATGTTCGTAATGGAATTGGCATAGGAGAAGCGCAGGTACCCCTCCCCAAAGCGTCCAAAAGCAGTCCCGGATAGGGCGGCGACCCCACCTTCCTGCAAGAGCCGATCCGCCAATACCTGGGATTCGATACCCAAGCGGGTCACGTTCGGGAACACATAAAAGGCCCCTGATGGCCTGCGGCAGCTAATGCGATCGATGCTATTGAGCCCATCGACAATAATGTCGCGCCGCTTTTGGAATTCCGACCGCATCGCCTCGACCGGTTCCTGCGGCCCGAATAGTGCGGGCGGGATGACCATCTGGGAGAAAGTCGCCGTACAGGAGTTACTGTTGGTCTGCAGTTTCGCAACAGCGGCGGCGAGGGTCGGATGCATGACGCCCCACCCCAGCCTCCACCCGGTCATCGCAAAAGTCTTCGACATCCCATCCAGAAGGATCACGTTGTCCATGGCATCTGGGACTTCATGGAGGATACTCTTGTGTTCCCCTTCGTAGATGATCCGTGAATAGATCTCGTCGGCGAGAACGTAGATGTCGCGCTCCATGGCCAGCCGGCCCACGGCGCGCAGATCGTCCGCCGTCAGGATTGACCCGGTCGGATTCTGTGGCGAATTGATGATGATCAGCTTCGTCCGTTCGGTGACCAGATCGAGCAGCTCATCGACATCGAGGCGAAAATCATTCTCTTCGCGCAGTTTGATGGGAACCGGACGCCCACCCACGAAGCTGATGACCGACTCATAAATCGGGAAACCGGGATTGGGATAGATGACTTCGTCGCCCTCGTCGACCAGAGCCAGAATGGTATAGAACATGATGGGCTTGGCTCCGGGTGTGATCACGACACGATCCATATCCACCGGGACACCACGTGTTTCCGACACGTAACGGGCGATGGCCTGCCGCGCCTCGGGTATGCCCGGTGACGGCCCGTAGTGAGTGGCCCCGCCTTTGAGGGCACGCACCGCCTCATCGACGATGTGTGCCGGTGTCTCGAAATCCGGCTCGCCAATCTCCAGATGAACAACAGTCCGCCCCTGGCTTTCGAGTTGCCGCGCCTTGGCGAGAACGACGAAGGCGGTCTCTGTTCCCAGGTCGGACATCCGCGATGCAAAACGGATTCCCGGTTTCTTTTCGGTGATCAACATATCGCTCCTATCCCCCAGACCTTACGCGGCAGTTGGACCGAACCGCTGTCATAATCCTGCGACGCCCGGCGACTGCTAGTAAACTCGTGCCACTTTTCGGGCCAGGACCTTCTCTGTGGCCGTCACGATGTGATCAGCAGTCAGTCCAAACGCGGCCATCAATTCCGCCGGTTTTCCCGACTGGCCGAAACGATCCTCCACAGCTACAAACTCCATCGGGACCGGGCAGTGCCGTACCAGGACCTCCGCCACGGCGCTGCCGAGTCCGCCGTGGATTTGGTGCTCCTCGGCAGTGACCACGGCGCCGCAGTCTTCCGCCGCCTGTATCAGCAAATTCCGGTCGATCGGCTTGATCGTATGAATGTTGATGACCCGCGCCTGGATATCTCTGGCGGCAAGCGCCTCGGCCGCCTGGAGCGCTTCGTGGACCATCACACCGCAAGCGACAATTGCCACATCGTCCCCGTCACGCAGGAGAATCCCCTTGCCGATCTCGAATGGCGTCGCGGCGCCGGTGACGACCGGGACGTCCTCCCGCCCGAATCGGAGATAGACCGGTCCCCAGACTGCGGCGGCGGCGAGCGTGGCTTTGCGCGTCTCCTCAAAATCGCACGGGACGATGACTTTCATGTTGGGCAATACACGCATCATCGCGAATTCTTCCAGCGCCTGGTGCGTGGCACCGTCGGGTCCCACGGATATTCCACCATGGGCGCCGCCAATCTTGACGTTCAAATCAGAATAGCACACCGTCACGCGGATTTGATCCGCGCACCGGCAGGTCGCGAATGCGCCGTAGGTCGCCAGAAACGGGATCTTGCCCACCAGGGAGAGGCCGGCCGCGGCGGTCATCATGTTCTGCTCGGCGACTCCCATTTCCACAAACCGATCCGGGAATTCCTTCGCGAAAAAACTGACCATCGTGGAATCAGTGAGATCCCCGACGAGCACAACGACGTCAGGGTTTGTCTTGCCGAGTTCGGCCAGTGCGCGGCCGAATCCCTCGCGTGTCTTCTTCATTTGCGGCATCAGTAATCTTTCACAACCGCTTTGACGCGGCTTCTCTCATCAGTTGTTCAGCAGCCGTCCGGACCATTCGGCATAGGTTGTGCCAAGCTCGGCGAGGGCTTTATCCCCCTCCTCCGGTTTTGGCGGCTTGCCATGCCATTCGAACTGATCCGACATGAACGAGACGGGGTGTCCCATCACCGTTCGCGCCAGGACAACCGTCGGCCTGCCCTTGCAGCGCCGGGCCTGGTCAAGTGCTCCCAGGATGGCTGCGATGTCGTGCCCATCGATCTCGATGACATTCCAGCGAAATGCGCGGTACTTGTCACCGAGCGGGGCCAGTCCCATGATATCTTCAACATGACCGTCGATTTGAATGTTGTTGTAGTCCACGATCGCGCAGAGGTTATCCATCTGGTAGTGCCCGGCGGCCATAGCCGCCTCCCAGGTCGATCCCTCCTCATGCTCGCCATCGGACAACAGTGCATAGACGCGTCGCGGGTGCCCGTCCATGCGTGAGCCATAGGCGGCGCCGAATGCGATGGAAAGCCCCTGGCCCAGCGATCCCGAGGAGACCTCGACACCCGGTGTGTCCAGCGATGAGGGATGGCCCTGCAAATGCCCGTCGAGCTTGCGGAACTTCATCAAATCCTTGAGCGGAAAGTAACCGGCCTCCGCCAGCGCGGAGTAATGGATCGGCGTCATGTGCCCCATCGAGTAGAACCACATGTCACGGCCGGGCCACTTCGGATTCTTGGGATCGTAAACCAGCTCATGGAAAAACAGCGTGGCGGCAATGTCGGCAAACCCCATCGGCCCGCCGGTGTGGCCGGATTTGGCTTCCACGAGCATTGTGATAATGTCGCGGCGCAGTTCGAGCGATTTGGCCTTGAGTTGGTCGACCGGGAGCCGGTACGGGTTCTTGCGTTCAGTGGTGTCCGTCATGGTGTGCGCTTCCTCCGTCGGCAGAAGGAACAATACCGGTCCCTCAATCGCAAGATATGATCTTTTCCCAGCAAAATCTGGCACGGCGTTCCAGGGTCACCAGGGACCCATCGTTTTTGACAACATGGTCGGTCATTTGACGGCGCGCACGCCAGCTCATCTGCCCGCGGATCCGGCCGTTAATCTGGCGATCGTCCCAGCCGCGTTTTCTGAGCCGCCGACGCCGGACAGCCAATGGCGCCCATACGCCCACCAGCGTGTCCCAGCGGACACGCCTCCGCCCCCATTCGGCGAGCAGTGCCGCGTCCACAATCACCGCCCGGCATCCAGGCACGCGGCGGGCACGGCTGATCTGGCGATTAAGCTCCCGGAGCAGATAAGGATGCACCAGACGATTGAGACGGGCCGTGGATTGCCGTGACGAGAAGGCTCTTTCGGCCAGTCGGGAGCGCACGATGCGGTCCCCACGAATTACGTCCTCTCCGAATGCCCTGACGAGCTGGCGGCGCAGCATCCGGGATCGGTCAACGACCTGCTTGCCGATGTCATCACCCGAAACCATCACACCACCCCAGCGCACAAACAGACCAGCAACCTGGGATTTCCCGGCACCCACGCCTCCGGTTATCCCGATAATTTGAATCCTCCTGCCCGATTTTCCTGAAGGTCTCATGAGGTTCCGAAGTCGCGAGTTCGAGGGGGAGGGGCAGCGCCCGAAGTCATTTCGGCCGGTCGTTTGCAGGGTCTACCGCAGGCCACGGCAGCGGGTGCAATGAGACTGCGCCGGATTCCAGTTTCATCATGAACTCGCTGAACCCGCAGGTGAGGTTTCTTGGAGACCGAAAACGCAACGTGGCTGCGGGCAGCAGTCGGACCGTTTCAGTCAAATAGCTGGCAACGGTAAGGTTGTCGGCGTCCGTTTGGACCTGCTCGGAATTAAGGCCGATCCATTCTCCAGTTTTGCTCCACGAATACAGCAAGATCGGGGGGGCCGCGAGCAACTGGGCGGTGTCGGCGATTCGACTCCAGGTCCCCAGGTTAAACTGCCAATGCCCCTCCCCGCCGATGACCCAGTTCTGGTCGGCGATCAGGAGTTCCCCGGGATCAATCTCCAGGCGAAAGTTCGGCTGGTTGACCATATCCATCGCTGCCGCCATGGCCAGTGCCTGCGATGAGCCCATTCCGGCTTTGGTTCGGATGATATCGTCGAACGTGATATCAAACATCCCCTCCGCCCAGAGGCAACCCCACGCTTCAAACCGTTCGGGATTGGCCATCGCCCCATCCACGACGACCGTTCGTCCGCACAATTGGAGATACCTCTCCTGCCAGCGTGCAGCGATATCGGAGAACTCCCCCGTACTCCCTCCGGCGGCGGCAAGTTCCGCCACCCGGCGGCTCAGCATATTCGCCCAATAAATCGAGGTGCGGACCATCGCCTGCTCACGAGTAAACGCGACTACTCCGGTGTCGGGGGCAAATGCTGCCCAGGCACCTTGTACGACTGGGCTGTACATCCCCACCACCCCGCACGAGGCCATGACGGCCCAGTCCCGAGACTGCTGCGTCGGGAGCCCGGCAAGTCCCTTGAGCTTTTCCAAACGAATGCGATCGAGGAGTGTTAATGCCGGGGTTGCTGGTTGACCCAGGCGGCCAACCAGCTCGCGCAGCCTGGCATCCGACTCCCGGTCATCACGTCCGAACAGCGGGTAGAACGTCGAATGTTCATTGAACACCAGCACCGGCGAAATCATAGCGAGCTTGATTTCGAGAGGCAGCGTTGTCTGGACAGACATCAGAACGCTGTCCTGGCATAAGTATCCATGCCCAAGCGAATCGACAATGATGAAGAGGACGCTATCCGGCTGACCGGTTCGGCGCAACTGTGTATAGAGAAGCGACGCGGCTTCGAGCGTCGAAAGATTCGGAGCCGCGGCTCGCAAAAGCACGGCGGGCGATGGCATACGGTGATCCAGCCAGGAAAGCCGCTGGGCGTCGAACGCCGAGTCGTTCACGGCTGCCGGATCAAGTGGGCGCTGACCCCAATAGAAGGGATTCCCCTTCGCTGTCCCAAGTCGCAGGCGGCGGTACATATCCAGTTTCCGCGGGTCGCGATCCGTGAACGCCGCCAAGCTCCCAGGCATCTTCTCCACGATTTCCGAGAAGAGCGCGTCGGATTTCAAGTAGATCTCGGGACAGGGGACGGCCAGCGAGCGATAGGCATAAAACGAGTACCGAATCGCCGGCACGGCATCGCCGAAACTGAGAACAGAATCCCACGCCGCCCAGTGCAGCGAATCAACGTTGGGCGCCGGAGGTGGCTTGCGCGCCCCAGAAGCGCTCTGCGGCGCCATCATGGCGAGCGCCATCAACAGCATCATGCCTCGCATCGAGAGGCGCCGGAGCAGACGTGAGTCAGGTTTCGTGTGGCATTGAAACGAATTCACCGTGATCAGGTGCATGGTTGGGCTCCAAAACTCATTCGGGCGAATGCCGAATCCGTCCCTGGCTATTTTGCCTCTAGCCAGTTCGGTCCGGTACCCAGATCGGCCACGAGGGGTACATCGAGGTTAACGACAGTTTCCATCGTCTCTTTTACCATTTTCGTCAGCCAATCGATTTCCGATAGATGGGCATCAAAGACTAATTCGTCATGAACTTGCAACGCCATGACAGATTTCCGGCCCCGCAATTGGCGATCAATTCCGATCATCGCCTTCTTAATGATATCGGCTGCCGTCCCCTGCAGTGGGGTATTCACCGCCGTTCGCTCAGCAAACTCGCGTAGTGGCCGGTTGGACGCTTTCAGGTCGGGGAGGAAACGCCTGCGGCCAAACAGCGTCCTGACCATCCCTTCGATCCGTGCCTTGGCGATCGTGTCGTCGATGAATCGCCTCACCCCCGGATAGCGGCGAAAGTAATTGTCGATGAAGGTTTTAGCCTCTCCAACGCCCATGTCGGATTGCTGAGATAATCCGTAGGCGGAGACGCCATAAATGATCCCGAAATTGGCTGTCTTTGCCAGTCTCCTTTGATCCGGAGTCACCTGGTCTTCGGGAATGCCAAATATCTCGGCGGCAGTCCGTGAGTGAACATCCGCCGCGTCCCGGAAGGCGGCCAATAAGGCGGGATCTTGTGAGAAGTGCGCCATAAGCCGCAGTTCGATTTGCGAGTAGTCGGCCGCGAGCAGGATGTGATCCTGATCGCGCGGGATGAATGCCTTGCGAATCTTGCGGCCTTCTTCTGTGCGTATCGGGATGTTTTGCAGATTGGGATCGGTGGATGATAGCCGTCCCGTCGCTGCGATGGTCTGATTGAACGACGTGTGAACCCGTCCGGTGTGGGGATTGACCAGCTCGACCAGCGCATCGGTGTAGGTGGATTTCAACTTTGCCAGTTGCCGGTATTCGAGCATTCGGCGTGGAAGATCATGCACCAGGGCGAGCTTCTCGAGAACGCCGACATCGGTTGCGCGTTGAGCGGTCTTCGCGGTGCGCCGGCTGGGTGCAAGCCTCAGCTTGTCGAACAGAATGTGGCCTAGCTGGCTCGGTGAGTTGAGATTGAACTCCTCCCCTGCCAACTCGTAAATCGCCGCAATGAGTGAATCGATCTGCGACTGCATTTGCCGCGAAAGGCTCTTGAGGTACTCGCGATCAACCTTGAAACCAGCCGATTCCATGCGCCCCAAGACCGGCGCGAGGGGCAGTTCGATTTCGTGATACAGTTGCTCCAAGCCCGCGGGTGCGAGCCGTGGCGCCAGCACATTGTGAAGCCGGAAGGTATAGTCGGCATCCTCGGCTGAGTAGTAGGTCGCCTTATCCACCGCCACTTCCGCAAAGCTGAGCTGCTTCTTCCCCGTTCCGATCAATTCGGTAATCGGCTGCATTGTGTGGCCGCAATGCGCCTGGGCCAGAGCGTCGAGACCATGAGAACGCGACTCGGGATTCAGACAGTACGAGGCGAGCATCGGGTCGAATCCGACACCACCCAGTTCGATTCCGTAGCGTGCGAAAACCTCACCATCGTACTTGACGTTCTGCGCAATCTTGCGCGGTCGATCGGCGGTCAGGATCGGGCGCAACAGATCAAGAGCGGGTTGAAGCGGCAGGCTTTCGGTCTTGTCGGAATGGCCGACCGGGATGTAGTACGCCTCTGTCTCGACGAACGACAACGAAACGCCGACGAGGTCCGCTTCGAACGCATTGAGCGAAGTCGTCTCGGTGTCGACTGCCAGCCATTCGGCGTTGCGCATCTGCTCAGCGAGTCTGCCGAGTTCCTCCAGCGAGCGAATCTGCTGGTACTTGCCAGGAGAATCCGACGGCGTCACCGTCTCGATCTTTGCCGCGGCCACATCCGGGGCCAGCCACTTCACCAGCGATTTGCATTCCAGTTCGACAAACAGCCGGGCGGCCGCCTTCTCGTCAAAGCTTGTGGCCTGAAAGCGCTCGGGCTGCCACGCAATGGGACAGTTCATTTCCAACGTCACCAGTTCCATAGAGAAACGGGCCTGGTCGGCGTACTTGATCAGTTTCTCCTGAAGCGACTTTCGTGCGATCGCCGGCGCTGCCTTCAACACCGATTCGAGGTCGCCGTATTCTTTGATCAAATCGACAGCGGTCTTGGGGCCGATGCCTGGGACACCAGGAACATTGTCGGAGGTGTCGCCCATCAGCGCCAGGACGTCGCGCACCCGCTCCGGTGGGACGCCAAACTTGTCGGCCACCCCTTGCGAGTCGAGCCACTCAACCTCGGCGCCTCCTTTGCGCGGGTTGTAGATCTTGACGTGCTCGCCAACCAGTTGCATCAGGTCCTTGTCGCCCGAGACGACGACGACATCGTACCCGGAGGCCACCGCCTGCTGTGCCAAGGTTCCGATGAGGTCGTCCGCTTCGTATCCGGCCATTTCGACCAGCGGGCATCCGATGACGGCTGCGATCTCTTTGACCTGGGGAATCTGCGCAATCAACTCATCCGGTGTCGGAGCGCGGGTGGCTTTGTATTCCTCGTGCTTTTCGTGGCGGAAAGTCGGCTCGGGCCGGTCAAACACGAACGCCCAGTAATCGGGCTTTTCTTCGCGCCGAAGTTTCAGAAGCGAGTTGGCCACGCCAAAGATCGCGGAAGTGTTCTCGCCTTTGGAGTTGCGCAGCGGCGCCCGGATGAACGCGAAATACGCCCGGTACGCAAGCGCCGTTCCATCAATCAAGTATAGTCGCAATCTCTGGGACATGGGACCACCGGGGTTCTCCGTGCCCGAAATAACGGACTATGACACTCGGATGCAATTGAAAGCTCGGGGAGGAGGAAACCTCGCACCATAGGGATATCGAGCTATGAGACTGCCTGCAATCGCTTCAACATATCCTCGGGGCCGAGGAATCCCTGGATGACATCGCCGACCTGGCCCTGCGAATTGATCAGGATGATCGTCGGCAGGGAATACTGCTTGAGTTGGAAGACATTGAGAAAGTGCTTCGTTTCAGGAGAATCACTCTTCTCCAACTGGAGCTTTAGCGGCAGGAATCGTTGCACTTCGGCCGCCACGCGGTCGTCCGCCCATGTCGCCTTGTCGAGCTTCCGGCAGTTGGCGCACCATGTGGCCCAAGTATCGATGACCACCGGTTTGCCTGCAGTCTTCGCCTGGGACAGACCATTGTCGAGATCGGTCAGCCACGGAATCTTTTCTGATGGCTCCGCCCCGGAGGATCCGGGGACGGCACTGTGTATCTCCACCGGCGGCCACACGAATCCGGAAGAAAGCAGGTACCCACCGAGCAAATATACCCCGAGTATCAGGGCAATAACGCCCACCAGCTTCTTGATCCGCGCAAAGACCGGCGAGTCGGTGGTCAGCCGATCCAATCCTCCACCGAACACGCCCAGCACGAGCAGCAGCAGCCCGGTCAACAGGGCCAGGAGCTCCGTCGAGATCAACGTGCGGAGGAAATACAGCGCCATCAGGAGGAGGACGAAGCCGAAGAACTTCTTCACCGTTTCCATCCACTCACCGGCGTGCGGAAGATTCTGAATCGCGGAGGAGAAGGTCCCGATGAGGATGAACAATGTCCCCAAGCCCAGAGCGAACGTGAATAAGACGAAGAATCCGAGGAGTGCCGAACCCGCCGTGGCAACATACAGCATAATCCCCGCGACAAACGGGCCGACACAGGGTGAGACAACCAGTGCCGCAACCGCACCAAGCACGATCGCCCCGCCGATTCCGCTCCCGCCGCGTCCTGCCATTCTGTTGCGCAGCGCCAGCGGAACCTGGATCTCATACAGGCCGAACATCGACAGAGCAAAGATCACGAAGATGGCGACAATGACGCCCACGACAGCGGGATGCGCCAGCCAGGCGCCAAACACGCCACCGGCGGTCGCGACAATCATACCCATGATGCCATAGACGACCGCCATCGTCAGGACATAAAACAGCGACAGGACGAATCCCCGCCCCATGCCCCGCGCCTGCCCTGCGAAGATCGAAACGGTGATCGGGATCATGGGATAAGTGCAGGGCGAAAACGAGAGCAGAAATCCTGTGCCGAAGGCCAGCAGGAAGGCCAAGACATACCCCCAGGCACCGTACTTGGTGATCAACCGCTGGAGGTCGCTTTGCTGTTCAAACTTGGCGGAGCCTACGGGCGTGGTCGTGGCCGCAACGGGTCGTACGCCGGCCGAGGCGAAGATTTCGGGATGTTGAGTCTCCCCGCGCTGCGCCGCGACGGTTAAACTCCAGTTCAACGGCAGGTCGACCGCGGCCAAACAGGAGCGGTCGTTGCACCCCTGATAGTGCAGTTTCCCGGTCACAGCGAGAACTCCGAGAGGCGTGGAGGGATCGATGTAGACCGGCACTAGGAAAGTCGCACCGCTGGCATAGACCGACATTTGCTCGCCCAATAGCGGGATCGTTCTTCCCTCGGGATAGGTCACCGCACCGGCTTTGAGTGCGGTGGGCAGCTTGAGTTCAAGCTTGGTCGGAATCAGGAAATCCTGCAGGGGGCGTGCGGAATTGATGTGCCACTCCGGTTCCAGATCGATCTGGACCGCCAGCCAAAC
This sequence comes from bacterium, assembly GCA_021813505.1. Lineage (GTDB taxonomy): Bacteria > Zixibacteria > MSB-5A5 > WJJR01 > WJJR01 > JACRMA01. Next base: position 172,379 of record JAKAKI010000040.1, on the reverse strand, counting down.
AGTATCCCCCGCCTTCGCCTGGGTAAACGACGCGTATGCCTGGCCGGACAGGATCTGCTGAGGCTCTCCCCCGCCCAGTTCAAACTGCGCAAAGGCGCTACCGCTCAAAGATGCCAGGAGTAGAACACTGGCGAGAAGTGTCAGAAATCCCCGGCGCATCACGACAGACCACGTAAACGGTGTCTCTGAGCTCTTTCCGAATGAATTAACCCCAGTAGCGCGATTCAGGATGGCCATGGCTGCCTCACGTATACTCGTTATCGAACCTCAAAGTCGAACGAAGATCGCCAGAAAAGGCGACGCGCGCAAACAGGATCATTGCGGGAGAATCGGACTTGCAGGGCTGTGCATCCCTAACGCGTATGGGTCAGCGTGGCCTCGACGGCCTTCCGGATCGCCGACGGATCAAGCTTCTTCACCAGTTCTCCGGCCAGACGGGCAGCCACCTCGCCGGCAATCTTGTCGATGAGCGCCTTTTGGGCATCCGCCTCTTGATCACTCTCGCGAACTGGGGAATCGGATTCGGCCGTGGTCTCCAACCCGCTCATCAGGGACAGGCCAACGTCGGGCTGCGAATTGGGAGCCGACTCCTCCGGCACCACGAAATCCGCGTCATCGGGATGCGGGATTAGGATACCCTTCTCCGTGCCGGTTGGTACGCCCGCGTCGACGAACCTGGGTACAGCTTCGCGTGGAAGTGAGTGGGGCTCGGTTTTGACCATTTCAGCCACGAACAGATCATAGTCGTCCCCGGTAGATCCAGAAGCGTTGCGCGGCGCTTCTTTCGTCTTGGTGGACGGCTGTTCCAACTTCGGCTTTGCGGAGCCTGCCGCCAGCGACGCATCAGGCGCTTCGACAAAGATACTGAGCGCGTCGTCAATCGTATTCACCGCGGGTTTCCAGGCCTCCGGATCCGACCCGGCAAGGGGAACCTGACCACTGTCTGTCTCCCGCCGTACCGCGCCGGTGATGGTGGTTATGACCGCAGTCAACGCCGCGGCATCGGGCATCTTGGGGAGATGCACTCCCAGGCGATACTGCGCGATGGCCTCCATATCCGGAGCAGGTGCTTCGGAACCCACCCACACGACGGGGACAGCGGCTAAATCGCTATCGACGGCGGCGGCATCCAGCCATTTGCGCGCGGGCCAACGAGGGTCGTTTAGGTCGAATAGAACGAGGTCGACAGGACGCGTGCGGACACATTTTATGAGCTGCTCGTGGTCGGTCACGTAATGAGCCGCAACACCGAGTTCCTTGAGCAAATCACGGTAACGCCTTTGTGATTCAGGCTGACGGGCGGCAACAGTCACGGTTAACATGGTCGTTCTCCTGGCAAGAGGCTGGGGATCCCGGTCAGCTCTTGCTCTTTTCGGTCGACAACTTCTGCGATGCGCGCTCCAGGATGGCCTTCTCTTCGGGCGTCAACTGTTCGAACCCGACTTCATTGATCCGGTCCAGCACCCTGTCAACGGCCTCCATCAGGGCACGCTGGTCCTCCCACTGCTTTTTGAGACGGCGTGCCTTCTGCCGCCCCCGCCAGACTCCCAGGAACGCCAGCGGACGGGGGAATCGAAACGGGCGGTCGCCCATCTTCAGATACAGAAATCCAATCGCCAGGCCGCCCAGATGGGTGAAATGCCCAACGCCATCAGCGGTGAATTTGAATGAGGCCACCAGTTCCAGAGCCCCAAACAGCATCACCATGTACTTGGCCTTGATGGGAAAGAAGAACCACAGGTAGATGATGCGATCCGGCCACAGCATCCCGAAGGCGAGCAGAATCCCGAAAATCGCCCCAGATGCCCCGATCGTGGGAACTACGCTCCCCCAGAGAACCAGCGCGGTTACAACTCCCGCCCCTATACCGCAGATCATGTAGTACTTCAGGAACGCCCTGGTCCCCCAAACATCCTCGATATCCCGGCCAAACATCCACAGCGCCAACATGTTAAACAGAATGTGGAAGAAGTCGCCGTGCAGGAACATGTAGGTGAAAAGCTGCCAGACAGCCCCCTTCATGACCATTGCCGGCGACAGACCGAGGTAATGCAGGAGCGGCGCGCTGGCATACATCTGGGCCAGAAACATGCCCCCGTTTGCCCACAGCAACGCTTTGATCGCCGGTGGGAACATCCCACCGCCGCCCCATGTGCCGAATCCACCCCTGTTGACCACTGTATATCCCATTCCGGACCCCAGTTGCACTCCTATATGCGATTATCGACGCGGCAGCCGCCGAAGTCCATGCAAACATGTGCCCCAAAGCACTGCCGCCTACCTTCTAACAACGGCGGCAGGGGTCGAGTTCAGGGCTATTTATGTTACGAAGTGGCCGGAGGTTCCAGTGTCCAACGCGGCACGACTTTGGCCGTCTGACCCAGCATCGCCAAAACTGAACAGTACTTGTTGATAGATAGCTCCACCGCCCAGCGAATGTCGGCATCGGTGAGATCGGGACCGCGCAGGCGATACTCCAGATTCAACTCTTCGAAGATGCGCGGGGGATTCTCGCGTCGTTTGCCGCTGACGCGGACAGTGAGCGCCTCGACCGTGCGCCGTTTCTTGCGCAGGAACGCGACCACGTCCATGCCGGAGCAGCCACCCAGCGCGCAAAGAACTGCTTCCATCGGACGGGGGCCGGAATTCTGCCCGCCATCCTCGGCCGACGCATCCAACGTGATGAAGTGATGGGAGTCGGTTCGCGCCACGAACGACATCCCGCCTTCCCAAACCAAATCGGCGGATATGACTGGAGAGTTGCTCATAGGTTCGGAGGCGCCTCGGCTCAGCTCTGGGTTGATGGTCATGCCAGAATCTTGGTGATCTTGTCCACGAAATTCTGCTTGGGGACAGCGCCAATGATCTGGTCGACCTTTTCGCCGCCCTTGAAAAAGAGCAGGCTGGGGATGCTCATGATGCGAAACTGGCTGGCCACCGAATTGTTCTTATCGACGTCGATCTTGGCAACTTTCAAGCGGCCGTCGTACTCCTGTGCCAATTCCGCAACCACCGGCGCAATCATCTTGCACGGGCCGCACCACGTCGCCCAAAAATCAACGAGAACCGGAATTTCCGACTTCAGCACCTCGGCATCAAAATTCGCATCTGTGACTTCAACTGGTTTCGACATTTGTCCTCCTCATCAGAAATTGCAGGCTACAAAGCGCGCGACTCAAAGTCAACGCCGCAGTCCCGAAACACACAATACCGCTATCTGTTCCCGGTGACCAGCGATCGCGCCCAGTCTTTGACACTCTATCGGCACTCCCGCGCCATTCTCAAAATACCGGCCCAAGTCAGTTCCTGTATCTGACGGGACTTGGCGGGCACTCTGTCAAAATGCTCGGGGCGGATTAGATCACCTACCAGGTAGTGCGATCCCACGACCAGTACCAGCCCATCGCCTCCCGCCTCGATCAGGGCGCGCCGCAATGCTGCCTGGGCATCGGAGCACCACTCAAACGGAGCCGAGGATGCATGTGCCATGGCGCGCATCGTTTCCTCAGGGATTCCCCGTGAATGCGGCAGCGGACAGCCGATCCACCGCGCGGTCTGGGGAGCTAGCGCCCGCCACATCGATTTGAAGTCCTTGTCTCCCCGAGCGGTAAAGACCAGGACTGCGCGTCGACGGCCAAACACTTTGCGCCAAGTGGCAACAACTCGCTGCACGCCCGGGGCGTTGTGCGCGACATCGAATACAATCGTCGGTATTCCGGGGATGATTTGAAACCGTCCGGGCCAGCATGTCTTCCGTATCCCCTGTCGCAGGTTCGCGACCGAGAGTTTGAACCCATGCGCATGAAGCACAAACGCTGCAGCCAGGGCCACGCTCAGATTCGCCACCTGGTGATCACCCAGAAGCGGGAGATGCCAGCGCATTGACGCCAGCAAGCTGTGGCATGGAAACGCCCTGTCACTGAGGATTTCGTAGCTGCTCCACAACGGTGCATTGCGATCCCGGGCGACATTCTCGATAGCGCGTCGCGCCGTGGGGACCAGCGGCCCGATCACGACCGGTGTGCCTTCTTTAATGATACCCGCCTTCTCCAATGCAATCTCGCGGCGCGTATTTCCAAGCACCTCCGTGTGGTCCAGGTCGATGTTGGTGATAATCGACATGATCGGACGCACAATATTGGTGGCATCAAACCGCCCACCCAGTCCCACCTCGATGACGCCGACGTCGACATGCTGCTTCGCAAACAGGTCGAATGCCATTGCCGTGACAGTCTCAAAATAGGTGTACCGTTCGCGGTGGATGGCCGCCCAATGCCGCCGGACAAAATCGGCCACGTCAGTCTGTGCGACGGGTCGACCTTGCACATGGATCCGTTCGCGAAAATCGCGCAGATGAGGCGAAGTATACCGTCCCACCCGATACCCTGCCGTACGCAGCATGGAATCGAGAAGCGCGGTAACCGACCCTTTGCCATTCGTGCCGGCGATGTGGATCGAGGGAAACTTCTTGTGCGGATCTCCCAGACGGCGCGCAAATTGCTCGATGTTGTCCAAGCCAAGCTTTATTCCCCAGAATTCGAGAGAATAAAGGCGGGACACGGCCTCGTGGTAGTTCACACGCGACCCCAAACTCACGCAGGCGATTCTGGCAAGCCCCCGGGCATCGGGAGAGTTGAACCAGTCTTTTCCATGACTCCGGAGTTCGGGCCGGAGAGAAAAGTCAGCAAATTGATCAAGGTCGGCTTCAATTCCGTGCGCTTGACGATTTTATCGAGGAAGCCGTGTTCCTGGAAAAACTCGGAACTCTGGAATCCCGGCGGCAATTCCTGACGGATCGTCTCACGGATCACGCGCGGGCCAGCGAATCCGAGTTGCGCTCCGGGTTCGGCAATGATGACGTCACCCAGCGACGCGAATGATGCCATCACACCGGCGGTGGTGGGATTGGTCAGCACGGAGATGTAGGGAATCTTCGCTTCCACCAGCTCCGCCAGGAGGAAGCTGGTCTTGGCCATTTGCATGAGCGAGAGAATCCCCTCCTGCATGCGGGCGCCGCCGGAGCAGGCAACAATCACGAGTGGGATGCGCCGGGTCATGGCGCGTTCGATGGCGCGGGCCACCTTCTCCCCGACTACCGAACCCATGCTGCCACCGATGAATGCAAACTCCATCACGCTGAATGAAACCGCGCGTCCGCCGATCTTACCAATGCCGCAGACCACGGCATCAGCCAGGCCCGTCTTCTGCTGCGCATCGGCGATGCGTTCCGGATATTTCTTCTTGTCCTTGAATTTAAGCGGGTCACCGGAGATTAGACCTCGGTCGTACTCTTCCAGAACACCGTCGTCCAAGAGCAGTCGTATGTACTCGGCATGACCGATGCGGAAGTGATACTCGCACGACGGGCAAACCCAGAAACGGCGTTCAAGCTCGCGGGCATAGATAATCTCCCCGCAACCGCCGCATTTGGTCCAAAGGCCGTCGGGGATGTCCTGCTTATCCTGGCGGGTTAGCCCCGCCTTCGCCTTACGAAACCATTCCATCAACTCACATCCTGTTTGGTTTCTTCTGCCGGGGCACCATCAAACACTTTCAGTAACACCAGCGCGTCACACACCGGTTTCCGGTAGTAAGCGCGCCGCCGGCCTATCCGACGATACCCCATCTGCCCGTACATGGCAAGGGCTGCGGTATTGGTAATGCGGACCTCCAAAACGGCACAGACGGCACCGTTATCGCTGCCCTGTTTCTCGGCGTACTCCAGAAGGGCACGGCCAATCCCCTGGCGGCGGTGGGTCGTGGCCACGGCAACATTGTGAATTTGAATTTCATCGGCCACCGCCTGCGCGCAGAGATAGCCGCACAGCGAACCATCGCCATCGGCTACAACGAGATTGACCGACTTGGAAAGTATCAGCGCCTCCCGGAACATATCCTCGGTCCACGGATCGGGGAAGATGTCGCGTTCCATCGCTGTGACGGCAGAGATATCTTTCGACGTCATGGCGCGTATCACGGCTCCACCCACAGTCATGAGGCCTTCCGGAAAGTCGGTGGCAGACCATAATCCAACGGTGAGACAGTTGGGTCCAACCGCCGACCCGCACTCAGCTCCGCCACTCCCCATTGTGCGAGCGTGTCGCCTCCAACCAGTGCCTCGTCTTCGGAGACGATTTCCAGGTTCGGCGTGATCATGGAAGCCCATTTATCGCGATGGCTCAAGAGGCCCGGGCCGAGAAGCACGGCAGGAACGGCTGATGGCCGCCATTGATCGAGAAGTACCGCAACTGGATTTCCCGGCGGACTTTCATCGGCGAGCTGGTAGCAATAGAATTCGAGACCCCGATGATGAATCATGCAATAGACTGTTGCGTCTGACTTGAGGTGCCTCGTGATCACCAATGACGCAGAATCGGTTCCCATCCATTTGCGCCATTGTACGTGAGGCGTTGTCCAGCCTGTAATCGGAATGCCGGTGGACTTGGCCCAGCCGCACGCCGTCGCCCAGCCGATGCGCGTCGCCGTCAGCGAACCGGGTCCCGTGACCAGCGCCAAACCACGGACATCAGCGCGCGTCACACCGGTTTCGCCTAATGCGCGGTCGATCAAACCATCAAGCGCATCACCGCGGTGTTTCTGGGGTGTATCGTCCCAGCGGCCAAGCGCCCGATCGCCATCGGCGAGCCCAAGTGTCAGCCTCGGGGCAGTACAATCGAATCCCATAACCAGCACGCAGTCGTCCTCAATGACTTTCGCGGAGCGAGGCTATCTCAATGCGCCGGGAGTTTTCGTCGAGTTGGTCAAACGTGACAGTCCATCCCATCGCGGGCCAGAGGGAATGTGCTTTCTCGGCCCATTCGACCAAACAGATGCCCGATGACGAAAAATACGGCGTGAGCCCGGCGAAATCCAGTTCGTCAGCCGATTCGATCCGGTACAGGTCCATGTGGTAGATCGGGCAACGGCCCGCAAGGCAGTTCATGAGCGTGTATGTCGGAGATGGCATCGCCACCTCCACACCCCAGGCACGCCCCACTGCGCGCGCGAAGACGGACTTGCCCGAACCGAGCGCGCCGATCAGCCCCACCCAGCTTCCCGGATTGAGGATTCGCGCGAAAGCGGCTGCCAACTGCTCGGTTTCGGCTTCAGATTTCGTCACGTGCGAACCGACAGGTGACACAGTTGGCGGCGTTGCTGGATTCATGTTTATAGGCCCACTTCGGGGGGGGCAGGTATTGGGCCGGCAACCCAAGCTCCTTGGTCCGAAGGGGCACTCAATTACTTCGGTGTCAGCGTGATGACGGGCAGAATCATTTCCGGCAGCGAGATGCCGCCATGCTGGAATGTGTTGGCAAATTTGCGCTGGTACTCATTGAAGTTGGTGGGATAGACGAAGTAGAATTCTTCCTTGGCCAAAAGGTACGTTGTGTTCATGGTGAACATCGGCAGCCGATACGTGCGCGGGTCCCGGATGATCACTGCCTCTTTGGGATCACCATTGAGGTTGTCGCCGAACTTGTAACGCAGGTTCGGCGAAGTGTCCTTCCTGCCGTGCGCGACCGAGGCGTGGGTCCCCATAATGCTGCCATGATCGGTTGTGATAACCGCAACCGCATTCGGCTCGCGGGCAATCTTGCGAAGGACTTTAAGCCACGAGGAGTTGATGAACCACGTCTTCATCAGGCCGCGAAACGCAGCTTCATCGGGCGCGAGTTCGTGGAGGATCTCATCCTCAGAATGCCCGTGGGCAAGATGGTCGATGAAATTGTACACCACGGAAAGCAGGGGCGTATCCTTGTAGCCGGAAAATTTTCGGTAGACATTCTCCCCCTCGGCAAAATCCAGGACCTTTACGTACTTTGGTGCAACCGGAAGACGCACACCCAGCCGGTCCAACTGCTGGTCCAGGAGCTGGCGCTCCAGCCGGTTGCGGGAAAACTCATCCTTGTCTCCGATCTGCCAGAGCTCCGGGTAAAGCCGTTTGATTTCATCCGCGAACATGCCCGAGAAGATCGCGTTGCGGCTGAACGGGGTGGCCGACGGGAGGATGGAGAAATACGAATCTCGCTCGATGGTAAAGTACTCAGCCAACTCCGGTTCGATATTCAACCATTGATCAAGCCGGACACAGTCGATCACAAAGAAGAAAACCTTCTTCCCGGCGCGGAGATGCGGCGCCAGGTGCCGCTTCACGACATCGATCGACAACGGCGGGCGATCGGGCGAATCCAACTGCGCCAGCCACTTCGGGTACTCCCGTTCGACCCACCGCCCAAACTCCGCGTTCCACTCCCGCTTGTGCTCACGGTGGGTTTGGTCGAGTCCGAGGTTGACGAACAAGTCGAGTTCCAAATCCCAGCGGGAAAGCATGAAGTGCGCCTTGATCCATTCCTTCCAATGCGCCCTCGGCGAGAGGACATCGCGGAGCGAATTAAAATCTTCGACGTACTTCTTGGCAAGATGCTCGGACTGGATCTTGCGCCGCTCGAGCAGCCGCTTGATGACTGAGAGAATCTGGGACGGGTTGACCGGCTTCGTGAGATAGTCATCGATCTTCTTGCCGATCGCCTGATCCATGATCCGGTCTTCTTCCGTCTTGGTCACCATCACGATCGGAAGATTGGGATCGATCTTCTTCAGTTCCTCAAGAGTTGTCAGCCCATCCATTCCCGGCATCTGCTCGTCGAGGAGGACCAGATCGAAGCGGCGCTTCTGGATCCATTCGAGGGCGTCTTCGCCGGAATGGGCGCCTGTCACCTCGTAGCCGCGTCCCTTCAAAAAGAGGAAATGAGACTCGAGCAATTCGATCTCATCATCCACCCATAGTAATTGCCGACTCACCATATGTTCTCTGCCCCTTCACTGCTCCTACATGTTGGCCACCGGTCAACTGTCATCACGCGGGAAGTTCTACGATGAATCGCGTGGCTTGGTTCGGAACTGATTCGTCAAGATACAGATCGCCGCCATGGTATTCCATGACAATGCGCCGGGCCAGGGTCAAACCAAGTCCCCAGCCGCGTTTCTTGGTGGTAAATCCTGGGTGGAAGATCCTCTGCTGCTGCTTGCCGGGGATACCGCGCCCATTATCCGTCACCGAAATTCGCACGCCTCCGCGTGGATTGGGTCCGCAGCGAACCGCAATTGTGCCCGTCTTGGCGTCAACTGACTCCATGGCATTCTTGATCAGGTTCTCGAGGACCCACGCCACCAATTCCGGATTGATCGCGGCGGGTGGCGCCGGCTCTGTATCGAGAGTGATCCGAACTCCCCTCCCCTGCAATGGCAGCCGCTCCCGGAAGTACGCAACAACCTCTTCGACGACGGCTTCCACCTGTTGTGGCTTGCGGTCGGGATCGGAGCCGATCTTGCTGAATCGCTGCGCGACACGGTTCAAACGCGCCACGTCGGCACGCATGCGTGTCAGGACGTAGCCGATGTCGTCGGCGGACTCGGAGCTTTCCTGTCCAGGGGGCACGCATTGCTCTTGCAGCTTCTCCAGCCAACCCAGCAGCGACATGAGAGGAGTGCCCATTTGATGAGCCGTCTCCTTGGCCATGCCGACCCAGATGTACCGCTGCTCCGCGCGTTTGATGTTGCTGAAGCTGACGTAAGCAATGACCAGAATCAGCGTGGTCAAGCCGAGCATGATGTACGGAAAGCGTGACGCGGCCCGGATCAGTTCGAAGTTCCCGTAATGAAGATCGTAGAGCGTCCTTCCCTCGTAGACAATCGGCACCGGAGGATACTCCGTGCTCATCTGGTCCATCAACGAGATGATCTTCTGCCGGCTGGCGGCCGTCGTGTCGCGTTCGTCGATATCTTTCAAGCCACGCCAGTAAAGCGGTTTCCCGTCGGGGTCGGTCACGACGATCGGAAAGTCGCTCTTGCTGATGATCTGATCGAACAGATAGCCGATTTCACCCGGATCGGTTGATTCCGCGGCGCGTTTCCATTGGCCGGCGTAGGCATTGGCCAGGCGGGCCTCTGACGCCTTGAGCTCACGCACCATCTTTTGAGTCGAGTACGCCAGCAGGACGGCAATCGCCACAACCCCGAGGATCAGGAGACCCTTAAAGGCCAAAGGGAGTCCAGCATATCCGGTTCGGCCGTGAAGCAAAGTCCCAAACCGCCGGCGAACCGCTTTAGTGAGTGCCTGGTTCATAGAGGAACCGCCACGAAGTCGGATGACCGATTCAGGCGATCTCGGTCTGCCCGCCCATGTACGGCACGAGAACTTCCGGAATGATGATCGAGCCTTTGGCCGTCTGGTAATTCTCCCAGATGGCAATCATCGTGCGCGGCAGGGCCAGTCCCGAACCGTTGAGCGTGTGAGGGAAGAATGGCTTCCCGCCTCCCTTGGGTCGTGCCCGCAGGTTCATTCGGCGCGCCTGGAAATCGACGAAATTCGAACAGGAGGAGACCTCCAACCATGTGTCCACACCGGCGGAGTAGACTTCCAGATCATAGCATTTCGCCGCCGCAAACGACAGATCGCCCGTCGCCAGCAGCTTGACGCGATAAGGAAGCTTGAGAGCCTGCAGGATCGCCTCCGCATCTGCCAGCAACAATTCCAATTCGTCGTAGGAGTGTTCCGGCTCCACGACTTTGACAAGCTCCACCTTGTCGAACTGGTGGACGCGTAACATGCCGCGCGTGTCCTTGCCGTGAGCTCCAGATTCGCGACGGAAGCAGGGCGTATACGCCACGGCCTTCTGAGGCAGCAAGTCGGCGGGGATGATGGCGCCGGCACTCAGGTTGGTTAGTGGGACTTCGGCGGTCGGGATCAAATACAGATCGTCCGCTTCGATATGGTACATGTCCTCGGCGAGTTTGGGCAGCTGCCCGGTTCCCTGCATCGTGCGCGCCGTCACCAAGTACGGCAGGCGATGTTCGATGTAGCCGTGCGCCGTATGCCGGTCGAGCATGAAACTGACAAGCGCGCGCTGCATTTTCGCCCCAGCACCTTTCAGCACGAAGAAACCCGATCCGGAGACGTTGGCGCCGGCGGCCCCATCGTAAATCCCCAGCGTCTCGCCGAGCTCCCAATGTGGCGCCGGTTTGAACGCCAACGATGGCCTTTCGCCCCAGTAGCGAAGTTCTTGATTCGCCGATTCGTCTCCGACGGGGACATCTGAGTTCGGAATATTCGGAATGCGCAGTTGCAACTGGAGGATTTGTTCCTCGACTTGCCGGAGCGACTCATCGAGCGCCTGGGCCTTGTCCGAAACAGCGCGCAATGCCAGGATCGCATCGGACGCGTCGCCGCCCGCCTTCTTGGTCTTCGCCACGTTTTCGGATGCGACATTCTTCTGATGCTTTAAGGCCTCCACCTCACCGATGATGTCGCGACGGCGTCCATCGAGCGCCAGCAACTCGTTGAGTTTGTCCGCTTCGTTCTTATTGGCGATTGCCTGCCGAACGAGGTCCGGATTTTCCCGGATAAATTTGAGATCCAGCATTATGTTCCGAACTCTCCTTTGGAAAAAGACAGTGCTGCCTGAAGTTGTGATCAATCGGCGTTCAGGGACCGATCCTTCACCGCGGCAAACCCCGATCCGGTCAATCCGGATGCCGGCACGCTTCCACCGACTTCTTTCGGATCGGCGTCGAGTGACTCATCATCACTCGCGTATCCCGGGACAACGTCATGAAGAGTCTTCAGAGTTCGTTCCAGATCGCCATCGCGGGCGATCGCGATCAGATCGGTGATCCGTGATTCAAAGTCGGGAGCGGCATCATCGACCGCATCAATGAGCCAGATCTTGTCGTGGGAGGACCGGCGGGGGGTACAGGCCTGACCGAAGAGATCCTCGGTGAGCTTCTCCCCCGGGCGCAGTCCGATGAACTTGAGCTTGATGTCGTGGTCCGGTCTCAACCCCGAGAGCGCGATGAGGTCGCGGGCCAAATCGGCGACCCGCACCGGATCGCCCATGTCCAATACCAGAAGCTGTCCATTACTTCCGATCGCTGCCGCTTGCAGGACCAGCAGCGCCGCTTCACCGACGGTCATGAAATAGCGCGTGACATCTGGATGCGTCACTGTTACCGGTCCGCCGGCCCGAATCTGGCGTTCAAATAGGGGGACAACGGAACCACTTGAACCCAAGACATTGCCGAAGCGGACGCTGACGAATTTCGTCCGTCCCTCCTCGGCGCGCCGCAATGCCAAAAGCTCTGCCGCGCGCTTGGTGGCGCCCATGACACTTCGCGGTCGCACCGCTTTGTCGGTGGAGACGTTTACAAAGGTGCCTACCCCGCGTTCCAACGACCAGTCCATCAGGAAACGTGATCCGCCGATGTTGTTCAGCACGACGGCATCGGGATAATGCTCCGCCAACGGAACCTGTTTGTAGGCCGCCGCATGGAAGATCACCTCGGGAATCTGCCGTGCGAACTTCTTGTGGAATCGGGTGCGGTCGGTGATGTCGATCAACACTCCTTCGACATTTCTCGCGTCGCCGCTTCGGGTCAACTCTTCCAGGAGATCGTGAAGGGCATTCTCTGCCCGGTCGACCAGGAAGAGCTGGGCCGGTCTGAATGGGAGAATCCGCCTGACCAGTTCGCTGCCGATGGAGCCCGCGGCACCGGTCACCATGATGCGGCGCCCGGCAAGCAACCGTCCCAGCATCGAGGGATCGGTCTCGACCGGTGCGCGGCGGAGAAGGTCCTCAACCTGCACTGCGCGCGTCTGGCCGACACTGACCCGGCCGTCGATTATCTCGCGCAACGATGGCACGGTCTTGAAGGGCAGGCCGGTCATAGCACAGGCGGCAACAATCTCGCGCATCTGTGCACCGGTCGCCGACGGTATAGCGATTAGGATTTCCTCAGCGCGAAATCGGCGCGCCGCCGAAGCCAGTTGTCTCTGGTCACCGACGATCGGGACCCCGTGCAATCGTGCTCCATGTTTCCGGGGATTGGAGTCTATCAGTGCTACCGGAATCAGTCCGCTCGGATTCTTGGTCAGTTCGCGCACCAGCATCTCACCGGCATCTCCGGCGCCGACGATCAAGATTCGCCGACCGCCCCGCAGGTATCTAGGCGGGAACTCCCGCAGGGCGCGCAGGGCGAATCGGCCGCCGCCCAGGAGGATGACCATAAGCACCCAATCGATCAGGAACACGGAACGGGGATACCCCGGAATTCCGAAGAAGAATACCGGCAAGACCAGCAGGCCTGTCCCAGCAGTCACGGCCTTGAGAATCGACATCAGGTCATTGATCGAAGCGTACCGCCAGACCCCGGAGTAGAGACGGAAATAGATGAAGGCCGCAATGCGGACCAGGAAGACGAGAGGCAGCGTGTTCCAGAACGCCACCATAGCATCCGACGTGATCCGGCCATCGAAGCGCAGCCAGAATGCCATGTAATAGGAAACGACGACAAGGACTGCGTCCGAACCGAGAATCGCCAGCCGGGGACCAGCGATATTGAAGGACTCTGTCCGGTCTGTCCCCCGAAACCGCAGGATTGGCAGCAACCTCCCGCCACCGAGGAGGACCAAGAGCGCCAGCCAGTACCCGACAAGAATCGTTCGCGGCTCTGCAAAGGGACGCGTGGGATCGAACGTCAGCACCGCCAGCAAGAGAGTGCCGAATGTAACCGCGTGAAATAGTCGCGTGAGCTCGGCGGTGATCGTCCGGTAACCGGCTGTCCGATAGAGGCCGAACGACGCGAAGACTACCAGCCAGCAGACGGAGATCCACCAGGCCGGGCCCAGATAGTCGACAGGCGGCACCGGAACGCCAGCCCCCGGTGACCCAATCCGGAAGCGCAGCCAGAAGACGATCACAAACGCCACCTGAAGGGCCACAAGGTCCCAGACAATCCAGCGCCAGCGCCCGATGTACTGCGACAGAGCCTTTAGAAAAGCGTTCTCTGGAGGCACTTCACCCACGCCTTCATGATACCAGCATTCGCGGTTTTTTGCCAGTGCAATCCACCCCGCCACGAGCTTCGCCCTGGCAGTGGAGTCATGGCTTGCAACGAGTTAGCGGGCTTCCAGCATTTGACGAACCAGGTCGCAGAGCGCGACTCGCCGGCGTTCGAGATCGAAGTTGTCGATGATCCGCTGGCGGGCGAGCGTCCGGCGCTCTTCCGATGCGGAGAGGGCGGAGGTAATCGCCTTGATTGCTGAAGCCGGCGTCAGGCCATCAAGGTAGTAACCGGCATCACCGGCGACTTCAGGAAGCGCTCCATTGCGAGACACAACAGGAATACAGCCGCATGCCATCGATTCAGCGAGGGCCAGACTGAAACTCTCGTGCACAGAGCCCTGGAAATACACCGATGCCGCCTGGTACCGACGAATCAGGTCAGCTCCGTATTGAGCACCGAGCCAAGTGAGATTCGGTGGCAGCTTGGAAACGAACTCCAAACCGGCGCGGTCGGCGACAACCCCTATGGCCGTGAACTGTTCGTTTGGCATCTGTAATGCAGCCTCACGGAAGAGCCGCCAGCCCTTAACAATCAGCGTGCTGCGGTTGATAACGCCGACACACAATACACCCTGACGCTTCTGAGCCGTGCCGATCTGAAAACGCTGCGTGGAGACTGCGTTGGAAATACGAGTCGTCTTCGCGATGATCTCTGGATACAGCGTGGAGACTCGTTCTTCCATCACGCGTGAGACGACCGCGACTCGGGTCGAGTTTGCGAGAACCCATCGCAACAGCCGCGCGCGGAGTGAGCCGGGAGGAACGCCATAGCGGATTTCTGGGATCCAAAAAACTTCGTATCCGCCGATGATCGTGAGCACGGGTATCCCCCGTCGCCGTGCCATCCAAACGGCCGGCGGTGAGTGCCGTCCCGCGAACCAGATGACCATCGCATCAGCGCCGCGAACTTCATACCGCAGATGCGGGATTGAAGTGAGGTTTTGGTACGAGAGCATCACGGCGTCAAACTCGGATTGAAGGACCTGGAAATCCTGGCTGATGAACGTGGCGACAGGATTGGGTGCGACGAGGAGGACACGCGGCCGTTTCGCCCTCGAATCGCGACTATCGGAACTGATCGTGGCTGACATTCTCAGGGTATTGCCTCGGCCGGGTTAGTGACTCAGAAATCCGATTCTTGCACGTGAACAGCCTGCGATGAGAAACGAAACACTTCGCTCAGAATCGGAATCAGGCGCTGGCTGCAGATCGCATTCCATGAGTACGGCCGCGCGGCCTCGATCAAACCCGCGGAAACGGACGGCTTCCCCTGCGCCAGGCACTCAGCAATAGCAGAATCGTACGGCGCTTGTTGGCCGGGCACCAGTTTAACGACGCTCATAAATTTTCGCATATCCGGCAGATCCGTCGCTACTACCGGAACACCGCAGGAAAGATACTCCGCAAGCTTGAGTGGTGCCATCACGCGGGTGAATCCGGTATCGAGCAGCGGCACCAAGCCAACGTCTAATCTCTGCAGCAAGCCTGGAATCTGGTGCTGCGGCCTCTGGCCCAGGAAGTGGACGTTGCTCAGCCTTTTCAAATTCCGAATAGCCGATTCGTCCTCGACAGGCCCGATGAAAACCAGATTCCATTGCGACCGGCCGCGAAAGATCGCTTCCAGCAAGCCGAAGTCAACACCCGTCCGGGCGTTGCCAAGATACCCAATTCGCGGCTGGGTGATAGTATCAATGGGGTCGGCCGGCTGAGTGGCCGGCGAAAAGAAGTACTCCGGCACCCCGTTGGGCAGGCATTCCAACCGCTCCGCGAATGCTGCACGGGGAATACCCAGACCCTCCGTGGTAACAAACGTCAGATCGGCGGATTGGAGTGTCCGCTGCTCTTTGATCCAGGTGCGCTCATCGAATTCCCCGGTGGGACGCCAGCGGTACTCGTCGTAGCACTCATAGATCTTTCCAGCACCCTCGATCGTGCCGAACACCCAATCCTGGACTGGATGATAGATCCACTGAATGATCCTTGTAGCCATTGGAAAGTACTTTGAGAGGGTCGTCTTTAGCTGAGCAGCCATCAACCCTCGATTGATGCCGACGAGTGTCTCCGACCGTTGGGCGATTGTCTCATGAAATGCCAGGCGTGGAGTCATAATCCAGGTGCGGCGATCTGGCTCAAGCTGCACCCGTGTATGCCAAATCCCAGTCCAGAACTTCCGTGGATATTTGAGTGGTGTCACATCGAACGTGACCGGCCGGTTGACCAGGAGCATGGCAACACTGCCGGGAAGCTCCATGGCCAGGGCCAATAGCATCTCTCGCCGGTGCGTGAGGTGAAAATCGGCCGGGAGGTGGACGATGATCACTGTTTGAATGCGATCGTTGGGCTGCATGGTGGGCGCAAGTAATGGAGTGGAGGCTGACTATGAGCGGGAAAGGGGCCACTTGATCGCTGCCCGAATGGAGGCCAATTCCGGCAGGCCGATCCTCGGCGCAGCCCACCAAATTCCCACTAAACACAGACAGGCCCCTCCAGACAACCTCATAATCGCTAGAGGAGTGGACGAGAGCTCGGGCAGCAAGCGTACCAACGCGACCGTCACCAGTGATCCACAAGCGCAGACGACACCCAATCCGATGAGAATCTTGGCCCAGCCCCGCCAGCGCTTAAGCAGAGGGCCCGGGATTGCCACGGCCAGGACACCCATCCCGATGATATACCCGGCAACGGCCGCCGCCGCGAGGCCGGCCGTCTTTCCCTGTTCAATCCACAGGACACTCAAAAGCCACTTAGCGATGATTCCCAGAACGGACGCCAGAAGCAGGGGACCCCAGCGGCGAAGTGCATAGAATACCTTGGCCGCGATCGCCATGAGCACGTTGGGAATCAGCCCCAACGTGTAGACAAGCAAAGTTGAAGCGGTGAGCTGACGCGATACCTCGCCGAACGCCCCCCGCTGGTAGAGCAGCCTCGTCACATCGTCGGCAAAGAAGAGCATCCAGATCGTGACCGGCACAACCGCAAGCAACGACCAGCGAATGGCCTTGTCGAAAATGTCCGAGGCACGTACCATGTCCCGATCCTGAATCGCCGTCGAGAGGAAAGGAAGAATCGCCGTCCCCAGCGTCAGTCCACAGATTGAAACGGGCATGGTCACGATCAGGCTTGAATACTGAAGCGACGCAATCGAGCCCTCGGCAAGGTATGACGCCAAATGACGATCGATAACCGAGTACAACTGCGGAATCGAGTCCGCCAACAGCACGAGCGGAACCCAGTACTTGATGCTGACACCGGCAAGCTCAGGAATGATCGGATCCGAAACCGGCATGGCGACATCCGTCCGGCCTCGGGCTGGGAGCAGGTTCCAGAGAGCCGCCGCCGCACCACCGGCCACAAATCCCCACGCGAGTGTCCGGGCGCCTCCACTGGGAAACAGCCAAATGGCCACGATCATCACCGCGCTTTGCCACATCAGTGACAAGCCGGCACGTAAGAACCGCCGGTGCGCCAGCAGCCGGCTTCGGGTCAGCGCTTCAATCGTGGCCAACGCGATGGCCACCGCTGTGATGCGGAGTACGACGACAGTCTCCATCCGGTACTCCGGAGGGAATCCCGCGTTGGTCAGCCCGGCCAGTGGCTTGGCCAGCACCCAGGTCCCGGCGGAAAGCAATACCATGATGCCAAGAAGCCACGCGGCCTGCCGGCGTTCGTGACTCCGTCCGCTCCTTTCGGCGAAGAGCGGGACAAACGCATTTGGAATGGAGTGGAATACGATCGTGACGACCATCGCCGGCAACGTCATCGCCGCGAGATAGATGTCGACGGTATGCGTCGTTCCGTAGGTAGACGCAATGACCGCCTCGCGCAAGAATCCAACGAGCTTGGCGACGGCTGTGGTCGCAATTAGAACCAGGCCCGCATGCCGCAGCGATGTGTTCGTCATCAGGTCGGCCTGCTACCAGCAATGTCCCTGGCGGGGGATCCCAAGCTAGGACAAATCGGCGCGCAATCGCTCGACGATTCTCCGGGAGGGGTCACGCATACGGAAGTACCGGTCGGAAATCGGTCTGATCCGGAACGGCCGGTGGAGCGCCGCCCTCACGCTATCCTGATCGAGATCGACAATACGATTGGCGCCACAGGCAACAGCTTCAATCCACTCGGTCCGGTCGCGCAACGTGAGACACGGCGTCTTCGCCCAGCACGCCTCACGTTGAACTCCTCCGGAGTCGGTGAGCACCGCGCGTGCATCGCGCACGAGCGCCAGAGTACGCGCATGATCAAGCGGCTCGGTCAGGACCAATCGCGAGTGCCGGCTCAAATTCGACCAGAGCCGGTTTGCGATCAGATTCTTACGTGTACGCGGGTGGACAGCGAAAACGGTACGCCGGTCAAGCGACTTCACAATGGCAACGAGCTTCTTCAAACGGATGGGATTGTCGACGGTTTCCGCCCGATGGCTTGTGACGAAATAGTATTCGCTCGGCGCGACACCGAACTGCGCGAGAATTGCGGCATCATTGGAATTCGCACTCAGCCGGCAGAACGACTCGTAGAGCACGTCACCGACGCCGTAGTTTCCGACAGTCAGGCCTTCTCTCCTCAGATTGGTAATCGATGTGCTGGTGGGACAAAAGCGCCAAGTCGCCAGATGATCGGCCACAATGCGGTTCTTTTCCTCGGCAGAATCAAAAGAGAATGAGCGCAGCCCGGCCTCAACATGTGCCACTGGAATATTGTGATAGGCTCCCGCCAGGGCGGCACCTGCGGTCGTACTGGTATCGCCAAAAGTGAGGAGGGCATCTGGTTGCAGCTTCTTGAAGGCTCGGTTCATGGCATCGGCGATGCCGGCAACCTGCCCCGCGACCGTATCGCGCTTGATGCCAAGGTAGATGTCCGGCTTCCGGATGCGTCCGCCGGAGTAGAATGTTCCCGCCATCTCATAGTCGTAATGCTGGCCGGAGTCGATCAAGACCGACCGAAAAGAGTCCTCAAGCAACTCCCACAGTGACGAGAGTTTGATCAGTTGGGGACGGGTCCCGAAGGCAGAAACGACAAGGGGCCGGGACGAACGCTTCCGGCCGGAACGGCCCGCCGCGCGCGACCGCCCGCGAGATGCTGTCGCGCCGGCGCCGGATGCACTCATTTGAAGAATGCTTTGATCCCGTCGATGACTGTCGACTGCTCTGCCTGGGTCAGATCCGGGAAGATCGGAATGGACACGACCGAGACTGCCGCCTTCTCGGCAACCGGAAGGTGCGTCCCCGCGCCCGGCAACCCCGCAAAGCACTGCTGTGCGTGCAACGGCAGCGGATAATAGACTTCCATGCCGATACCGAGTCCCTTGAGGTGAGCAGTCAAACCATCACGACGGTTTGTGGCGATCGTGTACTGATTATAGATGTGGTAAGCGTTCGCGGTGCGCTTGGGCAGGATCAGATCCCCGACACCGGCCAATTCGCGGTCATAGACATCGGCATGGGCGCGCCGTTGTTCGGTCCATGCATCGAGGTGTTTGAGTTTGACCGAGAGGATCGCGGCCTGGATTGTGTCCAAGCGCGAGTTATAGCCGATGATACCGTGATAATACTTTGGTTTGGCTCCGTGAGCGCGCAGCATGCGCACATTGTCCGCAACGCCGGGATCATCGGAAATGATCATCCCGCCGTCGCCGGCCGCGCCGAGATTCTTGCTGGGAAAGAAGGAGAAACATCCAGCCTTGCCCCATCGGCCTGCCGTCGTGCCTTTGTACGCGGCGCCGATTGCCTGGGCCGCATCCTCAACGATGGCCAGGTTGTGCGCATCGGCGAGCTTGCGGAGCTTTTCCATGTCGGGCATCTGGCCGAACAAATGGACCGGCATGATCGCCTTGGTCTTCCTGGTGATCTTCTGCTCGATCAGTGACGGGTCGATGTTGTAATCATCTTTGGCGATGTCACAAAAGACCGGCGTGGCTCCCACATGCGTCACGGATCCGGCGGTCGCGAAGAAAGAAAAGGTCGGCACAATCACTTCGTCACCCGGCCCAACACCGACAGCGCGGAGCGCCAGGATGAGCGCATCGGATCCCGACGCCACGCCCATCGCGTGAGCCACACCAAGCTTCTCCGAAACTTCCTTCTCAAACGCGGCAACCTCTGGTCCCATGATGAATTTCGAATGGGCCAAGACCCGGGCCACGGCCGCATCGATTTCGGTTTTCAGACTTTGGTATTGTCTGGTCAAATCAAGCAACGGAACTGGCATTACACTCTCCTGGAATCAAGACTTTTTCTGAACATCGGGCCAATTTTGTGCGTCAAGTAACTGTTCGGGGGGAACCGGTCGCATGGTCTTCGCCGGTATTCCTGCAACGATCATCCGCGCCGGTGCGTCTTTGGTCAACAGAGCGCCTGCCGCTACGAGGGCGTCGTCACCAACATTCTTCCCCGGCAAGATCACGGAACCGACGCCGAGACGGCTGCCGCGGCCCACGGTGACACCTTTGAAGTGCTTGAACCGCTCCTCAGTGCGTCCGACAAAATTGTCGTTGGAGGTCAGCACGCCGGGAGCCACGAACACACGATCCCCAATCGTCGAATACGCCGTGATATAGACGTTCGTCTCCAGCTTGCAGTAACGTCCCACGGTACAGAAGTTCTCGACCGCCACACCCCGGCCAATGATGGTGAAATCACCGATGGTCACGTTCTCGCGGACGGTGGCAAGATCGGCGATGAGCACTTTCTGCCCAATGCTTGCACCGCGGTAAACGACGACATGAGTCCCGATAATCGCTCCTTCACCGACACGTGCCGGTGGCAGTTCGGCGAGTTTCGTGACGGCAGTATTGGCGGCGCGCATCGGCAACTTCCCGATCACGGCGCCATCATCGATGCGAACGCCGGACCCGATCACGGTATCCGCGGCCAGTACGACATGATTGCCCACTTCACACCCGGGACCGACGACCACCCGCGGACCAACGACGCAAAACTCGCCCCAGCGGATTCCCTCCGCTACGCGAGCGGACGGATCAATAATGATACTCACCGTTTCTTCTCCTCGTCGGGAATTGCAACCTCAACAGGGGTGCCGCCGGACTGCAGCGACCGCTGGGCGGCCTCCAGCACACGCAAAACCCGCAGCCCGTCATTCCCATCCGACCGGGGCGGTTTGCGATCATGGATCCTGTCGATAAAATGCTGGCATTCGACCGCCAGGGGCTCCGCATTGTCGACCTTGGGAATATGGACTTCACCGGTTCTCAAGGTCAGGTATTCGGCGTACGTGTTGTAGTCCATGGTCACGTCCACGCCTTTATCAAAGATCGTAATTCGCTGGGCGGGATCGGTGTCAGAAAACACCGCCATTTGCTTCTGGCCGACAATGGTGAGCGAACGCGCCTTGTGCGGATCCAGCCAACTGGTATGCACGTGCGCCATCAGTTTCTCGTTGTACCACATGGTCAGAAAGACAACGTCCTCGATGCCGGGACGCAGGTACGACTGGCCCACGGCGGCGACGCGATGCGGTAATTCGCCTAGAAGGTATGAGATCATCGAAATATCGTGCGGCGCGAACGACCACATGGCATTCTCGATATCGCGCAGCTTCCCCAGATTCACGCGCGTGGCATACAAGTAGTACACTTTGCCGAGTCCGCCATCTTCGATGTACTTCTTGAGCCATTCGACAGCGGGGTGGTATTCCATGATGTGTCCGACCATCAGAATCCGGCCGTTGCGCCTGGCTTTCTCTACCAACTGCCCGCCCTGTGCCAGATCGAGGACGAGCGGCTTCTCCACAAAAACATCTTTCCCATGATCCAGCGCAGCGCTCGCCAGTTCGAAATGGCTCGCGGGTGGCGTTGATACCACGATAGCATCCACGCCTGAAGCGAGAACCTGCGTGACGTCATCCGTGACCTGCAATCCCGGGTATTGAGCGGCCGCCTTGGCCCGGGCATCCGGGAGCGCATCGCAGGCAATCGGAACCACGGAATGAATCCCGCGGGAGAACTCGCGCAAAAGATTCTTCCCCCACGCACCTAATCCAATGACGCCAACACGAACGGGGCGTGTGGTACCTGACGGTGAACTGCTCATGCTTTGGTTCTCCTCAAACTCTCAAGTGCGTGGGGAACGTTTGCCCGGCCGCAAAGACGCCCACGCGGCGGCCAGCGAGTTGTAACGGACAGGGTCGGTCACAGCCATCTGTGACAAGAATTCGCGGACGAGTATCAGCGCGGCCGCCAGGCAGATCCCCACGATGAATGTGCCGATCCCGATCAGCGCCCGCTTGGGACTCACTTTTCTCCCGCCGCGCTCGGCACGATCCAGTACAGAGAACGAGGGCGTATCGCGCCGCTCCTGGATATGCGCGTTTTCGTACTGCTCGGTCAGGAGAGTGTAAAGCGCCTCAGCGATTTTGACGTCGCGCACTTTCTCGGCCAATTCCTGGCCGATGCGAGGCAAACCGGCAATTTCCGTCGACGCTGACGCACCGCTGTCGCCCATCGCCGACGATTCCATGTCCTCGAGCTGTTTGCGCGTCTCACGAATACGCGTGCGAAGCTGTCGCACGCGGAAGTGCTCCTCTGATAGAGTGCCTTCCAGCGTAGACAATTCGATTTGATCGGCGGTCAACTGGGCCTTGAGTTTGGCGGCATTGCCCACCATCGCAGTGATCTGCGCTTCGAGCGCGACACTGCGATGACGGCTCTGGAATTCTTCCAGCGCGCGGCTGGCCAGGTCAAGCTGCGCCTTGGTCTCGGTCAGGCGGCCCTCAACAAACTCGCGGGTTTGCCGCGCCTTGTTGGTGACAATCGCCCGATTGAGACGGTCGGCTTCCTCGACCAGTGCATTGACCAGCGTATCAGCAAAGAACCGATCGCGATCGCTCGCCCAGAAACCGACGACGCCCGTCTGCTCCACCTTGACGCCGCTTTGGTCCAGAAGCCGGCTCACCGCCCTATCAAAGCTAATGCCCCAGCGCCGATCCAGACTATACTTAGCGACCACCGAATCACGGACAGTGCGCGACATCAATACTGCACCAAGGATGTCTGACGGTGTTGCCATCAGCGGCAAGGACATGCCACCAGAGGCCAAAGACTTCAGATCGCCCAGCGGCACACTCATACTCTGGAAATCCCTCTCGGGCGGGAGGATGCTGACCGTCGACCGGTAAACGTTCGGGAACAGGAACGAGACCAAAACCACGAGGACGGTCACCGCGAGTGGATAGAGCCACAGAAGGCGCCGCTCCCGTGCAAGAACCTCAATCAGATGAACAGCATTCCCCGGGGCCCCGGATGCCACTCCCCCGTCATCGAATCTCTGCGATTGGCTCACCGGAGTGCTCATCTCGTTGCCTGATGGATCACCAGGTAGATGGTTGCGAGGCTGGAAGCGACAAGGAGTGTCTCTTTGACGCCATTCCAGAAGTGCTTTTCACGTTTCGTTGGCACCACGACCAGGTCGCCGGGCTCGATCATCTTCACATCGTCTTTCCTGAGTGCTGTGCCGGTCCCGGCCTTGACGATGAAGGTGCCGCCACGATCCGCCCGCCAGGAATACCCTCCGACGCGTTCCAGATAGTAGTTCAAATCCCCGCCGGACCTATAGGTAACCAGCCCGGGCTGCACAACACGTCCAATCACATTGATGAAGGCGACCTTGGGGGGTACGATGACCAAATCCTTATCGGACAGGATCACGTCGTACTCCTTCTGCCCGCCCTTAAACAGCCGGACAAAGTCGGTTGAAATCCGCCCTGGCTCACTCATGGCACTGGCGGACATCCAATCCGTCTCGGATCGGGAGAGCAAGTCCGCCGGGAGCCGCGCAACACGCTTCTCGTATTCGATGAGCCAGTTCTGAGACGCGGAACGAATGATCGAAGCATGCTCCAAGTCTGCTTCTGGCGTGAACCCGCCAGCCGAATCGATGACTTCGTGCAACGGCACCCCGACTTTCGGAAAGATGTAGACTCCCGCGCGGCGAACTTCACCGATCACTTGCACAGAGAGTTTCTCGCGGAACTGATCAACACCTCGAACGATCAACCGGTCATCCGGCAGTAATGCGGTGCGGCGCCACTCGCCGAACTTGCTGCCTGCCGGCCAATCGTAGCGCCGGGAAACGGATTCCCCGGGATGAAAACGCCAGAGCTCCAGAAACGTGGTGTCGGCATTCGGTGCCAGACCATACGCCAATTCCAGAAGATCCTGCACCGTCTCGCCGGGAGCGAATTCAAACTGAATTGGACTATTCACTGCACCGGCAACCTCGATGGTTCCCCAACGCGGATTCCTTTCGGGAACATTTATGATGTCGCCTTCGGTCAGGTACGGATTGGCGGCACGCCGCCCGAGCCGCTCGAATGCGATCAGATCAACTCGCGACTCCTCACCATCACGCATCAGCCGAATCGAGCGAAGGCCCGCGTGATCATTCAGCCCCGCGAGTGATAGGACTTCCGACGCTCTCGTGTTGGCTGTAACAATGTGAAGTCCGGGATTGCGAACGGCGCCGCTGACCGTCACACGGAACCGCCTCACTTCGGTCAGCGACACCGTCACCGTGCTTCGGGGGTAATAACCCTTCAGCAGTTTCGTGAGGTCGTCTCGAACCTCCGCCAGAGTCTTGCCACGCACCGATTCGGCCCCAACGATCGGCAGAACGACCGTGGCTTCGGGCGTGACCACTACGTCCAGTGTTATGGGAGCCTCGCCGACGACGCCGATCCGCAATCCGTCACCGGGGCCGATCAGATACTCGGTCGCATCGATCACCCGATCCAGGAAGACGGGGCCGGCCTGCAGTGCGGTCAGTGAGTCCATCTTCGCCGCCGGACGATCTTCCTTGGAGGTTGCCGGGGCCTCTTCGGCCCATGCGGTACTGCTGTAAGGCGATAATCCAGTGGCTCCCGCGAACGTGATTGCCCAAGCGGCACCCAAGACGGTGATCCGGCGAAGCCGCGGCGGCAGTTGGAGATGTCTAATTGCTGAAATCAGTGTCACTGCTCTCACCTGGTTTCCAAAGAAGCGACCAATATTCGCCCTTGGAATCGTCCAGTCAAGCAAAGTAACTCCGCAAGGAGCCTGCAAGGAGCAGGCGGGCGAGGCGAAGACCGGGATTATTCCGCGGCATCCCGCCATTCTGCGAGCCGCTTGGTCCATTCATCCGCGACGGATTCAGACCGTTCGGGAGTTGAGGTCTCGACTAGCAGCAGGAAGTGGGCGGTCCGCCGCCCGGGCGCCATCCACACGGTCGCATCCTCATACACAAGCCGCACGCCATCAACGAGTTGCCGAGGCGTGGAGAGTGTGTAATCCATGATGCGCCGCATCAGCATCCCTTTCAGATTCCACGGGCAGGCGATCTTGGCTTCGACCATCGCGCCAGGTTGGATTTCTTCGACCAATTGGGACAGATCGGTATCAGTCAATGCCAGCAATTCCAGGAGGAATATCAGACTCGCCATGGCATCGGTGCCCCGCTGCCAGGAGGGGAGAATGAACCCGCCACGCGTGCCAGCGACAAAATCAACGGATTCTGACGCCGCTGCCCGCATCATGGCCAGATGGTCGTTTTTGACACGAATGACCTTCCCTTTGGACCGCGCCGCGAGATTCTCGATTTCGCGAGTGGCCGCCACCGGAACCGCAATCGTGGCGCCAGGGTGGAGACGCCAATACAATCCCGCCATCGTCAGAAGCAACTGTTGGGGCGAGAGGACAGCCCCAAGGTGGTTGACAACAACGATCTTCTCCCCTGGCGGATTGATTGACACACCCAAATCACTTTCAACGGCTTGGGAGATGCGGGAAAGCGCACGATGGTTGGAGCGGCCGCCGCCAAGCTCCTGCCGGCCCGGCGTGACGTTCAGCGAAGTCGCTTCGACGCCCATCTCGGCAAGAATCGGCGGCAGGATCGTTCCGGCCAACCCGCCACCGTAATCGACAACCAGCCGGAAATTGTGCGACCGAATCGCCTCCACATTGACCTGATGCAGAAGGTCCTGACGATATCGGGCCAGAACTTCCTCGGGATAGGAGATCGAACCGATGTCGCTGGGATCAACGCGTCGGAAATCCTCGCTGAAGAAAAGCCGTTCGGCGGATTGCGTCGTCCCTGCCGGCAAATCGAATCCCTCGTGATCAAAGAAGATGATGTCAGTCGATTGCGGAATATCGGGTGATGAGCGGACATAGACGCCGGCACGGCCGCCCCCGTGTTTCAGGTCGAATCGGACAATCGGGACGATCGTATCGCGGAGATCACGAATGTTCAGCCCCGCCGAAGCGATTCCCGACTTGAGCGCTTCGCCAACCGTTCGCCCCTCAACTGTTCGGTCGCGCCCCAGGACGACCGTGCCCAGTGGATCAAACATGGAGGCGAATGCGGCACCCAATCGGGCGGCGAATTCCGGTGTAATCTCGCGGTTCGTCAGCCCGCTGACTTTGGCATCGGTGAACAGCTCCCGGTTGTACTGTTCACCCCAGACGATGCTTGATGCCACGGTCGCGCCCTCTTCCACGCGCTTCCGTGGCCAGATACGGCAGTTCGCCTTGACTGTGGCATTGGCGCCAATCCGGCACATCTCCGAGATGATCGTCTTCTCGGCCAGGTTGACGCCGTCACCCAACCGCACGCCGGTTTGGACAATCGTCTCTTCCAGAACAGACTGGGAACCGGCGGTCACCGCAGACCACAGCACGGATCGGCTCACCTGTGTGTTGCTTCCAATCACTGTGCCCGGCCCGATAACTGAATCTGCCAAATGGGCGCCATTGCCGACCGAAACGCGCTCACCCAGAAAAACAGTACCCTCAAAAGTGGCATCGTCGGCAATCACGCAGTCCGGCGCCTGGATGATGACAGCCCCTTTATGCTTGCGCTCGGGAAAGGGCCAGCGCACAGCGACCTTGCGGTCGAGAAGGTCACGGCTGGCCTGCGCGTACTCGGTCAGATTGCCGACGTCGCGCCAGTACCCCTCGCTGACATATCCAAACAGCGAACGCCCCTGGGCCAGCGATTGGGGAAAGACGTGCTTGCCAAAGTCGGTAAATTGCTCTGCCGGCCACGGTTCGATTAGGGATTTTTCGAGGACGTAGATTCCGGTATTGATCGTGTCGGAGAAAACTTCACCCCACGCCGGTTTTTCAAGGAACCGCACTACGCGCCCGTCGGGATCAGTCACGACGATCCCGAACGCGAGCGGGTTCTCCCGCCGCGTTAGAACCATGGTCCCCTCAGCCCCGCAACGGCTGTGAAACTTCACGGCAGCGCCGAGGTCAATGTCGGTCAGGATGTCCGCGGAAATCACCAGAAAGCGGTCCGAGAGTTGGGACAACGCGTGGCGCACGCTGCCGGCGGTGCCATAATCTGCGTCGGGCCGGACATACTCCAAATGAACGCCGAACTTCTCACCATCGCCAAAATGCTCTATGATCGCGTCGGGTTGAAAGTAGAGCAGAACCAATATTTTGTTGAACCGATGCTTGGCCAGCAGCTCAATTACGTATTCCATCAGTGGCCGATTGCCCACCGGAACCATCGGCTTGGGAACGGAGACGGTCAGCGGCTTGAGCCGCGTCCCGAATCCGCCCGCCATCACAACCGCATTGCACAAATGCTTAGTCGACATGTCTTATTGACAACACCTTCCGCATCAACAACACCTCAGACCAATCAATCAAGGATGGAGTCCGTGTAGCGTCAATGAGTCCCTTCCCCTCGCCCGAGAAAATGTCAGGGGACTTCGCCGGCCGAGACATGTTTCGCCTGTGAGCTTTCCAACATCAGGCGATACCGCTCCGGCTCCTCGATCAGATCGCGGGCAACTGCGAGATCCTGGTCGAACTCCATCAGGGCCTCCAGTTCACCGGGATCGATGTCGGAGACGGTCATCAGACGTTCCTCCCAGAGCCGCCGGAGGAAGCTGCGATGTTCACGATCGAAAAGCAGCTCGGCATCGGTGTGCGCCGCCCCCTGCAGAAGCACACTAGCATCATCCTTCTGCGGCGATGGAAGCAGCGTGTCCGCGTTCCCCGAAAGACGATCAATCAACTGCTGGACCGGTCCGGCTGGATGGATATGGGCGCTATCGCAAAAGTGGCGCAGTCCCTCTACTAGCATCGTGGAATCCTCGACTCCTGCCGCCGGCCAATCATCAGAATTCACTGCGACATAATCTGCAAACACTCCGGCCTGCAAGCACGATACTTCCCACGCGCCGACATTGGAAGCCGGAACGACCAGATCGGCGGGAAGACCTGCTCCTTTGGGTTCGTATCCCGCCAGGATTGAATCGTACTGCTGCCTGGAGGCCTTCGGGTCGCCCACCAAGTGCCCGGAGGGCGTCGAGTACCGGGCCGTAGAGAGCCGGAGCGCCCCCATGCCCTCCAGTGGAGTAATGGTCTGCACCCAGCCTTTGCCGAAACTCCTTCGACCGACGACCAACGCCCGCCCGGCGTCGTGCAATGCAGCAATGAATACCTCGGAAGCGGACGCGGTCGATTCATCCTGCAACAGGATGATCGGCCCCTGATAGGTTGAGGGCGCCATGCCGGTAACGAACTTTCCAGAGGAGGAGGGAGAGCGCCCGACGAGTTGGCAGACGGGGGACCCGGCGGGCAGGAATATCCCCGCCGCGGTTACGGCTTCATCAAGAATCCCACCAGGATTTCCCCGGAGATCAAGAACAAGGCCAATGGGCCGGTCAACCATCAGGTCTTCGATTATGGCCGCCAGCCGGTCCCCGGAGCCGTCCGTGAATTCTGTCCAGCGGACATACGCGACGCCTGACTGTGTAACTCCAACAATCGGGAAGACGTCGACGTCCACCTTGCGCCGAGTCAGCGTCATAGTGCGACGGCTGCCCCCTGGGCGCTCCACGGTCAGGGTCAATGGTGTTCCACTGGGACCCGCCATCACCTGCACAACTTGCGAGCCGCGAAGGCCTGCCACCGACTGGCCATTGACAGAAATGATGTGGTCGCCGGGACGAAGGAATGCCTCGGCCGCCGGAGATTGGGGAAAGACGTTGTAAATGACGGTCTCGCCGTCGCGGGTGGCGATTTCCACTCCAATACCGACGTACTCACCTTCGGTGTCTTCCAGGAACGAGTCGTATTCCTCCGGTGACAGATACGATGAGTATGGATCAAGCACCGACATCAGTCCATCTGCTCCCGCCTGGATTAGGATCGCGGGGTCGACCGGCACCACCCCGCTGTCGAAAATCAAACGGCTGGCACTGGTCAGGGCAAGGACCGCGCGCTGGCGCGGATCGGTCCGCAGCCATCGCAGACTGGAAAAGACCAGAGCACAGACGATGACGAGCCAGAGTATGCCGCGGATCGTGACGTAGCTGGGCGCCGGTTGCGAAAAGTGCTCTTCGGAAACCGGAGCTTCTGTGGAGGCGATGTCGATCCGACCCGATGTCATGGCCAGCGCACTCTAGACGGTTCGCATACGCAGACTGCGGTCCAGCAGTTGCCGCGCACGGTTATACACGCCATCGGCACCCAGTCCCGAATCGATCACAATGATACCCGGTTTGTTGCGTCCCCAGCGGCTGTATTCGGCCCGTACCGCTTGAAAAAATCCGGGCGGCTCCTGTTCAATGCGATCACGCTTCCGGTTGATCTCCTGCCGCCGCTCGGCGGACTGCCGGGAGTTCACGGTCAAAAGCAGGGTGAGATCGGGCGAAACGCCGGCCCGGGCCAGCCGGTCGGCCGACATGACAGCGCGCGCCGGCAGGCGGCGGCCGCCGATTTGATAGGCATATGTGGATAGGCTGAACCGGTCGGCGATGACCAGTTCGCCACGCTTCAACGCGGGAACGATCACTTCATCGACGACCTGCGCGCGCGCCGCCAGGTACAGGAATAATTCGGCACGGGCGTTCATGGAAACACCGGGATCCAGCAAGACCCGCCGGACTTTTTCCGAGACAACTGTACCGCCCGGCTCGCGAACGGAAGTCACCGTCCAGCCGAGATCGTCATACGAATCGCCCAGACGCTTGACGAGCGTGGTCTTGCCTGAGGCGTCGGCGCCTTCCACCACCAGAAAGAACCCGCGTCGCTTCTTCATCGGCCACTCACTCGCGTCACGCCTGCGCCGCCATCCGTTGGCGGGGACGAAAAAGGCGGCTGGGCCGCCTTGATCTGCTTACATGGTATCAAATCGCCTCAATGCCGTCATGCTGACTGTCCGCGTATCACTGCTGCACGCCGACCGTGGTACCAACCGTGACCGGGCTGGTAGTCTTCGCGCCAGAAGTGGACGGCCTGGCAGCGGTGGGTTCCACGTCCGTGCGACGGTACTTGTCGATGAACTCCTCGGTCATTCGGCGTGCCTCTTCATCGGTAAACTGAACCGGCGGGGACTTCTTGAAGTACGCCGACGGTCCAACCAGGGCGCCTTTGAGCTTGTGATCCATCGCGAGCTTGCAGCAACGGACCGCATCGATTACGACCCCGGCAGAGTTCGGCGAATCCCAGACTTCCATCTTCAATTCGATATTGAGCGGCACGTCGCCAAAGGTCTGCCCTTCCATGCGGATATAGGCCCACTTGCGGTCGGCCAGCCAGGCCACATAATCGGACGGGCCGATGTGGATGTTTTCCTCGCCCAGATCGTAGTCGAGTTGCGAGGTTACCGCGTTTGTCTTGGAGATCTTCTTCGACTCCAGGCGGCGGCGTTCGAGCATGTTGTAAAAATCAGTGTTGCCGCCCACGTTGAGCTGCGAGGTGCGCAGGAGTTTCACACCGCGTTCACGAAACAAACGCGTCAGGACACGATGCGCGATCGTGGCGCCGACCTGGGATTTGATGTCGTCCCCGACCACTGGCAGGCCCTTGTCTTCGAAACGCTTCTGCCAGTACCGCTCCCGCGCGATAAACACCGGGATGCAATTCACGAATCCGCACCCCGCTTCCAGAATCTGCTCGACATACCACTTGGTGGCTTCCTCACTTCCGACCGGGAGGTAGTTCACCACGATATCCGTCTTGGTGTCACGCAGCAGCTTGACGATGTCCACCGTGTCGCCCGGGGCCTTTTCGATAATCTTCGAAAGGTACTCGCCGAGCCCGTCGTGCGTCATGCCGCGCTGGACAGTGACCCCGATCTTCGGCACGTCACAGAATTTGAACGTGTTATTGGGCTTGGTGTAGATGGCTTCGCCAAGGTCCTTACCGACTTTGTTCTTGTCGATATCGATGGCCGCCGAGAATTCGATGTCCGAAATGTGATAACCGCCGAGGTTGACATGCATCAGGCCTGGCACGAAATCGGTGCTCTTGGCGTTGCGATAGTAGTGAACCCCCTGAACAAATGACGAGGCGCAGTTGCCCACGCCGATGATGGCTACGCGTACTTTCGACATGTGACTCTCCTCTGATGAAACGCCGAAGCCGGCAATTGCTCTCCTGTCAGGCCACTGCGGCTGAAGCCGCGCGGCGTTCGGTCACCGCGACCCTGGCGGCACGTCGTTGCACTTCCTGCAAAGTCAGTTCGAATTCCGGTCCACATTGTTCAATCATCATCGAGGCGACGGCGGTGGCCATAGTTCCGGCCGCTCGCCAATCCATCCCCCGGGAACGCGCATACATGAGCCCGCCCGCGAACGTGTCGCCGGCGCCGGTCGAATCGGCGGCCAACGTCGGCCAGGCATCGATGCGGTAGCGACGCCCTTCCGCCACAATCAACGCACCCAACTCGGCAAGCGTGATCACAACGGTCGGTATGCCCCAGCCCACCAGGATGTCCGCGGCACGATCGAGGTCCTGGCGCGGATCCACACCTGTGAGGATCTCTGTCTCCAGCTCATTGGGTTTGACAATGTCGAAGCCGGCGCAAACATTCTCGATGCCCTCAGGCTTGAAATGCTCGATGCGGCCGCCGGGACCGATCCGCCGCAGCAAACCCTGGGGATCAAGCACCATCATCGCGTCGGTGCGCGAACGCACCTCACGGATAAGCTCAAAGGGAGTTTCCTGAAGGACCGGGCCGATGAACACGATCCCGGCGCGTGAGATTGAGTCTGGGATCTGGGAAATCGGTTCCGCCTGCCCCAATACATCGAGTTCACGGCGTCCCTGGTGATCGTAATCAAGCTTGAAACCGCCAGTCTCGCGGCAGGTTTCGGTGTGATGCCCGATCCGATAGCACTTCAGCGCCTTGTGATAATGATCCAGGCGGTCAGTGCCCACACGGCCGACGACGCACGCATCGCCGCCCAGTTTCGCAAAGGCCAGTCCGGCGTTGGTGGCGCATCCGGATAAGACGCGGTCACGGGTCCACACCCAGGGTGTCTTGATCGAGTCGTACACCGGATTTCCGAATGCCAGCATCATGAGCCCACCGCGCCCTTCCCCGACAGTTCGCGGTGGGCATAGATCAAGCGCTGCGAGGCGGTCACAAACGACACAATGCCGACCACAATCAAAGCTGACTTCATCGCAATGTTGGGGAAGAACTCTTCCAACATCGCTCCGGCCATAATCAAAACGAATTTCTCCAGCCGTCCGGCAAATCCCACCGCGCAGGATTTCAGTCCGCCGATCGACTCCGCCACGGCCCGCGTGTAGGATGCAGTCCACATCCCGAACAAGGCAAACATCGCCCATCCGGGATTCGCACGGCCTGAGAGGGCGATCCCGAGCAGTATAAAGAACTCACCGACCCGGTCGACCGTGTGGTCAAGCACACCGCCGAAAACTGTCCCCAAGCCTCCGGCCCTCGCGGTCGCCCCGTCCAGCATGTCCGCGATCGATGCGACCACCATTAGGATCAGGCCCAGGAAGAATCTCCCTTGCCAGAACGCGGCCCCGGCTCCGGCCGCCAACAGCAGGCCAACAAGTGTCAGAACATTCGGGGTGAGACCCAACCGGACGCAGACCCGCCCGAAGGGGATGGAAAAAGATTCATACGTCGAGCGGCGCTCGTGATGCATCGAAAACCGACCCTGCACCTTCCGAAAGCTGCCGTTCAGCACTGTCGCCCAACACGTTACGCGAACGCGAGACGGCCAGCATCGGCAGACTTACCATTATACCCACTGTTTTGGCGCCACGTCAAGGCGATTCAGGAGGGATTTCCGATGGATCGGTCAGGATAGGCGTTGGACGCAACTCCAGGCGGCGCGAATTCCACCAAAAGATAACACCGATGGCGAATAACCCGACCGCCACCAACTGATTGTAGGTCAGCTTCAACCCGCCGGTCTCAAACCACATTTCAGTTTCGTAGTAGCGCACGAATTCGATGATGAACCGGAAGACGGCCTCGACCATAAAGAACACTGCTGTGGTGACGCCGATGCGATGGGGACGGCGATTCACCCAGATCAATACAAAGTACAACAGCAACCCGTAGGCAGACGAGTATAACTGCGTCGGGTGGACATGCGCCGAGCCCAGAAACGAATGCGCCGGTGAGCCATCGGGGAAACTGACGCCCCAGGGAACCGACGTCGGAATGCCAAAGCAGCACCCATTCAAATAACAACCGATGCGTGTCAGGAATATGCCGAACGCGACCGCCGGAACCACCGCATCGAGCGTGGCGGGCAGCGACAGCCTCCAGCGACGCACGTACACCCATCCGGCGATGAATGCGAGAAGCATACCACCCTGCAAATTCAGGCCCGCAATGCCAAAGCGTTCACCCGAGGCGAACGGGTTGATCACGTTGAGCCAATGGCCGCTGAATTCGTCCAGGTGGTAAACGACATACCCCAAACGGGCGCCCAACAGCCCGAACGCAATCAGAATGAACCCAAAACTCGAGGTCCGCTCAGCATCCTCGCCCAGCAATCGCGACTCGCGGCCAATGAGAAACAACCCTATAAAGAAGGACAGCGCGAGCATGAGGCCGTATGCGCGCAGGGCGAAGGGGCCGATGTGAAAGAATTCAGGACACATAAGTCGGGTTCCATCCCACAGTCAGATGAGTTTTAACACCATTCGGGCGGAATTGTGCCCCGAAAGTGGCGGCAGCTCCAGTTTTCATGAGGCCACCGGCACTTGGCGCAGACTCGCTTCCGATTCCGGCTGAACATGGCGGCGCGGCAGAGCGCAGCGCCATGCCGCAAGCTTTAGTCCGGCGACACCGACCAGCCAGCCGACCACCACATCGGAGAGGTAATGAAAGCGGCCCCAAATTGTGGCGAAAAACAACGTGATGATGAACGGCGTCATGAACATTGCCAAACGCCGGTTTGTACGATAAGCCCAGATCAAGACGACCAGGGCCACGGCCACGTGCGAGGAGGGCATACAGCCCCCATGTATCGCGGCGGAGGCGATGATCCAGTTGACCAACGGCACGAAGAACCAGCCATCCAGCGGGCCATCAAAGTGCGCCGACAGAAAGTACCTCGGTCCCGCAATCGGGTAGAGAACGAAACCAGCATACGAAATCACGAACGTCACAGTGACGGCGGTCAGGAAATCGTGAAGCTCCCGCCGGCGATCCTGAATGTACAGTGTCAATCCCAGTGTGGGGATCACGAGGTAGTATGAAAAATACCCCATCATCATCCACTCATTAAGCCACGCCTTCTGGACTGGCACCAACCACACATTCAAGTCGATCCCGAAGATCGCACGCTCGATCGCCAAAAGCTGCGCATCGAAGAACCCGGGGAAGAGCCAGTGCAGCGCGACGGCCGTTTCGCAGTAAAAGAATGTATAGAGAATAACCGGGTACATGCGGCGAAAGAATCCCCGGAGACCCCGCTGGTCATCCCACGATGCGATCATCACGCCAATCGCCACCAATAGCGCGATATGAATTGGAACCAGATACTTCGTGGAGGGATGTGACCAGCCCAACGTCAGCATGCCCAGGCCGAACAGGGCCACGTAACCGGCAGTCAAACGGTCGAGAGGGCGCGCGTTGCGCCAGATGCGGGACAAAAGTGATTCAGCGCTGGCCGATCTCATGGCGGGCGAATCTAACTGGATCGGCTCCGAACTGCAAGGAATGAGGCGGAACCCGGTTCACATGTCGGAGTCGTCATGCCCGCGGCCGGCCACTGCCAGGACGATCTCCCCTTTGAAAGACCGGCCCTCGGACCAGGCACAAAGACCTTGAAGTGAGTCGCGCCGGATCTCTTCAAACTTCTTGGTGAGCTCCCGTCCGAGGCAGGCCCGGCGGTTCCCCCACGCACCGTAACACTCGGCGAGTGTTCTGGCTATCCGGTAGGGGGACTCGAACAGCACGATCGTGCGATCTTCGACCGCTAGTTCCTGCAATCGCCGCGACCGCTTGCCCGATTTAACCGGCAGAAACCCTTCGAAGACGAAGCGATCTGTGGGAAGACCGGACACCGACAGGAGCGCCGTCACCGAGGACGGCCCGGGGATCGGCACGATGCTGATCTCTGTCTGAGACAACGCCGCAATCAAGGAGTACCCAGGGTCGGAAATCGTCGGCGTTCCGGCATCCGAGACGAGCGCCACGCGAGCGCCTGACTGGATGCGGCTCACCAGAGATGGAGTCTTCTGCCGCTCGTTGTGGTCGTGGTACGCCTCCACTCTGGCGTTGATGTCATAATGTGAGAGAAGCTTGCGCGTGTGGCGCGTGTCTTCGCAGAGTATCAAATCGACCTTGCGCAGGACCTCCAATGCGCGCGCCGAGATATCGCCGAGATTGCCGATAGGTGTGGCCACAACATAGAGGACGCCCGCAGGTGCATCGCCATTCGGGGAAGGGTGCTCAGTGGACATATGTGGATCAGAACTCAAGAGCTGGACTCCCGTGAGACAGGTTGACTTCAGGTGCCCCAATCCCGGGAAAGGTGAAAGTCGATACCCACGGTCTTCGCCGACACCTTGGCGATTGTGGGCAGGGACCTTTTGAACTGGCTGGACGTAATCCGGTTCACAACTTTGCGGATGAACTCCGCCGAGAAACCATGATCCACAAGCGCTTCGAAAGAGTATTCGCAATCGATCATCAGATAAAGGAGCTGATCGACGTCTTCGTATGCGAATCCCAGTTCTCCCTCATCGGTTTGACCCGGCCACAAGTCAGCGGACGGCGCCTTCTGGATCACCCCGGCGGGCACGCCCAGGAAATCGGCCAACTGCCGTATTTGCGTCTTGTAAAGGTCGCCGATAGGATTGATCGAGCAGGCCAGATCGCCATACCAGGTCCCATACCCGAGCAGCAATTCGGTCTTGTTCGAGGTTCCGATCACGAGGGCATGATGTTCATACGAGTAATCAAACAACCGCATCATGCGGGCGCGAGCGGCAGCATTGCCAATCCGCATGCGATCCACGTTCGCCGAGCCGTCAAAGAATGCGTCCACCACCGGCCCAATCGGCCGCAATAGCAGTTCAAAGCCGAACGCGGACGCTACCGCTTCGGCATCCGTGAGGCTGGCCGGATCGGAGCTGCCCGCGGGCATCGCGAGACCTTTGACGTGGCTGCCCCCCAGCGCTTCAACGGCGAGGACGGCACCGACGGCCGAATCGACTCCACCGGAAACCCCGAGCACCGCGTCCGAAAACCCCTTCTTTTCGAAATGGCCGGCCAGGAAGTCGATGATCAGCCCGACCGCGACAAAAGGGTCGAGAGTCAAATCAATGCGTTCACGCGAGCTATTCATGACGGTTGATTCCCCGACCCGACAACTGGCAGGCGCGGTCCCATACGAAGGCGCCACAACTCCTGAAGGACAAAATCCGGACGCCCTTCCTTAAGATGAGGGAATCGAGTGCGGGCGCGGGCGGTCGCTTCGAGATCGATTTCGCAGATTTCGCGGCGGCTCTCATATTCGGGCAGTTCGCACAGTGATTCCCCCTGAGGATCGATCACCTGTGATCCCCCCCAAAACGTCAGCCCCTCCTCAGTCCCAACGCGATTCACAAACACAGTCGGCAACCCCAGAAGACGCGAATGGGCGACATGCGCGGTTCGGAATATCTCCCGGCCCGACATCGATCCATCGGGGCCGATCCCCCGCGCCGGTGACGCCGCGATCGTCACGATGAGCTGCGCCCCCGCCTGTTCATGTAGATAGGCCGCAGCGGGATGCAGTGCGTCGTAACAAATCAGAATCCCCGTCCGTCCCCATGGAGTCCCAAATGGTTCGAGGCGATCTCCCTCGGCAAAAAAGCGCTTCTCATCGAACATTCCGTAGTTGGGAAGGAACATCTTGCGTTGAACCGCACGAACCGCGCCATCCTTGATAAAGGCCGCTGAGTTGTAGAATCGTCCATCGCTGGCTTTCTCGACAAATCCGAGGATGACCCCGAGCGGTCCTGCTTCAGTGGCAAGGCCCACAAGTACCGGATCCGTTGGTGACAGCGCGGTCCTTGCGACCATACCCATGATCAAGTAACCGGTGAGCGACAACTCCGGAAAGACCAAGAGGTCGGCCTTCTGCTTTCGCGCCCAGAGGATCGACGCGCGGTGCGTGGCGGTATTCGTCTCGACATCCCCGAGACGGGGCGCCAGTTGATCGATTGCGACACGAAGTCGTTTCATAGAATCAGCCTGCCAGCACAGTACTACGCCTTTCCGGCAAAGCTGCAGCGGGGAATGTTGTCCAAAACTGGTGACGGGTCAAGTGAGGCTAGCATGAAACGTGAAGGCCACCGGTAGACTTCGCCAAGAGGCCGGACCGCCCCATTGTGTAAGCCAATGAAGCGGTGGCGGTTTGACCGGATCGTATCCTATCCGCAACGTTCCAGTCCCCGATTGCGAAAAGTGATTGACCCGGCTGCGATCTTTGCTCCATCCTTGGTCGGGGCCGGGTTGGTTTGATGGAAATGCTGAATTGAAGTTTCGTCGTGGATCATTCTGCGCCGCGTCACGCGGAGGGAGGAATTGAGATGGCATCACTGAATCGTGTCGAGCTGATCGGCAATTTGGGGGCAGATCCTGAGTTGAAATACACGCCATCACAGCAGGCCGTTGCGACCTTTAGAATAGCTACGACCAGGAAGTGGAAGGGCAAAGACGGGACCGACCAGGAAGATACACAGTGGCACAACATCAAGTGCTGGGGGCGCTGGGCGGAGGTTGCCAAGCAATCGCTGACAAAAGGACGCCAAGTGTATGTTGAGGGCCGACTCGAAACACGATCCTACGACGACAAAGACGGCAATCGGAAGTGGTTTACTGAAGTGGTGGCCCAGTACTTCATGATTGGTGCCAGACGAGGCGATTCGGATAGTTCAGAGGGTATGGCCCCACCAGAGGCGGCCAATCAGGCCTATCCGCAGCCATCAACCTCGATGGCGCAGGATGATGACCTGCCGTTTTGAGGGTTTCGGAATATCCAACGCCGAATTGGTGGCGGGTGTAGCGCCAGGCTGCCCATTTGGTCACGGACGGCCAAACGTGTGTGATTCGATCACTTCGTAATCGCGGTTAATCACCGCTTTGCGGACAAGGGGCTTTCAGCCCCTTGGACTTTCTCGGGCCGGCAGACTCCGACGCGAATACCATGTACTGGTTAGTCACCTTCGTTACCCACAACTCCAGGGTATCGGACAGAATGCGACGATTTGGCGTGAAGCCAGGTGTCGCGACCATCCTGCCGGCCAACGATCAGGTCCTGATTGCCAAAGCCCTTGCGCAAACGATCCGAACGCACTCCCTTGCAGTTCCTGCGTTCAATGTCCTCCCGGACCATGTGCATATAATCATCGCCGCTGATTCTGAGAGCGAGTTGGCGGAGCAGGTGCGCCGACTCAAAGGATACTCCGCTTACGTCTTTCGCAAGAGTCATAATCTCGTAGGTTCCGGACATGTATGGGCGGAGAAGTTCAACAGGCGCCCAATACGAAATGCCGACTCACTACGAAGCATGCTCGGCTATGTCTCCGAGAACCATGTGAAACACGCTGCCCGCTGGGGCCCCGGCATTGAGAAGACCTGGATCGAGAGAATTCGACCCATTGTCGAATCGGCATGCGGCCCGTACACGGCAGGCCTGTCAGAGGTGCTCTGAGTTGCCAGGGTGTTGTACTTCGCGCACAACAGCGTGATGCCTGCATACAGTCCAAGGGGCTGAAAGCCCCTTGTCCGCAAGTTTGCGGCTCCCGATCCGCAAGGTTGCGGCTCGCGGTCCACAAGATTCCGGCTGCTCGATCAGCGAGGCCCCAGAGATTCCGCCAACTTTCGTGGCGCTTCCGGGGGCGTTAGGTCTGCACGGTTCCTCACTCACCCCAGCATGCAGGGATCTACCGGCGGCGAGACCTCGTTTTGTGTACTACGATTATCCCCATGGTTCTTTCCCTCCTTCTATTGGAGGGAGGGCAGCCGGGGGGGAGCGGTGCGGTTGCAAAGTGTCAGCCCACCGCGTAGATTCCAATGGAGTCACAAGCCATGCCAGCACCGTCGCATCAGTTCTTCAGCGTAACCAGTGACCGCGAGCTGGCCGAACGCTGGCGGGCGGGACTGGCGCCGCTCGGCGGGACACATACGGCGTGCGATGGGCTGATGACCGCGTTGCGGCGTCTGATCGAGCGGCCAGTCGAGATTGCGTTGATTGATCCATCCGGAACAGACCTGTCTGTTGACGCTGTTCTGCAGAAGATCCGCCTTCGCGCTCCCGGCGCAGACATCATTCTGGTTGCCGAAGATTCCCCAGAAGCCGGAACAGAAACCCTGCGGATCGATCGGGCCGTATTGGAGCGATGGAGTGCAATCCAGCTATCACGTGATCTTGCGACCGCTGAACTCTCGGCGCGACTGAACGCGATTATGGCGGATCGCGCGCGTGTGGCCCGATGCGGATGGGTGGGGTTGTCGCCTGCGCTGCGTGCTGCCTCGGAACTCCTCCTCTCGGCGGCACCGTCGGAGGCAACGGTTCTTATCGAAGGTGAATCGGGCAGCGGCAAGGAGCTGGCCGCGCGTGCCGTACATCAGAACAGTCAGCGCGCCCAACGCCAGTTTATGGCGCTCAATTGTTCGGCCTTTACTGAGACCATTCTCGAAAGCGAGCTGTTCGGCCACGAAAAGGGGGCGTTCACGGACGCCTTTGGCCGCAAGAAGGGCGTATTCGAGGCAGTTGACGGCGGCACGATCTTTCTCGATGAAATCGGCGAGACGACACCTGGTGTGCAGTCGCGCCTGCTGCGCGTCCTCGAGGAACGGCAGGTGCGCCGCGTGGGATCGGCCGAAACGATCCCGGTTGACTTTCGCATCGTTGCGGCCACCAATCGCAATCTCTCCGACGCCTCCAGCGAAGGACGGTTTCGCCGCGATTTGTATTTCCGCCTCGCCGTTGTGCAGTTGATGCTGCCGTCGCTTCGGGATCACCGCGGCGATGTGCCCGCACTACTGGAACATCATTTCAATGTGGCGGCCAAAGCCGGCGCCGCGGTCCGGCTTCTGGATCGAGTGACCGAGGATGGCCTGGTGCGACTGATCGACTATGACTGGCCCGGTAATGTGCGGGAGTTGCGGAATTTCGTCGAGCGGGCCAACGTGCACTTCCCCGGCCGGGTGATCGGACACGAGCAGATCGGCGAGCTTTTGACCAGCGTGCGGCCGGCCATGCTACTGCCGGTCCCGACCGGACACCGAACCGATGTGGTCGAGCGCGAAATGATCTTCGCGGCACTTTCGGAGTTGAAGCGCGACCTCGATTATCTCAAACGGGCTGTCACCCGTCTCGCCGGCCAGCCAAACAATGCGGGAGGCAGACTGCAGGGATCCGAATTCCGCTCGATGAAAGAAACCGAACGCGAGCGCATCACCGAGGCACTCCAGCTATCCAATGGCAACCGTGCCAAGGCCGCCCGGATGCTCGGGATCGGTGAACGGACCTTGTACCGCAAAATTCGGCAGTACGGGCTGTAACACTCAATCCCCGCGTATTCCATTCACTACGAACGGCTCTCGGCCGTTGTTTAAGTAGCACTACCCTGCCACCACAGTAATCGAAATCCCTTGATTTCATAATAGTCCTCTGCGTAGTTTCCCGCACCACGCAGTTTGGTGGGC
Source organism: bacterium (assembly GCA_021813505.1). GTDB lineage: Bacteria > Zixibacteria > MSB-5A5 > WJJR01 > WJJR01 > JACRMA01. The sequence continues at coordinate 131,548 of JAKAKI010000040.1, read as the reverse complement.
TGAAAGCGACATGCGTTTGGATTGGTCCCATATCTCGGGCCGTATTGTCTTTGCCGGTTTCGTCTTGGAGATGGCTGTCGGCGCCATTGCGCAGGCGCAGCAGCCGGACACCCGCCCGTACGAGTCCGAGGAAGATCTATGGGAGGCATTGCATGAAGGGGAAATCAGTTTCGACGATTATCTCGACCTGATCGATCAGGCCCGCTGGGGGAGAGACACAAATAGTATTCCGGTCTCTGACTGGGAAGCGCTCCCCGGATCTAATGCCGGATTCCTCGCCGCACCAGACTCCGGTATTGAGATCGCCCAGCTTTCGAGAGGAACCTCAGACGAGTCTGCAGCGCGCACGCGGTGGTCGTGGCGGAGCGGCTACAATGGTGACCTGGCCGATTCGACCTCCGGCACTGGATACTCACTCGCCCGCATTCGAACCTCCGACTTCACCGGCATGATTGACTGGCGGCATGACGGCACGCGCGGCATCTGGCAACGCAGACTGCTGGCCTGGCAGAATCACGGGCTTGCGCTTCAACTGGGAAACATCGAGCCGCGCTGGGGCCGCGGCCTGGTCGTGGGGCGGCGTTCCCGTCTTGTCGGATCGGCTTCCTCGGCACCTATCAGCGGGGATTGGTGGCAGCCGTCGCGTTCACGGTTCAACGGACTTTGGTTACCTGTCGGAGAATCTCGCGCCATCTCCAGCGATTTGGTAGTCTCGGATATTCGATCGGCGCGGCTGGATGAGCGAATGGCAGCGCTGCAACTGACCACCGGCACCCGGTCAGTCCGTGTCGGCGTCATCGGATTGACGGGCACAGTCACGCGTCGTGATAGTGCAGGGACATACGCGGAGAGAATTGCCGGTGGCCATATCCGATTGGGCCGAAACGATCGCCAGGTTCTTGCCGAGGTCGCGGTTGACCGTCGAGGGACCACCGCCAAGGCCGCGGAGGTGCTCTGGCGCTTCGGCGGCGGGCGCTTTCATGGCCGCGCGTGGTCATACGATGCTGGATACACCAATCCATGGGGAGGAGGACCGGGGCACAGTGACACGCGAACCGTCGTTCTCGATGGGACCACGGAGCGATTCGCCTCACGCACGGCGGGTGAGCGTGGCTTTTCGCTTGCCACCCGGCTCAATTCAGAAGGGCCGATCTTCGGTGGATTCGCCAGCATCGATTGGGAGTGGCTGACACATCGCGAAGGCGATGATGAACCGGTACAGAATGCTTGGACAGCCCGTGCAAATTGGAAACGTGGCGATCTGCGCATTCGGCCCTTCGCGCGCGGATGCACAGATTCGAGTGGAACCACGCAGCACGGCTTCGGGTCATCGGTGGAACTTGGCACTTCTGACCGGCGGCTGAATACACGAGTAGAGCTGGGGCGGCACAACGGCAGCGGCACCATGTATCTCCGCACCAGCCTGTCCATGAAGTGGACTTTTAGCGAAGCGCTCCGCCTGGAGCCCGCTGTACGCTGGTATGATCCCGACTTGCATCGCCCGGCGGACGGGTACTGGTACTTCTATTTCACCGAGGTGATCACGGTTGCGTCGATGTTGCGCCTAGAAGCCGCATTAGTCTGGAAGCGGTACGAAAGCCACAGCAAAGAGGGCCATGTGGAAATCCGAATCAGAATGGTCGGTGGCAGATGAAACCAGCTTCGCGACTCCGACTCGTCATGGCGATTGCACTTGGAGTCCTCGCCGGCATTGGATCGGGGAGGGAGTTACTTGCCGCGGATTTGCTCATCAACGAAGTGCTCGCGAACGAACCGGGATCGGTCACGTCCCTGGAGTGGATTGAATTGCTCAACTGGCCGGACACGGGCGACGGCTTCATCTCGCTTGAGGGGTACCGCCTGGTCGATGGGCGCGACACCACACTTTTCGACACCAGCTTGTCGATTCCTCCCGGTGGATTCCTAATTCTCGCCCGAAAGACTTCGGGGAATGGGAGTTTCGAATCAGTCTGGGGTGATAGTTCTGGCATCTGGGGTGACTCCCCGGTCGAGTCATTTCCCCTCTTGCTCGCGAGGATATCGCTGCGCAATGCGAATGACACAGTGACTTTGACTTCACCATCTGGCGACATCTCGCGAATGCTCTGGTCGCACGATCCGGGAGACGGAGTTTCGCTCGAACGGATTCGCCCAAACTACGATGACCGTCTGTCGAACTTCGGCCCCTGCCGTGACTCGGCGGGCTCAACCCCGGGACGAATCAATTCGGTGTTCCCCGTACGCCATGATCTTGCCCTGGATTCGTTGCGGTTGACGCCGACGGAGCCACGCTGGGGCGACACGATTCGCGCGATCGCCCATATCTCCAACACCGGGCTGGGACCGATTCTGGATGGCTCGCTGGAACTCTTCGACGGCGCTCTGCCGTCCCAGGCATCCGAGACCCTGATCCCGGTCGCATCGGCACCCATTCCGGGAATCGAGGAATTGGAGTGTGACAGTGTGGCGATCAAATGGCCAAACCCGCCTCCTGGTCCCCATGTTCTTTACGCGCGACTCACCGCCGATGGAAATCCCCTGAACGACACGTACTCCACGGCCACAATTGTGCGATTCTCGCAACCGCTCATCATCATCACGGAATACCTCGCCGATCCGACAGTGGGCGGCCCCGATGAGTGGATAGAGATTTCCAACCGGGCGGATTTTGCGATTAACCTGGCCGGTGTCCGAGTCGGAGATTCCTCCGGAGCCTCTCCCCTGCCCGACGATATTGGGGCGATTGGTCCGGGGGAGTATTGCATACTCACTGAAAACGAAATCGCATTTCGCAGTCATTATCCTTCCTTTTCCGGCAACCTGATCCCCATTCCCGGCTGGCACGAATTGAACAACACGGGCGACCGGATCCGGCTCATCGGCGCCGGTGATGAAATCATCGATTCTGTGAGCTATCGAACGACATATGGCGACAACCACTCCGCCGAACGCCTGCAGCTCTCCGCGAGCTTTGCCGGCGCCGGCGATTGGGCGGAGTCGGTTGATCCATTGGGAGCGACACCGGGTCGCGAGAACACGCAACGGAGCGACCGAGCCGGGCCATTCCATGTCGCGGTCACTCCTAATCCGATCTACCTCACGGCCGGGAGATCTGCGCAAATCGAGTATCGCTTGAAGATTGGCGAACGGCTGACGCTCAAAATCTTTGATCGCGACGGCCGGCTCGTCCGGACATTGGCAGACCAGACTCCATCCGCCACCGGTTCGGCGCAGTGGGATGGGACCGACAACAACGGCGCAAGAATCCGGCCGGGGCCCTACGTGTTGTTTGCGCGCTCCGATCCCGAGGGCGCAGCGACGAAGCTGGTGATTGTGGTGGGACCATGATGGAAATCAACGAGAGCACGGCGAAGTGGAAAGTCCGGCTGTTTGCACTCGCGAGCGTTCTAATTGTTGCAGTGTTGTCGACAGCCAGTGTAGGTGCCTTTGACGAATTCGGTTCCGCTACGATTGTGGGAGTCGGCGGCGCATACGCCGGCGCGAGGGACGATGCGGCAACCATCTGGCTAAACCCGGCTCTGGCAGTGTTCTCGCCATCATTCGTGGCAGGCTCGCTGGCCACACGGAATCTCTACCAGTTGGCGGCGTTGCAGGAACGGACTGGAAGCGTTGCGGTACGAATCGGCGGTAAGGCGGCAGTCGGCGGCGGGTTTTCGCAAGTTGGACAGTCAGGCCTCTACACAGAATCACACGCCGTGATGGTCGCTTCCGCAAAGCTGCTGAGCCGTTGGGCGCTTGGTCTCGGAGTCCACTACGACCGCGTGGAATTCGGCGACGGCACCATGGCCTTTGCCGGCTCGACCCTCGATTTGGGAGTAGCGTCGCGGCCAATTCACGAAATCATCGCGTGTGCAGCAGTCAGAGGGATCAGGATTGACCGCCTGTACGATGCAAATGACCCGCCGGCCGCAGTTGAGATATCAGCGGCCTGGCAGGGACCCGAGATCACTCTTGCCGGCATCTGGTCCAAGGTCTCTGGCGAGCGCAGCCGGTTTGGCCTTGGCCAGAGTCTGCAGTTGGCCCGAGGCCTGCCGTTGGGAGTCGGTTTGACATTCCTCTCAGGATTGCGATTCGACCCGATTCGATACACCCTTGGCGCACGAATCCTGGCTCGCGGTGGCTCGTTCGATTATGCCTACCAGAGCCATCCTGACCTGGGAGGAACTCACGTTTTGGGAGTGACGTTCCAGTTTGGTGCACGGTAACGTGAAGTCCGGCCCCTCGGTGGGAGTGCCTGTTGAAAGACTTGTCCCCGAGAACGCGGCAGTTGTGTAAGGGGGAGGTTGCTTCGTCGCTCCCTCCGCCTTCGGCGGAGACGCTCCTCGCAACGACAACTGTGCCTTTGCATTGCCACCGACCAGTGTGATGTCGTTGCGAGTCCGCCGCGGCGGACGAAGCAACCTCCCCCTTACACGACTGCGCCACCTTTCGAAGGCTTCTTCAACACGCCGGGGAAGGCGAGACTCCGGCCGAGCCTTATAGCCGCGCGCAAAAAGCGGCTCGGCAGGAGCCTCGCCCTCCCTCCCTTACACGATGCACCGGGAATTCAGCCGCGTCTTATCCTGCCCGACCGAGTTTTCGGTCGATCCTGCAAGCCGTTCGCGCTATCATCTTCTGTCCGCCGCGTGGACCTTTTCTAGATTGGGCGGCGGCTAAAGGAGCGACGAATTGTCCGAACCTGGCACATCACCCACACCGCTCGATCTCCTGCACGAGAGGGAGCATCTGACACTGGCGCCGTTTGCCGCACACAGTTCTGATTCGCTGGGCCGCGTCCATGCAGAATCCCCCCACCCCTATCGCACAGCCTTCCAGCGCGACCGCGAGCGCATCATCCACTCCGCCGCGTTTCGGCGCTTGGAGTACAAGACGCAGGTCTTCGTCAATCACGAAGGCGACAATTATCGCACCCGTCTGACCCACACGATCGAAGTGGCGCAGATCGCCCGGTCGATTGCGCGCGCGATGGGACTGAACGAGGATCTGGCCGAGGCGGTGGCGCTGGCGCATGATCTGGGCCACACCGCATTCGGCCACGCCGGCGAAGAAGCGCTCAATCGCAAGATGGCCGACGACGGCGGGTTTTCCCACAACCGGCAATCGCTCCGTGTGGTCGACGTGCTGGAGGAGCGGTATCCCGGCTTCCAGGGACTGAATCTGTCGTTCGAGGTTCGCGAGGGAATCGTCAAACACGAGACGATCTACGACCGCCCGGATGCGGAAGGCTTTCATCCCGAATGGAAGCCCACGCTGGAAGCACAACTGGTCAATCTGGCCGATGAGATCGCGTACAACTCGCATGATGTCGACGACGGCTTGCGGTCGGGCATCTTCGGCTGGGATGATCCGGCAGGCTTGCCGCTCTGGGCCGAACTCAACGAGGCATCGCGCAAGACGCATCCCGATCTGGACCATCGCCTCCGGCGTCACCATGTTGTCCGGCTGCTGATCAACTGGCAGGTCACCGATCTGATTTCGCACGCGAAGCGGCGAATCGAGCAGTTGGGGATTCGGACACTGGCCGATGTTCGGCGCGCCGATGGACTGCCGATGACATTCTCCCCGGAATTCCAGGCAAAGATCGCCGGCTTGAAGAAGTTCCTCTACGACAACATGTACCGGCATTACCGGGTCTCGCGCATGGCGGCCAAAGGTGAACGGATTCTGAACAATCTGTTCGACGCCTATGTCGAAGATCCCCGCCAACTCTCCCCCAAATTCCGTCAGCGAGTCGAACGCGCGGCCGGAACCCCCGATTCCGAGCGGGTGCTTCGCCAGGTGGTGTGCGATTACCTGGCGGGCATGACCGATCGGTACGCCATGCTCGAATATCGCAAGATGTTCGATCCATTCGAAAAGGTGTGATCTCGACCCCGGGCGGGTGGCCAACGCGTGAACCATTCGTTGCAGTCTGTTGCACACATTATCATGCCCGACTTCTGACCGAAATCTGCCAGCGGGACTACCGGTTCTATCGCGGGGCATCCTTCAAGTCCCGGAATATCGCCTAAAACGTTGCGTGACATGGCGGGATCAAGATAGGACCCCATTCGCTCCGTTCGGCCTCCTCTGGCAACCGGGGCGCAATTCGTCCGGCATTCCCTTTGCCAATCCTGCGGTTGAGGACACGAGGAGGCAAAGATATGCGCTGCTACTTTTATGCTGAGAAGAACGGACTTCCGGAAGACACAGGAGACGGCGTGGTGTCGTTTTGCATCCCGGAACTCAATATCACGTTTAGAGCCAGATACCGTGGCAATGCCGCCACTTGCGAATACGCCAGCCTGTTAGCCCTGCTCGAGTTCATTGAGATCAATCCGCAGCTTTTCCGGGACCGCACGGTCCAGATCTTCGGCGATTCGTTCACAGTCGTCAATCAGGTGAACGACAAGCTGTATTGTCGCAAAGATCTCGAACCATTCCGCAATATGGCCAAGGTGTTCAAAGACAAGATTCCATACGCCCTCGACTGGGTTCCCAAGACGGAGAACCCGGCCAAGCACTCCCCCGCCGAGCAGTAACGATTCCATGGTAGCACGGGCATCCTGCCCGGGCAGCATGGGCAGGATGCCCATGCTACCACGGTGTCCCTTCCGAGGGTCAGTTCACCTCCCGGCTTTCTCGCTTGGAATAGCCCCGTACCTGCCCTTATGTTGAATATCGTGTTGGCGTGACGAGATTCGGCCATGGGATTTTCTGAGGATCGGGCACAAGGACGTTTCGGCGAGCGGTACCTTCTCTACGCCGCCAATTCCTATTTGCTCTGGGATGCCGTGGAAAACTGGAAGGCCACCTGGCAGAAACAGGGAAAGATTCCCATCGAATCCTTCCAGGCGCCCAAGATCGATCTGGACCGGCTCTTGGACATCGGCGCCACGATTCCGATGTTTGCCGAAACACGGCTTGTCGTGATTCGTGACGTCAACCGGGTCACCGACACGCAGGTCGACAGGCTGGTAAAGGTTCTCAGCCAATTCGGGCCCACCACCAAGACCCTCGTGACCGCCTCTGAGATTGATAAACGAAAGAAGTGGTTCAAGGGGCTCTGTGCTTGGGGGCCGTTCGAGGAATTTCCGCCTATCTATCCGGACAAACTGCCGGGGTGGGCGCAACGGATCGCCGGGGAATTCGGGTGGCGATTGGCCCCCGCTGCCGCTGATTTGTTAGCTTCGACCTATGGCGATGATCTTTTCGCGGTTCGGCAGACAATCGAACGGGCGACCCTGTTTGTCTCGACGCCGCGGCGAATCGAGGTCGCCGACATCGAGCCGATGCTGGTCGGCGAGGGGATGCACAGCGTCTTCCTCCTGCTCGATGCCGCCGCGGAACCGGACTTGGCACGCTCACTGGCGATTATCAGAGGTCTTTTTGCAGGGGACGACTATCCGGCGACCTGGCTTTCCGGGCTGGCCAGCCTCCTGACTCGGCTCCTGAAATTGCTCGAACTCAATGAACCAAATGATGTTACGGCGGCACAATTGACGGGGATCAAGCCGTTTTTCATCAAAAAGTCCCGAATTCAGGCCAAGCATTTCGGCAGAGACGGGTTGGTGAACGGGATTCGGGCCTGCTTCGAAACCGAATGTGCCATAAAGACTTCGCGAGTAACGGAGAGCACCGCTTGGGAGCTTTTGGCTTGGCGGCTATGTACAAAAACCCCTATGGCAAGTTTCTCGCTTGCCGACTTGGAATCCTCCGATTTCGGGGAATAAACTGAAGGCCTGCCGGTAAACCATGTGTGGTGAGCGTCGAGAGGATCGGATCGAGACGAGCGAATCCGATCTCATTCGCGCGGCTCAGGCTGGCGACCGGTTCGCATACGACGAACTGGTTCGACGCCATCAGCGAAATGTGTACCGCTGGGCTTACAACGTAGTGCGGTCCCACGACGCGGCCGATGAAGTGGCACAGGAGGTTTTTGTAAAGACGTACATGGCGCTGGATCGGATCGACCCCGACCGCCCGTTAGGATCCTGGTTATGCCGAATCGCGGTCAATGTGGCTTTGAATGCAGTGCGCAAGCAGCGCTTCCGCACGAAATGGGCCGAGGAGAACAAACCCGACGTCGAGTCGGCCCAGGCATTGGGGGATCAGCCCGACGCCGTGTTTCGCCGCCGGCGGTTAATCGAGCAACTGGAGCAGGGAATCAACCGGCTGCCACCGCTGTATCGCACCGTCCTGTTGTTGCGGACGAAAGACCAGATGTCATATGAGGAGATTGCAAGGGCACTTGATTGTTCAGTGGGCACCGTCATGTCACGACTGGCGCGGGCACGGAAGAAACTGCGCAATGATCTTGGCGATCTGCTCACCGATGGGAGTTAACAGGCAAGTTGAAAGCAGCCTGCGTATCAAGGAGTAAGTAACAGGTCCAGCCGCGGGCGCCTCTCGCGGCAGAAGGCAGTAAGACCATGAGTTGTCACAGAATCAGCCGCTGGGTGTTGCGCAACGGAGTCGAGGGGATTCCGCCGGAGTGGCGCGACCATATCGAGTTTTGCACCGACTGTCAGGCGTCGGTGGCCAAGGTCCGCATGCTCGATGGCTTGATCGGTGGACTATCCGATCCTGATCCGGGCGAAGCGTATGAGGCGGGATTTGTACCCCGTCTGGCGCGGCGTCTGGAAGAGTCGCCCTCCACACGTCCGGTTGCGATCCCGGAACGCCGCAGTTGGGCATGGCTCTGGGCTCCGGCATTGGCCGCGGGTGCGCTGGCGTTTTTCATTGGGCGTGACATCTATCTCGATCGCCAGCCCAGAGGTTTGACCGAAAAAGATATACCAGTCGCCGTCGCCACCGAGCAGAAGGCGGCACCGTCGCCGAGTACGACCACACCACCGGCGACCGGCGCGGATGTCAGTCAGCCCAAACCGCATGCGCAGGCGCAGCGAAATCTGGCACCGGCAACACCGCCCCGCCACGACGAGACGGCGAGTTCCGAATCGGCCCAGCAACCAACGGCGCAGGAATCTGGCCCGGAATCTCAGACGGCGATGACCAATACGCCGAGTTCCGCATCAGAGACCGGACAGCCTTCGTCCGAAGCTACGGGGACGGGCCAGGAGTCGAGATCATCAATCCAGTCGGCGACATCTGCGGAGACTCAACTCTATCCCGCCCGTCGCGTCACCATCATGGGTGCGATCGCATCCGACTCGGACAAGAATACTCGCAAGGACGAACGTGGCCTGCCGGGCCAGGGGCCGCATGCCCTCTCCGACAGGGGATTTGTCGATGGCGCACCGGGAGCTGAGACCGCGCACGTGTACCATCCGCTCGAACGGCTCGAGGCGCCTCAATTGCGCGCGGCTCCAGGGTTCCCCGATAGCCAGTCCCCGGCAGAAGCGCTGAGACGCTTTGACCAGATGGCCGAACTGCGCCAGCAAATCGCGACACTGGAAAGCATCGGACCAGCCCTGCGGACCGAAGCGCAAAACCGCGAACTCTGCACGCTTTGGTATCGGGTCGGGACATTGGCCACGCAACGGGCGTTGCTCGACTCCGCCCTGATGCAGTTGGGCAAGTGTCTGCAGGCAACCGATCAAGTGGATTCGCAGGAATGGCAAACGAGAACTCTCCAGTTGAACGAGAGATTATCGACGCTGCCAAAGTAGCTTGCGCGTATCGATTCGGAATACGAAACGACGGGAATCAGGCGGCCGCGTACGGCCGCCTGATTTCATTTGATCACAACCGTAGATGGTGGTAGGTTTATTCTCCGCAGGAAATGTTGGCCTGCCATGACGACAGGGTAACCCATGGCCGATCCCGCCCCTTTCGGTTCCTCGCTTCCTCACCGGAGCGCTGCCGCCATCCATGAGGAACGGTATGCGCGGGCACGGGCATCGATGGTGGAGCACCAGATTGCAGCCATGGGGATCACGGACACCAGTGTCCTCGATGCCATGCGCTCGGTACCCCGGCACCTCTTTGTTCCGGAGGAGCATCGTCGCGAAGCGTACGAGGACTACCCATTGCCGATCGGGCATGGGCAGACGATATCGCAACCGTTTATCGTCGCCGCCATGACCGCTGCGCTGCGCCTCTTACCGAAAGATCGTGTCCTGGAGATCGGTACCGGTTCGGGTTATCAGGCAGCGGTCTTGGCCGAATTGTGCCGGCAGGTCTTCAGCATCGAGATTATCGATCCTTTAGCCCGTCACGCTATCGACACGTTCGCGAAGCTCGGATATCGGAATATCGAAGTGCGTATCGGCGATGGTTACAACGGCTGGCCCGAACAATCCCCCTTCGATTGTATCATCCTCACGGCCGCTCCCAACCACATCCCCCAGCCACTAATCGATCAACTGGTCATGGGAGGGCGAATGGTTCTCCCCCTCGGCGATCGCGAACAGACGATGGTGATCCTGCGCAAGACACCCCAGGGAGTAACGCGCGAAGACCGCTACGGTGTGCGATTTGTGCCGATGACTGGGCAGGCGGAAGAGAGGAGCTAGAGGCCGCTTCCGCCAGGGCCACCAACCATGCGCTGGGTCGTTGATTTGGGCCAACAGGGCAGCGCGGAGCGCGACCGAAGATCGCGACATGCTCCGGTTGTTTGTCGGTGCTTTGATTGCGGTATACCTCTCCTCTCTGGCCCTGGACTGCGTGACGCCGCGAGGGCTTCCACTCAGGTAACATAGACTTCCGTCTGGAGGACCCCAGTGGACTCTTGAACCCGAGTGAATTCGGGGGTAGATTTGCTTTCATGGACGAGTTCTCATTCGAGCTTGGAGTTGTTTTGTCGCCACGATATGGGCTTGACTCCAGTGAACAAGCAGTAACGTTTCGTATCGCGACCTTAGGTAAAGAAGTCTCCATTACAGCGCGTCCACCGGGCCCTTTGAACCACGCGAACAGGATCTCGTTCCTGTGTCATGGCTTTAGCTCGTTCGAAGCGGCCCACGCTGCCGGGATCGCTCTGCAGCGTGCAGTGCTGGTAGGAGCCGGGGCATCCGCCATCGGGGTCGACACCGGTGTAGACCAAACCCACAAATCGGACAAAGATAGAGATACGAGGCCTCCAGGTTACCGGGTGATCGATGAGCGCCATGGCCTGAGTGTCTGGGGCGGACAGTTACAGCCGCAATCCTATCTGTCGAATGTGCACATGTCGCAGTTGCCAAGAATCGACGAGTTTACTAATTTTGTCTGCGAGGCCTTTGCTGCCAATTTGGTTATGAGTGAACAGCAATGCCTCGCATTAGAACTATACGGCCTTTCGAACTTCGAATCATCCGATCGCGCCCGCTTCCTGATCTTGATCACTTGCGTAGAAGCATTATGCACTCGCGAGCCGCGCGCAGGCGAGCAACTGAAGGTGATCAGCAGTTTGGTTCAAGTCATCCAGAAGGCAGTGCTAAGCCCCAGCGAAAGGGAATCCCTCTTATCTGTGCTCGGCGAAGCTCGATTTGAGTCGATTGGGAAAGCATGTCGGAGATTGGTCAAGGGGTACTTAGGAGAGAATGCCAAGAAGAGATTCCAAGAACTGTACGATCTCAGAAGTACGATTCTCCATACCGGCACCTGTTCTAGCCGTGTCAACATCGAGTCAGCGGCATTCGATTTGAACTATTTGCTCTCGTCTCTGTTTAGAAAGATGTTCTTATAGATGAGTAGTCCTCTGTGAGTTGAGAACCTCTGGTCGTAACCAAGGTGCCTGGTGCCCCTGATCTCTGTGTATTCCGTTTTCCCCGAATGACACCTGACGTTGATCAAGCGGGTGCCACGGACAAGGAAGGCCGAGCGGCTCTTTGCTCGGCGTTCCTTGTCCGTGTCTTTTGGGATGGTTCCGGAAAAGACACGGACAAGCCTTCTCCAAAAAGCCGGAGAAGGCTTGTCCGTGGCACCCACTACGACCACTTGTTCACACTTCTTCCCGTTCACGGCCAAGTGCCCCGCCACAGCCGACGGTGCCTTTTTGCCCACCCGCATTCCACGAAACCTTAATCGGGAAATCGCGTACTTTATTGTCAGGCAGAGGCATCCCGTCTTCGGGCGTCTCTTGAGCCCTTAGGGAGGTACAGGATGAAGAAACGGATATATCGGCCAACGGAGGGTAAAATCATCGGCGGCGTCTGTGCCGGTCTCGGTGAGTATTTTGATATCGATCCAACATGGATCCGGATTCTGTTTGTCCTCACCATCTTTGCGCAGGGTGTCGGGCTTCTGACCTACCTGGTGGCATGGATCGTTATTCCCCGGCAGGTTTCGGGATTACCGTCGCAATCCACGCCAGTGGGGGAAACAGCCACCAGCGCAGCGATCGCTCCTGCCATGCCGGAATCTGTACCGCAGCGCGGGCCGAGTTTTCTCCCGGGGGTGATTTTGATCGCGCTGGGCCTGATCTTCCTGTTCAATCGTCTCTTCTTCTGGTTCGATTTCCGCTATATCTGGCCGCTGGTTCTGGTTGGCATCGGAGTGGTGTTGATTTTCCACTCGATCAGACCGCACCGCGAAGCATCCCATTCGACAGGGACGATCCCGAACATTCCGGAGGTGGACAATGAGCGTCGGTAAAGTGCGCACCGGCATCCTGTTAATTCTGGTCGGCGTGTTCCTCCTGTTGAACACACTGGACGTTGTCTCGGTCAGTCTTTGGGAGAACCTTCTGGTCTTTTGGCCGATCTTTCTGATCGCCATCGGCATCGAGAAGATCTTCTCGTCATCCGAGAATATGAAGCCGCTGGCCTACCTCTCCCCGCTCTTGATTGTTGCGACCTTCGCCTATGTCGTGGTCGCCGATCCCACCGGGGGCTCTTCCTGGAGCCACAGCGATTCGGATTCTTCTCCCGATATAATGAACTGGGGGGCGTCCGCCAACCCGTCGGTTCAGCAAGTACGACTGAAGGTCGATTTCGGCGGAGGGCGGTTGACCATCGCCGGCGGCGCGGCGCCGGGGCTTCTGGTCGATGGCCGATTCCAGCACCGTGGCCGCAAGCCGCGCATCACGACCGAACATGAAGGCAGCACGTTACGCGTGGTCTTGTCCCAGCCGAGCAATCGCGGACACATCAGTATTGGAAGCGGACACGACCGTGAACGTTGGAATGTCCGGGTTTGCGATACTGTGCCGCTTGATCTGAATGTCGAAGCAGGTGGCTCCCTGGTCAGATTGAACCTCGCCGACGTCCTTCTGCAGAAGCTCGACCTCTCCTCCGGAGCAGCGGACGTGGACCTGGTTTTGGGTGACAAATCCCCCAGGGTCGAGTGCAATGTTGACTGTGGGGCCGCCTCCGTCGATATGACGATTCCGGCAGGAGCGGGATTGCGGCTGACCCGCGAGATTGCCGCGGGATCTCTGTCCACCGGGGGTATCTCGCTGGTAAAGCAGGGTGATTACCAGGAGACACCGGGGTTTGAGACCAAGGCCGTTCAGATCACAATGAGCATCGAGGCGGGCGTCTCCTCGCTACGGCTTCATCAGGCCGAATCGCCCGCGTCCTCGGGCTCGATTTGAAGGGGAAGAGGCAATGCTGTAAGTGAACGCCCCGCCACCGGCGGGGCGTTTTTGCTTGAACAAACCCAATCGACGCAACATCTTTGGGCCATGTTTGCAGCATTCAAACATCGGAGATTCATGAACCGGGCTCTTACGATTTCGCTGGGACTGGCCTCGATCGTGCTCCTTTCGCTTCTTGGCTGCAGTCACAGCGACGAATCAGGTCTCAAACGTCTTGAGAGCACCGGCGTGTTGCGCGTCGGCACCGACGCCACCTATCCTCCATTCGAGTCGGTCGATACGGAGACGGGCAAAGTCGCCGGGTTTGATATCGATTTGGTCACCGAGATTTGCCACGAGTTGCGTTGCGCGCCGGATTTCGTCGTGACACCATTCGATGGGATCGTTGCCGGATTGAGCACCGGCAAGTACGATTTGATCGCCTCCTCGTTTACCATCACCACCGAACGGGCACGGGAGGTTCTCTTCACCGATCCGTACTACGACGCCGGCCAGGCGCTGGCCGTCCCGGTCAAGGATGAGATTACCAAGGGAGTCGAAAACCTGTCGGGGAAGTCGGTGGGCGTGCAACTGGGGACGACCGGCGAACGCCGCGCACGAGAGATTCCGGGTGTCACAGTCGTCAGCTTCGACAATATCAGCGCGGCGTTCATCGACATGGAGAATGGACGCCTCGACGCCATCATCAATGATTTGCCCACGACCGAAATGATCATCCGGCAGCGCCAATCCGCCAAGATCATCCCTCCGACCCTCACCGCCGAGCGCTATGGCTTCGCAGTCCGGCTCCACGACAAAGAGCTTCTCGAAGCCATCAACATGGCCCTCAAAGCCATCAGGGATGATGGCCGCTACGATACGATCCACGACCGCTGGTTCGGCGCCGGCGGCTGAGAGCTCCTCCTCAAGCCGAGATCACACCAGATCAGCTCTGAATTCTCTCACCCCAAGTGTCTATTTCCGCCTAGCGCGTACTTTCGAGGCCGAAGTCTGATTGCTGGAATCGGCAAATCGTGCTATATTTCGCCTTGATCGCGTCTCCCCCGGCCGCGATTGGATTGCGGAAAGTTACTGTCCAGTGCCGTTGTCGCTGATGATCGAGAACCGATTCACAAATCACAAGAGGCCAAAGATGTCGCTTTCAGGTCGTCGACTCATCCATCGGATGTCACGTGGTCGTGGGTTGGTTTGCTTTGGGAGCATGGCGCTGGCTGGGCTATTGCTGATCGCCAGTGCCGCTCACGCCGAGGTGGCCGGGCAAAACGCGATGAACCAGGTCTGCGGCAATTGGTTGACCGCGATGGTGAACCAGCAGGGCAGTTGGGCCGGGAGCGTGACGCCGCTCATCAGGAGTTCGCAGGTTCTGACCGCCGGCGACACCGCGCTTGGAGTTCTGTATTCGATCGATCCAACCGGGTTTGTCCTCGTGCCCTATCTCACCGCCCTCCCGGCCGTCATGGCCTACTCCGACGAGAGCGATCTTGATGTGCAGGACACGATCGGCATGGTCCAGATGCTGCGGGACATCCTGATCGCACGTGACCGGACGTTTATCGCCAAGTACGGAAGCCTGAACGCGGTCACGGTCCAGAAGACGACCTCGCGCACACCATCCACCTGGGACGTCTACACGCTCGACGATCAGTCATTTGCCGTCCAGTTGGCCGGCATGCAACCGATGACGGGTGGGGATATCCTGCTTGGCGGTAATGCCTGGAGCCAGGGCTACCCCTGGAATCTCAAGTGCCCGCCGGATGGGGGCTGCACCCGCACGTGGGTTGGATGTGTGGCCACCGGCGCTTCGCAGATCATGCGATACTGGCAATGGCCTTCCAAGGGACTTGGCAGCCACTGCTACAATTGGCACGGCCAAAGCAATTCCGCCCAGCTCTGTGCGGCGTTCAACCACACGTACGATTGGGCGAATATGCCGCTCAGAGGAAGCGGCAGTTGGACTCCCGCAGAGCAGGAGGCATTGTCCGGGCTCAGCTACGATCTGGGCGTCGCGTACGAGATGATGTACGGCTGTGACGGTTCCGGGGCCTATATCGAGACTAATGTCTGGTCGACGTATTTCTGGTATGACGCCGGGACTCATCTGGAATACCGAAGCAATTACTCGGCGCAGGGGTGGTTCGATCTCATTCAAAGCGAATGCGAGGCGCGCCGGCCGATGCAGATGGCGATCTATCCTCTCGCTCATGCTCCCGTCCTCGATGGCTGGCGAATCTTCTCCGGCAATCAAATGCACGTCAACTACGGATGGGGTGGATCGACGACCGGCTGGTTCTTCATCGACAGCCTGTACGGGAGTGACCCGACGTACGAGTACATGCGCGTGGGGATCAAACCCTCCGCAGACTCTTTCCATGTGTATCTGACCGTCAACTCCGCCAATCCCGACACAGGTGTCGCCATCTCCGTCAGCCCGGCCGACACGAACGGGCAGTCCAATGGTTCGACGCCCTTCATGCGGAATTACAGTCCCGACAAATCCATTGCCTTGGTGACGCCGGCAAGCGCCGCCGGCAACAGCTTCGCCAAATGGCAGCGTGATGGAATCGATTACCCCGGCGGTCCGTCTGTGCTCGTCACCACAGACATGAATCATACGATGACCGCCGTGTATCTGCCGTGCAGCCAGGCCGTGCAACTACCGTGGACATCGCCAAGAAGTCCGGTGTGCGCCAACTCGACGTATTTGGTCGCATGGCGCCCGCTCGCCGGCGCGAGCGGATACGAGATTCGGGAGAATGGCGGGAGCTGGACGAGTAATGGGACTGATACAACTCGCTCATTCATGCAATCGGTGAGCGGAACTTACACATACGAAGTTCGCCCCCTATCGGGATGCGGAACCGGAGCAACAAGCACACCGATCAGTATCACCGTGGAGAGTAATGCCCCCGGAACCCCATCGCAGCCAGTGCCGACTCCCCCGACTGCTGTATGCCCAAACTCCCAATACTCGCTGGCCTGGGCGCCGGTCGCGGGAGCCGACAATTATCAGATTCGGGAAGACGGAGGCGCCTGGCAAAACCTGGGGTTGATAACTTTATGGATGGGAATGAAGGCAGTTCCAGGTACCTGGACCTACGAGGTCCGGGCGATCAACGCCTGTGGCGCCAGCAACGCCAGCCCGCCGGTCAGCATCACTGTCTCGGGGAGCGGCGCCGGCCCTGACGCACCAGGTCAGTTGACATTCCAACCCGCCAGCCCGCTGTGTGTCAATCGGCAGTGCGCGGTACGCTGGAATCCCGTGCCCAATGCCGAGTACTATGAAATCCGCGAGAACGGCGGTGTGTGGCAGAACTGCGGCGCCGCCAACATGTGGGGGATCATCAAGACCACTCCAGGAACCTGGACGTATGAATTGCGTGCGGGAAACGGCTGCGGCACCAGTCCCGTCGGCCCGCCCGCATCCGTTACCATGGGCAAATGTTTCGATATCATCGTGTTCTCGATGGACCCACCCGACGGAGTCCCGATCACGGTCAGCCTGGTTGATCAGGACGGGTTCGGGAGCGGCCCCACACCCTTCTCACGGAACTACTACCAGGGAGCTTCGGTGACATTGCAGGCACCAACGTCGGCATCCGGCAGTTTCTTCAATAAGTGGCAACGCGACGGTGTCGATTTCGCCATGCAGCCTTCCATCACGGTCAGCATAGATACCTCACGATACTTCACCGCGTTCTACTCGCCCTGTAGTTGTCCGTGGCAGGGAGATCTGAATGGCGATGGCGCTATCGATGTCTTCGACATCATTGCGACCATTGGCGTGGCGTTCTCTGGAGATAATGATCCGCAGGACGCAAGTTGCACTCGGACCCGTGGCGATGCCGACGACAATGGAGTTACCGACGTCTTTGATGTGGTTTTCCTGATCGCGACGGCGTTCAGCGGCGGTGCGAATCCCATCAGCCCGTGTGGCCCTTGACAGATATCTCGATGCTAGTCACCGTCAGGCCTGTGGGGAGTCAATCCTCACAGGCCCTCTTGTGTCGATAAATGCCCGCAATCGTCCTCCGCCCCTTCCCGCGAAGTCGTGGCGCCACACCCACGCGACTGGTTGCCCGTTTTTGCGGGAGGGATTTCGTGAAGCTGGCCGCGCTTCCAGCGGCATCAGATCTTCCTGTCGATCCTGAGAAAGTGATTGATTCGATTTCGGTGCGTGCATCAATTTGATGGCGCAAAGGAGGCCATTCGCCATGTATCGAAATGTCGACGATTTTATCAGAGACTGGGAACACGAATGCCAAGCCACGGAACGCGTATTGGGCGCGATCACGGACAAGGCACTCTCACAAGCGGTTGCCCCCGGCCACCGTACGCTGGGCAGACTGGCGTGGCACATCGTCACCACCGTGCCGGAAATGATGAACCGCACTGGTCTGGCGGTCACCGGGCCTAATGTCGATGCCCCCACGCCTGCCACTGTCGAGGCGATTAGGGCCGGTTACTCACAGGTGGCGAAGTCGCTGGTCCAGCAGATCAAAGCCAAGTGGGATGACGCAGCGCTCCTGAATGAGGACGAGATGTACGGCGAGCGCTGGAACCGGGGAACGACGATTACCGCGCTCCTCTTACATCAGGCGCATCATCGCGGCGAAATGTTTGTCCTGCTGCGCCAGGCAGGGATTCAGCCACCGGGAATCTACGGCCCGGTGATGGAGGAATGGTCCCAGTATGGGATGCCTGCGCCGGAGGTGTAGGCCACACTGAGTATTGGGGAGGGCGAGGCTCCTGCCGAGCCATGTCCCCCGACGCAGACGTGGCTCGGCAGGAACCCCACCCTCCCCTGCAACGAAGCCAATCGAGAGAAATCTCGAATGGAGGGTTTGCATGATCGGCGTTCGAGGGAGGGCTGCGCACCCTTGCGCAGTGCTGTCTGGCAAGGAGTTACCACGATCTCCATAATGAAAAGATGGCATGCTCCCGTGAAGTTGTCCCCTCCCGACGAAACACGAGAATTTGACAAATAGCAAACATGGCGTTATTATCATTCTTGACGTCATGCCATTCACGCACTCATCACCACGTGCCGGGAATGCGATCATTGCGCTTGGTGTCCTCGCCGCGATCGGAATCTTCTGGCGGACGGCCTTCCCCACCATCTCCTGGTGGGAAAACGGTGAACTGACGGCTGCGAGCGGTGTGTTGGGAATCGTCCACCCACCGGGAGCGTTGATTCCCACAATCATCGGATGGCTGGCACTCAGGCTGCCGCTCACCACGTCGCCCGCACATTGGCTCAACCTGCTGGCAGGAGTTGTGGCCGGCATGACCGTGCTGGTGGTCCTGATTGCCGCACGCCGGCTTTGGACCTGGCAACCGTGTACGCAAGAATCGCACCCGCCCGAATCCGCGTACACGTCAGTTGCAGCGCTTGCGGTGCTCGCTTTCGCATTCAGCCGGACGCTTTGGTCCAACGGAACTTTGTTCACGCCCTATGTTTTCACCGCTTTTCTGACGGCAGCGATCCTCCTGGCCCTGCTCGCCTGGTGGAGAGATGCCGAGACGGGATCCGTGTGGGGGCGCACATTCGTTGTGATGTTGCTCCTGGGTCTTGATTTCAGTGTCCATCGTACGAATCTGCTGTTGCTGCCGGGAATCGTCGTCTGGTTCCTCCTGCGCCACCGGTCATTATTCCGCCGGTGGCAATTGTGGGCGGCTGGTGCAGGCGGGACGGCGCTTGGGGTCTGCGTGCATCTCCTCTTGATCCCGATGGCGCGCCGCATGCCGGCGTTGAATTCCAACAACCCCGGTACGATTGGCGCGTTGTGGGACTACCTCTCGCTAAAACAGTACGGCGGTGGATTCCTCGTCGACTTACTTCCAAGGAAGGGCGATTTCTGGACGGTGCAGGTCGCCGATTACCTGCGCGGTTTTGCAGATAGCTTCGCAACGCTTGATGGGCCCCTCGGACCTCTTGGCCTGGTACCACTTTTGTTGGGCATCTTCGGCCTGATCGTACTTTGGCGCCGTAGCGCGCGGCTGGCAATCGGTCTCCTGATTCTCTTTGGCATGACGAGCCTTGGTGCGATCGTGTACTTCAACCTGCCGGCGAATTTCTTCCGCGCCATGGACCGGCATTACCTGCCCTCGTTTGTCCTCTTCGCCGTTTTCATCGTCTATGGCGCGGTTGCCATTGCGATGATCGCGAACAGATACCGGACGCGAATCGTCGTGCTTTCGGCAGGCGTTCTGGTGGCGGCCGGCGCAATGGCACAGCTCACTACCAACTGGAGGGAACTCGACCACTCGCGTACTTACTTCGCCAGCGATTTCGGCTGGAACCTGCTGACATCCCTGCCCCAACAGAGCATTGTGATCACCGGAACCGATGTCGACACCTACCCACTCTGGTACCTGCAAATGGTGGAGAGGCAGCGTCCCGATGTCAGTGTCGCCAATGTCAGCCTGCTGAATACGGCCTGGTACCTGACGCAGGTTCTGGCCGAAAAGCCATCTGTCGGTTTGACCATGACAGCGGAAGAGATCGCAGCCCATGGATTCCGAGCATGGCGCGATACAACCATCGCCATCCCGACATCGGGATGGACCGGGCCGACAGATCGATTCACTCTGCCGGACACGCTCTGGTTGCATGTACCACCCACCGCCCAGAGGACTTACATCTTCGGCCACGACGACTTCATCATCCGGCTGATCCAAGCAAACCGCTGGCAACGTCCCATCTACTTCACATCCTTCGCACTCCAACAGCTCGGCTGGCTCAGGCCCTATCTGCGTCCCGAGGGTCTGGTTCATCGATTGATGCCGGTCGAGCGCCCGCCGACCGACACGACACTGTTGATTGCCAACCTGTTCACGAATTACTCCAGCCGTGGGTATGCGGATTCGACAATTGTGCTCGAGCCTCCCTCCCGCTGGGTGGCACAGGCGACTTACGCAGCGTTCTTCAGTCTGGCGCAAGCGGAGAGCGACCGGGCACGCTGCCAGGACCTCAAAGCGCGGCTGATGGCCGCGATCCCATTGGAGCGGATTGGAGCGCCCGAGGAACTCGTCAAGGGGCTGGCCGCAACGTGCGCTACTTCGCCAACTCCGTCCCAGTAAACCGGTTCCACCCCAGTCCGAAATCCGATTGAAAACCCGTGTTGGGTGTGATAACTTGATTTTTCTGCCCCCACTTCGGGGACAGCGGAGGACGCACCATCGACTTTCTCTTGAACCAGGGCGCGCTGGCGCTCAACATCCTGAAGTTCCTGGCGCCGGCTGTACCCATGACGGTCGCCGTGACGGTTCTGTCGTTCACGCTGGCGCTGATTCTCGGGTTGGCGGTCGGGTTGAGCCAGATTTCCGGCTACCGGCCGATGGTTCTCCTGGCCAAGGGCTATGTTGACGTGCTGCGTGGCGTTCCCCTGCTGGTGCAGATCTTCTTCATCTACTTTGGACTTGGAGGACTGCTCAATCTTGAGCGATTCGCCGCCGGCGTCCTCGCCATAGGGATCTGCTACTCCGCCTACCTGGCGGAGATTATCCGCTCTGGCATCGAGTCAATCGCACGCGGCCAGCATGAGGCGGCAGCATCGCTGGGCATGTCAAATACCCAAGCCTTGCGCTTTGTCATTCTTCCTCAAGCAACGCGTGTAATTATTCCCCCGGCGGCTAATGAGTTTATCGCCTGCCTGAAAGATTCCTCGCTGGTCTCGATCATCGGCCTTCGGGAGCTGACCAGGGCGGGTCGTGAGTATTACTCGCAGTACTTCGTGGATTTCCAAACCTGGCTGCTGGTGGGTGTGGTGTATCTCTGCATGACGCTTTTGCTCACGAAGCTAACCCGGCATTTGGAACACCGCTTTGCCGTCCGCGGCTTCGGAATGGGTGTCCGGCGTTGAACCCGAATCGCAACCATCAGATGGATCATGATGGCCCGGCGTTGCGCGCGCGCGGGATCAGCAAGCGTTTCGGGAACCTTGTGGTCGTCGATGGGTTGGATCTCGACGTCGCCGTTTCGGAAGTGGTCGTCATGCTGGGGCCATCTGGATCAGGGAAGTCGACTTTGCTGCGATGCTTCAATGGGCTGGAACGGCTTGATGCCGGTATCATTGAGGTGGGGGGAGTTCGCCTGGACCCAACTTGTGACACCATTCACGCCGTTCGGGCGAAAGTCGGTATGGTGTTCCAGCAGTTCAATCTCTTTCCCCACTTGAGCGCTTTGGACAATGTGGCGCTTGCCCCCCGGACTGTGCTCAAACTCCCCAAGGAGCAAGCCATCAACCAGGCGCGGGAGCGGCTGGAGCGCGTCGGATTGGGTGCCAAACTCGATTCGTTCCCCGCGGAGCTTTCGGGCGGACAGCAGCAGCGAGTGGCCATTGCCCGGGCGCTGGCCATGGACCCACAAGTCATGCTCTTCGATGAGCCCACGTCGGCACTTGATCCCGAAATGATCGGGGAAGTGCTGGCGGTGATGCGCGATTTGGCCCAATCGGGCATGACGATGATTGTGGTTTCGCACGAGATCGGTTTCGCCCGTGAGGTCGCCCATCGCGTGATATTCCTCGATGAGGGAAAGATCCTGGAATCTGGCCCGCCAAATCAGGTGCTGTCGGCACCACGCCATCCGCGCGCCAAGGAGTTCTTTGACAAGGTTTTGTAGAACGGCATATCCGCATCTCGCGATGGTTCGGCCTGGCCACTTCCGGTTGCTCGCGTCATTGGGGGCAGCGGTGACATTGATACTGTCTTCGGGGGCGAACGCGGCGGTCATCTCCCCGCGCGCGCAGAGTGCCGCCTCAGCCGGAGCCCCTGTCTGGGTATTTCTCAAAGACAAGGGCCCATCGGTCACAACAGCCGGCCTTGTGGAACAAGAATGGATATCTGAGCGCGCCGCGTCCCGGATCGCCAGTCGCGGCGCGGCTTACAATCCGACACTGGATCAGCCGATCTTCATTGACTATCTCGATGCACTGACTTCGGCTGGACTCACCATCCGAACCGAAAGCCGTTGGCTTAACGCCGTTTCGGGAATTGTCCCTTCAGATCGGATGGATGCCTTGGCCGCGTACGGCTTTGTGGACTCGATCCGGCCTGTCGCGATTTACCACCGCGCGATCGACACACCTCTGCCCAGTTATCTGCCGCCCGCCGGGTATGGACTGACAAAGCCCACCACCTTCGATTACGGAAACTCGGCGGCGCAGATCGAAGCAATCGAGGCCGACCTTCTGCACAACCGTGGATTGGACGGGCAGGGAATAAGGATCGGATTCCTCGACACAGGTTATTCGCTCCATCTTAATGTCTTCGATTCGCTTAAGGTGATCGGCACGCGGGACTTCATCAACGGCGACACGGATGTCGGCGATGAGGATTCGGTGCAGATGGATCACGGGACCTCAACCCTGTCCGTGTGCGGCGGCTATCTCCCCGGCGAACTAATCGGTGTCGCTCCTCGTGCCGAATACGCCCTGGCGAAGACTGAAGTTATGGGCACTGAGACGCGCATCGAGGAGGATTACTGGGTAGCCGGGTTGTGGTGGATCGACTCTCTCGGGTGTGACATCGTCTCGAGTTCCCTAGGCTATAACAACTGGTACACGCGTGCTGACCTTGATGGCCACACGGCCACGACCACCAAGGCTGCCGAACTTGCAGTAGCACGGGGGCTGCTGGTTGTCAACGCCGCCGGCAATGAGGGCTTTGACGGACTCGTTGCACCTGCCGACGGTGATTCCGTTCTGACAATCGGCGCGTCCGACCTCCAAGGAGCGGTCGCCGATTTCTCCTCGCGCGGGCCGACCGCGGATAATCGGATCAAGCCGGATGTGGTTGCTCCCGGAGTTGGTGTGTGGACTGCGTTGACGCGCCCCGGAGCGTTCCTTGGCCGCAGCGGGACGTCCTTCGCTACGCCGCTCGTCGCCGGCGTGTGTGCGCTATTGTTGCAGGAGAAACCAAGTCTGTCACCGACGCAGGTGATTGATGTTCTCCGGGCGACGGCGACAAACGCAAGCCATCCAAACAACGACGTCGGCTGGGGAATGTTGCGGGCCGACCATGCGTTCGCCGCCCTGCCTTCAGGTCACGAAGCGAGCGGAATCGAAGTCTGGCCCAACCCCGCCTCCGACTCGGTGTGGATTGGTACGCCGGACGCAGCCACGAATGCACCGTCGCACTTCGATGTCTTTACCACTGCTGGAGACCCGGTCTACTCGGGTGAGTTTTGGGGGAAATCTTCTCTGTGGCTGGCGACGAATGAGTCCAATCATCCGGTGGCGTCAGGCATATATCTTGTATGGGTGCGGACACCTGTACGGGAGGGACTGGTGAAGTTGGCGTTGATTCGCCGGAGATAGGGCCGTCCAATCAGGAACGATTTGGCATTGATCAATCACGAGGCGCCACGTATAATCGTTGCCGCGCGATGACGCGGGAGTAACTCAGTTGGCTAGAGTCACAGCCTTCCAAGCTGTTGGTCGCGGGTTCGAATCCCGTCTCCCGCTCTTTGACACCGCCGAAGCATCTGGTAGCCGGCGTCCAAGGACATCGCATTAACACTCGCTGGGAAGGGGTAGGATTGATGAACCAACACATGATCTTCAAGATTCTGACGGCCTCAACTCTGACGATTGCGATTGCCGTTGTCGGGTGCCGTGATTCCAATGTGGAAAAAGCCGAGGTTAAGAAAGCCGAGACGGCCTCGCAAACAGCGCCGGGGACGACACCGCAGATGGCCAATCCCCATGGTTCCCCATCCGGAGCGGTCACCAATGCAGCCGGGGTCAGTTGGGCGGTTCCGGCCACATGGAAGCCGGGCGCCGAGAAGCCGATGCGCGTGGCGTCGTATGCCTTCGGACCCGAAGGTAAAGAGGCCGATTGTGCTGTTTTCTATTTCGGTCCCGGCCAAGGCGGCGCGGTGGACGCCAATGTCGAACGGTGGATCAGCCAGTTCGCCCAGCCGGATGGATCCGACTCGCGCAAGGCGGCAAAGATTGGCAACCACACGGTCAGCAGCCTCAAGGTGACAACAGTCGATTTGACCGGCATCTACATGTCCTCGGCAATGGGTGGCCCGATGACCGGCAAACCCGAGCAGCAGATGGGTTACCGGCTGTTGGGTGCGATCGTGGAAGCGCCGGACGGACCGGTCTTCTTCAAGATCACTGGACCAGAGCAGACGGTGATCCAGGGGCTCGACGATTTCCAGCAACTCGTCGAATCCGTCAAGAAGCAATAATCCGAATCCCCGACTGAGTGCGGTGGTCATCCGCCGCACTCTTCCCTACAGGTGCATCAGCGTCCGGATGATGATCGAAAGGTCATCGAACATTCGTCCGTTGCGCACATATCTGTGGGCCAGTTCAATTTTGCGTGGCAGGACTTGCCTCAGATAGAGATCCTGCGGATCGGAGGCGGCGGCGAGAAGCGCGCCCTCGTGGCGGAACTCGATGCTCGCTTCGTCGGTGATGCCGGGGCGGACCTTGAGAATCTCCTCGTAGTCCGCGCGGAATTTCTCGACGTAGAATCGCACTTCCGGACGCGGCCCTACGAAACTCATTTCGCCTTTGAATACATTGAAGAGTTGGGGTATTTCGTCCAGTTTTGTTCGCCGGAGAAAGCGGCCGAATCGAGTCACACGTGGATCACCATACACGGTGATCGGCGGATCGGAAACGGCATTGCTTCTCATTGTTCGGAATTTGCAAATCCGAAAGACGTTGAAATTCCGTCCCACTCTCTCCTGCCGGAAGAAGACCGGACCCGGTGAGGAGAGCTTGACGCCAATCGCGGCCACGAGGATGACCGGCGACAGAATGATTAGTCCCAGTGCAGAGAAGACCAAATCGAAGATGCGCTTCCCCATCTTACTTCGCGTGCTTGCGGCAAATGGAAGAAACTGCTTCGATAACCGAATCAGCATCGTCCTCGGTCATCTTGGGGTAGATGGGGAGGCTGATCGACCGCTGGTAAGTTGCCGTCGCGTTGGGGAAATCGTCCGGCTTGTACGCGTACATTTCGCGATAGTACGGATGCAAGTGCAATGGAATAAAGTGCACCGACGTTCCGATCTTCGCTTCCTTCAATTCCTCGATGAACTGATCACGGCCAATCCTCAAACGGCCGGAATTCACTTTGATGATGTAAAGGTGCCAGGAGTGCATACTCCCTGACGATGCCTCGGCGGGAATCTCAATGAACTCGGAGATCGCGTTGAACGCAGCCGAGTACCGACGGGCGATGGCCTGGCGCTTTTGGTGGAATTCATCGGCGCGCTTCATCTGGGCGATTCCCAATGACGCCGCCAGATCGGTCAGGTTGTATTTGAATCCCGGTGCCAGGATTTCGTAAAACCAGCTTCCGGAAGCCGTATATCGCGTCCAGGCGTTCTTGCTGATTCCGTGCAGACTCATGACCCGCATACGCTCGGCCAGGGCCTCATCCCCTGTCACAGCCATCCCGCCTTCGCCGGTCGTGATCGTTTTGGTCGAGTAGAACGAAAAGCACGTCACGTCACCAATCGTGCCGATCATTCGCCCTTTGTAGAGCGTTGGAAACGTATGCGCCGCATCTTCGATCACTTTGAGTTCGTGTGCTTTGGCGATGGCGAGAATCTCATCCATCTCGCATGCCAGCCCCGCCATATGCACCGGAAGTATCGCCTTTGGACGTAAGCAACGCTTGGTAACGCCTTCCAAGAGCGAGACGTCCAAATTCATCGTGACCGGATCGATATCCACGAAGACTGGCTTGGCACCCAGGTAATGAATCACTTCTCCGGTGGCGGCAAAAGTCATCGGTGAGGTGATGACCTCATCGCCCGCGCGCACACCGATTGCCTCCAACGCCAGATGAAGCGCGGCCGTGCAGGAGTTCACCGCGACGGCGTGGCGGCATCCCACATACGAGGCAAACTGCTCCTCGAACCGCTTCACTTTTGGGCCGGTGGTCAACCACCCGCTCTGAAGCGTGTCCACCACCTCGGCGATTTCGTCATCGCCGATGGTTGGGGCGGAAAATGGAAGGAAGTACTCACGCATCAGGTGCTCACATTTTAAATCGCCGCCGTCCCCGTCCGGACCGTCTTCTACCTGAGCCCGCGAGTTCATCGCTGTCAGCAGTTTCTGCCAGGACCAAGTCGATTTCCTGCCGGTCCGAGTCGGTCTTGATCAATCGCACGCGAATTTTGTCGCCGAGATTGAACGTCCGTCCCGTGCGCCGTCCGCGAACCCGCCAAGCTTCGCGTTCCCAAGTGTAGTAATCATCATCAATGCTCGAGAACCGAATGAGTCCATCGGCGCCGATTCCCACCAGCGACACGAAGAAGCCAAACTCCAGAAATCCGGAGACCTGCCCGTCGAATTCGTCACCGACCTTAGTCTCCAAAAGCTCAAGCTGCTTGATCCGCACCGATTCACGTTCCGCTTCCTCCGCAGCACGTTCGCGCTCCGAGGTTTTCTTTCCCACCGCAGGAAGGTTCGCTCTGGTGAGATTCTGTTGAGTGGTCGTCCAGGTGCCATCAAGAATTCCAGCAAGGTGCCGGTGCAGCCACAAATCAGGGTACCGCCGTATCGGCGAGGTGAAATGGGCGTAATGGGGAAATGCCAGCCCGAAATGCCCCACGTTCTCCGGCTGGTAGACCGCCTTCATCAATGACCGAAGCAAGACCTGGTGAATCATCTCCCGCCGGGGATCATCCTTCAATCGGTCGAGCAGCCGTGCCAGCAACTGCGAATTGACCCCGCCCTTGACCGAAAATCGATACCCAAGGCTGGTGGCGAAACTCGCGAACTCTTCCATTTTCGTCTGGTCCGGCGGCGCATGAACTCGAAACAGGCAGGGACGATTGCGCCGCAGGAACTGATGGGCCGCACACTGATTCGCAATCAGCATGAACTCTTCGACCAGTTGATGGGAATCATCGGAGCGGCGGATTTCGATGCGCACCGGATTGCCGTCGTCGTCCAGAATCACCTTCGCTTCCGGCACATCCAGATCCAGACTGCCGTTCTTGAACCGGTGGCGGCGCAGATTCTGTGACAATGTGCGCATGTCGCTCAACAGAGTTTCGTGCGGCCTGACGGCTTTCGACGCCTCGCCCTTGTAAAAGAAGTCTGACACCTCGTCGTAGCTCAATTTGGCGCGCGAGTGGATGATCGAGCGGCAGAACCGGTACTTCAGAAGTTCCCCGTCGGCGGTCAGGTCGATCATACAACTGAATGTCAGGCGGTCGCGTTTGGGACGCAGGCTGCAAAGATCATTCGAAAGTCGTTGCGGCAACATGGGAATCACGCGGTCGACCAGATAGACGCTGGTACCGCGCTCGTACGCTTCCCGATCTAGCGCAGACTCTTCCCGAACGTAATGCGACACATCGGCGATGTGTACGCCCAGCCGCCAACCACCATCACGAGGCTCGAGCGATACCGCATCGTCGTGGTCTTTCGCATCGGCCGGGTCGATCGTGAATGTAACGAGGCCGCGAAAATCCTCGCGCGCGGTCAAATCCGCCGGATCGATCTCCTCCGGAAATTGCCGCGCCTCCGCCAATACGTCCTTGGGGAACGACTGCGGCAACTGGTATTCCGCGATGATTCGCAGAATGTCGACACCCGGTTCATCCGGGAACCCGAGAATCTGGATGATCTTGCCAGTGGGAGTCTGATCGGGGAACTCCCAATCAGTGATCACGACCATCACTTGCTGCCCGACTTCCACTCCTCTGGCCGCGTTGGTGGGAATGTAGATTTCCCGCAGGGGATGCGGCTGATCGGGGGTGACATACCAAAAGTGCTTGGCACGGCGAAACACCCCGAGTATCGGTGTGCTCCCACGGCTGATGACGCGAATGACTTCCCCTTCGGGCGACGGTCCATCGCGATCTGGATGCAGCCGCACCATCACGCGGTCTCCGTCCAGCGCAGTCATGCGTTCCCGTGGACGCAGGAAGATTTCGGGCGGAACACCGTCACGCTCATCGCTCCGGCAGAACATGTGCCCGCCACGCCGCACGACGACCGTTCCAACGACCAGGTTCAATGG
Organism: bacterium; assembly: GCA_021813505.1. GTDB lineage: Bacteria > Zixibacteria > MSB-5A5 > WJJR01 > WJJR01 > JACRMA01. The sequence continues at coordinate 103,062 of JAKAKI010000040.1, read as the reverse complement.
GTCGGGGGGCGCCAGGCGGCCGCGTTTCAGACGGACAATCCGGCCTTCATCAAGAAGCCGTTTCAATGCATCGCGGAAGGCGGGGTAGTCCCGATCGGCCACGCCCATCAGGTGGGCGAGTTCGCGTGCGCGAACAGGCCGGCCGGCCTCATCGGTCATGAACCGGATAATGCTCTCGGGAGTCGGTGGATTCATTCCAGACGGTCATCCGGCCGTCAAGGGCGGCGCAGCAGACCCGCAGGCGCCTAATCCCGCCGGCTGCGGATCAGAACCTTGCTGTACTGAGCCATGTTTTCCAGCACGCGCCCTGTGCCGCGAACGACGCAGGTCAAGGGATCATCGGCCACATTCACCGGCAAATTCGTCTCCTGCCGCAGGCGTTTGTCCAGCCCGCGCAGCAATGCGCCGCCGCCGGTGAGTACGATGCCGCGATCCAGAATATCGCTCGACAACTCAGGTGGTGTGCGTTCCAGCGATTGCCGCACTGCTTCGACAATCGCGTCGACCGGCTCGGTTAGGGCCTCGCGGACCTGGACCGAGGAGAGCTTCATCGTCTTGGGCACGCCGGCGATGAGATCGCGTCCCTTGATCTCCATGGATTCCTCGCGATCCAGCGAGAACGCCGATCCAATGCGAATCTTGATTTCCTCGGCGGTGAGTTCACCGATCAGGATATTGTAGTTCTTTTTCAGGTAGAGAACGATGGCCTCGTTCATCTCGTCGCCGGCGATGCGAATGGACTTGTTGTTGACGATTCCCGACAAGGCGATGACCGCGATTTCCGATGTCCCGCCGCCGATGTCGATGACCATGATCCCCGATGCCGCATCAACCGGAAGTCCCACCCCAATGGCGGCTGCCATCGGCTCCTGGATCAGGTAGACCTCACGGGCGCCGGCGTTTTCCGCCGAGTCGCGTACCGCCCGCTTTTCCACTTCGGTGATTCCCGATGGGACCGAGATCACGATCTTGGGCTTCATCAGATACCGATGGCGCACCACGCGGCGGATGAAATCCGAGAGCAGCTTTTCGGAAATCTCGAAGTCGGCGATAACGCCGTCCTTGAGCGGGCGCACCGCCCGGATGTCCTCAGGTGTGCGTCCCAGCATCTCCTTGGCGGCGGCCCCCACCGCGACCACACGGCCGGTGCCGACCTCGGTGGCCACGACCGATGGCTCGTTGAGAACAATTCCGATCCCCCGGACAAAAACCAGGGTGTTGGCCGTCCCGAGATCGATCCCTATATCACTGGATATCAAATCGAAGAATGACATGTCGGTTTCCTATGTTTCAGCCTTTTCAACGTGGTCATGGCGATGACCAAAGTACACATATCTTCCGATTAAGTTCACAAATTCGCTCCATGGCGCATCTCCGGTCTTTTCGCCTACGTGGCGCAGCGCGCCCATTTTCGAGTCGAGCTCGTCGGCAAAGTTGAGTACAAAGGCCTCGGGCATCATAGGGACCACCGGCGATCCCTTGGCCAGTTCCCCTTGATGGGAAACGATCAGGTGGCGGAGAACCATTGCCATCTCGACCGGGAACTCCGGCAATGCCTCAATCGCGGAGGCCACGCGCTGGTCCCCGGTGTTGATGTGTCCGATCAGCCGTCCAGCGTCGGTATAATCGAACATCGCCTTGGCCTCGTACTGGTCGACCTTTCCCAAATCGTGGAGTATTGCCCCGCACACAAGCAGGTCCCGATCCAAATCGGGGTACATCTGACAGGCGAACTCACATAGCCGGACAACATTCAAAGAATGCTCAGCCAGCCCGCCGACCGTATTGTGGTGCCACAGCTTTCCGGCCGGGGCCGCGAGATACCGCTCGCGCAGATCGCCTGTCGTGAACATCCGGTCCATCAGACGGCGCAGATCGGGATTCGACAGGCTTCCCAGGCAGGCGGCAAGCCCACGCGACAGTTCATCAGGGTCCACTGGTGAATGGGGCAGGAAATCTGCAGGGCTGGCTTCTTCTGCCGTGGCCGGACGGATCTTCTCGACCCTCAACTGGGCGCGGTCTCGGTAACTTCCGACGATCCCTCGGACCTTGACCACTCCCCCGATTGTCAGTTCATCCAGAACTGAGTCGAATCCCTCCCACATCACCGCTTCTATCCGCCCGCTCTGATCGCCGAATTCCAGCGCCAGGCGTTCGCCACCGGTATGCTCCCGCCGCTCCAACTTCCGAAGCGCAACGAAAGCCTCGACCCTTTGACCCGGTTCCCACTCCCGGATGGACATTCCGGAACGTCCCCCAATCCCTTTCCACCCCAACGGCTTCGACCGCGGGAATTGCTTAACGTTCCGTCGGCGGGGGACAAAGTCAAGGGAAAACGCCTTTGGCAACCCCGTTGGCTTCATAACCGGCCCATGATCGAAGAACCGTTCTGGTGATTGCTCGCGGTTCGCTGAAGATGCGTTGTTGAGGGTACCTGCCGTCGGGTCTATATTCCGCTCGTGAGCCGGTTTGATCGCTACATTCTCCGCGAACTCAACGGTCCGTTTTGGTTTGCGCTCGTCGTCATCACACTGGTGCTGGTCGTCGACTTTGTGCCCGAAGTTGTTTCGATGGTGATCTCCAAAGGTCTGGCCACTGGCGTCATCATCCAGGTCTTTGTTCTGAATCTTGCCTGGATGCTCGCGCTTTCTGTGCCAATGGCGGTGCTGTCGGGAACTCTGATGGGCTTCGGACGGCTCTCGTCCGACTCCGAAGTGCTGGCGATGAAGGCTTCCGGCGTTTCACTGTACCGGATCATCGCACCCGTCCTTCTCCTCGCCGCCATTGTCGGTGCCGGGCTAGTGGAATTCAACAACGAGGTGCTCCCCGACGCCAATCATCAGGCCCGTTTACTAATGTCGGATATTCGCCGCAAGCGCCCTACTCTCGATTTGAAACCCAACGTGATCGAGGATCGCATACCCGGCTACCACATCCTGATCAAGACCATCGATCAGAAGACCTCCGCCATTGCTGATGTCACCATCTTCGACCAGCAGGAGCAGAGAAGTCCCCGCACGGTTGTCGCCAAGTCCGGCGTCATGAACTATTCCGCCGACGGACGTACACTTATCATGAAACTCCGGGATGGGGAGATTCATGAGATTGATCCCGCCGATCCTCGGAAATACCGGCGTACGGCGTTCCAGGAGCAGACGTTTTATCTCGGGGGTGTCGAAGACGAATGGTCGCGCACCAGTTCGGATTATCGCACCGACCGCGAAAAATCCTCCGCGCTCATGCGGGAGGATATTGCCACGTGGGAGAAATCGATCGGCCCGCACCTCGCGGAAATCAACCGCGTTTGTTCCACTATGGTTTCGGCCATCCTTGTTGCGCCACCCCTTGCGGCTGTGGCTGAAGTGTCGCTGCCATTGGCTGACGCCAGTTATACACCGGCGCCCGATTCGCTGTCTGCTCAGCAGCGGGCCTTGGACCGTGTGCATCGCGTCACCTCGCTGATTCAACGCGAAGAAGCGGCAATCGACAGTCAGGAACGGATGATCAACCAGTACTTGATCGAGATTTACAAGAAGTACTCGATCCCCGCCGCCTGCGTGGTTTTTGTATTGATCGGTTGTCCCCTCGGCGTCCGGGCCCGACGGGGCGGCTTCGGCGTGGGAATCGGCGTCTCGCTGGGATTGTTCCTGGTCTACTGGGCATTTCTGATCGGGGGTGAAGAATTGGCTGATCGCGAATTCATTACCCCATTCACGGCCATGTGGTCGGCGGATATTCTGATCGGACTGGTCGGTCTGATCCTGCTTTGGTCGGTCAACAGTGAAGTGCAGCTTGGGCCGCGCCATCTGCTTGGCTATCTGACCGCCGGCAGGCTGGGCGTGCGCACCAAATCGGTCAGCGAAAGGCCGGCATCATGAACCGTCTCGACCGCTACGTCATGAGCCGGTTCATGTTCAGCCTGGTCTGGTCGCTCATTGGTTTTTGGACGATCTACCTGATCGTTCATCTGATCGAGCACCTCGACAAGTTCATCGACAAGGGAGTGCCGGCGAGATTCGTCGCGCTGTATTATTACTATTACACGCCGTTCATTCTCATCCTGGTCATTCCCGTCGCGGTCCTGCTGGCGACGTTGTTCAGCATCGGATTCCTGAGCCGTCGCAACGAACTATTGGCGATGCGCGCTGCGGGCGTCTCGCTTTTCCGCACTGCTATGCCGCTGCTGTTTTTGGGTCTTGTGATCACCGGTATCGTTATGGTGGCGGGGGAAACCATCTATCCCAAGATGGAACAGCGCCGGACCGATCTCACGGAACAGTTCCTGTCCGGTGGTTCAAAACCTTCGCGCGTGATCTATCAAGCCCTGTTCTCTCCGGGCATGGAGGGGCGCATCTTCTATTTCAAGTCATTCAATGCCCTGCAGCAGAGTGGAACTGACGTCACAGTTCAAACGTTCGACCAGGGACGAATGACCGAGCTGCTGGAGATGAAGAGCCTGCGTTTCCAGGACTCAGTCTGGGTCGGTTCAACGGGACAGAGACGATTATTCGAGACGGCGGGCGATTCCGCTACTCATTACGAGACATTTGAAAGCCGGGAATTCCGGGAATGGCGTGAATTGCCAAGCGATTTGATGCGCAAATGGGTCGAACCGGAGCGAACAGGATACTTCGATCTCAAAGCCGCCATCGCGCGGATCCGTGCCACCGGAGGCGATCCAACATTCCAGGAGACGGAGCTGGTCCTGAAGATCGCGTACCCGTTCTTGAACTTTCTGGTGGTGCTTATCGGCTTTCCCATCGCAGCCCGGGCGCGGCATTCCGGCACGGCACTGAATTTCGGGATCGCGATGATGATCACATTCGCTCTCCGCGTCGTGATCGAAGTGTTCCGCTCCTTTGGGCACAATGGCGACATCCCAGCCTGGGTTGCCGCCTGGACTCCCGACATTGTGTGCTTTGTGGTGGGCTCGCTGATCCTGCTCAAATCGAGGAAGTAGCAGTCCCCCGAAACCGTGGGGCGGGCTTTGCCCACCCATATCGTGTGGTGCCGTTCCAGCTGCCGCTTCTCAGGTCCCCATCTTCCATTCCGCAAGGTACTTCTTCTGTTCGGGGGTAAGCCGGTCGATCTTGACTCCCATTGAAAGCAACTTGAGACGGGCGATTTCCTTGTCGATCTTGACGGGCATCGCGTGGACGCCCAGCGAGAGTTTGCCGCGATTCTTGACGATATGCTCGACTCCGAGTGCCTGATTGGCGAACGACATGTCCATCACCATGGCCGGGTGCCCTTCGGCAGCCGCCAGATTGATCAGGCGTCCTTCGCCCAGCAGATTGATCCGCTTGCCGCCCTTGAGCGTGTATTCTTCCACTTCGTGGCGGATCACCCGCTTTTTGACCGACATTTTCTCGAGCGCCTCGATGTCGATTTCGACGTTGAAGTGCCCCGAATTGGCAACGACGGCGCCGTCTTTCATGCGCGCGAAATGCTCGGCGCGAATCACGGCGATGTCGCCGGTCAGCGTGATGAAGACATCGCCTTCGCGTGCCGCCTGCGCCAACGGCATCACGCGATAACCGTCCATCACTGCTTCGAGAGCCTTGACCGGCTCCACTTCGCACACGATCACATCCGCACCCATGCCCTTGGCACGAATGGCCACGCCGCGACCGCACCAGCCGTAACCGATGACCACGACTTTGGACCCGGCCAGTAAGTGATTCGTGGCGCGCAGAATCCCATCCAGCGTCGACTGGCCGGTCCCGTAGCGATTGTCGAAGAAGTGCTTCGTTTCTGAATCGTTGATGGCAATCACCGGGAATTTGAGCACACCGTCTTTCGCCATCGCGCGGAGCCGGATGACACCAGTCGTCGTTTCCTCGAGGCCCGCCCAGACATTGGCTGAGTCACCATTGGTGTGCAGGGCACTCACGAGATCGGCGCCGTCATCCATCGTAATCTGCGGATCGTTCGCCAGCACCGCCGCGATGTGCTGGTAGTACGTCTTGTTGTTCTCACCACGGATGGCGAACACACCGATCTTCGTGTGCTTGACCAGCGAAGCCGCAACATCATCCTGGGTGGACAAGGGATTTGAAGCGCACAGCCGCACCTCGGCCCCACCCGCTTTCAGGGTCTCCATGAGATTGGCCGTTTCGGTCGTCACGTGCAGACAGCACCCGACTCGCACGCCGGTCAACGGCTTCTGCTTACGGAATCGCTCACGAATGAGCCGGAGCACCGGCATGTTACGCTCGGCCCAATCGATCCGCAGTTTCCCGGAATCCGCCTGCTTGATATCTTTGATGTCGCAATCCATTTTCGAATCCTTTCACGGTACCCGGCCGGGGTGCCAGAAGTTTCTAGTTGGACTCATGCACCTTTCTGAAGATCAGCAACCTTGTCGGTCTTCTCCCAGGTAAATGTCTCCTCGGTCCGCCCGAAGTGTCCATAGGCTGCCGTGGGGGTGTATATCGGACGGCGGAGCTTGAGGGTATCGATAATCCCCCGCGGGGTCAGATCGAAGTTCTTGCGAATGAGTTTTTCGAGCCGGCCATTGGGGAGCCTCTCGGTACCATCGCAAAACACCATTACTGATACCGGCTCGGCCACGCCAATTGCGTAGGCCAGTTGCACCGTGCACCGGTCGGCCAGATCGGCCGCTACGATATTCTTGGCGATGTACCGCGCCATATAAGTGGCTGAGCGATCTACTTTTGTTGGATCCTTGCCGGAGAACGCGCCGCCGCCATGGGGCGCCATCCCGCCATAGGTGTCGACGATGATCTTGCGGCCGGTCATTCCTGTGTCGCATTGCGGACCGCCGACGACGAATTTCCCGGTCGGATTCACGTGGTAAATCGTGCGGTCATCCAGCATGGACGGGTCGATGACCGCCTTGGCGACATGCTTGATAATCTCCTGGCGGGCCTCCTCGGTAATGTGCTCTCCACTCGCATCGAGAATTTCCGTGGTGTGCTGCGAGGAGAGCACGATCGTGTGAATGCGTGCGGGCTTGCCGCCACGATACTCGACCGTGACTTGCGACTTGCCGTCCGGACCGAGGTACTTGAGAATGCCCTGTTTGCGCACCGTGGAGAGCCGGCGCGTCAGTTTGTGCGCGAGAGTGATCGGCAGTGGCATCAATTCCGGCGTTTCGCGGCAGGCGAAGCCGACCATCAGGCCCTGGTCACCCGCGCCGCCGGCATCAACCCCCTGCGAAATGTCCGGGGATTGCGGCCCGATCGCGTTGAGGATGGCGCAGGTCTTGTAGTTGAATCCGTACCGGCTGTCGGTGTAGCCGATATCACAAATCAACCGGCGGACCAGATTGTGAATATCGACATACACGTCGGTGGTGATTTCACCACCGACGATGACCAGCCCGACGGTGATAAACGTCTCGCAGGCCACACGTCCTTTGGGATCCTGCCTGAGAACGTCGTCCAGGACAGCATCCGAGATCTGATCGCAAACTTTATCCGGATGTCCTTCTGTAACCGATTCGGAAGTAAACAGAAAGTCTTCAACCATTGCGTCCCTCAATCCTCCCACAAATGCCCACAACAAAGCCGGACGTTCAAAACTCGAACCCGACTTCCGAAGAATCTCCGATATTCAAGTGCTCGGCCCCGCCCACGACATTGGCATTGGAACCGATCATGGAATCCTCAATCACGCACCGGCGAATGCTGGCACCCTCCGAAACGATGGAATTCGACACGATCGCCTCGACGATCTCCGCCCGGTCGCCGATCGAGGCGTACGGCCCAACGATCGCATGTTCGAGCCGCGCCGTTGGTGACACATACGATGGCGGCAGCACCAGCGAGCCGGGAATCTCGACGTGGCGGCCACGCTGATCCAGCAGGTGGCGATTGGTCAGAAGCATCGTCTCCAGTTTGCCGCAGTCATACCAACCCTCAACGGTGACGGCTGCCATGCGGCTGCCACGTTCAACCATCAATTGCAGCGCATCAGTGACCTGGAGTTCTCCGGCGACGGCCTGATTGCGCGACACCACCGTATCGAGACACTCTCGCAAGAGCTTCGTATTCTTGATTCCGTAAAGCCCCACGACCGCCAGATGTGAGGGAGGGACCTCCGGTTTTTCAACCAGCCGTTTGATCCATCCCCCCTCAACCTCAACCACACCGAAACGGCGCGGGTCGGCCACCTCACGAACGCCCAGTGCATCATCGGGACCGGCCATAAACGTCGCAAAACTTGTTTCGATGATCGTGTCACTCAGAATCACCATCAATGGGTCATCGCTGGGAATTTCCTTGAGCGCCAGGTGGATGGCGAAACCCAACCCGCGCAGGTCACTCTGGTGGACGAAGCGCACGTCGAGATCGTAGTGACTGGTCACATACGATTGGATCTGATCGGCAAGGAAACCGACGACAATCCACACAGTGCCGAGGTTCGGCACACCAACCAGACGGTCAATGATGTGGCCCAGGATGGGTTTGCCCGCGACGGGCAGGAGCGCCTTGGACAGCGTGTGTGTGTGAGGCCGCAGGCGGCTGCCGATTCCGGCGGCTGGAATGATCACGTTGGTCATGAGACTGAAAGCTCCCAATCACGGAGTAGTGATCGCTTGGGCGTGTTGAGATTCCGCCGTTGGATCGTTCCCGCGAAAACTGGTGGGCGGGGCCCACCGTACGATTTCCGTGCGAGTCAGGAAGGTAGGATGGGCTGTGCCCACCTTTCTTTTCCTCCGTTCGCGGACTCGCAATCTTCTTAGCACGCCCATCTGGCCTTTGTCCGGTATCGATTCAGGCACTTCCGCGCGGATCGGAACCACCGGACCATCCACTCCAGCCCGCCAGTGTACGCTTCCAGCGGCCAATTACAAGTGGATTTTGACTGCCCCCCCTCCGTGCGCCGGGCAGTTTTCTTGACATCAAGGGGACGTGGGGTATATTCGACTGCCGCCCATCGTGATGCGTGGGCGCCAAAGGGGAGGGTGGCCGTGAACATCGGCATATTGACTGGCGGGGGTGACTGTCCCGGACTCAACGCTGTGATCCGGGCCGTAGTCGTCAAAGCAACAAAGCACAACCATTGGCGCGTCACCGGAATTCTGGAAGGGTGGCGCGGCCTGATGAAGGACGGTCTGGCGCGCGAAATTCTTCTGCCTGAGGTCTCCGGAATCCTCGGACGGGGCGGGACCATTCTTAAGACATCCCGAACAAATCCCGGGAAAACACCCGGCGGATATGACGAAGTTCTTAGCCGGTCGAAGAAGCTTGGGCTGGACGCCGTTATTGCCATCGGTGGCGAGGACACCCTGGGCGTCGCCTCGGCGCTCCAGGACCACGGGCTGAATGTCATCGGAGTTCCCAAGACGATTGACAACGACATCGTGGGGACCGACTACTGTTTCGGGTTCGACACCGCCGTGAACACGGTCATGGAAGCGATTGACCGGGTCAGAACCACCACCGAATCACACAAACGGGTCATGGTGGTAGAAGTCATGGGCCGGCACGCTGGCTGGATCGCCCTGCAGGGCGGCATGGCGGGAGGCGCAGACGAGATTCTGCTGCCAGAGCGCGAATCCGATCTGAATGAGATCTGCGCTTTGATCAAACGGCGCCACGAGAGCGGCAAAGACTTTTCCATCGTCGTCGTGGCCGAGGGCGCCAAAGTCTCAGTTGATGGCGCCAGCGGAAAGCAGACGATGATTCTCCAGGACGCCAAACTGGATGAATTTGGACATGTTCGACTGGGTGGAATCGGACAGACTCTCTCTGAGCAAATCGAGAAATGCACGGGATATGAGACACGGATGGTGATGCTCGGCCACGTGCAACGAGGCGGCTCACCTCTCGCGTTTGACCGGTACCTGTGCACCCGGTATGGCCTTGAGGCGGTTCGCCTGATCGAGCGGAAAGAGTTTGGCAAAATGGTGTGCTTGCGCGGAAACCAGGTTTCATCGATACCGTTATCGGAAGTTGCCGGGCGAACCCGGACAGTCTCTGAGGAGTTGTTCCAAGAGGCGGCCCTATTCTTTGGATGATACTGTGAAAAACCTCCCGATTCCGACAGCTCGACCTGAGCGTGGTGTCGCTTCAAAGCGCGTCTTTCTCCTCGCGATTCTGACTCTGGTGAGCATCATGGGCAGTTCTGGCGGATGCTGGGCCAGTCCGACGAGGGGGGATCGGTTTTCTCTGCGTGGAGGGATTTGGCCGCATCGGGCGATCTCCGCGATCTTTGGATCCGTCAGGCTTTCACCGACCGACACGACCCACTATCAGGCGAGGCTGGCTAAGGCGGCTTCAATCGCACCGTTCATTGAGGTTCAGGGGCTATTCCATATTCGCAATTCCTGGTGGGCCGAGGGTGATTTGGGGTGGTCTGGGCGCCGCGATGTGGACGTGGCGGGATTCGCTCCTGAGGATAAGGACACGGTCCTTCTGGGGATCGGGCGGATTGATTTCTTTCCCATGTTTGCCGGTGTGCGCGCGGTGCACGAATTCGGGAATGTCGACGCCCCGCACAACGTTTACGCGCGTGCCGGACTCTCGATGGTCATCGCCAACGAATCGCCAAGTCATGTCCATGATACCCTGATGAAGTACCACTTCTACGATCCAGGCAGCAAGCTGGCCCTGGGGTTCGCCGTCGGCACCGGTGTCGAGTTCCATTACATGGGGAATTTCTTTCTCGTAGCGGATGTTGCCTATCGCTACACGAAGTTCGACTACGCCAACAGAGGCAAGATTGATCTGTCCGGGTTCTGGCTTTCCGCCGGATTAACTCTAAGAACGCGCTAACACACAATGGCGCCTGCCTCACACATGCCGCCACGCAGAAAACACCAGCCGATGCGGCGCCGTTTATTCCGGCTGGCACTGCTCGCCGTTTTGGGTCTGATCAGCCTGGCAGGGCCTGTCGCCTCGCAGATGCAGCCGATGCCAATCCGGGCGGAGGAGGAGCATCGCCCCGGCTTGTCGGGCAAGAGCGCCTTGGGGGGTCAGCTCGGTCCCTGGTTTTCATCCAATCTGTCAAGCACCTATCCTGACCTGCACTTGACGGTCAACTCGACGGCGTTCCACATGGAGTTTTTCTACCAGCCGCGTTTGAGTTCCATCGCCAATCTCGACTTGAACGTCGGCGCCGTCAGCCGTGGCGAAGTGAAGATTCAGACTTCGACGGAATCGAGCTACGGCACGGCCACGATTTACCCGATCGGATTCGGTTTACGGCTGGCGCCGTTTGCCAAGTCCCTGACGTCACCGATTCAGCCAATCCTGAGATTCGGCGCCAGCGTGCTGGTCGGCACGGAGCAGTTTGAAGCGGCACTGCGCTATCCGGACGGCACCTACTACGGAACGTCGATCACATCACGGTGGGCGCTGGGTTTCTACGGCGGCGCCGGATTTGCCTGGGTGCTGGGCGAGAAATTCGCCCTGACGGGATGCGTCAAATATCAGTACGCCCGATTCAGCAAGGATATGTTCGGAGCGAAGGATTACTCCGGTGTTCAGGTGCTCTTTGGGGGAATGTACCTTTATCGGCCAACTCCCCATCGAGGGTTCAATCATTAATCAAACAGGAGACTCGAAAGCCATGGCCATCAAAGTCGGTATCAATGGATTCGGACGGATTGGGCGGCTGGTGTACCGTGCGGCCCACCAAACAAAGGAACTCGAATTTGTCGCCGTCAATGACATCACCGATGCCAAGACACTGGCGCATCTCCTGAAGTACGATTCGATCCACAGGAAGATGAATGCATCGATCGCGGCCACCGCGGACGGCATTACGATCGACGGCAAACTTCTGAAGGTCACCGCCGAGCGTGATCCGGCGAAGCTCCCATGGAAAGAACTCGGCGTCGACGTTGTGCTCGAATCGACAGGGTTGTTTACCGACAAGGCGAAAGCGTCCGCACACCTGACCGCCGGCGCCAAGAGCGTACTGATCTCGGCGCCGGTGAAAGATGCCGACGGCACATTTGTCATTGGCGTCAATGACAAGGCGTATGACCCCAGTAAACACATCGTGATCTCGATCGGATCATGCACCACCAACTGCCTGGCGCCGGTCGCTAAGGTGATTCACGACACATACGGCATTGAATCCGGATACATGACGACGATTCACGCCTTCACCAATGACCAGCGCATTCTCGATTTGCCCCACAAGGACCTGCGCCGTGCCCGCGCCGCCGCGATGTCGCTGATCCCGACGTCCACCGGAGCCGCCAAGGCCATTGGCCAGGTTATTCCGGAGTTGCATGGAAAGCTCGATGGGATCGCCGTGCGCGCCCCTGTGCCGGACGGCTCTTTGGTCGATCTGACGTGCATCACCGCCAAGACCCCGACAGTCGAAGGCATCAATGCCGCGATGAAGGCCGCCGCCAATGGACCGATGAAGGGGGTTCTGCTCTACTGCGAAGATCCAATCGTCTCCGTCGACGTCGTTGGCGATTCACACTCCTCGGTCTTCGATGCCGCCGAAACGCGCGTGAAGGGGAATCTTGTGAAGGTTCTCTCCTGGTATGACAACGAGTGGGCCTTCTCCTGCCGCGTGGTCGAAATGCTCAAGCGCATGGGGGCATAAGCGATGAACAAGAAAACTATTGACGACATCGCGCCGGCGGGCAAACGCGTTCTGGTGCGTGTCGATTTCAATGTGCCGCTCGCGGGCGACCAGGTGACCGATGATACGCGTATCGTCGCATCGTTGCCGTCGATTCGCAAGCTCGCCGATTCCGGCGCGCGCGTGATCCTGATGTCACACCTCGGACGGCCCAAGGGGCAGCCCAAACCCGAATTCTCACTGCGGCCGGTCGCTGCGCACCTCGGCAAGCTTCTGGGCAAACCGGTGCCATTCGCAGAGGACTGCATCGGAGACAAGGCGGGTGCCGTTGTCAACGCGTTGCGTGACGGCGAAGTCTGCCTGCTGGAGAATCTCCGCTTCCATGCCGAGGAGGAGAAGAACGATCCGGAGTTCTCCCGGCAGCTTGCCGCATGGGGTGAAATCTATGTGAACGACGCTTTTGGCAGCGCCCACCGTGCGCACGCCTCCACCGAGGGCGTTACACGCTTCATCAAGATCGCCGTGGCCGGCTACCTGATGGAAAAGGAACTCCGCTACCTCGGCAAACTTCTGCAGGCGCCGAAGCGGCCCTTTGTGGCACTTCTGGGAGGCGCCAAGGTTTCCGGCAAGCTCGAGGTCATCACCAATCTCATGAAGACCGTTGACGGTTTCATGATCGGCGGGGGCATGGCGTTCACGTTTCTGAAAGCTCAGGGCAAAGAAGTCGGAAAGTCCCTGATTGAACCTGAGTTGATCGAGACAGCCGGCAGGATTCTGGCCCAAGCGAGCGCGCAAAAACGGAAATTCCTGCTACCCTGCGATTTCGTGGCGGCCAAAGATCTCAAGGACACCGGACGACCTGTCATCGTGGATGGAGACAAACTCGGCACTGATCTCGCTGGGTATGATATCGGTCCGAGAACCGCCAAGCAGTTCTCCACCGAATTGAAACAGGCGGGTACGATCTTCTGGAACGGGCCGATGGGCGTGTTCGAAACCGAGCCGTTCGATTCGGGCACAGTGGTTGTCAGCCACGCAGTCGCCGATGCCACAGACAAGGGAGCGGTGTCGGTCGTGGGAGGCGGCGATTCGGTGGCGGCGGTTCACAAGACGAATGTGGCGTCGCGGATTTCGCATATCTCGACCGGCGGCGGTGCGTCCCTGGAATTCATTGAAGGCAAGACATTGCCCGGGGTAGCTGCGCTCAACGACCGTTGAACGCGCCAAGGGCTATTGCTGATCCGATACTGAGATGAGGCAGGGGCGCGGGAGTACGTGCCACTGCGCTCGGATGGAGGTTCATCATGACACGCACACCTCTCATTGCCGGCAACTGGAAGATGAACGGGGACATTCCCTGGACCCGTGAACTGTGCACAAACCTCGCCAAGAGATCGGCGAGTTGGCCGGCGCCAAGCGGGCGCGGTGTCGAAGTGGCGGTCTTCCCCCCGGCTGTTTCGCTGGCGACCGCAGCCGCAGCCTTGCAGGGATTCCCTATCCTGTTGGGCGCCCAGAACATGCATGAGGCGCCGTCGGGGGCATTCACCGGTGAGGTGTCCGGACCTATGTTATTGACGGCGGGGTGTCAAATGGTTATCTTGGGACACTCCGAGCGGCGCCAGTTTTTCGGCGAAACCGACGCGGGGATCAACCGCAAGGCGCTGGCCGCCTTGGCAGTCGGGCTTAATCCGATTGTTTGTGTTGGTGAGAGTCTGGACGAACGTGAGTCCGGTCGGACGCACGAAGTTGTTGAGCGCCAGTTGGCTGGCGGATTGAAAGGACTGACTGACGCGGACTTAAAGCACGTTGTGATTGCCTACGAACCCGTGTGGGCAATTGGAACAGGCAAAGTCGCGACAGTCCAACAAGCGGGAGATGTTCACCGGTTCATCCGGGGCTGGATCAGTAAGGCGCACTCATCCGAGGCCGCCTCCCGGATCAGAATCTTGTACGGCGGATCGGTCAAGGCGGACAACGCAAAGGAACTTCTCGCCGACCCCGATATTGATGGCGCTCTTGTAGGCGGCGCATCGCTCGACGCCGATCAGTTTGACCGGATCATTCGTTCGGTTCCGTTGGTAGCGTGACGGGCCGGCTGGAAATAGCAAAAGAAGTCGGGAGGTATCGTGTACAGTTTGTTGATTACTCTTCATGTATTGATTTGCACGGCACTGATTATCTCCGTGCTCCTGCAGTCGGCCAAGGGTGAAGGTCTGGCCGGCGCGTTCGGGGGCACTTCGCTGACCGGCACCGTGTTCGGTGGACGCGGCGCGGCCACTTTTCTGTCTCGTGCGACGTCGGTGCTCGCCGTAGCCTTCATGGCGTCGTGCATCGTCATCGCGTTGATTCGCCCGTCTTCCTCCTCCTCCAATGCCGTCACCGGCGGCTCGAGCGCCGTTGAGGAAGCGGCCAGGTCGGGGCAGACGCCGGCAGCACCTCCAGTCCAGCAGCCGGGAGCCGAGGGAACGCAGCCGGCGACAACCGGCCAGCCGCCGTCAGGACCGGGTGAAGAGCTGTTCAATCAGACACCACCCGCGACGCAGCAGACAACACCGGCTACACAACAGACAACACCGGCCACAACGCCTGATTCGGGCAAGAAGTAGCGTGCCGGCCTCTGTGACGCAGTGTGACTTTGTTAAAGTAGAGTTTGTGTTGATAGATTGCACTTGTGCCGAAGTGGTGGAATTGGCAGACACGCCATCTTGAGGGGGTGGTGGGTACCCCCCGTGCGGGTTCAAATCCCGCCTTCGGCACCAAACGCCAAGTGAACTTCTCGTAGCCTTCTCCCCTTCTGATCGCAGTCTCTTCAACTTTGGTTCGTGCTCCATTCGATTGGCGGTATGGCCCGTGTTGAGCATATTGGAGCCGGAGGTATCATCGAATGGCCGTTCGTGAAATTCTCCTCTTGGGCAACCCGGCACTAAACGTACGTTGCCCACCGGTCGCCAGAGACGAGGCCGAATCCCTTCGGACTGTCGTGGCCGACATGCACGACACGCTTTTGGATTTCCGCGGCCGCTGGGGGGGTCGGGCGGGCGATCGCGGCCCCGCAGATCGGCGTGCTGAAACGGCTGATTTACATGCACATCGATTCCCCGGTCTTGCTGGTCAATCCCCGATTGGAGAACTTGAGTACAGAGATGTTCGAACTCTGGGACGACTGCTTTTCATTTCCCCATTTCCTGGTCAAAGTGCGGCGGCACAACTCCTGCCGCATCGTCTTCCGCGACCTGGATTGGCGGGAACACTCGCTTGACGCCTCATTTACCATGTCAGAACTGCTTCAGCATGAATGTGACCATCTGGACGGCATCCTCGCCGTCGAACGCGCCATCGACGGGCGGTCATTCGCGTACCGGAGCGAGCGGGCCTTCGTCGAGCCGTGACCCGCTCACCCGGCATCATGTGAGCAGAGAGTGGCGTAGACGATCGCGGCTGCAATGCCGGTTCATTTCACTTGCATGAAATGGTAGTATAGTTGTAACTTAACATCAAACGTCGGGCTGCCACTGGTGGATGGGAGGCTACGATTGAAATCGACTTCACTCATAAGGCGGGTTCTCGGTTGTCTTCTCACAATTGTCCTGGCTGGGCAGAGCGCCTGCACTCACAAGTCCAACGAACCGTATGATCCGGCGCCCTATCGAAATGTCATGATCACTCTCGATGAGCGGCCACGCGTCGGGATCGACACCGACTTCGGGCAGATCGTGCTTGAACTCCGTCCGGACCTGGCTCCCAAACACTGCCAGAGCATGGTCTACCTGGCCGAAAAGGGATTCTACAACAGCGTCCCGTTTTATCGCGTTGTGCCTGGATTCGTCATCCAAGGGGGCGATCCGTTTGGAAACGGCTCCGGTGGACCAGGCTATACCGTGCCCGCGGAGTTTTCCTCGGAACCAATTACCGACGGAACTTTGTCGATGGTTCACTGGGACGACATCAACTCCGCCGGATCGCAGTTCTTCATCGCCCTGGGGCGATTGTCATCTCTGGATCGGAAATACACCGTCTTCGGCAAGGTTGTGCAGGGGCTGGATGTTGTCCATACAATCGAGAAAGTTCCGTGTAACGGGGAGCGACCGAAGGCGCCGGTTTACATGAATCGAGTGTA
Source organism: bacterium (assembly GCA_021813505.1). Taxonomy (GTDB): domain Bacteria; phylum Zixibacteria; class MSB-5A5; order WJJR01; family WJJR01; genus JACRMA01. Next base: position 86,429 of record JAKAKI010000040.1, on the reverse strand, counting down.
CAGGATTGTCCCCGAATCAGCAGGGCATTCGGCGACTTCAGAATCAACACAACCGGCTGCGAATTAGGACTGACCGGGAGAAATCTGCTCTAAGCCTTCACCAACACCCGGCGTGACGCTCGCCGTGCCTTTGGGGCCGGCATCTGGCTCCAAGTACGGCCATCGAGTTCCCGGCCATTCCGCTTCTTATGCACGCCTCCCCACTGCTTGAAGAAGAACGGTACGTCCTGCGAAATACACCGGTCGCGAATCTGGCGTACCCAATCTGCATCCATCGGTCGGCAGCCAGGGCCGGATTCACCGCCCACAATGACCCAGTCAATACCGGTCAATGGCAGGTTTGGGATCGGTGCAAGCAGGGGCTCAACCGAGAGAAAACGCACGGCCGCCGGCACCTTGCGCAGATCGTGAATGCGGTGAACGTAGTCCGCGTTCTCGACACTCACACCCATCCAAACGTTCTGCGGCCAAGGCAGACTGGCGTGCACCGCGGCCAGTCGGTCTGCCCGCTTGGTGAGAACTTGGAACTGGTGCCACGACGCTTTGGCCATCACGTCAAAAGTCTTCTGAACGAAGGCGAGCGGGACATCCTTATGGAACAGGTCGCTCATCGAATTGACAAAGATCACCTGCGGCTTCTTCCAGCGAAGTGGCGTTTCCAGGACCAGTGGGTGAAGTGTCAACTCGAACCCATTCCGGTAGTTCTCGGAACCCATGGCTTTCAACCGCCGCGCCATCCGCTCTGCGTAGCAGAATTTGCACCCCGGGCTGACCTTGTCGCACCCGGTGATGGGGTTCCAGGTGGAGTTGGTCCATTCGATGGAGGAGGTCTGTGCCATGCTAAGTCGCGATGGAAAGCGATAGGAATTACATCTTGAGTTGAGCCGCAACCCCCATCCCTGCCCCCTCGGCCAGTACCATCCGCGGGCCATCGTATTGATATCCACCGGTGAGCGGGTCCTCGGCCATCAGAAGAGGTGTGTCCAAATCCAGCGTGTGCACCGAACCGATCCCGGCGGCCATGGCCAGCGAGCAGCCCATCGCCAGACGTGTTTCCATCATGCCGCCGAACATGATTTGAAGACCGGCCGTGAGACCGTAGAGCGCGATGTCGAACGCCTCGACAACGCCGCATTTCATGATCTTGATATTGATGATGTCAGCGGCACCGGCCCGCACGAGCTCGACGGCATCCTGCCGCGACGCCGCCGATTCATCCGCGCAGATCGGGTAGATCCTCTCCCGGCGCAACCGCGCCATCGCCTCGAGATCGGACTTCTGAACCGGCTGCTCGATTATGCGGACCGCAACGCCGCTTTTCTGGAGAGCCCGCATCAAGAGCAAGGCATCGGGCTCGCTGAATCCCTGATTGGCATCGACAACAAACGAGGTGTCGGGATAACGCGCGAAGATGTCGTGGATCACGGCAATGTCCGAATCGACATGGCTGCCGACTTTGACCTTCAAGACCCGGAATCCCCGGCGATGCCAGTAGTCCGCCAGTTGCAGGCATTTCTCCCGTCCCAGCATCGGCAGGGTAATATCGGTCTCGAACCCATCCTGGGAGGCCCCTCCGAAATAGGTCCACATCGGAATTCCCGCGGCATGACAGAAGGCATCCAATACCGCGGTCTCGATTCCACATCGCGCCGCCGGAGCCGAGGTCGCCCGCTCGGCCAGCATCCGGCTGAGCGCCCGCAAAGCTCCGCAGGAGTTGCCCACAACGGCCTCCTTGAGCCGTTCAACAGCCTTAAGTGTCCCGCCCTGATCCTCACCGGTGATGCTGGTGAATGGCGCGCACTCGCCGAACCCCGTGGCGCCTCCACGGAGTGTCACGCGAATGAAAACGCTTTCGGCACTGGTGATCGACCCGCTTGAGATCGCAAATGTGTCGGTCAGCGGGACGGTGATTGGCCAGAAGTCGAGCGCAAGGATTTCCAGATCGGTCAATGATGACGTGGACATATCAGGTTGATCTCCGAACGAATGTATCGATGCAGACAAGCGAGCTTAACGCTCACGTGCACCCAGCTTCAGCCGGGCCTGATCGATGCGATACATGGTGACGAAATTCCCATCCGGCCGCCGAAACGAGCGCCAGCGTCGCAAGGCCGGAATGCCCAGAACGGTCTGCTCACACATGAAATAATCCGAAGCGTAGAATTCACTCGGAACACTGAACAACGAATCACAGAAACCGCGTCGCATCACCTGTTGGAGATTCCATAGGGAATCCGCCGTGATCCCAATACTGGGATCGAGGGCGAGGCGCCCTTCGATCGTGACGCGGTCGAGGATCGGATCCGTCGCCAGCCACCTCTCCCCCGAGCTGATGCCCCACAGCGTGAATGGCGCCTCTTTCAACGGGTAGCTCCACTCGTAATGCACAACCGGCCAGATGTACGAAGAGATCGCCCCTTCGTGGCCTTCCATCTCTTCGAGACGTACCAAGGCGTCAGGGAAACACGAACGCAAGCGCAGATGGCGCGCCGGACCATCGGATCCAATCACAATCAGGCTGGCAAGGACTAACGCACTGCCCCAAACGATGACGGGCCGGCCAACTGTCCTGCTCCGGTCTGAATAATCAAGAAACCGCGTCACCGCCAGGTGGAGTCCATAACTGACCGGCACAGCGAGGAGAGGAAACAGGACCGCGTAGAAACGCATCGCCTTCAGCGAACCGAAGACCGAATAGAACAGAATCGGCACACAGGAAAGTACGCATCCGTACCAGATCACTCTCGACGAATCTGCTGTCAGCCCAATAGGTTTGCGCTTCAACGCTGCGATCGCCCAGGCGATTGCGGCCACCGCGAAGACAGGAAATGCGCCAAACAGGAGAAGGTAATAGAAGAATATTCCTGAAGGTGCCAGGCCGACGATGCCACTATGTTTGGAAATATATCCCAACAGGTAATCGCGGAACGGGGGATGGAGAATCTTGATGACAGTCAGCATGGCGAATGCCGTCAGTGCCACCCCGGCGACAAACACGATCCGTTCCTTCCATGTCCTGTGCCGTTCAATGATCAGCTCGGCCACAACAACCGACAACGCCACCGGAGGTATCCATTTGAAATCGACCGCCGCCAGAACTCCAACGATCAATCCGGTGGCCCAGAACCGCCGGCGCGGATAGATCAGCCAGAGCAGGACAAAGACAAGCGCTGCCAGCGTGGTAGGGCCCGCCTCCGCGATATACTTACCAAACAGCGGGGAATACGCGAGCATCGCAGCGGCAAACAAACCGGCAAAGCTTCCGATGCGACGCCCGAGGGTGAGCGCAACGAGCACAATCGCCAGAAGCCAGCAGGTAGTCGAAAGATACATGGCCCCGGAGGGACCAAAGAGTTTGTCCGCTCCATCGAGCAACAGACCGTAACCGAGCTTGGCCGGCGCGTACCGAATGGAGCCGACATCGGGGGCAAACAACGCTCCAGGCGCCCGAACATCGATCATGTAGATCGCCTCATCCCAGAAGCGCGGGTGAAACTCAGACGGATACGAGCGGATAATGTCGACAACGGCCCAAACCACAATGAGCGCCAGAACGATCAAGATCGCCCTGGGTGTCTTCATCCTGCCCGTTGCCATGTATTCATCCGAACCGTGCATCTGACATCACCAAACGTACTCTCAATGACCGGGTTGCTGCCACAGCCCCGGATTGATTCGGTAGAGCGTGAGGACATTCTGTCGGTCCCGACTGAGCGCCTCCCACCGCCGCATCGTGCCAATTCCCCCGACGACCTGTTCGGCAAGGAAATAGTCGGAAGCATAAAAGTCACTGGGTACGGAAAATAGCGAATCCAGGTAGGGGAGGAAACTCTCACGCTGACCGGCAAGGAAAGACTCGGGGGACGCTGACGCTGCGGAACTGAGTCGCTGGCGATTCTCGACTGTTACGACGTCAAGCACACGGTCGGAGGCCAGCCATTTTACCCCCGGCTTCACGCCCCAGAATGTGAATGGGTATGTCTTTAAGGTCCCCCGCTGGCCGTAGAAGGGCACCGGCCAGATATAGGAGGAAATCACGCCGCTCTCCGGAGCAATCTCCGCCAGCCGGGTCAACGCCTGCGGGTAGCATGTCGGGATTCTGAGATGACGTGCCGGACCATCGGAGGCAACCAGAATTGGAAGGCTCAGCATGGCCGCGAGCACCGCGGCCATGGTCCAACGTGCAATCGGACGGCAGCTCCGGAGCCGCTCCCGGCCCCACTCGAATGCGAGACTGATGACGACCGCGACGGGAATCACCAGCAATGGGAACGGGACGGCAAAGAACCGCAGAGCCTTGAGCGGTCCAAACACCGAGTAGAACGCGATTGGAACAATGGCAAGAACAAGGGCCACGAGAAGTGATCTGACTTGTGTCTCTCCCAGATTGCCAAGGCGCTCACGAATCGGAGTCAGCAATAATGATACGGCGGCGGCGGCTATCGCCAATCCCATTCCGAAGCGAAGCAGGAAGTACAGTAGCACGGGGGACACGTGCAACCCCATGATTCGCTCGTGAACAAATAGGTAGTTCCACAAGTAGTCGCCGAATGGACGGTGAACCAGAATCAACAACGCTGGAATAGATGCGGCAACCAGCGCGGCACGGCCGACGAAAGCCACTCGATGCCGCCAGGGCCGATTGCGTTCCAGAAGAACCTCGATCAGAACCACCGCAATCACTACCGGTGGTATCCACTTGAAATCAATCAGGGCCAGGCCGCCAATGGCCAGGCCGGCGGCCCACCAGCGGCGCCGGTCATAGCTGATCCACAATAACGAAAAGGAACAGGCGGCCATCGTGGTCGGCCCCGCCTCCGCGACATATTTTCCGAATAGCGGCGAATAGGCCAGGAGAGCCGCCGCAAACAGGCCAGCGATTCCTCCAAACCGGCGCAGGATAGCCAAACTGATCACCCCGATGGTCAGGAGCCACCAGAAGGTGGACAAGTACATGGCGCCGCGGTCGCCAAATATCGCGACCGCCCCGGCCAATGACCAGCCGTAACCCGGCTTGGCCGCCGCGTAATGCATGTCTCCGGTGAATCGGCCCGCGAGCACACCGGGGGTGTTCACGTCGACCATGTAGATGGCTTCGTCCCAGAATCGGGGAAAGAATTCTTGCGGGTAGGATCGCCAGACGTCGATGAGCGCCCACGCAATCACCAGTACAAGAACAGTGACCGCCGGAAGGCGCACCGGCAATCCTTCGTGAGGCGGATCAAACCCGCTTGAGGCCGTTTCCATAGGGGGAGGCCCGGCAGGCATCGCAACGCCGAGAGGTCCTTAGGCCAGCTTCTCGTCCAACCAACCCGCCAGCCGGTCCATCGGCAGGCGAATTTGCTCCATCGAGTCACGATCGCGGATCGTGACGGTCTGATCTTCCGCGGTTTGTGAATCGATCGTGACACAGTATGGTGTCCCAACTTCATCCATGCGGCGATACCGGCGTCCGACCGCGCCCTTGTCGTCATAGAAGGTCTTGAACTTGCGGCGCAAATCGGCATCCAGTTTCAAGGCGGTTTCCGGCATCCCGTCGCGATTGACCAGCGGGAAGATCGCGACTTTGATCGGAGCAATGCGCGGATCGAGGCGAATTACGACCCGCATCTCCCCTTTCACTTCTTCTTCACGATAACCGTCAACGAGGCAGACCAGCGTGGACCGATCCGCACCGGCCGAGGTCTCAATGATGTAGGGGACAAATCGGACTCGCGTTTCTTCGTCAAAATAGGTCAGATCGACGCCGGTCGCTTCCTTGTGGCGGCTCAGATCGAAATCGGTGCGATTGTGAATGCCTTCGAATTCCTTCCAGCCGAATGGAAACTCGTATTCGATATCGAAAGCATCCTTGGCATAATGCGCCAATTCACCGGGGCCGTGCTGGTGAAACCGCATCTTTTCGCGGCGTATGCCCAGATTCAAATACCAGTTCAGCCGCTCTTCCTTCCAGTACTCGAACCACTTCAAGTCATCCTTGGGGTCAATAAAGAATTGCATCTCCATTTGCTCAAACTCGCGTGAGCGGAAGATGAAATTCCCTGGAGAAATTTCATTACGGAAGGCCTTTCCGATCTGGGCGATGCCGAAGGGAACCTTCCGCCGCATGGGCTGCATGACGTTCAGGAAATTGACGTAAATCCCCTGCGCGGTTTCGGGACGCAGGAACACGATATTGGCTTCGTCCTCAACCGGTCCCATAAATGTCTTGAACATGAGATTGAACTGCCGCGCCTCGGTGAATTTCCCCTCGGCATGGCACTTGGAGGCTTTTCGTCCCTTGTACGCCGGGCTGCCGCACATCGATTCTTCGAGCTGATCGAGGCGGAACCGCGACTTGCATTCCTTGCAATCCACGAGCGGATCGGTGAATCCCGCGACGTGCCCGGAGGTCTCCCACACTTTGGGATGCATCAGAATCGCGGCGTCGAGTCCCTCGACATCATCACGCCGGTGGGTCATGGTCCTCCACCAGTGATCCTTGATGTTGCGCTTCAGCTCCACGCCCAGAGGCCCGAAATCCCAGCAGGAATTGATGCCGCCGTAGATCTCTGACGAGCCGAATACGAACCCCTTTCGCTTACAGAGCGAAACAATCTTGTCCATCGTTTGATCGGTACCGGGCTTGGCCACTATGCCTCCATTTCGTCCGTTTTTTTCGACTCCCGTTGGTTCACCTGCTCCACTGAGCCCACCCGCCGTGCGAATCCCAGCGATCTCAACCGGCTCCCGCCGAGATGGTACACAGTGAAGTCCTCAATTGAGGCGGCAATCTCCTCCAGCGCGGCTGGAGTGAGTTCCGCCCCATTAGGGTCCAATATCGGCTGGCGCTGCCGCTTTATCAACTCATTCAGCGCTTCCGGGGAGAGGACATGCGGACGGCCTCCCTCGCGACGGCATTGCCGGCAGATGATCTTTCCGGCAATGGCATCGAACACCACTCTCTGATCGGCAGCCGGCTTGCGTCCGCATCCGTCGCAGACATCAAACTCCGGACGGAACCCCAAGCACCCAACCGCGCCGAGCATGAATCCCCAGAACTGGCGGGCGGTGAGCCGCTCGGGGAGCCGCGAAATCGACTGGAGCGTGTTGCAGGCCAGGCCGAACAATTCCGGATCGTTCTCCTCGTACGTGTGCCGATAGAGAAATTCCCCCACGGCAAATCCGAATGCCGCTCTGGTCAGCGACCCGGTCAGCCCGGTCCATGGCGCTATTGCCCGGCACGACGATAGAAGCTGCAGCCTCTCGGTCGGTTTCTTGTAGATCACGCACTCGGCCACGGATAGCGGATCGAGGTGTCCCCAGAATTGGGACTTGGGACGGTACGCACCTTTGGCGATCACCGAGATGCGCCCCCAGGCCCGCGTGTACAGGATGGCAATCTTGGAAGTTTCCGAGAACTTCTGCACCGTCAGGCAGATCGCCTCAGTGACGGCAGGTCCGGGCATGGCGGCTCACGGTGTGGGCTTTTCGATTTCGTAGATGACTTCGCCCGGCCGCGACAGATGGTATTCGGTGCGGGCCACTTTCTCGATGTACGTTGTATCGGATTCAAGCATGCGCCGGCGCGTATCCAAAGACATGACCTGCGCCGCCAATCGGGTGTCACGGCGCGTCAGCGTCCGCTCGGAACGCCGCAGATCCATCATCTTCAGAATACCCATGTTCCCGGCGACAAACACATACAGCAGCACGGCACAACCGATCACCCGAAGTATCAATCGCGTCTTCGGTGGCAGACCACCGCGTTCGCGGTCAAACACGGCGCGTTGAAACGCGGTAACGGCCACGGGTCCGCTTTGGCGGCGCCGTTCCTGCCGTGACAGACGATGGGGTGGACGATTCATCATGGGATCTGGCTCAACGGCTTCAATCTGCGGCTGCCGCGAATGCCCCCCGGCCAAGAAAAGCCGCGCGATTGCCCAAGCCCTCTTCAATGCGGAGGAGCTGATTGTACTTCGCCACCCTGTCGGTGCGGCAGAGCGATCCGGTCTTAATCTGGCCCGCACTGGTTGCCACTGCCAGGTCGGCGATGGTTGTGTCCTCGGTTTCGCCCGAGCGATGCGAAATCACCGAGCGATAGCCGGCGCGGGTAGCCAGTCCAATAGTGTCGAGCGTCTCGGTCAGCGTACCGATTTGATTGAGTTTGATCAGAATCGCGTTGGCACATCCGGAATCGATTCCCTCGCGCAGACGAACCGGATTGGTGACGAACAGATCGTCCCCCACCAACTGGATCCGGTTGCCCAGCTTTTCCGTCATGAGGCGCCAGCCATCCCAATCATCCTCGGCGAGGCCATCCTCGATCGAGATGATCGGATACTTGGAAACCCACTCCGCCCAGAACTCAACCATCTCAGGCGTCTTGAGCTTGCGCTTTTCACCGGCAAGTTCGTACTGCCCGGTCTTCGTGTTGTAGAACTCGGACGCCGCAGGATCGAGTGCGAAGAAGATATCTTCGCCCGGCGTGTACCCGGCCGCCTCGATGGCCTCTGTAATGACGGCCAGGGCCTCTTCATTACTGCCCAGATTGGGCGCAAAACCACCCTCGTCGCCGACCGACGTGTTGTATTTCTTCTGCGCGAGCACCTTGCGCAACGCATGGAAGGTCTCGACGCCCGCACGCAGAGCATCCGAGAAACGCTCGAACCCCGCCGGTACGATCATAAACTCCTGGCAGTCCACGTTATTGTCCGCATGCTTTCCGCCATTGAGCACATTCATCATGGGGACAGGCAAAATCTTGGCGTTCGGACCGCCAAGATAGGCGTAGAGCGGCAATCCGCAGGAATCCGCGGCCGCTTTGGCGACGGCGAGTGAAACACCAAGAACAGCATTCGCGCCCAGCTTCGACTTGGTCTCCGTGCCGTCCAACTCAATCAGGAATTGATCGATGTCACCCTGATCCAGTGCCTCCATACCCGCTTCGACCAACTCCGGTGCAATTGTCTCGTTGACCGCTTCCACGGCCTGCAGGACACCTTTGCCGGCGTAGCGATCAGAATCGCCATCGCGAAGTTCCAGCGCCTCGTGGCTCCCCGTTGAGGCGCCCGATGGCACGGCGGCACGTCCTACCGATCCATCCTCGAGCCCCACTTCCACTTCGACTGTGGGATTTCCACGGCTATCAAGAATTTCCCGGGCAATGCACAATTCGATCGCTGGCATTACGGACCCCACCTCACACCCGCCGCGTCAATGCGCCATGGCATCGAGGGGCGGGACTCACAAAGAAAGTGGCCGGTCCACATGCGTCAATGGAATTCGTGGCCTTAACTTGGTCGAGCGGATGCCGCTACAGAAGTTGTTTTCGCCGCCGGACAAACCATTCTGCCAGAAGAGTAGCAATGAAAATGCCGAGCAGGAGCGACTGGTTCCACAACGGCACCTCGTGGACCGTCTGCCGTATGGAAGCTGTCCAATCGAGGGAATCCAACACGGCCGGTGGCTCGTTTTCGCTGTAGTACCGTCCCCCGGATTGGCGCGCCACGGCCCGGAGACCTGTCTCGTTCAACCCGGTGGCTTGTTGTTCCAGCCCGTAGGGCTCAACCCGAAACACCCCGCCGGTCAGCGGCATGACGGTACTGTCAACTTTGGCCTGGCCATTGTAGTGGTAGGTGCCCGGTGCAAGATGAGTCACGCGACCCTCAAAGCGATCCCCGGAGCCTGGAGGCAAGAACACACTCAGTGACTCGTGGGCCGCCGAATCCGACCAGACATGCGCTGTGACTTCGGCCCGGTCCATAAAGCGGTAGACTTCATCGTAGACCGAGCCACTGAGGATAATCGGCTCGCCGACATGGTAGACTTGCTGGTCGGAGCGTACCGCCAGCCGGTCGGTCTCATCGCGCAGCGACAGCCAATGGATGGCGTTGCTCCAGAATGCTTCGTACTCCCGGGCGGGCATCCCCGACCCAGCCCGGTCGGCAGCCCATCGCCAGAACGGGCCGCCGGAAACGACCAGCGACTTGCCCCCGCGGGATATACGAGTCCAGATCGCCGGGCACTCTTCACCCGACACGCTCCTCCCTGACCGCACCAGCACATCCGCATTAGCGGGCAAACCGCCGATGCAAACCATGTCTGTCCACGGCGGACGGTCGGACCAAAGAGCACTTGTTTTGGCCCAGTCACTGGCCGGATCAAGCCGGATGATCGGGTGATTCTGCCGTGTCGATTGGGGACGCAGGGGAAATTCCCCGCTCAGGGTGACCGGATTCCCCTTGAGAAACTCAAATGGATAGGCCGTTGAACGCGGCGCCCCTTCGGTGAATCGTTTATTCAGGATGAAAGCGACTCCGTGCCCAGGCGCGCTAAACTGGGCGGCGTGGGGCGACCAAACAGTCTCCAATTGTTGCCTCGACAGATGCATAAAGACAACGACGTCAGCGTCATTCCAATCCGAGGCCGTCGGCATGGCGTGCCCTATCGTCGGCTTGGACAGGATGATCGGAATCAACTCGATCCGTGACTGCCGTTCGAGGAATCGCTTGAGGTAGGAGAACTCCCAGTCGAGTTCCCCGGCAAAGAGCATCACCTTGATCCGGCCCTTGAGCACGCGGACAAACAGCGAACGACCCGCCGCCGGATTGGCCCGGCCGTCGGCGCCGACGACATCAATGCGGAAGTCATGGACACCGGGTGAATCCACCACGGTGGACATCGTAAAAGGGGTTCTCGCCCCGCCGCTGCCCAGATCGGCCGGCTGCTGGAGAAGGGTTCGGCCATGGCTGGTCAGGCGAAGGGTAGCCTTCTGGTCTCCCGCTCCGCCTTGCAGCGCCCCGGTAATCTCAAATGACTTCCCTGTCAGGGCGACCTCCGGGGCGATGGCCTCGACGACGCGCGCCTCCGTGCCGGCGGTTTTGCCAAATCCAACCGTGACGACCGGAATCCCCAGTCGCGATACTGCCTCGGCGGGATCGGTGCCCCGGTTATTCGCTCCGTCCGACAAGACCACAACGGCCCGAGGATTCAACTCCCGCAGCTTCCGGGACAGATCAAGAAGGGCATCCCCAAGATCGGTCGACATTCCAAACGAATCGGGGAGCGCCGGCTCAGTTCTCAACGACTCCGCAAAAGTGTACCGGTGAATGGCCGCCCGTTCCTTCATGGAACTCAGAATGCGATCCGCGTAGGAGCCCGCTCGATCGTAACGCCCATCCTTCAGATCATCGAGCTCCTTCATGCTGGCGGAGTGGTCCGTCAGCACGATGAGATCGTGAAGCTGGCGCTGGGTTTTGATGGCCGCCCAAAGCGCATCGGCCAGAGCCAGGAATAGCGCAACGGCCGCAATTGTGCGAAGTGCGATCAGTGGGAGCTTGACCGGCCGGCGAAGGGGTGGAACAGTCCGCCGGTAGTAGAACACAATTCCGACGAGTGCCGAAACCAACGCGAGCGCTGCCCAGTACCAACCGGACGAGGTCAAACGTATGAGCGCGAGTAAGGTCATAGCTGCTGGCGGCCCAGCTTACGTGTCACCGAACAACGGATGCTTCTACACTCCGGCAGGCATCCCGTTGGCAGGAAATTGGCGTCTGGAGTCACACGGCAACGGTGGGAGTGAAGAATTCATCCGCCGGTTTGGCCTTGAGTCACGACTGGCGGCTGACGACGTGATTAACGACTGCCTCCAACGCCAGTTTGTGATCCGAGTCTCCGGCGTCTTTGATGATATCGAGTGCCCGGGCGCAATACTCCTCGGCGCGCCCGCGGGCATAGGCAAATCCCCCATACCGTTCGACAAAGCCGACAACCTCCGAAAAACTGCTTTCGGCGTGCCCGTTGGAGATGTGCTCCAGGATATGGCGGCGTTCCGACTCCGGCCCATGCTTGAGGGCAAAGATCAAGGGGAGTGTTACTTTTCCCTCCCTCAGGTCATTGCCAACAGGCTTGCCGGTCAGTGATTGGTCGCCCACATAATCCAAAAGATCGTCGGCAATCTGAAATCCAAGCCCGACCGACTCGCCAAACTGGCGGAAACGTGAGGCCCAGCGATCTGTCCCGCTGAGCAGAGACCCCGACTCGCAAGCCGCCGCAAACAGGGACGCCGTTTTGTCGCCGATGATCCGGAGGTAGCCGGATTCCTCAAGCTGGAAATTCCGAACTTCCTGAACCTGCAACAGTTCCCCGACCGCCACGCGTTCTGTGGCGTGGGAGATGGAATCGAGGATGCGGGCATCGCCCAGGCGAACCATGATTCGGAACGCCTTGGCAAACAGGTGGTCTCCCATCAGAACGGCCGAGAGATTGCCCCAGAGACGATTGACTGCGGGACGGCCCCGGCGTTGCTCGGCACCGTCGTTTACGTCGTCATGCAGCAAAGTGGCCGTGTGGATCAGTTCAATGGCGACAGCGCCGTCAATTGGGGTCGGTCTCTCCCCTGTCCGGGCAATCGAAGAGGTCAGAAGATACATTGCCGGGCGAATCCTCTTGCCCGGCGACGCCAGAACATGGGCAGCCATGGCCCCGATCAGTCCGGCGTGGTCGCCGAGCGCTGCGGCAAACGCCTCCTCAAAATCCCGCAACCCATCAGCAATCGGGGCGAGGGTCTTTTGAAGCGTCTTTTCCATCTGATCCTTCTTGAGCACAGGATCATACGGCAAGCCAAAGCGGTGAGTCAATGGAAAACCCCGAACGTGCGGGCAAAACCTTGTTGTGCACGATGGAGTTAGAGGACCATGACGGTCACAGACAAATCACTTCGAGGGGAATGCAGGGCGCTCCCGTGACGGTCGCACTCGCCACGTGTCTCGCTAGCTGTGAGCCACGACCGCGAGGTCCTGCGGGGAAGTCTCGTCCGATGCCGAAGCCTCGCCAGTGGCCGCGCACCGGGGCAGGAGTACTCCCATCGTGGTGCCGCGTCCGGGCTGGCTTTCCACCGTGATTGCGCCACCGATGTTCTCGACGAGCCGGGAGGTTATGGCCAGTCCCAGACCGGTTCCGGATGGCTTGGAGGACACAAACGGTTCGAAGAGACGGTGGCGGACCTCAACGGGTATGCCGCCGCCATTGTCGTGGACCGCGATGGAAACCCATTGGGCCGGGTTGTTCCGGTCGGCATCAAACCTTGGGTCAAAGGGCAACACGTGCGGGATTTCGACAATCACGGTCACGGCGCTGTCGGGACTCTCGCCCGCCTCGACGGCGTTGAAGACCAGGTTGATCAAGATCTGTTTCAGATGGTCGGCATCGGCCTGCACCGCCAATGATTGGTCGGCCTGCCGTGTTCGCAACTGGACCGACCGCCCCTGGAAATGCCGCCGCGTGATCTCGAGCACGTCATCGATCACCGGCGCAATGCTGACCCGCCCGGCGACGGTCGGACGAATGCGCGCGTACATCAGGAAGTCCGTCAGGATCTTGTTGAGCCGATCGGATTCCTTGACAATCAAGTTCAAAAGCCGCCGGTTGTCGTCTTCGAGTTTCAATTCGTCGCGGAGAACCTCAACGGATCCTGAGATGGCCGCCAGAGGATTGCGGATTTCATGCGCGATCGCCGCCGAGAGTTCGCCCACCGCTGCCAGGCGGTCTTTTGCCCGCAACTTCTCTTCCAGCATCTTGGGCTCGGTCAAATCCTGGAAGATTCCGATCACGCCCCGGGCCTTCCCCTCGGCATCGGCAAGCACCGACGTCGATAGACCGATCGGCGTCTTCGTGCCATCGGCGTGATCAATCGTCAGCTCGGTGCGCGTATCCATCTTCTGGGAGTGCAGCACCGTCTCGAGCCGGCTGACCAGCTCAGGGTATCGTCCCTCAAAGGCCTCATGGAAGTGGCGTCCGCGCACGCGCCGTCCCGGAAGTCTGAGAATTTCCTCCGCCGCCCGGTTGAAATAGACGATGCGGCCTTCCAGATCGACCGTAAAGATCCCGGAATTCAGGTGCTTCAGAATATCACCGGTTTCGAGCTTGGCCTCTTTAAGCGCCTCCGTCGTGTGTGCCAGCACTTCATCGTTCGAAGACAGCCGCTCCGCCAAGTACCCTCCGACAAACGCGCAGAGGTAGAAAATGCACAGTCGTACGAATGCCGTGAAGAAGTCCTCATCCGACAGCTGCCGGACAGTCCCAAGCCACTGATTGGGCTGAAAGATCGAGAGCCCGTGGCCGGAGTCGATCCATACCACGACGCAGTAGGCCGCCGTCGCCGCCGATGCCACAAAGAGCGTTCCGATCAGGCGATACGACACCGCCGCGGAGATGATGGTGGTCAGATACAGGTAGAACGACGGCGACCGTGTCCCGCCGGTGTGAAGGACGATCAGCGAGACGACAACCAGTTCGCAGGCAATCTGTGCGGCCCTCAGGACCGAGGCAAGCGGAGACGCCGCGTGCCGCCGTCCCATGAGCACCGCCAGGACGGTCGTGATCGTGGCCGTGGTGTAGATGATCAGCGAACTGGTGAGATACGGCGTGGTTCGAAGCAGCGGCCACGCCAGCGCTGTCGTCACGGCATAGGCCACCAGGCGCGTGCTAACCACCCAGGACGGCCGCAGAGCAACTGCGGAATGGCGCCGGCTGTAGACAAACATGGGAGGATTTCCGGGCCCGGCTCTCAGGCAACCTGGGGAATGACCGGCGCCCCTGGGGGCGCCGGTCACGTTTGCGTCAACTGATTACTTGATCTTCCCGATGATGTCGAACATCGGCAGATACATGGCGATCAGAATGCCTCCAATCACCACGCCCATGAACACGATGATGACCGGCTCAATGATTGATGTCAGCGCACTGACGGCAGCGTCGACCTCTTCGTCATAGAAGTCCGCAATTTTGGAAAGCATATCGTCCAGCCCGCCGGTCTTTTCGCCGACCGAGATCATCTGCGTGACCATCGGCGGAAATACGCCGGTCTGGACCAGAGGTCCGGTAATCGTATCACCTTCGGCAATCGCCAGCACTGATCGGCGGATGGCATCATGGATCACACGATTGCCCGCCGTCTTGGCCGTAATCTCCAGGGCGTCAAGAATCGAAACGCCCGATGAAATCAACGTTCCCAGCGTGCGGGTAAAGCGGGAGATCGCGCTCTTGCGTACCAGCGTACCGATCAATGGAGCCTTCAGCATAAACCGGTCAAAGTTCAGCCGTCCTTTGTCGGTTCGCAACATCATCCGGAAGAGGACACCCAGTGCAATGAAGGACAGGAGGATCTTCCCGACGTTTTGACGGAGGAATTCGGAGATACCGAGCACGATCTGCGTCGGTGCCGGCAATTCCGCACCGAGGCCCGAGAACATCTTCGCGAACACCGGCACAATCCACGTTAGCATAATGAACGTGACGGCCAGTGCCACCACCACGATGACGGTCGGATAGACGAGAGCCCCGCGCACTTTGCGGATGAGGGCATCGGCCTTTTCACGATAATTGGCCAGCCTGACTAAGATCGTGTCCAGGGCACCGCCAATCTCACCGGCCTCGACCATATTGACGTACAGGTCGTCGAAAATCTTCTTGTGCTTGGAGAGTCCCTCGGCCAAGGTCGAGCCGCTCGAGACGGACTCTTTAACCTGCCCGACAATGCGCCGCAGTTCGGCGGACTCCATCTGCTTGGACAAGATGTCCAGGCACTGCACCATCGGCAGACCTGCCCCGATCATTGTGGCGAACTGCCGCGTGAAACGCGAGATCTCGATCTTCTTGATGCCGGTTCCCAGCTTGAATTTGAGCTGCGACGGCTTCTTGCTGACGTTCGAGATCATGATCTTCTTGCGGCGCAACAGGCGTTCGAGATCCGCCCGGCTCTTGGCGCGGAGTTCGCCCGCCACCGCGGTGCCGGCAAGTGTCTTCCCTTTGTATTCGAACAGAGGCACATCAACCTCCTACTGTTGCGTGGTCGCGAGTCCCGGCCAGCACCTGGCTGCGCTGGATCATATCATTGATTTCCTGCGGATTGCTCGACCGGGCAACCGCGTCGCCCATCGTCAGCTTCCGCCCCAGGTACAATTCCGCCAGCGACTGATTCATCGTGCGCATGCCGAACTTCTGCCCCGCCTGGATCAAACTGTATATCTGATGAATCTTGTCGTCACGAATGACCGCCCTAATCGCCGGCGTGCAAATCATGACCTCAAGGGCCAGCACACGGCCGCCGCCGACGCGCGGAATCAGCTGTTGCGAGACGACCGCCTGAAGCACGAATGACAGCGTCACGCGAATCTGTTCCTGCTGATTGACCGGAAACACGTCAATGATGCGGTTGATGGACTCCGCGCAGGAATTCGTGTGCAACGTGGCAAACGCCAGGTGGCCCGTTTCGGAAATCCGCAGGGCGGATTCGACCGTCTCCAGATCGCGCATTTCGCCCACCAGCACGACGTCGGGGTCTTCGCGCAGCGCATACTTCAACGCCGAAGAAAACGACGTCGTATCCGAGTAGACCTCGCGCTGGTTGACGATCGAACAGTGGTGCCGGTGCAGATATTCGATCGGGTCCTCGACGGTGATGATGTGGCAATAGCGTTCGCGGTTGATCTTGTCGATCAGCGCCGCCAGCGTCGTCGATTTGCCCGATCCGGTCGGTCCGGTGACGAGCACGAGTCCCCGCGGCAGGTTGGCCAGTTCGCTGACCACGCGGGGCAGGCCCAGCTCTTCGAAGGTGCTGATTTTGAACGGAATCTGCCGGATCGACACGGCCACATTGCCGCGCTGGACGAATACGTTGCAGCGAAAACGGCTGAGATTCTCGATTCCAAAGGAGAGGTCCAGCTCCCAGGATTCCTCGAATTTCTTCCGCTGCTTTTCGTTCATGATGCTGTACGCCAGCTTCTTGGTCTGCTCGGCCGTCAGCGGCTCCATTTCGGTACGAACCAGCCGGCCATCGATGCGCAACTGTGGGGGAGATCCCACTGTCAGGTGCAGATCGGATGCTTTGCGCTGATGCGCCAATTCCAGCAATTCTCTTAACGTCACCATATGATCAGTGTCTTTCCCCGAGCTGATTCGTTGACTTTCGCTTGCCCAATACGCCCTTTTAGGATTTATCGGCTTCCGGCAGGGGCCACTTGATAGAAATGGATCAGGCGGACTCTGCCAGAACCTGCTCAATCGGAATGAGTCCCAGCTTCATCTTCCCCACCGCCGCCATACGCAGGGTGAGCATCCCTTCCTTGACAGCCTGCTGCCGAAGTTCATCCACCGATGCGGAGTCGAGGACCATCCGCTCAACAATTGGCGAAATCGGCATCACCTCGAAAATACCCGTTCGCCCGGACAGTCCGGTGTGATTGCACTCCGCGCAACCCGCTCCTTCAAAGACATGAAGCTCTTTTGCCTCTTCCGGGGCGATCCCCAGAGCCGCCAGATGCTCGGGCGTAAGCTCGATTTCCTTGCGGCAATGCGGGCAGATCTTTCGGGTCATTCGCTGGGCCATGATCAGCTTCGTGGCCGAGGCGACCAGGTATGGCGGAATGCCCATATCGATCAGACGGTTGATCGAGGAGGGCGCATCATTCGTGTGAAGCGTGGAAAACACAAGGTGCCCCGTCAGTGCCGCGCGGATCGCGATCTCCGCGGTTTCTCCATCTCGAATCTCGCCGACCATCACGATGTCGGGGTCTTGTCGCAAGAAGGAGCGCAGCGATGCCGCGAAGGTCAGGCCGATGTCGCTCCGGACCAGCACCTGATTGATTCCGTCAAAATTGAACTCCACCGGGTCCTCGGCGGTCAGGATATTGACCTCAGGATCGTTCAGAGTCTTCAGCGCCGAGTACAGTGTGGTCGTCTTGCCGGAGCCTGTGGGTCCCGTGACGAGGATCATCCCGTAGGGAAGGGAAATGGCATGCTGGAAGTTCTTGAGCGCGAGCTCCGGGAATCCCAGTTGTGTCAGGTCAGCCATCAGGGACTGCGGGTCGAGAATTCGCATCACGACCTTTTCGCCGAAAATCGTGGGCAGCACCGATACGCGAAGGTCAACCGCCCGCGCGCCGACTTTGACCTTGATGCGTCCGTCCTGCGGCAGACGGCGTTCCGAAATGTCGAGTTCGGCCATGATCTTGACGCGCGAAACGATGGCGGCCCGATATTTGAACGGCAGTGGCTCGGTTTCATGCAGCACGCCGTCGATGCGGTAACGGACGCGCACGCGCTTTTCGTACGACTCGATGTGAATGTCCGAGGCACCCCGCCGGATGGCTTCCATGATGATGCCATCGACGAGCTTGACCAAGGGCTTATCCTGCACCTGTGAACGCAGATCGGATTCGTCCAGCGCGTCCTGCGTTTCGATGACCTGAAGCCCGCCATCATCCTCGAGTCCCTTGAGCAGATCACCGATACCGCCGCTGTCGCGGTAGTATTGGTCAATCGCGCGTCCGATCGCCCGTTCCGGTGAAATGACGGGCTGGATCGTGCATCCCGTGATGAACTTGAGTGCATCCAGCACATAGATGTTGTGCGGATCACTGATGGCAACCACCAGCGTCTTGTTCAGTTTGGAAATGGCGATGACATTGAAACGCCGGGCAATATCGAGCGGAATGACCTTGACGATCTCGGGGTTGAGTTCAACATCGGACAAGCGCAGAGCCCCGATGTTGAGCTGGCGGCCGATGAAATGAGTAAGCTCGTCCTCATCGGCCACCGCACCCATGCGGACGAGGATGTCGGCGAATTTCTCACTGCTGGATTTCTGCCGTTCGAGCGCCTGAGCCAGTTGCTCAGGCGTGATCTTCCCAGCCTTGACCAGCATATGGCCGAGTTCTTGGGACATGGTCTCTCGTCTGACACGCGGGCGAACCGCGGTGAATGGTCACATGCCGGCAAAAAGGCTGGAGGAACCTCTACTCTTTGAAGACCGCGTCGATCTTCGACCCGGCGGACCGGGTGAAATCGGGATCTAACGCGGGCTCCTCACGATTCCCTGTGACTGTCAGTATCTCCTTGAGTCGGTCGCCGGTTTCCTTGGCGTATAGGCGCACCATTCCAATGGTGGTGCGATCATCGAACACGACGGCGAGAATGCACCGCTCACCCACCAGCGAAATGTGGATGTGGTCCTTTTTCCCCTGGTGGAATAGCACCGAGAACTCCGGCTCGCCCACCAGACGGGCGATCTCCTTGGTAGAGGCAAAACTCCCAGCCAGCAGCGCCGCCAGCGCAGTTGTATCCAGGGTTTGAGTGAACCCCTGTCGGGTGAGCAGATGGCCATCCTTGTCCACCAGGAGAGCACACTTCGCCTCTGCCTTCTTGATCATCCGCAGCAAGGCTGCGTTGATCTGATTGATCTGCTCTTCGAATAGTACAAATGAATGCGACGCCATCGGTCACCTCCTAACGACCGGACAACCAATCCAGCACGCGCCCCCAGAACGAGCGCTGCCGGGTTCGGATACGCAAACTAGGCTGCGCAGCCATGACAATCCGGCCACGCGAGGATGACGAATTCGATTCAGGTGCCCCGCCCAGGCGCTCCGATGAAACGGATTCTCTGGAGGCCGGCGCGGCAACGGTAACCGCAGGTTCTTCGGCAGCGACTGCCACCGGCGCATCGCTGGGCGACGGCCAGCTTTCCGCAACGGCAGGCGCTTGGGGCCGGGCGATCTTTCCACTCGATTCCAAAATGCTGGAAGCGGCGTGCGGCTCGTGGACAGGAGACGGCTGCACTCCCTCACCCATCTGCGGCAAACCGTCAGGCGTGACGGCCGTCCGCCGTTTGGTCTGTTCCAGCACCATTTTGGTGATTCGCTTGAGGGTGTCGAAGACGCCGATGCCACTCACCGCTGATGCCTCGGAGTACGGCCACCCGGAGGGATTCAGCTGTTTCTGGAGTTCTTCGATGGAAACGATGTCCGGCAAATCACGCTTGTTGTATTGCAGCACGATCGGGATATCCGCCGGATCAATACCGTTCTCGCGAAGATTTTCGAACATATTGGTCAGTGACTCGATGTTCTCGTCCATCTTCGCCGTCTGCGAATCGGCGACAAACACGATCCCATCGACGCCGCGAAGCACCAGCTTCCGCGTGGCGTTGTAGAAGACCTGGCCCGGCACGGTGTACAACTGGAATTTGGTCGCGAACCCGGCGATGTCACCGACGTGAATCGGCAGGAAATCGAAAAAGAGTGTCCGGTCCGCCTCGGTGGCCAGGGAGATCAGATCTCCCCGGGACTTGGACGGGACACGATCATGCACGTATTGGAGATTGGTCGTCTTGCCGGACAGACCCGGGCCATAGTAGACGATCTTACAACTAATCTCCCGAAACGCGTAATTGATGGTTACCATTCGCTGCTTTTCTCCGCGGCCTGCAGCCGCTGCTGCCGGCGGTCCTCTCAGGCGTTGCGCAATTCGTTGATCGCGTTGCGAATCTCGAGCCTCACCAGCCCGATATTCACGCGCGGCTCCGTCGTCACCACCAGGGTTCCGACGCCCGCATCGGCGAGGAACATCTTGCGCTTGTCCGCCTCGACCGTAATCTGGGAGAACTCACCATTTCCGAGGCTGGTCATCGACCGCCGGACAGTCGCCACAATGGACGAAGCCATTGCACCGACCGTGTCGTCCTCGATCTGGCTGTTGAGGTCTGCGGCGATCACGATGCCATCGTTGCCGACCACCATGCTGCCGGTAACGCCATTTGTCTTGTTCAACTGGGTTAATACTTCATACATACCGAGCCTCCTGCAATCCCGAGTACTGCGCACACCGCTCCTGCAGATGTTTTAAGATCATTTCGCGTGATTGGGAAAGACGCAGACCGATGAGCTCATCCGTTTCGCGATCGGTCAATACACCCAGCCAGAACTCCCCGGCGGTTTCCAGAATGATTCGTCCCGCATCGGTCCGTACCTCGACGCGCAGTGGCCGGACATCGCCACCCGCCGACAAACAGCGCCGGTTGAATTCCACAATCTCAACCGAAATCGGCGCCCAAAACTCGACACTGCCCGTGTACTCCTGCCGCTGCCAGGAAGCCAGTGGCAATCCTTCATGGTCCACCAGCCAGCACATCCGCACACCGTCGTACTCGCCGATGTAGCTCATGGCGTTGTCAAGGGCCGGCATGTTATGAGTGACAGCGCGTGCCGTCGCGGCATGCTGCACAATACGGGGAGTGGGCTCAGTACGCGCCAGTCCGTCGGCGCGGCGGGACACAGTCGACGCCGTCACCGGCATGGCACGACGGCGCGAATACGGGCGTTCTTCATCCCAAAACGCTTTCAGAATGGAACGCACGACCAGTGGTGCTGCCAGAATATGCGGAAAGACCGCGATGGGATAAGACCACAGAGTGAGACTGACCGACTCCCCCCAGGGCACATTGTTGCTGGCCGCAAGCAATGATCCGGATGCGGCGCCAAGCGCTGCGCGATAGGCAAACGTCAGCACGGCGCCGACAATCAGTTGCGGCGCGGTGAGCCAGCGGGCCAGAAGGGAGAGAATCCCCAGATACAGGAGAGTTTCCACGGCTCCCAGCCAGGGGCCGGCCCCCAGCATCCCCATCCCAAAAGTGTTGGGATACGGCAACAGCGGTAACACGGACAGGGCGCCCGTGAGAAGAATTGTCTGTCGGACGACCGTGCTCACAGTTCCGGCCGTTGTGTCCCTGTCATATGCGCCCATTGTACATTCCCTTCCAAGTCAAGACGCTCACACACGCCCCTCAGTACTGCCTGTCGCGATCTGCGCATCCAGGACCCGCGCCGCCAAATCAAGACAGCGCTGGCGCGCCGCACCGTACTTCAATTGCTCTGACCCTACGAATCCGACGATCACGTCCTTGAGCCGTCCGATCCACACGTCTCCGTGTGTGCTCTCGATGCGAAGTTCACCGACCGTTCCCCAAACGTCGGCCTGCCAGCGGCCTTCGATCTCCCGCAACGAATCCAGAATGATTTCGGCTTTGGAGGGAGTCGCCTCGGACTCGGGGGATTGTGCGCTAACGCGGCCATTTGCTCCGGCAACGAACGCAAACTCGACTCCCGGAAGATTGCCGGTGGCGACCGCCCACTCCGGCCAATTCGTGCATTCCGGCTCGGGTCGTGACACTGAGGCTGCGCGCGGCGATGATTGGGACCAATCATCCGGGGGCGAAGAATTCGCCGGAGGGACAATTGGGCCGGACCGCAGCAGCTTCAGTTGTTCCACCAGTTCCGGCAACGAGACATTCCCCGGATCCGTCATGCGCAAGCGATCGATCACAACCTGCGTCGCCTTGATGTCTCCCAGCGCGAGTTGAATCTCCGCTTCGAGCACATCGGTGACGCGAGTCGTGCCATCGAGCTCAACCGCACGCTGCAGAGAAGTCAATGCATCCGGCAGCATCTTCTGGTGCAAATAGAGCTTGGCCAGAACAACATAGGCCGGACTATAATCCGGGTGATGCTTCAGCCCGCTCTTGCACACCGAGAATGCCCGGCCAAAGTCTCCACGGCGCCGGTATGCCTCGGCCAGTGCCGCAAAAACCTGGGAATGCGGATTATCAGCCAGAATGGCCAGGCAACGTTCGATGCGCTCGTCTAATTCCGCGACGTTGATCATCTGCGCCCTTGGAAATCAAATCACTGCGACAGCCCCGCGTCCGCCTGCGCGACAAGGGCTATCCCCATATCACAATTGTTGATATCGACGCCCCATGGGGGGAACTTTACCAACCATTTGCGCTGCGCCTGCCAAAACCCCATTACCCCGCGATACCGTGACGGCCGCGGCTGCACGTAAGTGCGCACCGAATAGCACTCTATGTCAGGAGTCTTCTCAGACGGCCGGCGCCGATCAAAATCACAATCAGGGCCACGGCGCGCATGGCATCCGCCAGCATCGTCGACACCGGCAGGATCGTCATCTGAGACGCGAGCAGTATCACCTGAGCCAGGCCAAGCAGCCCAAATCCAACGACAAACAGAAACCAGCCCTGGGCAATCTTCCCACCCCGGACGGCAACATAGATCTTGAAAGCACTCATGATGCACGCCGCCAGCACCAGCACCATTAGTATGCACAGAATCAGCGATCCGATGGAAAACCCGGAAACGGAGGACTGGCCGCTTTGCGCACCCGACGACTGCTGGATTAGCGTCCCCGCGCCGGCGCGGAGGACATGCGATATCGATACAATGAAGCTCGCGATCATCGTCTCACGCTCCTCGCAATGCCTGACGGAACTCCCTGCCGACATCATACTTGTCGGCCAGCTGGCGCTTCTGCGCCAGCAGGAAGGTCAGGTCCTTGTGTATTCCATTGATTGTGTGTCCGGTGGTGTTGGGTCCCACTCGATCGGTCATCACCCGCACTTTGTCGGACAACAATGATCCCGCCAGCGCCAGAACCCGATGCAGACGCACCGTCTCGGGAATGCGGGAAGTCTCCTTGCGAAATGCTTCCTCCGCGCCGTCGCTCCCGCCGGTCAAAACACTCAGGAGACCGGCGGTCTCCGAATCCCAGCCCTCCGGCACCGCCGCGAACAACCGTTCACCCAGCATGCCGAGGTATTCGACCAGAGACTTGCGCAGCGCCTGAAGCGCGTGCGAATACAGGCGGTAGATCAAATCGTAGACTTGCTCTTCCTCTCCGCGCCGCTTGTCGCGCTCCGCAGCATCGGGACAGGCCTCGACCAGTTTCGATTGCACGAGTTTGTGGAGTGATTTCGAGGCACTGTATTCACCGTTTGGCGCCGTGGCGAGAATCTCCAGCAGATTTCGTTCGCCATTGACCGCCGCCAGAATCTCCACGTCGTCGGCGGTGAGGACGATGCTCGGCTGATTCAGATGCGGCGACGGGCACAGGCGCAGGACAGTTTCACCGGATGGAAGATCGTGGGCGACCTCGGCGTATTCATCGAATCGCCGGGCGCCTTCCATCATGACGTTCATGGTGTTGAGATCAACCAGAATCTGCCCCTGATCCGGCATCTCATCGTCCAGGAACCGGAATTCCGCCTCCGACCAGGAGAAGACGCTGTAAACGACCTCTTCCACCTGAGCGCGTAACGCGTCGAGGACGACGGATCGGTCCAGCATCCCGTTTTCGATGAGCACCTGGCCAAGCCGTTTGCCGGAGGATTTGTGTCTCTTCAGCGCCTTGTCCAGATCTTCCGCCGTCAAGAGTCCCTTGCGCGCCAGCACCTGCCCCAGCCGCTCTTCGATCGTCGAAGGCAGCGACGCGGCGGCGATAATATTCCCGCCGCGGAAGTAAATCTTCTTCGCGAAATTCGACCGCAGAATCTGGAGAACTCCAGTCTTCTTCCCCGTGGATATGAGCTGGAGAATGTCTCCGAACGAGAGAGTTTTCAGATTGCCGGTAAATCCCATGTTCAACCCCTGATGGTGGCATGGTGTGCCACCATGTATCGTTATCGGGGGCAAAGGGATCGGGCTTAACCCGCCGGAGAGGGGACCCAGCGAGATTCCGCCATCGTGGGCAGAATCGGGGCGCCCGCCCGGCCTAAGCGGATTTGCATACAGCCATGAACGGCGGTGGAATAGAACTCAATGACTGGATAGCGCATGCGCCACAACTCCAGAACCTGATCCGGGTCGCGCCAAACCCCGGCATGGCCGAAGAACGCGACCCGACGGGGGGCATGACGATCAAGGATCCGCCGGACCAGCCGGTCCGGGATTCTTGCCGGCAACACGATCGTCCACCCGGAGCCGAGTGTGGAGTCGATCCACGCCGCGCCAGGCGGCGACGTGGGATAGTCCCGCAGGCACATGACCGTGTCACCCTGCCAGGTGAAGCGATCGCACCAGACTCTGCGGGAATCTGTGGCGGAGTCGAGGTCGGAGACATATCTGCGCCAACCCGGCGCCGGAAACCGCCCTTGCGCGGGCGCTGATCTGACAGTGGGGCCGACCACAGAATCCATTCGCCGCCATGAATGAGTTTCCGCGTGCCGCACAGGGACCGATAACGTTCGGACAAATGGCAGAGTCACCCATTGCTCCAGTTGGTCGTCAATGCCGGGGTCGTCGGCCAGCCAGGTCAGATTCCCATTAGGATGAAGGCAAGCCGCGACACGCGTGTTGCCGGTGTCCAGGTACGCCAGCGTGATTGACGGCGGGTCTTCGTGAAGTGTCCTACTCGCCGAGACTAGGAGTGTCAGTCCTACGGAATACCACGCTACCGGACGAACCCAGCGGTAACGATGCCTCCAGTTCAGCGCCAGAATTCCGGCACCGTAAAGGTGGATGATCCAGATGGGTGAGGGATTGGGCCAGGGAATATGGGCGCCTGGCAACTTCGAAAACGTTGTGGCCAGGTAAGCAGAAAGATCAAGCAATCGGGCTGCCGGGTACGCGATCCAACCGGCTGCCGCTACCGAAAGCACCGACAAGAACGCCAACGCCAGGCAGAGGTACAGGCTGGCCGCCGCCAGTGGGATCATCGCGAGATTCGCGAATAGCGATACCAAGGAAACGCTGCCGAAGTGCCAGGCCACAATGGGAGCGGTTGCCAATGTGGCCGCAACCGAGGAAGAAACGATCAGGACGCCGGACCGAAGCCATCGGGATTTCAATGACTGCGTCCATGGCGTTATCTGCCGCGCGACCACCGCGATCCCGATGACTGCCGCATAGGACAGTTGAAACCCGGGACGGAATAATTGGGATGGCGAGGCAATGAGTATTACGAGCGCCGAAGCGCCGACGGCGTTCAGCAAGGTTATGGGCCGGTAGATCAGGCGGCCAATAATGAAGAATCCCACCATGAGCGAGGCGCGCACCACCGATGGTTCGTTACGAGTCAAAACACAGAAGGCTGTCACGACCGACAGGATGATCAACGATCGCGGCCAGCGCGGGATGCGCAGCAATCGCATCGGCCATGCCACCAGTCCAACCAGAAGCCAGACATTCGCCCCGGAAACCGCCAGCAAATGAAGCGTGCCGGAATCCCGGAACGCCGCCACAATGCCCGGAGACAACTGATCCGTGTCGCCCAGGAGAAAGCCGAGGATCAGGGCGCGCGCTGTTTTTGGCATGTGCACACCGAACACATTGCGAAGCCAGGCGCGAACCGGCTCGACGATATTCATCAGCGATGGTGTGGAGCTCAGTCCGTATCGATCAACGAGAGAATCAACCGGCCGGACGACGGCATCAATGCCCTGTCGAAACAGATGAGCGGCGTAGTCGAACCCTCCGGGATTGCGACGGACAAACGGTGCCTCGAACCGTCCGGTGAAATGAACCTGGTCTCCGTGGCGAAACTCCGAAAGTGATTTGTGCATGCTGAGAAGCGCGGCGGACTTGATGGGCACAATCCCGGCATCGGTGCGCACCGTCATTACTTCAATGGGTGCGCTCCACCCACTCAGCCTTTGCCGAGGGATACCGGTCAGGCGCCCGTACACTTCAACCAGCTCGCGTGTCTCGATGAGGTCGACTAACGGCAATGAAGGTCGTCCGTGGAGTTCGACGGCCATGCGCCACGCCCCCAGCGCAATGCCAAGCATGACACCGGCGAGAACAAGCAAGCCTCGCCAACGTCGGGTCAACAGTAAGGCAACGACTCCAGCCAGAGCGACAAGGGAAGTACAAAGCCAGAGAGTCAGGCCTGCCGTAACATGATCAGCAAGGCAAACACCGAGCGCAACGAGCACTGCCAGGAGCAGGGCCGGGTGCCGTTTACCCCGGACAGCAATACGCTGCTGGTTATCCGGCAATCCGGATTTGCGTCCAGCTACATGCCACTCGTCGATCATCAGGAACAGGCCGCGGTGTGGTCAAACGTAATTCAAGAAAGACTACAGAAACACATACCGCGCCATCGAGGCAGCGGCCAGCACATACATCACCGGATGCACCTCGCGATGGCGTCCGGCCGCAATCTTGGCAATTGGGAAGAACGTAAACCCCAGCGCCAGACCGTCGGAAATCGAAAAGGTCAACGGTATGCCAATGATAACCAGAAATGCCGGTATCGCCTCGGTCAGATCGTCCCAGGGAATCCGTCCCACCAGCCGGGTCATCATGACGCCAACCATGATCAGTGCGGGAGCCGTGATCGGGTTCAAGATACTGCCGTCCGGCGCCGCGATGCCGCCGCCAATCGCCCTGATCAGCGGGTGAAAGAACAAGGCCAGGACAAAACAAAGGATCACGATCATGTTGGAGAGGCCGGTCCGCGCGCCGGCGGCGATTCCCGCCGATGATTCCGCGTATGCTGTCACGGTCGTTGTCCCCAGAATCGCGCCGCTCACAATCCCAAGCGAATCGGCCAGAAAGGCGCGGTTGGCACGCGGCAGCTTGTTGCCGACAAAGAAGCCTCCCTGCTTCCCAACGGCAGAGAGAGTGCCGACCGTGTCGAGTACCTCCATGAACAGAAAGACAAGAACCGCCGCGAAGAAATCAGCAGACAGAACCGGTGTCCACGTCAGTTTCCCAAATGTCGGCGCCAGCGAGGGCGGTGCCGCCACGACCCCTTCGATATGAATCATGTCGGTGACGGCCGCAGCCAATGTGGACAGCAGGATGCCCCAAAAGATCGCACCACGAATTCCGCGGACTGACATGATCACAGTGACCAGCAATCCCCCGAGCGCCAGGAGCACGGGCGGCTGAGTGAGTTTCCCCAGCGCCACCAGCGCGCCCGATCCTTTCACGATTAATCCGGCATTGGTCAGCCCGAAGAACGCAATCAGAAGTCCAATTCCGGCCGCTGAGGCTGTCTTCAGAGAATCCGGTATCCCGCTCAGAATCGTTTCGCGCGCTCTGACCAATGAAAGGATGACGAAAAGAACACCCGCGAAAAAGACGGCGCCCATGGCATCGGGCCATGGCATCCCGGTGGCCAGGACCACACCGTAGACGAAGAAGAAATTCTCCCCCATGCCCGACGCGAGCGCGATCGGATAGTTTGCAGCCAACGCCATGATCAGCGTGGCAATCGCCGCCGATAGGCATGTCGCGGCCATGACGGCGCCAAAGTCCATGCCCGCCTGCGCCAGCACCGCCGGCTGGACAAAGACGATATACGCCATTGTCAGGAACGTTGTAAAACCGCCGATGATCTCGCCGCGCCAACTGGCCTGGCGATCACCGAATTCGAAGAAGCGCTCGATGCTGGAACGAAGCGCCATGACGGATCCCTGCTACTGGACTATGGCGAAACGTGCCCGGACCTCCGCCACCGTCGTGACAGTCGGCGTTTTGAGATCCGCAACTTGCTGATGAATGGGCGGTTCGTCGCCCGGACTCCCGTGAGCGTCCGCTCCTGCCGGAGAACCCGGCTGACGGACCGGCCCTTCGATGCCACTCAACTCCTCACAACCAACCAGCGTGCCAAGTTTCACATTCCCCTCGGCAGCCAGCGCCTCCGCTTTGAATCGCGCATCGGCCAAGGCACGCTTGAGCGCTTTCTCGTATTCCCCCTGTGGATCGCTGGTCTCAAAACGGAACCGCACAGAACTGACTTCCAGGATTGTCGCGCGGTCGAGCATCTCAAGTCCGGCGGCATAGTCATCGAGGCGGGCAATCAAGGTCGTGGTGGCCCAAAATCCGATGCGCTTCGGCTCATCCGGCACCGGACGCCGGGCGACCGACAGGTTGCGTTCCCAGTCGTCCGGCTTGATACCAAATCGCCGAAAATCCGATACCACCGCTTCGGTCTTGCTCGCCGAACGCGTCTTGGCATCCTCGGCCGTCGGCCCCGCCCCAGTGACGGCGATTTCAAGCACGAGAATGCTCGGCTTCGACTTGAGCACCGCGTGGCCGACCGTGACGATTTCCCGTGGCGGGTTCTGGCCAAGAGCTGGGCTGGGCGCGAGACCGCAAAGTGCAACGCCTGTCGCCAGCAATAGAACTTTCGAGAATTTCATCTGCCCCCCTTGTCGACCGACTCGTTGGATGAACCGGCCCCCGAGCGCCACCGTGGTTTCACTTTGACGCCCCCGATTTGCCGGTACCCCAACAGCCAAGTTATCCCGAGGTACAACAGGGCGGCAATGAAAATCGCAAGGGCCAGCCCGCCGATCCGTGACCAGGCCGATGCCCCAAAACCACCAAGATGCCAGGCGCCCCAGCCCACACCCACGCAGCCCAGTCCCACGACTGCAAGAGTCAAAAGCGATTTCCCCAAATCGAGAAGCCCCAGAGGACCGTACCGCCGCTGGGCGATCACCAACAGGACGGTGATCTGCACGATCGCCGCGCAGGAAACCGACAGGGCCAGCCCGCCATAGCCTAGATAGCCGACCAGGATCGACATCCCGATCAAGTTGGCTGTTACCGAGATCACACCACACAGCGCCGGCGTACGCGTGTCATGATGGGCATAGAAAAGCGGCGTGGTCACACGAATGGTCGCCATCGCCAGAAGGCCGACCGCGTAAAATCCCAACGCTCTCGCCGTATGGACACTGGCGGCAGCGTCAAAACGTCCCCGTTGGAAGAGAGCGGCGCAAATCGGCTGCCCGAGAATGATGAACGCCAGTGCGGTGGGAATCACCAAGTAGAGAACGGTCTGGACACCCTGCCTGAATGTCCGGCGCACCTCATCCACGTCACCGGCGGCAACGAGTTGCGACAGCCGGGGCAGGCCAACTGTCGCGGTCGCGACCGCAAAGACACCAAGGGGCAGGAAGATCACCAGATAGGCGTAGTTCAAGTACGCCACCGGCCCATCGCCCAGCGACCAGGCAAGCCGGGTGATCGCAAAGATGTTAATCTGCACCGCGGCCGTTCCGACCAGCGAGGGCAGGATGAGCCTCGCGATGTGATGAACATTGGAGTCGCGCCACCCGGGCGCGATCGCATGACGAAATCCCAGCCGGTGCAATGAAACCGCCTGGAATCCCCACTGCAGCACCCCTCCCAGCACCACGCCCCAGGCCAACCCAACGATGCTCGGATTCGCCCAGGTCGACAACACCGTGGCGCCGATGACAACCCCCAGGTTGAACCCAGTGGGCGCCAGCGCGGGCATGCCAAATCGGCCAAGCGAATTGAGCGCTCCCATCATCACCGAGGCCACCGACACCAGGAGCAGGAACGGGAACATCCAGCGCGCCATCCGGATCAGTAATGCGATCTTCCCCGGTGACCCCTCGACACCGCCGGAAAGCAGTCCGGCGATGTGGGGTGTGAAGATCATTCCCAATGCGCAGACGAGTACCAGAATCGGGACGAATAGACTGAGAACACGATTGAGCAGATCGAACGCCGCTGCCCTCCCATCCTTCTCCAGAACACGGGAAAAGGTCGGGACAAACGCGGCAGAGAACGCCCCCTCGGCAAATAAGTCTCTGAGCAGGTTGGGGATACGGAAAGCCGCGACATAAGCGTCGGTCAACGCCCCCGCACCGAAGTAATAGGCGATGACCTGTTCACGAATCAACCCAAAGACGCGCGACAGCAGTGTCGCTCCGACAACGACCCTGGTCTGTCGGGCGAAGCGGGCGATTGCGGAGGTGTCTTTCGGCATTGCTTTTGGCGTCGTCGGGATTTATCTTTAGAGGTTGTAGGATAACCCCGGCACGGACCGGGGCCAATAGCTATTGAGAGTGCCGTTCGAGGAAGGAATAGAAAGTGGCCAGAAAACTTTCAGCTAAGAAACGCAATCGCCAGAGCATCGTTCACAATCGCCGCAATCGGGCCGCCAAGTCCAAGATCAGATCGACGGTCAAGCAGTACGAGGGTGCCGCCCCTGAGACCAAGGTGGAGGGCCTCCGCGCTGTCGCCTCCGTTCTGGACAAGGCCGCCGTCAAACGTGTCATCCATCGCAACAAGGCGAATCGCACCAAGTCCCGCATGGCGAAGAAGCTGAACAAGGCCGCAGCCTCCAAAGGCTGAGACATTTCGCTTCGACTCGTCCCAAAAATCCAAGCACTTTGATCTTGCCGGTCTCTGAGGACCGGCAAGTTTTCTTTTGGTAGACTACTCGTGGTCGTGCAGATGGTGCACATCGGGGGCATGAGCGTGAGTGTGGCTGCCCCCCTCGTGGAAGTGCCGGTGGGTGTGCTCACCGACTACAAGATCCGGATGCTCATGTTCGTGGTGGCCGTCGGCATGATGGTGGGCATGTTCGTGCTCGATCTCTTCGTGAGTATGCGGATGCTCATGCATTTCCGTCACGTGCAGCACGACACCCAGCAGAATCAGCAATCCGCCTGACAATCCCCAGAGCGAGAAGCTCCTCTCCCCCATCGCGACGGCCAGCGCGGCTCCCAGAAACGGCCCGGCAGCGAACACCGACGCCGTTCTTGCGACCCCGATTCGACGCTGGGACAGCAAGTAAAGCCGCAGACTGACACCGTAGCCCAACATTCCGATCAGCACCAGCGCGATCGCGGATGTCCATCGTGGTAACGACTCACCCACAATGACGGTCGTGCAAACTGATATGGCCACGCCGATGAGCGACTTGCGAAAGACCACCGTCGCTGTATCCCGATCAGCGAGCGGACGCGAGATGGTGTTGTCCAACGCCCAGAGCACGGTCGCTAATGCCACACCCAGAAGTCCCCAGACGGCGGCTACGCCGACTTCGGAACGTTCCAACACCAGAATCGCGCCGCCGATCACGATGATCGCTGCCGCCGATGCCACGCGGCTGCTGATATGCTCTCGATAGAAGAGCCAGGCCAGACCAATGGTCAGCACCGCTTCGAGGTTCAACATGAGGGACGAACTGACCGCGCTGGTATGCTGCACTCCCCACGCCAGCGCCGCCGGCGCCAGTGCCGCACCACAGATTGCCGCTCCCCAGAGCCGCATCGTCAGACCTTTTCCGAGTCTCCCGCTTTCATTCCTCAATCCGCCGAAAAGCGCCCCGGCCAGTGCGGCACCGGCGTAGAGTAAGGCTGCTGAGGACCACGGGCCGATGCCCCCGCCCCAGTATCGCAGCAACGGCGTCGAGGCCCCGAAAAACAGCGCCGAGCCAAGTGCCAGGATGACACCGCGGGCGATCGGTGATTGCAGCCCGGTGATCTTCATTCGCGATTCAGTCAATCACACTACCAGACCAGCCGCCGTGCCAGCTTGAGCAGCGATGGACGCGAGCGGAGTGCGGACTTGATGATGTCAATCGGATCGATTGCCGTAATCGTCTTGCCATTATAGAGAGCCGAAAGGAATCCGATGATCTCGTCGTAATCCTTATCCGACATGCGCAGCATGATCCCACGAGTCCAAAGAAAGAACCGCATCTGCCGTCCCCGCGCCGCCATCCAGCGCCTGGGATATTCCTTGAGCAGACTCAAGTTTCCCCGGCCATCCTGAAGATAAGCAACCGCGGCTTCCGCGGCGAGCCGCCCGGACCAGAGCGCGTTGGCGATTCCGGCGCCGGTCACGGAATCGACCAGGCGGGCAGCATCGCCAGTGAGCATGACGTTTCCGCGCAGCATCAGTTTTCGTCCGCAGAATTCCGGGATTCCACCCGCGACGCGCATCAGCGGTCTTGGCTTCTCCGCGCCAAATCGAAACTCAATGAAATCACCCAGCAGTCGGATCGCCTTCTGTCCCGGCGCTACGCCGGGGGCAAGCGCCACGCCGACATTCGCCAGACCGTTCCCCTTTGGAAAGACCCACGCATATCCTCCCGGGGCAAACCGTGGATCAAAGTAGAATTCCATCCGTGAGGGATTCAAGTCGGGAACACCGTCGAATAGAAACTGCGCCGCCGAATCCATGCGCTCAAGCGGCAGGACCGTGTCCAATCCCGCCCACCGTCCCACCATCGACTCGATCCCATCAGCGGCAATGACAACCTCACAGCCAACGTCCAAGGCGCTCCCGTTCCGCGCAAGACGGACTCCGGAGAATCGGCCACCGGCACCATTCAGTAATCCAAGAGCCTCAGTCTCTGTCATGATCTCGGCGCCGTGAGACGCAGCCATGTCGGCCAACCCCTGCTCGAAACGGCGTCGCGACAACACGAACCCGGCATCGGGGTGATGGAATTCCAACGTGCGGCCACCTGGCGAACGCAAGAAACACCGGTCGATGTCTGCGGTGATCCAGTCGCGGTTGAGAGGAATATTGTCGGTGAGCCCGCAAAGTGAAATTCCTTCGGCGCAGCAGAGCGGCTCGCCGATGGTGCGGTGCTTCTCCACCAAAAGGGTGCGGCATCCGGCGCGCGCGGCCGTCAGGGCGGCAAGCCCGCCGGCCGGACCGGCGCCGATCACCACAACGTCGTAGGTTCGATCAGTCATCAGGAAACGGCGGCGCGGCTGCCCACCGGCGCAATCGCCAGCGCCTCGGTGGGACAGGCCGCCACGCAGGCATCGCAAAGGACACACTCGTTGTGAATGATCTCCAGCCCGCGGCCGCGCAGGACCAGGGCGTCATACGCGCATACGGCCACACAGAGACCGCAATCCACGCAGGCTTCGACGCTCAATGTCAGTTCCGAGCGGCCCATCAGACCTGATACGACGACTTGGGAAAAATCACAGCCGGAAATGAAGGGATTATGGCAGACCAATCTTAATGTACTTGAACCGGTCACGGCTGATGAAAACGAGCCCGCCGCGCGTTTCGTCGAATCGGACCACAGGGTAATACGCGCCCCACTTTTCGGGCTGATCTTCTTCGCTGTGGACCAGCCTTCCGGCGCGATCGTAGACATCGCAACGGCTGCGAGTATGGCGGTCGGCGCTGTCCGGCCCTGGATCAAAATCCAGCCCGACCGCGACAAGGGAAAGACCATTGCGCAAATCAACGCTGCGCAGATTCCAGCTCGACTCCCCGCTGGCGACCTTCCATATCAACGCCGATGAATCGGTCCGAAAGACGGCAGCGTGGAGCGCCGAAATCGCCGCAGCGTAGACACCATCCGGCGAGATACTCACCGCGCGCAACGGAATCGAATCAACCCGCCAGGCGAATGACGTCACGAGCTTGCCGTCCCGAAAACAACTGATGTTTCCGTTGGCTGCGGTGACAACCATCCGTCCATCTGCCGACGCCGCCCATTGTTCGACCCGGCCAATCTGATCCAGGGAGGCATTCGCCACGCCTCTCACGCAAAGGCCATCCTTCGCGGTGACGAAGAAGAACCGGGAGCCATCGCTCGAGTACCGTCCACCCTCGAACCGGTCGACAGCGAGCGTGTCCAGGCGATTTCCCTGCCCATCGAAAAACCGCAACACGCTGAACGGAAGTCCCTCGGCGCCATCGATGCCAACGAAGCCTGTGCCGCTCGGCGCCACAATCGCCGAGGACAGCCTGGGGGATTCGAGGTGCGCCAATCTCCGGCCGGTGGCATCATAGAGATCAAATGCCAGCGCGTCCAAGTTCTTGGGTTGCGGATCGGCATAGCTGATCACGCCGACCACCAGACCACCGGTCGGTGCGACGATAAACTGGCTGCCTTTGAGGTCGAGTTTCTGGAGTTCCTGGCTGTCGGGCGACAGGAAGCGCAATAGCCCGCCTTCGATCTTGGCCCAGGCGCCCCCGTCGAGTATCACCCATCGGGACGTCTGGCCGATCTGCAGCGCGCTCTCGACATTGAACGTCAGCGCTGAAACGCCAACCGCACTGGCCGCCAAGACCGCCAGAGCGACTGCCAGAATTACCAAATGTCGGCGCTTGGGCCGCATCACGTTTTCCATCCTGGAATGCCGGCACAACCGGCCCCCCATCCAATAACAATATTCGTCTCATTGGCGGTTTTTATCAAGCTGTATTGAGGAATTATCTGCGCGGGATCAGATCTGAGTGATCACGGAATTGACAGACTATCGATCAATGACTGGGAGGTGCAAATCAACCGACGCACGACGGCGATTGAGAGAGTAGACCGGAGAGTCTTCACGACTTCACGTGACTGATCAATCTGTGCGCGAGGGAGGGCGAGGCTCCTGCCGAGGCATGTTTCCGCGCGGAATGAGCCAGTCCACAAACCGTGACTTTGCGGCTCGGGGAAAAGGCTCGGCGGGAGCCTCGCCCTCCCATCGCGTACGGTGCCCCACCCGAAGGGTGGGATTTTTCGTGTGGCCTGCTTTGATTGCATTTATGTGAAAGGGCACATCAGAGTACCGTCTTCGAGTGAGTTCGTCGTGAATTCGAGCTTGAGCAGGCCTTACCCTCACCCACCCTTGCAGGTGGGGCACCAAGACCAATCCAACTGGTCAATCATTCCCAGTTGCCCGAGGCGCGCGAGGGAGGGCGAGGCTCCTGCCGAGCCTCTTTTTCACGTCGCGGGAGATCCCCGCGCGGGAACATGGCTCGGCGGGAGCCTCGCCCTCCCTTTACCTCTCCGGGTAAATCATCAGAACTTCAGAGTAGATGGTGCGGGCTTGGCTTGTCCGACCGATGTGTCGGGCGCGTTGAGGGCAATCTTGGATTTGGATTTCAGCGGCGGCAGATCGAGCACACCGGTGAAGGCTGGATTCTGCTCTTTGTGCACCCAGCCCAGTGTGAGCTGGTGGCTTGTGCGGAATCGCTGGATCATACGGATATAGCGCTCGGCCGACGTCGGCACCGGCGCTTTGCGGTTAACCTGATATACCGGAAGGACAGCATCGGTGAAGATGTCGAGCTTCTGCCGTTCGAAGAGCTTGGGATTGGTGACGGCGAAATTGAGCAACGCCATCAGCGCCAGATACTCGCATTCCACCGCGGTTCCACGGTAGGCGGCGCGGAATTGGATTCCCAGGTCGGGAATAGCGAATGAAACGACTCCGTTGTTTACTTGGTCACGGTTCTCTGAGTTGTTGGTTCCCCACGTGTAGCAGCGCATGAGCTTCGTCTCCTTGCCGGCCTGATGCCGGGCAGAAGACGAGAATGCAAGATGAGTGCCGCGAATTCCGGCGTGAACTGGCCGACAATCGTTGCCACAAGCCGATGAAAGTCAACCTCTTGCACAGATCGGCGTGTTTGGCTTAGAGCTAAGAGGACTAGCGACCAAGGACAAGTTGCAGAGGTTTGCAGGTCCGACGCAAATGGCGACCGGAGCTGACCAGACCTATTGAGAATCTGAATCGTCTTCTAATGACACCAGCAGTGCGTCTCGCATCGGGCCTGCGGCTTCGATGTACTTGCCGGTGGCATGCGCGAATATCTCGCCGGAGCTTCCCGCCAGCTCCCCGGCCGTCTCGAACATCCGTCCGCGATGCGCCGTGATGCGCCCTTTCAGGAACAGTCGTTCCCCAGTCGGGACCGCCTTCTTGAACCGCACCGTCATCTCAGCGGTCAGCGGATAGATCTGTTTGGCCAGAATCGCCTTGGCCATGATCTCATCCAATAGCGCCGACACCACGCCGCCATGGAAGATATTACTGTATCCCTGAAACTGGGGATCGGCCACACACTCGGCGACCGCCTCCCCCCCATCGGCGTAGAAGTGCACCTTGAGTCCAATAGGATTCTGCTCACCGCAGACAAAGCACCCGGAGTACTTGACGATTTCGCGCATGGGGGAGTGGGTAATCAGGAATCGCGGAGAATGGAAGCGAAAAGCGGTCCCGGGGCGAGTTGCTGGGCCAACAGTGTCAGCGTGAGGGCAAGTGGCCCTGACCCCCGGTCAGGGCTGGCACAACTCACGACGCTGAGTCGCGGAAAGACGGTTCACCGCAATGAACACCGTCTACGCAAGCCCTGACCGGGGGTCAGGGCCACGATACCAATCGGTCACGGGCACCCAGTCAAGTTGTCCTATGCCTCAATGTGTGATTCTTCGAGCGGTGGTGGCACGTACTTTTCGCGGGAGATCGGGCCGAAGACGATGGCCACTGGCTCGCCATCGGGAGACGGGTCAACTTTGATCTTATGGACCGGGGATTTGCGGGAAGCGGGCGGCTCCTCAAGACCTCGCCGGTACTGACTGTACTTCCTCCAAAACGACACGATCATTTTCTCGATGTAGTCGGGATCAGCCGAGTAGTTCTCTGAGCGGCGCCGAAACCAGGCCGTGAGTTCTTCCTTGTGTGCCAGCCAGTCTTCGAGCGCCCGCTTGGCATCACCCTCGTTGTCAGGCAGGAGGAACTGACCAGCGCCAAAGCACATGACTGCCTCGTAGAGCAGTTTTGCCTCGGCTTCATTGGAAAAGGCGAACTTCTGATCGCCGACAATGATGGTATTCTGCTCAATCAGGTCATGCCGGTAGATGACCTTGCCATCTGGGACATCGTAGCGCTTCATCCGATCCACGATTGCAATCTACGCTTCGGCCTCGTCCGTTTCATCCGGAATTTTCCAGACACTGTTTACCGTCGTATCCGGAGTACTTTCCCCGCCGCGCGCCGCCTTGAGTCGGTTTTTTTGCGCGATCAGTTCGAGACGCCGCGTCTCAGCCACTTGCTCGGTCAGAGATGAATAGAGGGTGTCGATCAGCCTGTTTCGATCAGATTCTACGGTGGCACCCAATGCCATCAGTACCGCATCATCGAGCTTTCGGCGCACGCCAGACGCCGCCTCACTTGCTATGTTCTCTGTCTTCTGTGTCACAAGTACCTTGAGCGCATCAGAAATTCTTCGCATTGAAGGTTGGTCAAGTCCTCTCAAATCTAACACGGGCATCGCCTGTACATCGGAGACCATCGTATCGAGGTTCCCTTCACGGCCCGTCGACCGTCCGTACAAGAACTTCATAAGAATAGTGATTGTTGAAAGAAGTGCCCCCTGAAGCAAGACGTCATCGATCCCCTCTTTCGGATCAACAGCGTAAAGACGGCAGTTCAGAATCCATCTCTTTGGATTCCTGCTCACAGTGTGCTTGTACTGATGGGCCTTTGGCCAGCAGAGGCGCGGACGAGGTCCGTCGGTTATGTCGTACCAGAACCGCTGCTCGCTGGTTCTTGCTGCGACAGTTTCTTTCTCGTGAACAGGAGACTTCTCTCGGGACCCCATCGGGTGTGTCTCGCCATACCGGAGGTACTTCAATACTTGAGTTCCGCGAAGTTGAGATTTGGGCTTGGAAACGAGCAAGACGTGATGTTCGAGGAGGGAATCATTGACGACCGGCGAGTCCAACTCCATCACGGTTGCAATGACAGGCTCCAGAAACTCTGCCTCGATGGTGTGCACTGACCCGTCGCCGGCCTTGCAGATACGAATCTTCTTCGTGTCCTTCTTAGAGATGCCATAGCGCTTCTTAAGTTCGGCGTCATCAAGCTTCCCGACCACTTCATCCGTGATGTCCCGTGGGAAGAAGAAGGCATCGCAGCCTGTCTTGACCCCGAAGCGTACCTCCGCTTGCTCTTTGAGTGGAATGAACTTGTCCCCAAACCGATCCATCAACTCGAAGTAGATATCGGGAGCACGAAGTGGGATACCCCACTTGCCACCCCTGTGATGGCTCGGATTCTCCTTGTCTGGCCCTTCGATCAGGTCTCGCTGCCTCACAACTCGAATGCGCCAGTCTGCCGTCTCCGAGTTCCTCTTGGTCTCCAGTATCCGTACGCGCAGCTTCTCAGCAGCATCAAGCCGGTCATCGCCCACTTCAATGTTGGTGTAGATTTCCTCAAGCGGTCGGCGAACCTGCACAAAGCGCACGAGATTGTCCATGCGTTTCTTGAGTGCTGGTTCACGGCGCAGAACGGTAACCGCCGTCGCCACACGGGCGTCGCTGAACCATGGCTCAACCGAGGATTCCAGAATCGCTTCGATGCAGAAGTTCTCAAGAATCCACCGCTGGAGGGCGAACCCATACTCGACGTCCAGCCACGACGACGACGTCAGGAATCCGAAGTACCCCTTGTCGTCCGGAAGAAACGAGGATGCATGCGGCCAGAAATACACGTGAAGGTCTGACCGCCCCGATGGCTTGAAGTCAGGCCATTCCTGGAGGACGGTCGCCGCATATGTCCTCTTGTGGCGGGCATCGATGAATTCCTGCCTTACGTAGGGTGGATTGCCGACGATCGCATCAACTTGATTAAGCGCAGCGGGGATGACCTTGGCCAACTTGCCCTTGCGTTCAACGCCGGCGGGGAATGCTTTGACGCCCCTCCGAATATGGAAGAAGTCATCATTGGCGATTCGCGGATAGTTCGCTTCCGAACCAAGGTCGCGAGTCGCGAGACTGACCACGGTGAGGTGCGCCGGATAGATCGAAACATCCGTTCCGTATATCTCACAAAGGCGATTCTCATGTGTCCGATTCTTCTTCTCTTTCTTCTCGAGCCACTGTTTGCGGGCGTATGCACGAACAAGGAACGTGCCGCCACCGCAGGCCGGATCGATTACGACATCAGCAGCATTGCGAATGCAGAACGCGTTGATCAGGTCGACGATCTCGCTCTTCGTGTAATGCTGCCCGTTGCGATGCCTCTCGACCGGACTGATTAGTCCCTCGAAGATTGAGCCGATAATGTCATACGGAATGCTGGTGAAGTCGTAGTCATCCACCTGCTTGATCAGACGGCGCCAATCATCGACCACAACATCGTTGAGCAGCGGAAGACAGTTCCCGAATTCGTCCCCGTGGAAGACCGTTTCGTAGTCTCCACTAACCTCCTCCGCATGGCGGAACGCCTTCTCGAATTTCCTCTCCAGTTGTTCTGCTTTCGTCGAACTGGAGACCGCCAGCTTGGGAAGTTCCTCGTACTGTCGGCAAAGTGCGTCGTAGAAAAGGATCTTGATGGTCAGAACGTAACAGGAAAATCGGGCCGCGGTCTCCACCAGCAGGTCTTGGTCTTCACGTCTGAATTCGGTTCCGAGATTGTCCCGGACCCATCTTTCGACCTGACGGAGAAATCGCTTGTCCTCTTCCGCGCGCCGGGCAATGGCGGTCCGGGAATGATTCTGCGGTCCGTCAAGGGCGCGCTTGAGGACGTGGATGAAACGCTTGTCCAGCGCAAGCAGTGGAAAAGGCCTCTTGTCGGAAAGAATCTCGGCGAAGAACCGCAGGAACTCGCGAAGCCGAGCTTTGATGCCCTCCTCGGCCTCCGGCCGACGGAGGTGCTCAGAATCACGGTACTCAAACCAGTCCTGACCAAAGACGCGGCGGTCAGCGAGAGGCGTCCCGGCTTTGTATGTCTGCCAAAGCACGAATGAATTGACATTCCACGTGAAGAAGTAATCGATGCCGTCGGTACTCGCCTTGATGTGAGCGTCCTCGATAAGGTCCGAGTCGTAGGGCGTCCTTCCATCCATCCGATCAGGCAATTTGACCTCACCGGAGAGAACCTTCTTCCCTTCGCGATTAAACAGAACCAAGTCCTTACGAGTCCGTTTGCCGGACGGATAATCTTCCATCTCGGCCTTCTCGAACGGAAAATCG
This sequence comes from bacterium, assembly GCA_021813505.1. GTDB lineage: Bacteria > Zixibacteria > MSB-5A5 > WJJR01 > WJJR01 > JACRMA01. The sequence goes on along the minus strand of JAKAKI010000040.1, from coordinate 46,325 downwards.
GGACCTTCCGTCCGACAGATCTGATCGATCCACGACTTGACGTTCCCGACAAACTGGACTTCGTTGAGCGGGGTCATACGGCCAATATCGATCCTTGCAAGCAACTGCGCAATCACCGCACCTCGATCCTGAGCTGGTTTTCGAATTCAGAATACTACGGGCTTGGGATAGTCGATCTTCTCGGCAGGCATGTCGCGTCTGAGTTGGCGGGAAAGTAGTTCCGCACGACCTTGACGGAGCAGATTCTCGACGGCGTCTTGGCTGAGCCTAATCGGCCCTTTCTTCTCCTCCGCCGCCAGCGGTGTGATGAGCGTTGGGTGGGAGCCGGCGGCGGAGGTACCTTGACATCTCCAAAATCCCCCCAGGAGACGAGCCCGGAGAGCCAGCGCGATTATGCATAACAACTTTTGTGCCAGTGCGTCCAGGGATGGCATTTTGACGATCGCTTTGTTGTCTGGCAACGAGTTACACCGAAGACAGGTGCGGCTTCCGAAGCCCCCAAGTGCGTAATGACTGCGCAGTCCCACTGCGCACGAAATCGTAAGCCATTGAACTTAAATACGATAGCTGCGCAGTGCCATTACGCACCCACTGCGCAGTCTACCCGGTAGTCGAATCCCCGTAACTTATTGAGAATCAACAGACGATGCGTGAAAATCGACGTTCTGGCGTCACGAACACGCTGTTTGAGAGGACAAAAAAGAGCGGCGCGCGAAGGCGCAGCTCATCACATTTTTTCGAAAATTCCGCCGATTTCGTGCGGGAGTCTGTTATCGCCTCTTCGCCAGCAACTGCGCGATCACCGCACCCTGGATCCAAAGGCGGTTTTCGGCCTCGTCAAAGACCACAGACTTGGGACCATCGATGACTTCATCGGTGATTTCGCGGCCCCGTTCGGCAGGAAGGCAGTGCTGCACGATCGCGCTCGGCTTCGCGTGTTTGAGCAGTCCCGCGTTGACCTGAAACGGCGCCAATTGGCCGGCCTTGGCTGCGGCCTGGTCTTTCTGGCCCATCGATGCCCAGACATCGGTGTAGATAATGTCGGCGCCACGGACCGCCTCGACCGGATCATGCGTGATCAGGATCTTACTCGTCTGATTCCGGCGCGCCTCTTCGACAACCGCCAGATCGGGCATGGTGCTCGGCGAAGTCCCCAAGCGCAGGTCCATCGGGATGCGCGCCGCCAGATCGGCCCACGAATGGAACACGTTGTTACCGTCGCCCAGAAACGCAATCGACAGATTGTCGATGCGGCCCAAATGTTCCTGCGCGGTCATGATATCGCCCAGAATCTGGCAGGGATGATGCGCGTCGGTGAGCGCATTGATCACTGGGACCGTGGCGTGGCGAGCCAGCTCTTCGACGTCGGCCTGGCTGAACGTGCGGATCACGATCAGTCCCAGATACCGCGACATCACCTTGGCGACGTCGTGGATCGATTCGCGCACGCCCAACTGGATTTCCTTATCCGTGATGAACATCGGATGGCCGCCCAAACGGAACACGGCGGTCTCGAAGCTCTGGCGGGTGCGCAACGATGGCTTGTGGAAAATCAGCCCGGCGGCTTTGTCGGCCATCGGACGCGGCGCCACCTTGCCCGCCTTCCAGCGAATCGCCCAGTCGATGGTCGCGCGCACTTCCTGCGTCGTGAAATCCGTAATCCGCAGGAAGTCCTTCGCGCCGACACCAGCGGGCATACCAGTAAGCCCTGCCGGGCGCGATTTCTTTGGGGAGCTTGCGGCCTTCGGTGAAGGCTTAGATTTGAATACTTTGGCCGTTTTCTTTGCCGGACCAGACTTGGTCTTCTTACCAGTGCTTTTCTTCATCGGAGTCATTGTCAGTTCCTGTTCCCTTTGTGCTTAATTGTATCGATCACTCACGAACTTGTCATTGAGCGAAAGGATCGGAGGGAGGGCGAGGCTCCCGCCGAGCCTCTTTTTCTCCGCGCGGCAAGAAGGCTCGGCAGGAGCCTCGCCCTCCCTCAGCCTGCGGCATGATTTCGGTCACAGCACTCTTTGCTCCTACAAGATGTACCGGCTCAGATCCTCATCCTCGACGATGTCGCGCAGCACCTTTTGCACGTCGCGCCGGTCGAAGACAACCTTCTTGGTCTTGATGTTTGGCGCGCGGAACATCAGGTCTTCCAAAAGCAGCGTCATCACTGTGTGTAACCGGCGCGCGCCGATATTTTCGGAGCGCTCGTTGACCAGATTGGCGGTCTGCGCGATTTCGTCGATGGCCGCATCGGTGAAATCAATCGTGATGCCTTCGGTGGCCAACAGCGCCTTGTACTGCTTGATCAGCGCGTTCTGCGGCTCGGTGAGAATCCGGCAGAAATCCGCGGCATTCAGGCTGTCGAGTTCGACCCGGATGGGGAACCGCCCCTGCAATTCCGGAATCAAATCGGATGGCTTCGAGATGTGGAACGCGCCCGCTGCGATAAAGAGCACGTGGTCGGTCTTGACCATGCCGTACTTGGTCATCACGTTCGTGCCTTCGACAATCGGCAGGATGTCGCGTTGCACACCCTCGCGCGAGACATCCGGTCCGCCGCTTTTGGACCGGTCACCGGCGACCTTGTCGAGTTCGTCCACGAAGATGATTCCCGATGTCTGCGCCCGGTCGATGGCCAGGCTGATGACATCGTCCATGTCGACCAGTTTGTTGGTCTCCTCGGCGGCCAGCAGCCGGCGCGCCTCATCAACCGATACCCGGCGCTTCTTGGTCTTCTTGGGCATCATGCCGGAGAAGATCTCCTGCACGTTGACACCGAGTTCTTCCATCCCCCATGGCGAGAAAACCTCGACGACCGGATAGCGCCCGTTGGGCGTTTCCACCTCGATCTGCTTTCCGTCGAGCAATCCCGCCTTGAGCTGATCGCGGAGCTTCTCGCGGGTGCGTTCCCATTTGGTGCGCGCCTCGGCCATCTCGGCCGAGTCCTGAGTCCGTCCGCGCCGCGCGATCGGCGGCAGGAGGATATCCAGCACACGCTCGTCGGCCAGGCGTGCCGCACGTTCGGCGACATCGATCGCCTTCTCCCGCTTGACCATTGTCACCGCGAGATCGGTGAGGTCCCGCACCATCGACTCAACGTCACGTCCGACATACCCAACCTCGGTGTATTTCGACGCTTCGACCTTGAGGAAGGGCGCTCCGGCCAGTGCGGCGAGGCGCCGGGCAATCTCGGTCTTCCCCACGCCGGTTGGCCCGATCATGATGATATTGTTGGGGGCGATTTCTTCACGCAACTTCAGGTCGACCTTCTGGCGCCGCCAGCGATTGCGCAACGCAATCGCCACCGACTTCTTGGCTTTGTCCTGCCCAATGATATAGCGATCCAGCTCGGTGACGATCTCCTGCGGCGTCATATCCCGCGGCGAGGATACCGGCGAGGTGCGTTCTTTTTTCTCGGTCAGTGTTGTAACAGCCATCGTGTTCCTTTACAAGACCTCAATCGTGATGTCCTTGTTGGTGAATATGCAAATGTCGGCGGTGATTTCCAGTGCAGTCCGCACCACCTGCTCGGCATTCATCTTAGTGTTCCCGATCAACGCCCGCGCGGCCGCCATCGCATACGGTGCGCCGGATCCAATCGCGACCACGCCATCGTCGGGTTCAATCACATCCCCGTTTCCGGAAAGAATCAGCGCGTGGTTGGCATCCATCACCGCCAGCAACGCTTCGAGCCGCCGCAGATACTTGTCCATCCGCCAGTCTTTCGACAACTCGACCGCGGCTCTCGGGAGATTATTGTTGAACTCCTCGAGCTTCGTTTCGAAACGCTCGAACAAAGTAAACGCGTCGGCGGACGCTCCGGCAAAACCGGCCAGAATCCGTCCATCCGCCAGCCGCCGGACCTTTTGGGCGGTGTGCTTCATGATCGTATCGTCGAATGTGACCTGGCCGTCGCCGCCCAGCGCGGTCTGGCCCTTCACCGTGAGTCCCAGTATTGTCGTCGAATGCCACATGGAGTGATACCTTTCTATGCTAAGCACGATCCCCCGGAAATGCTTCCCGGTAGACGCGTGAAAGATGATCGAGACTTGTGTGCGTGTAAATCTGCGTTGTCGCGGCGTCCTGATGGCCCAGAAGCTCCTTCAGCGCCATCAGATCGGCCCCGTGATCCAGCATATGCGTGGCAAAGCTGTGCCGCAACCGGTGCGGCGATACGCCGCCGCCGACTGCGGCCGCAAACGATCGCTGCAGTATTCTGGCGACTGAACGTCCGGTCAAGCGTCCCCCACGCCGATTGATCAAAATCGGTTTCTTCTCGCCGAACACCGCCTCGGGCGACTGCGCCTTCAACTCGAGTAACGAATTCGCCAGGTATTCACCTGTCGGAACCACCCGCTCGCGGCTGCGCTTGCCGAAGAGCCGCAACGTGCGCGACTCACCGTCGAAATCTCCCCAGTTTAGGCCAACCAACTCACTGAGCCGTGCCCCCGTGGCGTAAAGTATCACCACCAGGCACCGGTCACGCAATTCCCATTGCGAGCGTCCTGGCAATGATTCCAGCCACTCACGCATCTGCGATTCCCCAACGAACCGCGGCAGACTCGGCGCAAACTTCACCGACGGTACCCGATCCGACCAGTCATGCGGAATGGCGCCGCGGCGGTACAGAAATCCCATGAACGACCGTAGCGACGCCGCGGCCCGCGCTATCGAGCGATTGGCCAGCCCATCGACCGCCAGCGAAGCGAGAAAATCCTGGAAGCGCCGGGTGGTCAGGACACGGTCGGCCGGCGCACTGGCACCCAGCCGCTGAGTTTGCAGAAACCGTTCGAGATCGCGCCGGTACGCCTGCACGGTGTGCGGCGAACAACGGCGTGCCCCGGTAAGATCTTCAAGGAAGATGTGCGCCCATTGCGCCAATGCCTGTTCCATCGTCAGGTCCAGCGGTGGCGGCCGCCATCGGGACTCGCATCGACAGCGATATCATTCCACCGGCACGCGAAGTTACGCGCATGGCGCGGGAAATACAATGGCGGACTTGGCAGGAAGTGAGTCTCCGCCGAGCATCAAGCGGGGACGGCCTCGGCGACCGGCTCCACCGCAGTGGTGTGCGCGCAGGTCGGGCACTTGTAGCTGTCGCCATTGGTCTTTGTGCTCTTGAAGAGCATGAACGGACCATGGCACTTGGGACATGGAACGGGAACCGGCCGATCCCAGACAGCGTACTTGCAATCCGGATAACGCGAGCAGGAATAGAACGTGCGGCCCGTCTTGGTCCGGCGCGGCACCAGATCGCCTGCGCAACCTTCTTCAGGACAGGACACGCCCGTGGGAATCGCCTTTGTGTTGCGGCATTTCGGATACCCCGAACAGGCCATGAACTTCCCGAACCGGCCGGTGCGGATCATCATGGGCAAACCGCATTTTTCGCACACCTGATCAGTCGTTTCGCCGCCGTTGGCGCCATTGCCGCCCAGATCGGACGTGTACCGGCACTTCGGGAATCCCGAACAGGCCACGAATTTCCCGGTGCGCGACCATTTGACCAGAAGCGTGGAACCGCATTCCGGGCATTTCTCTTCCAGCTCCTGCCGGTGCGAGCTCTTGATTTCCGCGGTCCGTGAGGTGGCGTGATCGAGCGACTCGGAGAATGGGCCGTAAAATGTCTTCATCACCGAAGTCCAGGTATCGGTCCCCTCTTCGATGCGATCGAGTTCGGTTTCCATTTCTGCCGTGAACTCGACGTTGAACAATTCGGGGAATGCTTCGATCAAAATCGTGTTGACCGTTTCGCCCAGATCGGTCGGCGCCAGCCGGCGGTCTTCGAGACGGACATAATTGCGTGAGAGAATCGTGGCAATGATCTGCGCGTAGGTAGACGGCCGTCCGATTCCATTGGCTTCCAATTCACGCACCAGCATTGCTTCTGAAAACCGTGCCGGCGGCTTAGTCCAGTGCTGCTCTGGTTTGATATCTTCCAGCGTCAGTGCGTCGCCGGCCTTCAGCGGTGGCAGAACCTTGGGTGCTTCCTGGTCACCATTCTCCTCAGCGACGTCCTGATAGATCTTCAGAAATCCCGGGAAGGTCACTTTCTCCGCACCGGTCTTGAGCGTGTAGTTTTGAACTCCGCCGGTCTTCTTTCCGGATTTCGCCACCTCGGCGGCGATATCGACCGACGTGCGCTCGATTTGCGCGGGGCTCATTTGGGATGCGAGGAACCGGTTCCAAATCAGCGAATAGACTTTGAGCTGGTCGGCACTCAGGTACTTTTTGATTTCATCGGGCGGCAGATCGAAGTACGTGGGACGAATCGCCTCGTGCGCGTCCTGCGAACGGCCTTTTGACTTGTAGACCGGCGGTTCGTCGGGACGGTATTCGACACCGTATTCCTTTTCAATCAACTGGCGCGCTCCGTCGACGGCCTCTTTCGCGACACGCGTGGAATCGGTTCTCATGTATGTGATCAAACCGACCGAGCCGCGCTTGCCGATCTCCACACCCTCGTACAGGTGCTGGGCAACCATCATCGTCTTCTTCGGCGAGAAGTAGAGGCGCCGCGCCGAATCCTGCTGCAGTGTGGACGTGATATAAGGTGGCGGCGGATTGCGCTTCTTCGACTGAACCTTGACATCGGCGACGGTCAGGGCCGCGTTGCGCAGGTCGGCTTCGACACGATGCGCCGCATCGGCATTCTGAATCTCAAACTTCTCGCCGTCGGCTTCGGCGACTGCTGCCGGGAAGATGGTCTTCTTCTTGTCGGCGGTCTTGAAGAGCAGCGCATCAATCGACCAGTATTCCTGGGGTTTGAACGCGCGAATCGCGGCCTCGCGCTCGCAGATCAAGCGCATGGCCACCGATTGGACACGACCGGCCGAAAGACCCCGGCAAACCGTCTTCCATAAGAACGGACTGACCTTGTATCCCACGAGCCGATCGAGCACGCGCCGCGCCTGTTGGGCGTCGACTTTGTCCTGATCGACTTTTCCGGCATTCTCCAGTGCCTCGAGAACGGCGGACTTGGTAATCTCATTGAATGACGCACGAAGAATCTTGGCCTTGGTGCCCTTCAGCGCAGTCGCCACATGCCAGGCAATTGCCTCCCCCTCACGGTCCGGGTCGGGCGCGAGATACACGATCTGGGCGGTCTTGGCTTCTTTGCGCAAAGTCTTTACGATGGCTTCCTTGCCCTCAATCGGGACATATTCTGGACGAAATTCGGCGTCGACGTCGACGCCAAGGGTCTTAGTCGGCAGATCGAAGATATGGCCGCGGGTGGCCAGAATCGAATAATCGGCCCCCAGAAACTTCTGGAGAGTCTTTGTCTTGGTCGGTGACTCAACGATGACGACATGCTTGGACATTAGACGATTCCGTTCCTTGCTTCGGTTTTCTCAGACCAATCGTTCAACCCGCCAATGTTCCCGCGTGTTCCGGCCTCAATTTCGCCGAATGCGTTCCGTCAGCGGCTCCCACCCGTGCATTACCGCGCCGGGTCTGATAATCAGTATCGGGCTGACCGTCACATTTATTAGGGGGCGCCGTAGGCGCAAGTCGGCCAGGGACGTTCAAGTACTGAGACAGTCGGATGTTAGGCGGCATCTTCGGGACGTTTGACTTCGATTCTCCCATCCAACAATTCGCCCAGCGCGTTCGACGTCATTTTCAGACGCTTCAACTCCGCGGCGTCATCTTCCAGGCCCCGCTCTTCCAACGCGAGTTTCTTCGCGTTGAGCTGACGGGCCCGCGCGGCGGCGATCAGCACGGCTTCATAACGATTCTTGGCGCTCTGCTGCAATCCTTCCAGACTGCGAAGATGCCGCCGGCGCAGACGTTGCGGAAGCTTCGCCCACTCGGACTGCTTGGGAGCCGTGGGCGCGTAGGTTTGATCGTCTGTTTCTTCGTGGTCGGATGACATCATGTTTTCGATGGAATCGCTCTTGGCCATGTCAGCACCTCGTGTGTATGTTCAACAAACTCCCGTCGCATCCGAATAGTTCACGAATCGCTTCATATAGACTGTCAATACGCGCCTGGTGCCCAGAACGATTGCGGCATCATGACCGCGGAGTTGATTTAAGGCATTCCGCGCGAATGATCGCTGCGCAGTCCTCTACGCACTGCTCCAAGCGGTCATTGACCACCCAGTACTCGTATTCGCGCTTGCGGCGCAACTCCTCGCGCGCGGTACGCAAACGCCGGCGTCTTTGCGCAATCGTTTCCGAACGGCGCCCTTCGAGACGTTTCTTCAGGACTTCCCACGAGGGCGGCATGATGAAAATGGTAACGACCGAGGGCACACTCTTGCGCATCGTCGCCGCACCCTGCACATCCAGATCAAACAACATCACGCGCTTCAAACGGTTGGCCCGGGCGATGTTCGCTTTCGGGGTTCCGTAGAATTGATCGTGCACGCTCGCCCATTCCACGAGTCGTCCGCTCCTGATCAATCGTTGAAACTGCATAGGGGTCACGAAATTGTAGTGTGTCCCGTTGCGCTCCCCCGCCCGCTTCCCGCGCGTCGTCGTGGAAAGCGAGTAGAGATACTCCGGATGCTTCTGGCGCAGCTTGCGAATCACGGTCGATTTTCCCCCTCCCGAAGGAGAAGAGATGATGACCAGCAGGCCGCGGCTGGGCTTTGTTCTCCGTGATGAAGAATCCGCCACAATCCTCACTCGATATTCTGAACCTGCTCGCGGGTCTTCTCCAACTCCTCCTTGAGATTCACTACAAGGGCGGAGATCTCCGCGCTGGCTGATTTTGAACCGATCGTGTTAACTTCACGGCTCAATTCCTGCAGAAGAAAATTCAGGCGGCGTCCGGCAGGCTCGTTGCCATTCACCGCATCCAGAAAGTGCTGGCAATGGATGGACAAGCGTACACATTCTTCGGTAATGTCGGTGCGTTCGGCCATGTAGGCGATTTCCTGCGCCAGCCGCTGGGGATCGTAGCCCGCAGTGCCGAGAATTTCCTCGATTCGTTGCGTCAGCTTCAGACGGTAGGCATCGACCTGGGTCGCGGACAAACTCTGAATCTTCTCCCCGGTCTGGCGAATCATGTTCATTCGTTCGCGAAAATCGTTCGCGAGCTTGCTGCCTTCGTCGCGACGCATCTGCAAAAGCTGATCCAATGCGCGGTCGAGGGCTTCACGCACAATCGACTCGACTGCCTCGGACTCGGCCGTCTTTTCGGGATTGGTCCAGACCTCGGGCAATGACATGACGTCGGCAATGCTGAGATCACTCGTCATTTGGTGCTTGGCCGCCAGCCTCTTGATCGTTTCAATGTACCAGTCGGCCAGGGTTTCGTTGATTTGGACCGGCGACTCAAAGGTGGTCCGATCCCATGCCAGTTGCGCCACAACCTTGCCACGCCCGACTTTGTTAGAAATGATGGTGCGCAGTGCTGATTCCTGGGATGCCATCCACCTCGGAAGCCGAAGGGAGACTTCGAGATAACGACTGTTTAGGGAGGTAACTTCAAAGACCGCCCGGAATCCGTCCCGGTCGATCTCCCCCCTGCCAAATCCAGTCATGCTTGATATCATGCGCGTCAGCCTCAACCTTCAAAAAACATTCAATTTAGACCCCTACATTATGGCAAGTCAATTGCTTTTCCTCAGGTCTCAGGAGTTGTTTGGACGGAATGGCCCGTCGAAAGAGCCGATAAGTGCAAGAGTAACAATCCGTTCTACCGCGGCAACCAAATGAAAATCGTCGGCTGGCATCTGGTCCGTCTGGTCAACGAGGCCTCCGAGGACTTGGTGGGGACTGTGCTCAGATCGCTTCGATCTGATCGCGAATCCGGCCGGCTGCTCTTTGAACTGGAAGCGCGGCATCAAAAGAGATGGCTGCAGGTCGGTTGTCGGGGAGCAAGCCAAGCCTTCTACTGGGTCTCTGATAAAGCCGTGATCCCATCGCTCGACTCATTTATGCTGACAGAGAAGTTCAACCGGCTCAAAGGGTGTAAACTCGGACGAGTGGAAATTCCGCAACCGGACCGTGTCATGCGCTTGGGCTTTGAGAAGCCTGGCGAGAGTACCGATATGCTTCAACGGCTGGATCTGTGGATCAGCTGGACCGGTGCCGCCGGAAACCTCTGGTTGGTCCAGCCTGAAACAGATGCTGTTTTGGAGTCGCACTTTGCCGCCTCCGATTCCGCAGCCTCGACCATATTCGCCCCGCCCAAACCCCCATCACTGCTGAACTGGCAGTCCATCACATTCCCGGAATTCGAACGGGCGCGCACTGAATACCAGGAACTGACTCTTGGTGAGTTCCTGCAGAAGAAACTCTGGGGGATCGACGAAGCCATCGCCACGGTAATTCAGTTGGAATCGGAAACGTCAGGGGAAACACGCAGCCGAGCATGGACCGAGTTTGAAACCTGTTTGCGTGTGCTCAGGCGGGCGGTGGATACCTCAACCACTGTGATGTTTCAGACATCATCAGACGGCTCCACTTGGGCAGTTCCTCGGACTCCTGCCGCCGTGATCGGTGAGGCGAGCGAGTTTAGCTCGCTGGCTTCGGCCCTCGCGGCCATTGATGCTCAATCGGGAGAAGAATCGAGCCGCAGCACCCTCATCGCGCTGCTCCAACGTGACGTGCGCGGCCGTCTCGAACGCATCCGCCGCCGGGTCAGTGACGCCGAGAACGCGATCTCCGAGGGCCAACGGGTCCCCGAGCTCAGACGCAGGGCAGACTTGCTCGGCGCCCAACGCCATGAATTGCGGCCGGGGATGTCAGAAATCATAGTAAACGATTGGGAGTCCGGCGACCCGATCACCGTCCCGCTCGATCCGGCGCTCACGCCGCAGGAGAACATCGATGCCCTCTACGATCACGCCAGCAAGGCGACCCGGGCAGCGCGCAACGCCGCCACTATTCTTCCCGCATTGAAGCGAGAGTCATCGGCATGGGAGGATCGGCTGCGACTACTTGGCGATCCGGGGATCGGTCCGGAAACGCTCGAGACGATCAAGGCAGCCTGCGGGCTCGCCACCGAACGCAAGCCGGCGAAACGCCTTGAGCAGAAGCGCTTGCCCTATCGTGAGTTCCGGTTGGGCGACCAGGTCGTACTGGTGGGCCGATCCAGCCGCGACAATGACCAATTGACATTGAAAATTGCCCGGCCCCACGATCTTTTCCTGCACGCCAGCCAGTCCGGCGGGGCTCACGTGATCCTCAAACGCGAGTCCAAGGACAGGGAATTTGATCACAAGGCTATTCTTGCCGCGGCGCAGATCGCCGCCTTTTTCTCCAAGGCCAAGCACTCCCATCTTGTTCCGGTCATCTACACGGAAATCCGGCATGTCCGCAAACCCCGCAAGGCACCGGCGGGACTGGTACAGGTTACGGGCGAAAAATCGGTCATGGTACGGCCTCTACCGCCGCCCGGATACCACGAAGCCGGGTATAATGAATGACCTTGGCTAACAGGCTGGTTCATCGTATATTGAAACGCGAACCTTCGGCAGGATACCCGCACGAATGCGTCTGAAAATCATCATCATCGCTCTGCTCCTGATCGCCTTCACGACCATTGGCATTGTGTACTTCAGGACCACCGATGACCCGACAGGAGCCCCGACTGAGCCCGCGGCCGCCAGCACGGCGCCTGGGAAGTCGATTACAGAAGACCAGATCGTCCGCGCCTATGTCGAACTGGCCACGCTCGCTGAGTCAACGCCCATCGGTACGCCTGAATACGAGAAGGAAAAGACGCGCGTGCTGGGCCAGATCGGGCTGGAACCGGGGCAGATCGAGAAGACTCTGGCCGAATACAATGAGCATCCCGAGAAATGGCGCCCGATCTGGGATCGGATTCAGGATGAGTTGAACAAGCGCAACCCGCTTCCGCCCGACACCACTGTCATGAACCAGAGCAGCAGAAAACCTCTGTGACCGTCAGCCTTTCTGAGGCGTGACTTCCGCCTAACTCGACGAGGTTTGCGTGATACCTGAACTGCTGGGGTATTCACTGGTATTCCGCAGCACTCATGGGCTGTTCCATCGTGCTCTTGATGGGATCACCCCGGAGCAAGCACTGGAGCAGTCGAACGGCGCGAATCCGATCTTGTGGATTGCCGGTCACATTGTCACTGTCCGCTCATCATTCATGCGAGTGATTGGTGGAAGCGTCGACGTGCCTTGGGCAGGCCACTTCCGCCGGGGTGATGAAGTGAAGAATCTGGATCAGTGGCCGTCGCTGGCAGAAGTCCACGCCAAGTGGGATGACGTGCACAGCGCATTCATGGTCCAGTTGAAGACGGTCACAAGTGCGCAACTCGCAGCCCTCACCGAGGCTCCTGGGTTGGACAAGACAGTTCTCGGGACTCTGGGTCTGGCCGCTCTCCATGATAGCTATTATGTCGGCCAGCTCGCGGCGGCGCGGCGGCGGTATGGGTTGGAACGGATTGTGGGTTGAATCTGATTTTGTGATCTCAGCAAGCTCTTTGAACGCAGAGGCTCGCTCGATTCTCGTACAACGGATCCCGTCTACTTCGGTTCGTCATCGCACGTAAACGCCCCGCGCACATGCTCGATCGTCGGCTTCTGGGATGTTGAGGCCGGTGATATCGCGATGGCGTCGAATCGAAAATCCACGTCGGGCGATTGCCATCCTGAGAGATAGGCTTGCGCCGCCTTGATGATCGCGGCCTGCTTGCGGGGAGTGATCCACGCAAGCGGATCGCCGAAATCCGTGGTTCGCGCCGTCTTCACTTCGACGAAGACAATGCAGTTGCCCTCGCGTGCGACCAAGTCGATCTCATGCCGAGTAAGGGATGATCGCCAATTGCGGGCGATGATCTGAAATCCCTTGGTCTCCAAGTACTCCGCTGCCAACTCCTCGCCACGCTTCCCCCGGCTCGGCCGAGATTTGCGGGGCTTGGATGCGGGGCCGGGCATGCGGTGGATTTCTTTTCTATTGGCGGAAAGTCACGTAGCCGCACGACGAGCGCCGCTACAATCCCAAATGCTCCTGCCGGCACTCGCGGACTGGGGCGAAACTGCGGCGATGAATCGGAGACGGGCCCAATTTCTGCAGCATCTCGAGATGCTCCGAGGTGGCGTATCCTTTGTGCCGCACAAAGCCGTACCCCGGATACTCGCTATCGAAATCTTCCATGATACGGTCGCGAATCTCCTTGGCCAGAATCGAAGCGCAGCCAATCGAGACACAGAGGCGGTCGCCTTCGATAATGGCGCGCTGGGGGAGCGATATGTCGGGAATCAGGAATTTGCCGTCGACGAGAACCGCGTCGGGCTCGATGGGCAGTTGCTCCAGCGCCATGCGCATCGCCATAAACGTTGCCCCGAGGATGTTGTGACGGTCGATGTCGTCGGGGCTGATGATCCCCACGGCCCACCCGCGGGCATTCTGGCTGATTTTGGGGAAGAGGGCGAGACGCTGGGAATGGGCGAGCAATTTGGAATCGCTGACGCCGGTCGCATCGAATTCCGGGGAGAGCACACAGGCGACCGCAACAACCGGCCCCGCCAGCGGCCCGCGGCCAACCTCGTCGACACCGGCCACGTGCGCCATGCCGGTATCCCAATACTGCCTTTCATAGCGCCACGGATCCGACTCTGGTCCGTGTTTGTGTACCAAAAGCGGCATGCCACCTCAGCCCTTGACACAAAACCGGTGACGGCGATTCCCGGAAACGGGAACGCGATATCGCGGCTACTCGTTGCCGGTCTGCTTGTCCTTCAGTCTGGCCGAACGACCGGTGAGATCGCGCAGGTAGTAAAGCTTCGCGCGGCGCACCTTGCCGGACTTGAGGATTTCAACCTTTGCAACGTTGGGTGAAAAGACCGGGAATGTCCGTTCGACGCCGATGCCCTGCGACACCTTGCGAACGCTGAATGTCTTGCCCGAACCTTCGCCACGTTTCTGAATGACCGTGCCCTGGAAGACCTGGATACGCTCCTTGTCCCCTTCCTTGATCTTCACGTGAACACGCACAAGATCTCCGGGATTGAACTTGGCAGCGGTTTCGGTCTGGGGGGCCAAACCGAGATGTGACAGATTAGCCATGGTTATCTCCTTGTTTTCTCATTTGAAAATGGATGCGGGGCATCGGTATTTCCCCTGCCTTCTGCCGCATCGCGTGAATCGCTATCAGGAGACCCGATCAAATCGGGCCGGAACTGCTCAGTTGTCTGCCTGCGAGAGTTTTCCCGCCACTCGGTGACCTTGGCGTGGTGCCCGGAGATCAAGACCTCCGGCACATCAAGCCCGCGCCAGCTTTGCGGACGCGTGTACTGCGGCGCGCCGAGGCCGGGACGGACAAAGGAATCGTTCTTGCCCGATTCTTCATTCCCCAGAAATCCCGGCAGAAGCCGCCCGACCGCATCAATCATCGCCATCGCCGGGAGCTCGCCACCCGACAATACAAAATCGCCAAGGCAGAGGCGGCGCGGCTTGAAATGCTCGTAGATGCGCTCGTCGATTCCGGTGTAGTGCCCGCATACAAATACGAGATGCTGCTGGCCCGAAAGCTGGACGGCGGTCGCTTGAGTGAACGACTCGCCGCGTGGTGTCGGGATGATCAGCGTCGCGCGACTGCACCCGTCACGGATCGGGCAGATCGTCTCGATGGCTTTGGCCAGCGGCTCGGCCTTGAGAATCATGCCGCCGCCACCGCCAAATGGAGTGTCATCAATCGTCCGATGCGGATCATCGGTGAAATCGCGCAGATCGTGGACTTTGATCGATAAGATTCCCTGCGCGAGTGCCCGCGCGAGCATCGACTCGCCGAGGAAGCCCTCGAACATTCCGGGGAAGGCAGTGATGATGTCCACTCTCAACATGGCGATATCGTCCGGCAATTCGAGCCGGACTTCAGTCGATCAACCCCGGTATCGGTTCAATCCTCATTACACCTGCGTTCAAATCGATCTCTTTCACAATCGTGTCCACCGCTGGGATCAGGTACTCTTTGACGCCGTCTCGACAGACATAGACATCGTTGGCCGGACAATCCATGATCGATTCCACAATCCCCACCGGTGTCCCCTGCATCGTCACCACTTTCATTCCGAGGATTTGATCATGAAAGTAGCGTCCAGGTGGGGGCTGAATTCGTTCGGCTGAGTCGACCTCCACGTCGCCACCGGTCCAGGGCCGCACATCCTCAGGGGTGGTCAGCTCTCCTGTCTGAATAACCGCATATCCATTGGCAATTCGGACCGATTCGACCGTGGCGGCGAGCGTCTTGTCGCCTTTCGACAGCACAAACTGCTTCAGCCGTTCGAACCGCTCGAGATCCTCCGCGTAGGGCCAGACGAGAAAGGCTCCTGCGATGCCATGAGGCCGACCGACGCGTCCCAGCGCAATGCGGTCCGTCATCGGTCAGACTCTCACACGGCGTAATCCCGAGGCGACTCTCGTGCCTCCGAATTATGCCGCCGGGGTCTCCGCCGCACCCGCCGCCGCCTTTTCGGTCATACGCGCGCGCGCCTTGGCCTTGACCTTATGCGGACGCTCGGTGATCGTGTCCTTCAGCGCCATGCCGGAGACATCCTCGCCCTTTTGGGCCTTGTCCCACACGGTGGCGAATCCGGAATGCTTGAACAGCGCATTCACGGTATCCGATGGCACCGCACCGCGCTTCAGCCAGTCGATTGTCCTCGGGACATCGATCTTGACCTTGGCCGGCTTGTCGAGCGGACGGTACCAGCCCAGCACCTCGAGGAATCGCCCATCGCGCGGCATCCGCGAGTCAGTCGCCACCAGCCGGAACATCGGCTGTTTCTTCTTTCCACCTCTGCGCAAACGGATCTTTACTGACAAAACCAACCTCCTTCGTGTTTCCTATCAAGTAAGACGACTCAGTTTCAATTCCCGTTCATCGAGCTCGTGTTTATCCGTACTCACCGGATCAGAATGGCATTGGCATCTTGGGAAGGCCCTTCATCCCGCCTTTGCTCATCGTCTTGATCATCTTCTGCATGCCGGCAAACTGTTTCAAAAGACGATTCACATCCTGAACCGAGTTGCCGCTTCCCTTGGCGATGCGCAGTCGCCGCGAGCCATTGATGAGCTCGGGATGGCGCCGCTCCTCGACGGTCATGGAGAGGATCATCGCCTCCATACGCTTCTGCGCGCGTTCATCAATCGTCAGTCCCTTGATCTTCGACATTCCGGGAAGCATCCCAAGAACAGACTCCAGCGGCCCCATTTTCTTGAGTTGCTGCAACTGTTCGTAGAAGTCCTGAAAATCGAATTGCGATTTGCGGAGCTTCTGCTCCCATTGGGCCGCCTGATTTAGATCAACCGCCTCCTGCGCCTTTTCAACCAGGCCGACAACATCGCCCATTCCCAGAATGCGTGACGCCATCCGGTCGGGATGGAACGGTTCGATGCCATCCAGCTTCTCACCTGTTCCGACAAACAGGATCGGAACGCCGGTGACACGCACAATCGACACCGCGGCGCCGCCTCGGGCATCGCCATCGATTTTGGTGAAGATGACGCCATCAATGCCCACGCGTTCGGCGAATGCCGCCGCCGATGTCACCGCGTCTTGTCCGGTCATGGCATCGGCAACGAAAAACGTCTCGGTCGGAGCGACACGCGATTTGATCGCGGTCACCTGGGCCATCAGATCATCGTCAACGTGGAGTCGGCCTGCTGTATCGAGGATGATCAAATCCGCTCCGGCTTGTGTCGCCGCTGCCACTCCGGCAACCGCGACATCGACCGGATTTCCATTTCCCGAGTGGACGGGAATGTTGAGCTGCCGGCCCAGTGTCCGAAGCTGCTCGACCGCAGCCGGCCGCGCCAGGTCTGCCGCGACCATATGAGGACGGCGTCCGGCCTTGGCGAATCGTCCGGCGAGCTTTCCGCATGTCGTCGTCTTGCCTGACCCCTGCAAGCCAACCATCATCCAGATCGTCGGTGACGGGGGCTTGGCGAAACGGACGGGCCGGTGCTGTCCACCCAGTAGATCAACAAGGCGGTCATGGATGATCTTAATAATCTGCTGGCCGGGCGAGACCGACTTGAGAACCTTGTCGCCAAGGCTCTCCGTCTGAACTTCGTCCAGGAAGGTCTTGACGACCTTGTAATTGACGTCAGCTTCCAATAGGGCGCGCCGGACTTGCTTCAGCGCATCCTGAACATTGGATTCAGTTATCTTGCCATGGCCACGGAGAGTCTTGAAGATCCCCTCAAAACGCTCGGCCAAATTCGAAAACATAGCAACTCCTCACGGTCGTCCAGCCATACTCGGCCGCCGACCGCGACGCTCAGTGCACCCAATCTGTGCGCCCGACCAATTTCTGATCCGGCGCAAACTTATAAGATACGTTCTTCTCATCAGAATTCAACGCTATTCCAGCATCCAACTCAAGGAAGACGTCCCACATGCTATTAGATTCCCATCCCTGCAAGTTCTGGCGCCCGTGAACAGGCAGCCATAACCAATTGCCGTTCATGGGGAAACGCGTGGCCCGCACTCGCCTAGGTACCGGTCCTTACCTGAAATCTCCGCTCGACAAGTGGCTTGAGTCCATTTGGTCACCCGATGCCGCAGAATGCCACATCAAAGTGATTGCGTCCAAGCATGGGCTGGCTTTTTAACACATGGGATAGACTGTCAAGTCGGTCCCCATGGGGACCAGCTGGAAGTTGAGCTCTTTTGCAAACGATTCGGAATTGTGCGAATGTGCTCTCTTGACGGCACGAGACCATTGGACGACTTTCTCACTGGAGGCACGACAATGAGCCCGGGACGGAGCCCTAGCAAAGAGAGGGCAGCGAAAAACAACGCTCGCAGTGAGCCATTGGCCGCGGACCTGTTTTGCGGAGCGGGTGGCTTGTCAATCGGATTCAAGGAAGCCGGTTTCAAGATCGCGTTTGCGAATGACATCGACGAACAATGCCGTGATACCTATCTGCTTGAACACCCGTCGACTTGTTGGCTCGATGGCTCCATCGAAGACCTTACTGCCAAAGGCGTCCTTAAGACAACCGGACTGGAAAAGGGCGAAATCGACGTTCTCATCGGGGGGCCTCCATGCCAAGGATTCTCGATTAATGCTCCACGTCGCAACATAGGCGATGCGCGCAACCACCTGTTCAAACATTACGCCAGGCTGGTGCTCGAAGGTCTTAAGCCCAAGGTTGTCCTAATGGAGAACGTGCCGGGAATGCTCTCCCTGGATCAGGGACGCACTGTCCGAGCGATTTATAGCATGTTTGGCGAGGCGGGTTATCACATGAAACACATGATCTTGTGTGCCGCCCACTATGGAGTGCCTCAAGAGCGATGGCGGCTGTTCTTCATCGGCACAAGGCTTCCCGACGCTGAAATCACGTTCCCGTATCCAACACACTGGGCACCTGTTCGCGCGAATTTCACAGGTGGTAGAGAGCTCACCTGGCTTCGGCACCTTCCGAGACCCGGGGAATCGGCACGGCTCTTTGGGAATGATGAGCTTCAGAAACATACTTCAGTGAGGGAAGCGATCGGGGATCTTCCTCCGTTAGCAACAACCCAAGGGCAAGAAGAATCACCATATAACGGCCCACCTTCCTCGGCGTATCAACGCTCATTGCGCGCCAACCAGAAGCAGCTGTTCAACCACGTTGCCGGCTTTCTGTCGCCTCAAAATCTTGCCCGCTTAAAGCACATTCCTCCCGGGGGCAGTTGGCGCGATGTTCCATTTGCGCTTCTCCCGAAGGGGATGAAAAGTGCCAGAACAAGCGATCACACCCGCCGATATGGCCGGCTCAATCCTGATGGCTTAAGCGGTACAGTTCTAACGAAGTGTGACCCACACTGGGGGACGTTTTTTCACTACGAGCAAGACCGCGCGCTGACGGTAAGAGAAGCCGCGCGAATCCAATCTTTCCCGGACAGGATCCGTTTCACCGGTGGGAAGGTAGCACAATTCGCACAGGTGGGTAACGCAGTTCCCCCGATCCTGGCGCGCGTGCTCGCGAAGCACATCTCCGAGCATCTTCTCTCATGATTTGCATTATCCACACATCAGATTCGGAAAGGCATCATGGCGCTGAACATTGTTGAAGTCTTCGGCCATGCACCAGAAGACAAATCCAAGGAAGCTGTCCGCCTGCGACGCAAGCTGGAATGCCCTTTTCTAGGGTCAACGTGCTCCAAGAAACTTAGCGACGGTCTCATAAGCGGCGTGTGTACGGTCAAGATGGCCCACTCCGGGCCAATCGTCTGCTGCCCAAACCGGCTTTACGACCGGCAGTACCGCGTTCTTCATGATGTTGCAGTCGCAGCATTCGGGGAGGACGTCTCACTAATTCATCCGGATGAACTGGCCACCGTGGCACACGATGGCCGACAAGTAGTCGCGTTCGGAAAGCGATGGGGGAAGGAATTGAAATTGCCGCGCCGGGCGGGACGAGGGGGGTATTTCGTAGATTGGATACTCGCCCTCATCGGCGCTGATTGTACGCTAAAAGAGTTCGTCGCTTTAGAAGTCCAATCTATCGATACGACGGGAAGCTATCGGGCTGAGCGCGAAGCGCTCATGAAGGGGCGGGCATATACGGGAGCTAGCAAGGCTGGCATGAATTGGGAAAACGTCTCCAAGCGCATTCTGCCGCAGATCATCTACAAAGGCCACGTTCTTCGGCGTGAGAAGAGGTGTACACGTGGAATGTTCTTCGTTTGCCCCGCGCCGGTATACGATCGCATCTGGCAAAGGCTCGGGCAAAATATGCTCGAATATCCGATGCTTCAACCGGGCACTCTGACTTTCAGGTGGTATGACATCGGGCCACCGGTACCCAGCGGCCAGAGACGTGAGTTAGAATTCAAGAACCAATTTACAACCACCATTGATCAAGTGGCGTTAGCATTTACCTCACCGACGAATCTACCGCCTCCCAACGTCTACGAAGAGGCCATTCAGGCCGAGATCGCGACGATCCTCCGCTGAGGCATTTGGCCATGGCGGACATCTTCCGTCCCCGAAAACGAAGCGAGATCATGTCCCGAATTCGTAGTACGGGAACGGCCCCGGAACGCTTGTTGTTCCGTTTAGTCCGCGAGGCTATTGGCGGACGAAGACGAATTGCTCGCAACGTCAGAACTCTCCCGGGCCAGCCCGACATTTTGATCCCTTCATTTCGCCTCGTGATATTCGCGCACGGCTGCTTTTATCACAACTGTCCACGGCACGGCCATCAGCCAAAGAGCAATAGGCAATACTGGTCGCCTAAATTGGCCAAGAATGCGCAACGCGATCTGCAGAACACGCGCAAATTGAGGGCTCTAGGCTACGCCGTTTGGCGGCTCTGGGAGCATGATTTCAAACCTAGTCGTCTTGAGGCAACAGGCAGACTACTCAAACGCCGCCTCGAAAGACGACTGCTGTATCTGGAGGAATAACAACTCCTCCGCCACTCGCTTTCCGCAATGATTATTCCAGTTGGTTCTCGAAAGACATAGCTGGCAGCCTGGAATTCCCGCCATACCTATCGATCTCGTGAGATGACAAAGTCGATCTCCGCCCCAGGGGTGAGCTCATCGCCGGGGGCTACCGACTGGCCAACAATCGTACCCGGGAGCAATGTGGCGTCGAATCTCCGATCAATCGATCCGACCAAGAGGCCCCGATCACGGAGAGTGTCGCGGGCTTCCTCGATGTTTAGACCTACGAGATTGGGGCAGAATGTCTTAGCGGCATCCGGAGAGTGATTGATCACCAGGTTGACCACGCCTCCCTTGGTGAGACCGCTTCCCTCACCCGGAATCGTGCCAATGATCGCCCCCTCCGGAAGGGAGTCCTCATAACCAAACGCCCTCCCGCCGATCGCCAACCCCACCTGCTCCAACATCAATTCTGCCTGACGGACACTCCCGCCACGAACCTTGGGGACATCGATCAACTCGGAGCCGCGTGAAATGACCAAATTGAAGATCCGTCCACGTTTGATGGGGGCGCCGGGCAAAGGCCTTTGCTCGAGTATCGTACCGTCTGGATGATCCGCGGAGAACCGCCGTTCCGCAAGTTGGTAGGTCGCGTCGTAGGGCGCGAGGAGCGTTTGCACCACGGACGGTGAGCGCCCGACCAGCGAGGGCGCCGCGTATTCTTCACCATGCCGGGTCCACCATGGCATGATCACCCGATCAACCAGCAGAATTGAACCAGCCACGCAGAGAACCGGGACGACCAACCACAAGACGATCCGGCGAAGCCAGGATCGGCGAGGTTTCTCAATTGAGATCGGTTCGTTCATGCCGAAGGCCGGCGGCGAAGCCGGGCGCCAAAAACACCATCGAGCCCGTCCACCGGGGGATTGGTGGCCAGAAATCCACCGGCGTTAACATAACGTGCCGGAACGAATTTCGCCGCAGATTCCAGATCGAAGCCGGGATTGGACTCAAGGAAGGAGCGTACGATGTCCTCGTTCTCCTGGTGCGGCACAGTGCAGGTGGAATAGACGAGCACGCCTCCTTCGGCGACATGAGTCGAGGCGACATTGAGCCAGATGCGTTGCGAACGGGCCAGCCGCGTGATGTCGTCGACAGTTTTGGTCCAGCGAACTTCGGGATTCTTGGGAAGCGTCCCCAGAGCTGAACAGGGAACATCTGCGAGTACATTCTTTGCGTTTCGCTCGCCCAGACTGGCAACATCCGCTTCAATTGGCAGGATATTTTCGGCGGCGAATCTCACTTTATTTTCGGTCAACCGGCGCAGTCGGTCTGGGTTCTTGTCCACCGCCAAAACCTGACCGGTCGGGCCGATGAGCTCAGCAATCGCGAGTGTCTTTCCACCCGGAGCGGCAAAAAAATCGATGGCGCTGTCGCCCGGCTGCAATCCCAAAAGCGCCACCACAAGTCCTGCCGCCGGGTTCTGAACCCATCCCAACGGCTCCTTGAACAAGGGAGAATCCGAAATGAGCGCGGCTGTCTCCAGTCCAATGTACTCGGGCAACTCACGGTGGGGCCTTGCCGTGGCCAAATGCATTTCTTTCAGGATTTCATTGACGCGATCCAATCCCGCACCCGACTTCGACAAACGAAAATAATAGTGCGGCGGAGCGTTGGCCCAGCGCGCGATCCGGTCGCCCGCGTCACGGCCATATCGTTCGAGCAAGACCTCCGCCATCCAGTCCGGCATTGAAAGCCGCTCACCCCACGTGATCGCCTCTGGCGGAATCTGGTCGGCTTCTGGCGGCGTTTCTTTCTCGCGAACCGCGCGCCGCAGGACCGCGTTCATCAAACCCGCGATACCCTGATGGGAGACTTTCTTCGTCGCATCGACCGCTGTGGACACTGCCGCATGAGCGGGGATACGATCACAATCGATCACCTGAAACAGGCCAAGGCGCATGATCCATTGCACTGGATCGCTGAGCCCGCTGGATTTCCCGGAAGTCAGATGCCGCGCTTGCGCATCCAAACGCCGGTATTGGCGCAGCACACCGGAGGCAATGTGCACCGCCAGTGCCCGATCCCTGGGGGCCAACTGCACCAGGCCGGGGTGGTTTTTCCAGATGTGTTCAAACCGTTCCTCCCCACGAAACGCCTTGATCGCGATGTCGTAAGCGACCGCTCTGGCGTTCCCCTCACCGAACGGATTGATCCCGCGCGGGGGACGCTGCTGTGGTGCTCTGGGATTGCGGAGTCTTCTGTCCATCGTCAACCCAACCGATCTCGGCCATTTCCAGGGCCAGCAAGATCATACGAGCGTGACTGAGGTTTCGATCCGTACGAAAATCACCCAATTCGTACGGTCACCCCAAACCAGGCAGCTTGATTCCATGCTCCCCGGCAAAAGTAATCGCCTCCTCATACCCCGCGTCGGCGTGCCGCATCACACCCGTCCCCGGGTCATTGACCAATACGCGGCTCAATCTCCCATCCGCGTCCTCGGATCCATCGGCCACCACGACCATGCCCGCGTGAATCGAAAGTCCCATGCCCACTCCACCACCGTGATGGATCGACACCCACCCGGCGCCGGACACCGCATTCAAGAGTCCATTCAGAAGCGGCCAATCGGCCACCGCATCGGAGGTATCCTTCATCCCCTCGGTCTCACGATTCGGCGAGGCCACCGACCCACAGTCGAGATGATCCCGTCCAATCACAATCGGAGCCGTGATCTTCCCTTCCCGGACGAGCCGGTTGATTATCAGACCAAATTTGTCTCGTTCTCCATAACCCAGCCAGCAAATTCGGGCTGGAAGTCCCTGGAACTTCACTTTCTCGGACGCCAGCCTGATCCAGCGGCACAGCGGCTCGTTGTGCGCGAATTCCTTTAGCACGACCTGGTCGGTCACGGCGATGTCCTTGGGTTCGCCGGATAAGGCCGCCCAACGGAACGGGCCCTTCCCTTCGCAGAACAAGGGACGGATGTAGGCGGGCACAAAGCCGGGGTAGGAGAACGCCGGCTCAAAACCCGCCTTCTTTGCCTGCCCACGGAGGTTGTTACCGTAATCGAACGCGATCGCACCGGCCTTTTGCATGGCCACGATGGCCTCGCAGTGGCGTGCCATCGAGGCTAAGGAGCGCTTGATGTACTCCTGAGGATCCTTCTCGCGCAGGCGAAGCGCCTCTTCGAACGAAAGACCGGCCGGAACATAGCCGTTCAGTTCGTCATGGGCGGAAGTCTGATCGGTGACGATGTCGGGAATCTCCCCGCGCGAGGCCAGCTCCGGCAAGACAGCCGCGCAATTTGCCACCAGGCCAATAGATAACGGCTGCCTGGCCTTCACGGCGTCTTTGACCCACGCGAGCGCTTCGGCGAGAGACGTTGTCTTGCGGTCACAGTACGCGGTTTTCAGCCGGCGGTCTATCCGTGACGAATCAACATCGACCACCAGCGCGACGCCGCCGTTGAGGGTGACCGCCAATGGTTGGGCGCCACCCATTCCTCCCATCCCGCCAGTGAGTACCCAGCGCCCCGTCAGTGTCCCGCCGAAGTGCTTCGCAGCGACGGCGGCCAGCGTCTCGTACGTTCCCTGCAAAATTCCCTGCGTCCCGATGTAGATCCAAGAGCCAGCCGTCATCTGGCCGTACATCATGAGGCCCAAAGCATCGAGCCGCCGAAACTCCTCCCAGTTCGCCCATTGTCCCACCAGATTCGAATTGGCGATGATGACGCGCGGCGCGGAGGGCTGGGTCTTGAAGACACCAACCGGCTTCCCCGACTGGACGAGCAGCGTCTCATCGTTTTCCAGTTGTTTCAGATTCGCGACAATGCGATGGAAGCAGTCCCAATTGCGCGCGGCTTTGCCGGAGCCGCCGTAAACGACCAACTGATCGGGATGTTCAGCGACCTCGGGGTCGAGGTTGTTGCAGAGCATCCGAAGCGCGGCCTCCTGAATCCAGCCTTTGCAGCTTCGCTGGCTGCCGCGCGGCGCGCGGACAGTTGAAGGCACGGACTCACTCCGGAGTTGATGCGGTTGAGTAGAAATCGGGGTCACCATCCTCGTGGTCTCCAGTCGCCGGCCCTGGGGTTACGCGACGGCGGTTACGCTCGGCTGACGATCCATGAACGACGGAAGACACTGCATATACGCATCGCGCAACCCGGCCAACGGTTCAGAAATGTATGGCCGAAGATGGAACGTGTCGTGTTCGGCAACGCGGCCCAGAACCATCCAGGGGATTCCGGCACTCTGCACGGCGGCTGCCAACTCAGCTTGATGGCGCTCATCAAATGAAACGACGATGCGTGACTGGCTTTCGCCAAACAACACGACATCGGAACGCAACTTGATACCGGACAGGTCGACATCAATTCCGATCAGCCCCCCGTTCTGCGTAAGGCAGCATTCGAACAGCGCCACGGCCAATCCGCCATCCGAACAATCATGCGCGGAGCGAATCCACCCCGATCGGATAGCTGCCATGATGAACTGCTGCACCTTCTTTTCCATCGCCAGGTCGAGGCTCGGGACTTTCCCGGTGACCCTGCCGTGAATACGGCAAAGGTATTCGCTGGCGCCAATCTCGTTCTTGCATTCGCCCACGAGCGCGATCAGATCGCCCGGTGTCGTGAATGTGCCGGCGGTGATCAGATCGAGGCGCTCGATCTTTCCGATCATGCCGATCGTCGGTGTCGGATAGACCGCGCGCTCCGCGTCTTCGTTGTAGAAGCTGACATTCCCGCCGGTCACCGGCGTCTCGAAGAAGCGGCAGGCTTCGCCCATGCCCCGTACACATTCAGCGAACTGGTAGTACATCTCCGGCTTGTAGGGATTGCCGAAGTTCAGGCAATTGGTGACTGCGAGCGGCCGCGCCCCGACACAAACCAGATTGCGCGCCGCCTCCGCGACGGCGATCTGCGCGCCCAGGCGGGGATTGAGATAACAATACCGGCCATTGGCATCGGTCGTCGCCGCGAGGGCGGTATTCGTCTTGCGGATTCTCACCACGCCGGCATCCATACCCGGCCCAAACGTGGTACAGGTACGCACACTCGTATCGTACTGGCGGTGCACCCAGGTCTTGTCCGACAAATTGGGCGAACCAATCAAGCTCCTGAGTGTCTCACCAAGATCACTCGGAACCGGAATTTCATTCGCGTCAAACGCGGCTGCCTCATCCAGGAATTTCGGACGCCGTTCGGCGCGCTTGTACTGCGGGGTACGGCCACCCAGCGACAATGCGTCGGCGGGTACATCCACCTTACGCTGGCCATTGTGATCGACGATGAAGCGATTGCCCTCGATGACCTCGCCGATACGGGCCGCGTCCAACTGCCACTTCGCGAATATCGCCTGGGTCGCGGCCTCACAGCCAGGCTTCACGATCACGAGCATCCGTTCCTGCGATTCCGAAAGCAGGATTTCGTAAGGGGTCATTGCGTCTTCACGCACCGGCACCAGGCTGGTGTCGATGTGCATTCCCAGTCCGCCGCGAAATGCGGTCTCGGAACAGGAACAGGTGATCCCCGCTGCACCCATATCCTGAATGCCGACCAACAGATCGGCATCGATCATTTCCAGCGTGGCTTCCAGAAGGAGCTTCTCGGTGAACGGATCGCCGATTTGAACCGATGGCCGCCGCGCCTCGGATGCTTCCGAAAGTTCTTCCGATGCGAAGGTGGCGCCATGGATACCATCGCGTCCGGTCTTCGACCCCACGATGAATACCGGGGCACCGACCATCGAGGCAGCCCCACGGGCAATCTTGTCGGTCCGCACAAGCCCAATCGCCAGGGGATTGACAAGTGGATTACCAGTGTAAGCATCCTCGAAGACTGTTTCCCCACCGATGTTAGGCACACCGAAACAATTGCCGTAATCGCCGACCCCACGAACCACACCGTCAATCAGATATCGCACTCGGGGATTCGCAGGATTGCCGAACCGCAGGGAATCCAGCACCGCGATGGGGCGTGCGCCCATGGTGAAAATATCGCGCAGAATCCCGCCGACCCCGGTGGCCGCGCCCTGGTAGGGCTCGACGGCAGAGGGATGATTATGGGATTCGATCTTGAAGACAACGGCCCAGCCGTCCCCCCAATCCACGACTCCGGCATTCTCCTCCCCCGCCTTGGCCAGCATCATCGGGCCCTCACGCGGAAGTGTCTTCAGCAGGATGATCGAGTTCTTGTACGAGCAGTGCTCGGACCACATGACCGAGAAAACACCGACTTCTGTGTACGTCGGCTCCCGACCCAGGATGGTCTTGATATGGATGTATTCTTCGGGGGAAAGCCCATGCTCTTCCACGAGTTCCGAGGTGACAACAGGTTCAATCATCAGAAGGGTCTCCGTCCAGGTAAGGCGCAATGTAGCGACGTGGGCGCGCCGATACAACGGACTTGTGGCATTTCATGCCAGGTTCATAGCCAAAGCGCCAGCCGAACCACCGCTGGCGCTGAGCATTTGTCACTGCTGTAAGGACTTCGACCCTAAAAGTCCCCGCCCAGTGAGAAATAGAACTTCGGGCGGGAGGCGATCTTGCGAAGATCGGTGCGCCAAGCCTGATCAAACCGGAGGACGGCGATCCCAAGGTTTACCCGCAGGCCGTAACCAAATGACGCGCGAAGATCCTGCAGATGAAAACCGCCGTCGGTTGAGGCACCGCGAAAATTGTTCTTATCCCAGACACCGCCCATATCGCCAAAAAGCGCCCCGGCAATCTGGCTGAGGGCCATTGGCAGCGGGAATCGCATGGCAAAGTAGTCGACGAATGGGAATCGCAATTCGGCGTTCATTAGAACGAAACGCGTCCCCTTGAGACCGTAGTAATCCCATCCCCGCAACGGCGTGATGACCTGCGAAAAATAGAGGCCCTCGGGGTCATAGATGTCATTGCTGACAACGGTGGAGCCAATCCAGTTGTCGACACCGCCGAGATAGAACCGCTTCGGCGTCTTACCGCCCGAAAAGCCGAAGGCGCCGCGCCATGCGAAGCTGTACCGTCCGCCGATCCGCGCGTACTGGCGAAAGTCCATCGTAAACGCCCGGTAGGAGATATGCCGCGCCAATCCGTCGGGAGCGATTTCGACTGAAGCCCGGTACCGCCGTCCATTGGCCGGCCCGGTGAATCCCCACGTGACGTCATCATGCACTAAAGACAGTGCGCCCAGACCAACACGGTCCGATTGATCATTGGGCCCGGGTTCACCGGAGAGAAACTTGCGGTCGACGAAGAGCATCATCCCGTCCAACTGCAGCCGCGTAAACTTGGAGAAGGGCCTCGCCGCATTGGCGAGGAATCCATAGGTACGGTCAGAGAACAAATGGTCGGTTGAGTCTGAATAGGCATAATAATATTTCGAATGGAAAATCCCGAAACCGTAGTCGATTCGTTTGGGCGAGTAGAGATAGTACGCCTGCAGGTTTGACTGATCGATGGTGTTGACCAGGTCGGTGGCGATGAATATCTGGTGATCCCCCATGTAATCGGAAATCACGAAATACGATTGGCCCCGCAGTCCGAAAAACGTGCTGTACCCCAATCCGCCGGTGACCAGATCGGGACTGAACTTCAGCTTGTACTTGTGGGGCACGTACTGTCTGGGCCCTTTGCCAGCGGTCGTGTCGGCGGACGCGAGTTTGGTGCTGTCCGTCACACTCGGCGGACGTCCCCGATGACCGGCTGTCAACCCGGTGTCTACAACCGCCGTCCGGACCGTCGTATCCGTGGTTGGCGGCAGCGGCATCGAGGTGAGAGTACTCTCGGGCCTCCCGGCGATGGCGCCGGTGTCAGTGGCTTGCGTGGAATCGGAGAACAGCGCCCGGCGCCGCAGCGGCGTCTCCGCCTTCTGTACGAATGACGTAAACTCAAGATCCTCGCTGAGAATCTTGGGAGCGCGTTCCTCCCAGGACGGGGTCTTCTTGAGGACAAAGTGCGCCGAGTCAAGCCCGGTCAAACGCCGGACAAACGCCGTCGGCGCCAGTTCCCCACCGCCGGCAACCTTCGGGCGGATTTCCTTCATCAGGAAGACATCGAACCCCGCCTTGAAGAACGCGGTAAACGCGATGCTCTGGCCATCGGGCGACCACGCCGGTGAAAAGCAGCCGGAGAGCGCATCGGTGATCGGATACGGCTTGGCGCCAATCGAATCGATCAGGTAGAGATTGTAGATCCCATTCTTGTTGGAAACATAGCACACACGTCGTCCATCGGGAGCAAACACCGGCGTCTTGTCTTCGGCGTCATCGTCGGTCAGCGGATGGACCATGTGTGTGGTCAGGTCCGCTTCAAAAATGTTGTACCGGCCAAAGGCGAATGTCACGGGGTCCTGCGGCTGCGGAATCAGAAGCGGCGTGGAGTCATTGGACGGACGGTCACAAGCGAACACGATTCGTGTCCCTGTGGCATCGAACCGGACATCCTGCTCATCGAAGCGATCATCGGTCAGCCGCGTCAGGCTGCCGCTCGCCACGTCGACGAGGTACAAATCGTTGCGTTCGTCCTTGCGCGCAGTTACGACAATCGATTTCCCGTCAGGCGAGAAACACGGAGAGCTCATAGACGAGAAACCCAGATCCAGAGTCCGGTCTTTTTGCTTCCCATCCACGCTGATGAGAAACAGGGCATCGGATCCCCGGGACTTGGCGATGAGCGCAATCGACTCACCATCCGGGGAGAAACTCATGCCCGACACAAATGAGTGCAGCGATTCGAACCGGTCGGTACTCCCGCCCTTGAGTACCCGCCGCAGACGTTTTCCGTCGACGGCAGAGATGATATTGACCTCGGTGTAATCGGCGCGCTCGCTGAAGATGGCGATGCGGTCACCCCGTGGCGAAAACACCGGCTTATCGTTGAAGTAGGAACCGTCCTTCTCATGATCAGTCAGTTGCTTCGCAAAATCCTTGGGTTCCTCGCGAGCAGATATCTCCGGCCAGTATTCCTTGCGCAGGCGCTTTTCCCACTCCTCGGTGAACTCCTTACTGCCCATCCCGATGGCCTTCTTCAGGGAGTTGTCGAGACTCGACTCAAAACGGCCCTTGGACAACACCTCCGGTATCTTCTCTTCGCCGTACCGCTCCGCCAGATAGAGAACGGCGGACTGGCCTTCTTTGTACGCCAGGTAGCCGTCCACCAAATCGAGTGGGACGAGATATCCATGCACGGTCGCATCGCGGAGCACCATGTCGGCAAATGTGTCCCACCCGTGGCGGGAGGAATATTCCGCGAATCCTTCGGCAAACCACAGTGGTTCGGGGAAAAGAGTGCGTTGCGACAGAATTGATCCGATCCCGCGCCCGTAGAGAAGATCAAACGTCACCGCGTGGGTTAGCTCGTGATGAAGCACGTGCCGGAATTCTTCGTACGATCCCATGAACGGCATCACCATGCGATTCTTGAATGTCTCGGTGAATCCGCCAACCCCTTCGTCCAGCAGGCTGCTGGTGATGTTCGTTTGTTGAAACTCGTTGTGCGATTGGTACAGAATGACGGGGACGCGCTTGCTCAGGCGATGATTGAGCTGGGCGGAGACAGTCACGTACGCCGACTCCAGTTGCGTCGCGGCGAAGACCGCCAGGTCATATCCGTTCTCGTAGTAGTAGATGTCGAAATGGTCCGACGAGATGATGGTCCAATGGAAGTCGCGGTATTGGACCTTGTTCTTGCCGAAGCCTTCGTCCTGGCCGGACGCCGGCGATGCCAAAAGGAGCAACACGCCGGCGGCCAGTAGCAGAAGCGGCAGCCGCGAGAACAAGACGTATTTTGACCTGAAAGCTCTGGCCTTCGCCGGCGCACCGCTCACGAGTATCGAGTTTGACATTGAGATTCGCACCACCTGCACAAGGAGGTCGGCGGGGACGGCCTCAGCAATCTACTTTAACCCGTTGCCGGGCGGATTGTTCCACAGAAGCGCCCAGCCCTTCTGTCGCCTATTCGGCCTTCTCACGTTTGATGTCGGCGCCCAGTTGTGCGAACTTATCTTCCAAGTGATCGTACCCGCGGTCGATGTGGTAGACACGCAGGATTTCCGAGGTTCCCTCAGCCGCCAGCGCCGCCTCGACAAGTCCCGCTCCGGCACGGATATCCGCTGCCATGACGGTGGTGCCGCGCAGCCGCGGTACCCCGGCCACCCGGGCTTCATTGCCCGCGACACGAACGTCAGCGCCCATCCGGGCGAATTCCATGGCATGGCCGAACCGGTTGGGAAAGACAGTCTCGGTGACCATGGAAGCGCCGTCGGCGACCGTGAGCAGAGCCAGCATGGCCGGCTGTAGATCGGTCGGGAATCCCGGGTAGGGGAATGTGACGATCTGGGTCGGCCAGAGCTTTGCCGGACCTTTGGCTGTCAGGCGTTTCTTGGTCGCCGTGATTTGCACACCCATCTCCTGCAATTTGCCAGTGACTGCTTCGAGATGGGTCGGCTCGACGCCGCGGACCTCCACGGTGCCGCGGGTCATCGCGGCAGCGATCATGAACGTTCCCGCTTCCAGCCGATCCGGAATCGGTTGATACTCGACCCCGCGCAAGCGCTTGACGCCGGTGATGCGAATGGTTGCCGTGCCCGCACCCTGGATCTTGGCGCCCATCTTGTTGAGGAACTCGGCCACGTCGGCGATTTCCGGATCGCAGGCGGCGTTTACGAGCAGCGTCTCACCCGGAATCAGTGCCATCCCAATCATCAGATTCTCGGTGCCTGTGTGAGTGGGCCGGTCAAAGACAAAAGTTCCGCTTTTCATCTTCGCGCCATCACAACGAATGTATCCGTGGTCGTCTTCGAACTCCACCCCGCACGCCTGAAATCCTTTGAGATGCAAATCGACCGGCCGCGGCCCGAAGGCGCACCCGCCCGGAAGTGAAACACGCGCCTTGCGCATCCGTCCGAGCAGAGCGCCCAAGAAGAGGAACGATGCCCGCATCCGCCGCATGAGATCGTAGGGCACATCGTGCTTCGACAGATTGGCCGCTTCGATCGTGAGAATCTTTGTCGCCGAATCGTAGTCAGCCTTGCCGCCCAGGTAGTTCACCACCGCCACGGTCGTACGGATGTCGACCAAGTCCGGAATTTCGGTCAAGACAGTCTTGCCGGAGTCCGCCAGCATGGCCGCACAAATAATCGGCAGCGTCGCATTCTTCGAAGGCGCCACATTGACCGCGCCCGACAGCCGCCTCCCCCCCTGCACAACGAACTTATCCAAGTCAACTCCTCAGGATGTTCACGTGATCGGCGCAAGACCATTCCCGCGCCGCGGGGCATATTGGCACAGACGCCCCATACTGTCAAGGTGCGATTGCGGCCCGCCCCGGCCCATTTCATTTACGTAGGGAGGCGTTACGGTTATATTCGGATTGTGGGCGCGAACATGGCAACCGCAGATTCGCCGATTCTGATCTTTTCCGATGCTCATTTGGGTGCGCATGACCCGGGCCGGGAGGCAGTGAAAGTCGACCGATTTGTCAGCTTCCTGGAGTTTGCGGTCCAGACCAAAGCCGAGGTCTTCTTCCTCGGCGATCTCTTTGACTTTTGGTTTGAGTACAAGCACTGGGTTCCCAAGGTTTCCGTCAGAGTCCTGGCCGCCATTCGTCAGTTCACGGCAGGAGGCGGTTCATTTCACATGCTGTTGGGCAATCACGACATTTGGGCCGCCGATTACTTTGCCGGCGAATTGGGAGCGACTGTCCACCGAGGCGATCTGACGGTCACCCGGCAGGGACTGCGCATCCTGATTTCCCATGGCGACGGCAAAGCCAAATCAGACCGGGGATACCGGGTGCTCCGGCGGATCCTTCGATTCGGGCCCAATATTGCCCTCTACAAGCTGCTACCGGCTGATTGGGCGTTCGCCCTGGCGAACTTCTCCTCGAAGCGGTCGCGGGAACTCACATCGTCGCGGGAACCGAAGTTCGTCGGAGAATACGACGAAGTGGCGCAGGCACAACTCGCCAGCGGCTATGACGCCGTGATCATGGGACACATTCACCAGAGTTGGGTAAAACGCCTGGGCAGCGGCTGGTGGGTCAACTCCGGGGAATTCTTCGAGAAATTCAATTACGTTCGGCTGCAAGATGGGGAATTCCATCTCGATGCTTGGAGCGGAACTCCTGTCACCCCTGCAGGCACTTAGAGGCTCTAACAGAATGAAGGATCGCCTGCTATCAGCGAGAACCTCTGTTTCGTCATTCCCGCGAAGGCGGGAATCCAGTCCTGCCCTCACGCGCTGGATTCCCGCTTTCGCGGGAGTGACGGTGCAGGGATAACACACGTTCGCCCGTCTATACACTCATTGTGTCAGGGAGTCTTAGAACAGTGGTCCAAGTTGGTCGATGGCGGCATGAACACTTCCCACGACCACCGTTGGCTGGTCAGCGCCGACTGGTGACGATGGCGGAGTTGTACACCAGACGCTGCCACGCCCGCCTGATCCGAGAGTCAACAGACTCGCCGTCCCGAGCCGTCTTGCCAGCCCCACGTCAATAACGGAACCACCCGCCGCGACGATCATATCGGCCCAGCCGCGCCGTTGTGCCATGCGGTAAACAGAAGGCGTCGCCGGAACCACGAGAAACGGCATTTCAGCAGGAATGCGCCGTCCACGGAGCAGCTCTGCGGCCAATTCAATCTCGTACGGTAGCGCACCCGGACCGATGATGACGCCTCCGCCAGGCAGATCATGCGGCACCCTAACCTCGGGACGGTGGTCGTTCACGAAGACAATGACACGTTGATCTACACTCCGCCCTTCAATGAATTGCTCGCCATCGTAATCCGCGGTCCGGTCCGGATGGCAGAGAGGGAAATGACCTTTCAACAACCCCCCGAAGTGGCGGCGGATGACATCGTCAAATGCGCACAACGCTGCCTTCGCGCCGAAGGCAACTGCCAATGAGCACAACTTCACTTTTCGGTCCAGCGAAAGGCGCTCGATAGGCCCACCAAGAAACTCGACAATTGCCCCAGTCCAGTCGCTGTCGGCTTCCTGAGCCAGGGCGTCGGCGATAATGTCTTCGACTTCCATTCTGCCGACAAGTTTCCGGGTCAGTTCGACTTTGACGACTCGCGGGAGCGAATGCGCCGATTCCTCATCCAAGACCAGGCAGGCGATCCCGCCGATCCCCGGTGCAATGCCCGGCGGTCCAACCAGGAACTTCCCCGGCAGGATCGCATGCGACTCGATCAACTGCCAGTCAATCGCACCAAAATCTGGCGAGATCCAAGTCGAGTGCTGAATCTCATTGATCGGCAAAGTCTCCGATTGCGCCGCGGTTCGTGGCCAAAGCATCTCTGCTCCTGGACTCAATGCGACATACCCTTGAGGAGCATCCGGTGACGATGCCAGCCGCCAGTCGGCAGCGGTTGCAGCAGTTGGGAATTCGGATCGGCAACGCTGGAAGATCTTCTGTGACGCCGTCCGCGGAGTCGCCAGCGCCGGCGGTTCAGACGCTGCTTCCCCTCCCGCGAGACGTAACTCGAGTTGCTCCAGCTTCAGAAAGGCCGGGCGATCTTTCAGTTCATACTTGCGGCGCCAGCTATAGAACGCCGCTTTGGAAATATTCAGCTCACGGCCGCAGCGGAAGTCGTCACCGAATCGTGCCCACATTTCGGAAATCTGCTGAAAGGAGAACTTCGGCGCACTGAAGCGCGCGATGCGCTTCTTTCGGCGCCAATACGCGACCAGGTACTCCTGAACATTGAGCACCTCGGCGATCTTCGCATCGGTCTTGTAAAGACCTTGCAGTCGCTCCAACTCGCTTTTGCGTGGGACTCTCATGATCCAAGCAACGGCGCTATCGGGTATTCACAACCCGCGCCCGCCAAACGCCGTCAGGTATCGACGCTTAGAAGCAATCTATCTGATTCGGGCGCTGAATTCAAGACGGCCACGGCGCCAAGGGCCAGAGGTTGGATTACCGAAGCCCGTCAGAACCAAGCACTTGGCGGCACGATGGTAATCCCGACATGACTCGCCATAAGTCACTGTCACACAAAGCGATCAGTCCAAGTTTGCGGAGAGAGCCGATTTGTTGTCAGGCGGACTTGCGAAACGCCGCCTTGAGCTTCTGGCAAAGCTTGATCGTGTCCACCGAGACAACGCGCGTGTCGAAGAGGGCGGGCATGAAGTTCGTGTCACCCACCCAACGCGGTACAAGGTGGATATGCAGATGACCGGCGATGCCCGCACCGGCCGCCCGGCCAAGGTTCATCCCGAGATTCAGTCCCTCGGGCTTGATGGTCTCGTTGAGCACGCGTGACGAGAGCGTAACCAGACTCATCAACTCATTGCGCTCCGCTGAGCTCAGTTCCTCCAACTGCGCCAGATGACGGTTGGGGACGACCATCAGATGCCCGGAATTGTACGGGTACCGGTTCATCACCACAAAGGCACGCCGGCCTTTATGGAGAATGAACTCACGAACCCCTTTGCGTTTGCCCGGTTGGCAAAAGATGCACCCTTCCTCTTTCGGTCCGAGGATGAACTCCTCCCGCCAGGGTGCATAGAGCATGTCGGTCATCGCCGCTGCCTCACGCGGCGAATATAATTCATCGTGGCGTCACGAACCACGCGATTCAATCGCCCCTCGCTTCCAGCAACGCTACCGCCTCCACGTGGGGGGTGTGAGGAAACATGTCGACCGCCGCCAGGGAGGTCACACGATAACTCTTGCCCATCATCTCCAGGTCCCGCGCCATATTCGGTGGATTGCAGGAGACATAAACGATGCGCGCAGGACGCACCGAGATCAGGGTCTTGACAGCCTTGGGGTGCAGACCGGCCCGGGGCGGATCAATGACGACGGTTGGCAGAGAAACTCCCGGCGTCACACGGGCACGCAGGAATTCGAGCACATCGCCGGTGACAAAATCGCAATTGGTCACGCCATTCCGCTCGGCGTTTCGACGGGCGGCCTCCACCGATTCGGCGTGCGACTCGACGGCGGTCACTTTCTGGGCGGGGGGCGACAGGAAAAGCGAAATCGCTCCCGCACCGCTGTACAAATCGAGGATCTCGTCGGTCGCCCCGTTCGCAGCCCACGTTGCCACCCGGCCAAACAGCTTCTCCGCCTGCCGTGTGTTCACCTGGAAAAACCCCATGGGGGCGATCTCGAATTCGTATGGGCCCAGTTTCTCCAGAAGATTCCCGCGGCCAAAGAAGACCGTGCGCACGTCACCGGAGGCAATGTTGGCGCGCTGCGCATTGACCGTCCATATCGCGGTCGTAACCTCGGGGCAGCGGGTACGCAGGCACTCGCCAAATTCCCTGGCGTCATCCCATGGCCGGTCGGCGGTGATCAAGTTGACGAGGATTTCGCCGGTGGCGACACCCAGACGCACGCCGCAAAAACGCAGGAAGCCGGTGTGCAATTCCGGGTGGTACGGTTGTTCGTTCCTCTGGGAAAAGTACTCGCGGACAACTCCAACAACCCGGGCAACCGACTCATGGGTCAGCCAGCATTCCTCGAGATTGAACGCATCGATGAAGTTCTCCCGCGGGTGGAGTCCCAGATGCAAGTTGGCACCGGATACGCCGCCAAACGAGAATTCCATTTTGTTCCGATACCGAAAGGGCGGATCACACGCAATCGTCTCGATCTCCGGCAAGTCCTCGATCTTCCCGATGCGACGCAACTGCTCGCGCATGTGCCGGACTTTGTCCGCCAATTGCTGGTTGTATTCCAGATCCAAAAGACGGCAGCCACCGCAGAGCCCAAAGTGGCGGCAGGGTGGATCAACACGCTGAGGGGAGGGGATCAGAATCTCAGCGACTTCGGCGATCATATGCCGCTGCCGCCGTCCAGCAATCCTGGCGCGTACCCGGTCGCCGGGAAGTCCGCGATCGGTCAGCACAACCATCCGGCCAACTCGCGCGATCCCCCGTCCCTTGTCGCCCCAGTCGTCGATTGTCAGCTCAACCACTTCGCCGACGCGGGGCATGCGGAACGCGGAGGAAGCCTGATCGACCCTTCCACCTGAAATTGGGCCTGACGATTCCACATGATCAAAATAGCCAGTTGCACCAAGAATGCAAGCCAACCATCGCCCCACGTGCAGGCTTGCTGGGCGCAAGAGAGTTGAACGTTGAACGCATTTATGCCGGCTGGAATAGGGAACAAAGAATTCTCACCCGGGCAACAAAAGTGATTGCGAAACCGACAGCGAGTCCTTAGTCTTGAAATCAAGGAGGCCAAAGATCGCAAAGAGAAGACGGCCATCACCGATCCTAGCGGGAGAGATGTTTCGGCTCGCGCAGTCCGCTCCCCAAGGGACATACCCTGGTGCTACCCGAAAGAGAATAGTTTTCGGCTGGTACGGGGGCAAGTTTAGCCATTTGGGCTGGCTTCTTCCCCTATTGCCCGACTGCCATCACTACTGTGAGCCATTTGGAGGTTCAGCCGCTGTACTCCTTAATAGGCAGACCTCACCCGTGGAAACGTATAATGACATTGATGGCGAAGTTGCGAATTTCTTTCGGGTTCTCCGCAATCAAAACGTCAAACTTCTCCGAGCGATCGCGCTGACCCCGTTTTCGCGGGAGGAGTTCTACCTTTCTTTGCATGGAAACGGAAAGAAATTGTCCGACCTGGAAAGAGCGCGCCGATTCTTCGTTCGCGCCAGGCAAGTCAGAACTGGCTTGGCGCAGACCGCATCACTCGGACGGTGGGCAAACTGTAAGAGTACGAGCCGGGCCGGTATGTCAGGGGTGGTATCTCGCTGGCTGGGGAGTGTGGAATCTCTCCCAGAGATCGCGGAGCGACTTCTTAGAGTCCAGATAGAAAACCGCCCAGCATTGGAAGTAATCCGCCTTTACGATGACAGAAGTACTCTCTTTTATTGTGATCCGCCTTACCCACACGAGGCCCGTGGGGACAGCAAGGCGTACGGGTTTGAGATGAGCGATGATGAACATCGGGAGCTGGCGGCAGCTTTGCACAGTGTCCTGGGACAAGTTGCTGTGTCAGGGTATCGCTGCAATCTGATGGATAATTTATACGCTGACTGGCGACGGGTTGAGGCACCTTCAAAGATGTGTCACTCCTCAAAGGGATCAAGAACAGAAGCGCTCTGGATGAACTACTAAGCACCGCCCGGTACATGACAAGGACCCAAGCCGAAAAACTGCTCACAAAGGCGAAGTCGATCTTGGACGACTTGTGGAATTGGGTCAGTGCATCCGCTGCGACCGGTGAACTTGAAGACGCTATTGAAGACACCGAGTTGCGAGAGGCTGTTCAGCGATCACTTCGATCAAAAACCAAAACATACCGGTATGTTCTCCCCACTCAGATCCTCGCAAAACTTGCCAAGCACACCTTGGACTGCAGATCCCTTCAAGTCGCAGACCGGAGAAGGGGTGCTTTCGATGCCCGAAGCCTTGCACAGACTATTATTGTCCCGTTCGAAGCCGCAAATAACGGAGTCCTCGGTGGATCACCAGAACCATATGTGAACAACCCGCTTCGAGTGCCGAGCATCTCACGACAATATTCGAAACCACAGAAGGACAAACAGGGCTGGGCGGACCTTTGTCTCGTTCTCGATACAGTACAGCGAAAGAATGACAAGCAATTCACTGAAACAGTATTCCGACAGGTCTTGGTGGAAATCTACAGATGTTTATCAGAGGTATCGGTCAGCTACTCGGTTCCAATCCGAGTGAGTCTCGAAAGTACTCTCTCGACAATCTCAGGATTTCTCACCGAGAAGTCAGGTGGCGATAGAGAACAGGCCATAGCTGGAGCGCTCTTCTGCATAATCGGGGAGCGCTTCGGACCTTACAAAACGGTACGAAGGGCACCCATCAATGCGTCAGACAAGGCATCGGGCCTGGTGGCCGACCTTGAGTGTGTCTCGGAGCTTTCTACCGTGGAATTGGCTGTCGAAGTCAAAGACCGGGAGATCACCGTCGCGCACATTGAGGGCAAACTTCGGAATGCAAGGTCCATGAAGGTCTCTGAGATTCTCTTTGTGGCACAGAAGGGACTCGCACCGACCGAAGCGCAAGAGATCCCTGCACGTGTGGAGAGTGAATTTGCTAGCGGTCAGAACGTGTACATCCTCGACTTGGCAACGCTGGCAAAGGTCACGCTCTCATTGACAGGCGAATCTTGGCGCCCACGTTTTCTTGCCGAAGTAGGGAAACAACTGGA
Organism: bacterium; assembly: GCA_021813505.1. GTDB lineage: Bacteria > Zixibacteria > MSB-5A5 > WJJR01 > WJJR01 > JACRMA01. The sequence continues at coordinate 7,858 of JAKAKI010000040.1, read as the reverse complement.
TCAGTATAACTCGGACATCCGGCACCGTCGTGCATGGGCAAAGCTGCTTGCCCAGCTGTGAATTTTCGGAATCCAACTGAACATCATTTCATTCATGCGTCGGAAGGTTTGAACCGCCGCAGCCGTAGCGAATTCGTCAAGACGAACACCGAAGAGAAGGCCATTGTCGCTGCGGCGATCATCGGTGATAACAGGAAACCAAACGCCGGATACAGCACACCCGCAGCCACCGGTATCGCGGCCACGTTGTAAATGAACGCCCAGAAGAGATTGCCGCGGATTGTCGCCAGCGTGCGCTTGCCGAGATCGACGCCATCGGCAATGGCCCCGGCACGCGTGCCCAGAACCGTGATATCGGCCGCTTCCTTGGCAACGTCGGTGCCTGTGCCAATCGCGATCCCAAGGTCAGCCACAGCCAGTGCCGGCGCATCATTGATGCCATCGCCAACCATGGCCACGCGATGACCGGCCCTCTGCCTCTCCTGCACGACGCGAAGTTTGTCCGCCGGTTGCACTTCGGCAATTGTCTCGTCAACTCCGAGATCCCGCCCTGCGAATTCCACGCTCTTCCGACGGTCACCCGACAGGAGCACGACGCGCCAGCCATGCCTCTTGAGCCGCTGCACCGCTTCGCGGGCACCGGGTTTGAGTTGATCGCCGACAGCAAATGCGCCGGCTGCCTTTCCGTCTCTCTGTACTACCACCACGCTATAGCCCGATTGATCCCATTCGAGGAGTTTCCTGGCAAGTTCGGTCTCGTGGGTGCCGTCACCGAGCAACCACGAGGGGCTACCGATGCGCCAGGCAGTCCCATCGATTCTTGCATCAACACCCTTGCCGGACACCGCTTGGAAGTCGGCGACCGCACCTGTGTGGGAAACATCCTCGCGTTGCGCGCGCGACAGTATTGGCCGCGCCAGCGGATGCTCCGACCGCTCTTCAATTGCTGTGATCGCCGGCCAGAATTCCACCGCCGCATTCGCTGGAGAATACCACTCGCCGACGACAGTCGCTTCTCCGGCGGTCACCGTCCCGGTTTTGTCGAGAATGATTGTATCGATCTTTGCCAACGATTCCAAAGCAGAGGCGTTCTTGAAAAGCAACCCGAGCTGACTCCCTCGGCCAGTACCGACCATGATGGCGGCCGGAGTTGCCAGACCGAGTGCACACGGACAGGCGACAATCAGGACGGCAACGGCGTTGATCATCGCCCGCAGGAATCGCGGCTCAGGACCCCAGATCGCCCAAACGACAAACGTGATCAATGCAATTCCGATCACCACGGGGACAAACACCGATGCGATTCGGTCAACCAGCTTCTGTATCTGTGGCTTGCTGCCCTGCGCCTCACTGACGAGACGCGCAATCTGCGCGAGAACCGTGTCGGCGCCGATCTTGTCGGCGCGAAATGTAATCGAGCCGGTCGTGTTGATGGTTCCGCCGACCACACGATCACCGACACCCTTGGCCACGGGGAGCGGCTCACCCGTGATCATTGATTCGTCAACCGCGGAGGACCCGAGGAAGACCGGGCCATCGGCGGGGACCCGTTCGCCAGGTCGCAGTATGACCTCATCGCCGATCATCAGCCCCGGCGTTTCGATCTCCACAACTTTCCCGTCGCGGCGAACCCTCGCCTTGGGAGGCCGAAGTTGCAGCAATCCGCGAATCGCATCGCGCGCCTTGCCTTTGGCACGCGCCTCCATCCACCGTCCGGCAAGGATCAGGGTCACGATCATCGCCGCCGTCTCGTAGTAAATGGAAACTTCCCATCCCGCCGGTGTGAGCGCCTCAGGCGCCAAGGTTACAGCCAGACTGAACAGGTACGCGGTGAGGGTGCCGACGGAGATCAACGTGTTCATGTCGGCCCGGCCGTGCTTGAGCATCTGCCACATGCCCAGGTGAAACGGCCAGCCCGCCCACCACACAACCGGGGTCGCCAGCAGCAACGACAACCAGGCACTGAATGTGTGGTCGATCATGATGCCCGGGATCGCGTGGCTCATCCCGAGGAACATGAGCGGAAGACTCAGGACCGCGGAAACGAGGAACCGCCGGCGGTAGTCCGTCAGCTCGGCGTGTTGCGCGCGATCAATGAACTCGGTGAGATTGGCGCCCTCGTGAGCTCCGCCGCCCCCCTCAACCGGGCTCGTGGCGAATTCACTCGGCAGAATCAGCTTGTACCCTGCCGCCTTGACGGCTGACTCCATCTTCGCCAGCGGCCGATCCTGACTGCCGAATTCGACGGTCGCGGTCGAGTCGGCCAGATTCACGCTCGCACGGACGACACCTTCGACCGACGATAGCGCCTTCTCCACGTTCAGCACACAACTCGCGCAGTGCATCCCGAGAACTGGGAATGTCTCCCCCGTGGAGGGAGATTCCCTCCTGGGAGTCTTGCCGATTTGTATCAGTTCATCCATCCGCTACACTTTGTCATTGTGCATCCCCGCTTCCAGGGGCGCGCTGCAGCAACCGGGCATCAAGCCAAATCAGATGCGCGTGGCGATTCCCGAAATCAGTGCCTCGGCTTCATCGGCCAAGGGTGCGATATCGGTGCGACCACAGAGGGAGAACTGCGCTTTGGGCGACAGGAACGCCACCGTCGCCGTTTTGTCTTCGTTTTCGTAAACAATCACATTGCACGGCAGGAGCAAACCGATCTCGGTCTCCGCCAGGAGCGCCTTCGATGCCAGTTGCGGATTGCAGGCACCAAGAATCACATAGCGGCGGAATTCCAGATCGATCTTCTTCTTGAGCGTGCCCCTGACATCGATTTCGGTCAGGATTCCGAAGCCGTCTTTCTTCAACTCATCGGTCGTCTTGGCAACCGCCTGGTCGAAGGAGAGGCTCGTCTTTACTGAGTACCCGTAATTGGTCTTTTTCATCGTTCGCCTCCAATCGGTGGATTCAAAAGATACCTCGGCGCGCCCTGGCTGGCAACCCCGCTGCCTGGCGGAATCAATACGAAATGGAACCCAATTTCAGGGGGATTCGGTCTCGTCCCGGATGACATTTCCATGAGAAAAGCCAAGGGGCTGAAAGCCCCTTGTCCGCGAGCCTGCGTGCCATGGCGGGATGTCAGGGCGTCAGCCGATGGTCGGCATCGCGCCCGTGTGGACCGGGGCGGCCACACACAGGGCCGCCCTACAAATGTGTGACGGTCTAGCCGGGATTGAAGGGACGCCCCTGTGTGGCCGACCGCGTGTGACGGCGTGCAAGCGTTGATCTTCGCGGTCACGTGCAAGGGGCTAAATGTCCGCAAAAGTTCGCGGAATGAACCGGCCGTAGGGGCGGCCCTGTGTGCCGCCCGATCCCCGCGGCCACAGTCATGGACAGCCTCACAGGGCCGCCCCCACGCAAGGTGGGTGCTCTTGTCCGATTTGTCACCACGGAGAACGTGGTTGGGAGGGCGAGGCTCCTGCCGAGCCTTGCTGCCGCGCGGGAAGACGGCTCGGCAGGAGCCTCGCCCTCCCTCCCGCAAACTCTATTCAACCTATTGAAGTGCTAGGCTGACTTCAGCGCCATATCCAGATCGGCAATCAAATCATCGATGTGCTCGATGCCGACCGACAGGCGGATGAAATTGCCGGTGATGCCACGGCCTTCGCGCAATTCGGTGGGAATCGACGCGTGCGTCATCAGGCCGGGATGCTCGATGAGCGACTCGACCCCGCCCAGCGACTCGGCCAGCGCAAAGACCCTGGTCGAGGAACAGACTTTGCGTGCCTGCGACTCGCTGCCATCGAGGTAGAACGAAATCAGCGAACCGAAACCGGACATTTGCTTTTTGGCGCGTTCGTGATACTTGAAACTCGGCAATCCCGGATAGAGCACATTCTGGACCCGCTCGTGCAGATGCAGAAATTCGGCGATGGCGCGGGCATTGGCCTCGTGTTGCCGCATACGTACCGCGAGCGTCTTCAATCCGCGCAGGACCAGCCAGCAATCGAACGGCCCAGGAATCGCCCCCATCGCGTTTTGCGCGAATGAAAACCGTTCGAAAATCTTGTCGTCAGACAGAACCGCCGCCCCCCCGACCACGTCCGAGTGCCCGCCAAGGAATTTGGTGGTCGAGTGCACGACGATATCGATGCCGAATTCCAGCGGGCGCTGGAAGTAGGGTGATGCGAACGTGTTATCCACGACCGTGATCATGTTGTGCTTCTTCGCCAGCTCCACCGCCCCGCGCAGATCGACAACCTTGAGCAGCGGATTGGTCGGCGTCTCCAGCCACAACATCCGCGTGTTCGGCTTGACCGCCGCGGCGACATTGGCCAGATCGGATGTATCCACAAACGTGAAGTCGAGTCCGAAATCGCGGAAGATCCGCTCGAAAACCCGGTAGGTTCCGCCGTAGACATCATCCGAGGAAATGACGTGGTCGCCCTTCTTCAAAAGTGACATCGACGTGGTGATTGCGGCCATGCCCGAGGCAAATCCCAGTCCGTACTTCCCGCCTTCGAGCGCGGCCAGGCACTGCTCTAGCGCCTTGCGAGTGGGATTGTGCGTGCGGGAGTATTCGTATCCCTTGTGCTGCCCGATCGCAGGCTGGGCGTACGTGGCGGTCTGGAATATCGGGACGACAATCGCGCCGGTCTTCTCTTCCGGCTCCTGGCCCACGTGGATGGCGGCGGTTTCGAAACGCATCAGGTTCTCGATTCTTAATAGGTGTGGGTGACTCCGGCAGCTATTCCTTGAATGTCCTGGCGAAGTAATCAATCAGATCAATTTTCGTGATCACGCCGGCGATGGCGGTGCCATCGAGGACGACGACCATATCGCGCCCGGCCGCGAACGCCGAAGAGACTGCCGCGAGCGATGTTTGCGGTGTCACAGTTCGGACATCTCGTTTGACGATAGAGCCAACAGGTTCTACAATACGATGTGTCCCGCTCATCATGTGACGCAGCAGGTCGGCTTCGCTGATCAACCCCACCAGCGCGCCGTTCTCCACAACCGGCAATTGCGAGATGTCGTGCTCCTTCATCTTCTCGACGACTTTGAACACCTTCTCTTCTGTCGTGGCGGTCACCACTTGGGAGGGACGCCCGGCCAGGAGATCGGCCACCGTTCCGATCTTTGGAGTTTCGTTCAGGAAACTGTTATCGCGCATCCATTCGTCGGCGAACATCTTCGAGAGGTACCGCGAACCCGAGTCTGGAAGCACAACCACCGCACACTTGAAATGGTCGTGACCGGCCAGATACTTGAGCGCACCCGCCACTGCGCCGCCGGATGATCCGCCGGCGAACATCCCCTCTTCGGTCGTCAGCCGCCGCCCGGTCTGAAAGCACTCTTTATCGTTGACCTGCACCATGTCGTCGACCACGGTGAAATCCATTGCCTTGGTGACCATGTCCTCGCCGATACCCTCGACTTTGTAGACCTTGGGCTCGATGAGTTTCTTGTCCTTAAACCAGTTATAAAAGACTGATCCCTCGGGATCGACCGCGATCACCACGATCTTGGGATTCTTCTCTTTTAGGTAGCGCGCCGCGCCTGACAGCGTCCCCCCGGTGCCGATTCCGGCGACGAAGCAATCGATCTGGCCATCGGTCTGCTCCCAGATCTCCGGACCGGTGGTCATGTAGTGCGCCTCGATGTTGTCGGGATTGTGATACTGATTCACGTAGAACGACCCTTGTGTCTCACGGGCGATGCGTTTGGCGGTCTCGTAGTACGACTCCGGCGAATCGGCGGGGACATTGGTCGGCGTGATGACGACCCTGGCGCCGTAGGCCTTGAGCAGATTAACCTTCTCGGACGACATCTTGTCGGGCATGGTGAAGATGGCTTTGTAACCACGGACCGCGGCGACCATGGCCACGCCGACACCGGTATTCCCCGATGTGTTTTCCACAATCGTGCCGCCGGGCTTGAGCTTTCCGTCCCGCTCGGCCTTGTTGATGATGTGGATCGCCATCCGGTCCTTAATTGACCCGCCCGGATTGAGGAACTCAAGCTTTGCCCAGATCGGCGTCTTCAGATTCCCGCAGACACGGCGCAGACGCACCATCGGTGTCTGCCCGACTGCTTCCAATACATTATTGAATTGCCCTTTTGCCACGTCGTAGTCCTTCCTCTACCCGGCATCGCCGAATGAGGTGGGAATTTACAGGAGGGTATCGGGGAAGTCAATCAAGCGGGAGCCCCCCTGCCCTTATGACGGTCGCCCACTCAGCGCACGGGAGGGATAGGTCACTGAACGAAAGGATTCCCCCCTGAACCGACCGATTTCCGGTAACAAATCGCTGCGCAGGCCCACCTAACTTCGGTGGGCGGAGGTGTGGCAGTGAATCGGCGGAGCGGCGGGAAACTCAAGCGACTGATCTTGGGCGCAGCGGCGGCGGGAACGATCGTTCTGGGGTCCATTGGATTCGGCAGCGAAGTCGCTACCAGCACCAAGTTGAAGAAGCGGTTTTTCGATTTTGAGTATGATCTGGGCAGGGTTCGTGTCGTGGCGATATATCCGTTGCGGATGTCAGACCGCGAAAAGGAGGCAACCCGCATGTGGCAATCGCCCGATCCTCGGCACGAATCTCTGCTTACGGATAGCCTGAGGTACTGGGTTGCAGATGAGATTGCCCACTACATTAAGAAACACGATTCAACAGTCAGTACTTTGATCATCAACCCACCGGACAGTCTGGAAGGGGAAATGCGACTGATCGCTTACGCCCACACCCAAATGGAGGCGCAAGCTGTTGTCATTCCTCTATTCAAGGGATCAGGGGCAGGTTCCGGCGGACCGAAGATCCCCGGGCCGATCCTAAGCGGGAAGTTCCCTCTAATGGGAGCTGCCCCTAGTCCTCCGGAGAGCTAGGTGGAAGTCGAGCTTTCGATAAGCGACGCTCCCACGGGCAAAATGTTCTGGCAAGTGATTGGATATTCAAAATCGGTTGACAAGGCGGGGCCAAGTCTGTCCCTTAAGACTCCGACCGTGGAAGCCCCGCTGACATCGGCGATTCAAGCTGCCATCGGTGCCTTGCAGTTTTGACCAGAGTCTCTTTATCTCTTCACCTTGAGAATCCGCGACACATGGCAGTCAACCACTGGACAAAAAACTGGAAGGAGTTAGAATGAGAATTGGATCTCTTCATGCTCTCGTTGTCGCCGGTGCCATTGGTGTGGCAACGATTGCCGACCCCCGCATGGCTCTTGCACAGAATGGGGCGCACGGCAGTTTCGAGATTTCTCTATTGGGAGGGGTGACGGTACTCATGCCGGGAGAAGGAAATAGTGCGGTTGGAGTGGCGCTACCGACAGGGGCGGGCCTGTCGCCGATTGTTCCGTCATTGCGTATCACAATATGGTCGAGATCCAGACTGACTTTTGATGCAGGGTTCTCTTTCATCCATTTGAGTGAAGGCAATAACAACGCCGCATTGGGAATAATCGAGGGTGGGCTTGGCATGCTGCTTGCCGACCAGGAGGCCAAGATACGTCCGTTCGGCACGATACTCTTCGGTGTCGTTGCGGAGTCCGGTGGACCCGGCAATACGGAAGCCTACATCGGAGGTTTATTCGGAGCGCGCACTTTCATTCGTGACTATGCGGCTACTCGATTTCAAGTCGGATATCGTCGCACTCTCGGCAATCGGCTCGACTTGGGGTCACTCGAGTGCGTCGGTGGAATCAGCTTCTTCCTATAATTCATGGAGGTCGAGGTCGAGGCGGCAAGTGCAAAGCGTGGGGGGGAATCCGACGAAGAAGGGCTTCGTCAGAACCGGGAAGGCCATCCCCCCCAGGTGAACTTCGTCCCCTGCCTGCTACAGAAGCTGGGCACTAGAAACCTCCGGTCATTCGAGGGACAAGAGGGACACGCCGGTAAGTAGCCGTAGGGCGGGTGATTCAC
>JAKAKI010000018.1 GCA_021813505.1 bacterium | reverse complement strand
CGATTTCGTACATTTGAGGCGCCGCAAGGTTGTGCCGATACTCTATCTGTCCGGCTTCGGAGCAGTGCGTGTCGGAATTTTAACCGTTTGGCGGTTGTAAACTGGCAGTTGGGGTTTTCGCGGGTCCCTCTATGGGCCGCGAAAATCGCCGCTGGCGTTCCCGACAGTCAGTCTGGCAGGAACTTCCGGGCGTGCGAACTGTTACACTTGGAAGAACTCAGTAGCAAGCGGCAGTATGGTCGTAGAAAGGACTACGGTTCGTGAAGACTCTGACCTTGATCGTTGACAGTTACTCTTCCAACAGCAGCATCGTGCAGGCTCTCAAAGAGAAGGGACTGTCGATCGTGGAGACCTCCCTGAAGTGGGGGCAGTACATGATCACCGACTCCTGTGTTATCTACCACATGACATCGGCTGAGCTGGCCCGGCTGACGGCCGACAAGACGATCTTCCGGCGCATCCTGGATTTCAAACGGACCGCGGCGGAACCGATCGTGATTGTCGAGGGTGACCCGCTGGCGCACAGCGATATTGTCTCCAAAGGCGCTTTGCGCGGCGCGCTCTCGTTTATTGCCATGCACAACCGCGTGCCGATCCTCACCGCCGCCGATGTCAATGAAGTCACCGAGATGATTTACATCATGACCAACCAGGCCCAAAACGGCATGGGGATGACCCTGACCGAACCCGCGCCGGTGGCGACTCCAGCCGAGGCCGATAACGGTGATAAATCCAACGGCGGGAACGGCTCGCTCCCCAAAGAACCGACCGAGCTGCGCGAGTACATTGTGCGCGCGATTCCGGAAGTCGGACCGGCAACAGCCAAGGCGATCACCAGGAAATACGATTCGCTCCGTGCTCTGTTCTCGACATCGGCGAAGGATCTCACCAGCGTGGAAGGCATCGGCCAGAAGAAAGCCCGGAAGATTGTTGAATTTCTCGATGGCAAGTTTGAAGAGTAGTTCTCTCTGATCTCCGCCGACCTGTTCACCAATCTGTGAAACCATTCCGCGCAACCGCGCGCAGAAAGCGCGTATGCCCAGCGCATGATCCGTTGATACAGAGACAACCGGCACATCCCCAATCAGTTATGAAATTCTGATTGTTTCCGCTTGACACCTGTCGCCTGCCCCGTATAATTGCTGTTGTAGTACCATAAGGTCCCAAGCCTCTTGCCTGTGGGTGGTCGGATGATCACCCGGATACATCGTCGCTCCAACCCCCGTAGGGAGCCGCGAACGAGATTGGCGGTAGGCCGTGAGGCGCAAGGTGGGCTGCCACAAAGGGGGAGCGGCTATTGGCAGACGGCGTTCCCGTGTATTCGGGAACGGCAGGGTGCGTGTGCCCTCGTCGCCACCGACTCCAGTGCCGGAGTGCGCGTCATGCTTCCTGTACGCCGGAGCATCGGCGCTGTTTCTGCTTCTTGCCCACGTCTCGAACTGTTGGTACCTGTCGTTTGTCGCACTGATCCCGTTCCTTTATAAATCCAACCGCTCCAGTGAAGCCGCCGGGATGCGGCTCGGATTTTTCCTCGGCATCAGCTTCCTGACAGTTGCCGGCATCGACACACTGGTTGTGACACCCTGGATGGCGCTTCTGCGGATTTCGCTCGGGACCGCCTTGTTCTCACTTTTTGGCTGGACCCTGGCGCGGGTGCGGCGCCGCTGGGGATTCCAACCCATTCTGGTCGCTCTGCTTTGGGTTGCACTTGAGGCCGGCCTGATGCACGCAGGAATTGGCGACGGTCTTTTCTCCGAGACAGAGTTGTCGCTGTCAGTCCCAATGTGGCACAGCATCGCAACACTATTCGGATGCCTCATCGTCGCGCTGATTATTGTCCTCATCAATTCGCTTTTGCTCGCCGCCCTTGAGACGGCGGTCGCCATCGTACGAGCCCGGGGGCATATCGCAACGGAGGGTAAGAGTAATTGGGACCTTATCCTGTCCCCCGGGCTCGTCACTCAAAGCCTGCGGCTCGCCGCCGAAGGACGAGGCCCGCCTACGATACCCATCAGGTTATTGTGAGCCGGCCAGCCTGTCAGAGGCCGCTGCGACCGGGACGTCTCAAAACAGCGCCAGGGTTCTGAAGGTACCAGGTGAATCGGCTCAGTGGCGTAAATGAGAATCACCCAAACATGGGGTAACTCAATAAGGAGATTCCGTGATGAAGAAGGCAATAATGCTCACACTCGCGATCCTGGTGTTTGTCATGCCTTGCACCATCTTCGCCGGCAGCCAGGAGGCACAGGGAATTGGCGACAAGTATTACCGGATCCAAAGCACCACCCCGGGCGCCGATACACTCGACTTCAAACCAACCTGGAATGGCAGCGCGTGGGTTTGGAACACGGGCGTGTTGACGGCCGGAGTGCCCGCAGCATCGACATCACTCCCGGCCGGGAGTTATCTGGTCCTGGCAATGGAGAATTTCCGCATCGCCGACAACATGAAGTTTGTCACCGTAAAGATCACCTACACAGGGACGAGCACGCTGCAATTCCAACTGGCCAACAATGGATCAAAGAGCGGTGTTGCGAGCTTCGGGGAAATCTCCAGTGAAACCGCCCCCGGCTCGCCTTACCAGCTCATTTACAAGATCAGGCCCCAACCTGACTGGGAATGGCTGATCATCAAGAACACCGGTGGGAACGCGATTACGATGTCTGAGGTCAGTTTCGGTTCGAATTGTGAACATGTTCCGTCCCTGACCACTTGGGGTCTGCTGGCTTTAGTTATCATGCTGGCCGGCACCGCATTCTTCATGTTCAAGAGGAGAAGGTTGGCCATCGAATAGCCTCGCGCGCGATGTGCTGATGACGACGGGAGCGGAGGGGTCCGCTCCCGTTCTTTTTGTCGCTCACGCCCCGACTTGTCGTTGTCGTTGATTCAGTTGAATGTCAACAGCTTACCTCCCAGACTCAAACCACCGAGTGTTCGACATTGGCGCAAAGTGATACAGCTAAAGCGCTTGCGATCTTGAAATCGACAGTCAATTGCGTATATTACCCACTCTGTCAGATACGGCTGAGTGGGCCATGACAGATTGGTGACAAATGGGACCGGATACGACCAAGCCAGACCTTTCGTCGTTGCGAATCCATCGCGATGCGCCATCTGCGGCTGCGATGAACACAGCAGTCAAACGCCGTGGGCCTTGGATCTGGCTGGGCCCGCTCGTCGTGCTCGCGCTCGTTGCCATCTTTCTGGCCATGCGCGGCCGGGCACGCACGATCGAAGTCGAAACCACCACCGTGCAACGACTCAGCCCGGCAAGCGCCCAGTCGCTGCTCACTGCGACAGGCTACGTCGTCGCCCAAAGGCGTGCCGCAGTTGCCTCCAAGGGTGCCGGCCGTCTGGAACAGCTCAATGTCGAAGAAGGGGACAGGGTCAAGTCTGGTGACGTGATTGCGCGGCTCGAGGCCAAGGATGTTGATGCCTCTCTCAGCGCAGCGCGCGCCCGAGTCGCACAGGCGCAGGCTGAAGCCCAAAGCGCCCGCGCCACGGCCCACCAGGCCAAAGTGAACTTCGAGAGAGTGCGCCAGTTGCTCGACGCCAAGCTCGTCTCGCAGTCGGACTTCGACAACGCGCAAGCCGGCGATAATTCCGCGGCGGCCGCGGTGAATTCCGCCGATGCCGCCGTGCGATCCGCCGAGGCCGATGTGAAATGGGCCGAAGTCCAAGTTGAGAACACGTACATCAGAGCGCCGTTCGACGGCACGGTACTGACCAAAGATGCCGACGTTGGTGAGGTGGTCGCCCCCTTCGCGTCGTCCGCTTCCTCCAAAGGAGCGGTGGTCACCCTCGCCGACATGAACTCACTGGAGGTCGAAGCCGACGTCTCCGAATCGAACATTCAACGCGTGCAGCCGGGGCAGCCGTGCTTGATCGTCCTGGATGCCTTCCCGGCGGACCCCTACAAGGGACGGGTCAAAAAAGTCGTCCCCACCGCTGACCGCTCCAGGGCGACGGTCAAGACCAAGGTGTCGTTCGACACACTGGATGCCCGTGTGCTTCCGGAAATGAGCGCAAAGGTCAGTTTCCTTCCGGTGGACATGAGTGCGGCTGCCGTGTCCACGAAGACCGTACTGAGTGTCCCCAAGGCCGCGATCACGGAGCGTGCGGGAAAATCGGTGGTGTACGTCGTGCGGCAGGGATCGGCGTATGAGACTCCGGTGACAACCGGCGAAGCGTACGGCGGCGCGATTGAAATCTCCAATGGGCTCGAAATCGATGAAGTCGTTGTCCTCTATCCGCCCCCCCAGATGCAGGATCGGGATCGGATCAAACTCAAGCAGTAACAACCCAGGATAACCGCATGGCAGCTCCGGTCGTTGAAGTCCAGAACGTCAGCAAACAGTATCACCGCGACAAGGTCGAAATCCGCGTTCTCTCCAATCTCTCGCTCTCGATTCCCGAGGGAGGATTCGTGGCCCTCATGGGTCCATCGGGATCAGGGAAGACAACGCTATTGAACCTGATCGCCGGAATCGACCGCCCCGATAGCGGCCAGGTGATTGTCGCCGGAACCGCCGTGCACAGTCTGGGCGAATCCCAACTGGCCAAGTGGCGCACCCGCCACATCGGCTTCATCTTCCAGTTCTACAACCTGCTGCCGGTGCTCACGGCCTATGGCAATGTGGAACTCCCGCTGCTGCTGACCAAGCTTTCCTCCAAGGAACGCCGCGAACATGTCGAGACGGCGCTCAATCTGGTGGGACTGGGTGACCGCATGAAGCACTACCCCCGGCAGCTCTCCGGCGGACAGGAACAGCGCGTCGCCATCGCGCGGGCGATTGTCACCGATCCCACCGTGATTGTGGCCGATGAGCCCACCGGTGATCTCGACAAACAATCGGCCACCGAGATCCTCGACCTGCTGGGACGTCTCAACACCGAATTCGGCAAGACGATTGTCATGGTCACCCACGATCCGCGCGCGGCCGAACGCGCCAAGGTCGTCCGGCATCTCGACAAAGGTGAACTGAACTGAGGACGACCCGCCTGAGTTTCTGAGGCAGACACCTATGCGCGTTTTCAAACTCATCTACATGAACGCCCTGCGGCACAAGCTCCGCACGTCGCTGACGATTCTCGGCATTGCGGTCGCGATCATGGCCTTCGGGCTGTTGCGCACCGTCGTCGCGGCCTGGTATCTCGGCGTCAATCAGGCTGCTCCCGACCGGTTGATCACGCGCAGCAAGAATGGGATCACCTTCACCCTGCCAGTGGCGCAGAAGCAGGCCATCGAACGCATCCCCGGCGTCGCCGACCTCACATACAGTGCCTGGTTCGGCGGATTCTATAAAGACCCCAAGGATTTCTTCCCGCAAATCGCCGTGGAAGGTGTCCATGGACTCTCATTGTACCCGGAGTTCATCGTCGATTCCGCGGCATTGGACGCGTTCGACAAGGAACCGAACGCTGCGATCGTCGGGAAGACCACGATGGATCGATTCGGATGGAAAATCGGCGACGCCGTCCGGCTCACCGGGCAGATCTATCCCGGCGACTGGGACTTCGTCGTCCGCGGCGTCTATACAGGCCGCAGTGAGGCCACTGACCTCTCCCAATTCCTGTTCAACTTCAAGTACATTGATCAACGGATGCAGGTGGAGATGCCGGCACGCGCCGGTCAGGTCGGCTGGTGGGTGATCAAAATCGACGATCCCGCCAAAGCCGCCGCCATCAGTGCGGCGGTGGACAAAGAATTCGAAAATTCCTCGGATGCCACCCTGACCGAGACAGAAGCAGCGTTCCAACAGAGCTTCGTCGCCATGGCCGGAACGATCGTCTTCTCCCTGCAAGTGATCTCGTTTTTGGTCATCGGGGTCATTCTCCTGGTCGCCGCCAACACCATGGCCATGACGGCGCGCGAGCGGATCTCCGAGTACGCAGTCCTCAAGACTTTGGGATTCAACGGCAAGCACATCCTCGGATTGATCGCCGGTGAGTCGCTCTTGATCGCCTGTCTGGGCGGGGTTCTGGGCATGATCTTCCTCATTCCGGTTCTGCATGGCGTGGGGGTCGCCTTGAAGGCGTGGTTCCCGGCATTCATCATCGACCCGAAAACCTATCCCCAGGCGGCTGCCACGGCTGTGCTGGTTGGGATTCTGGCGGCCGTGTTTCCGTCATGGCGGGCGATTCGGGTATCCATCGTCAACGGACTTCGGAGAATCGGCTAGGAGCCTTGTTCCATGAGTCTTTTCCTCACCTACGGTCTGCGCAATCTCTTCGTGCGAAAGCTCACCACCACGATGACCGTGCTGGGCATGGGACTTGTCGTCTTTGTGTTCGCGGCAGTGCTGATGCTGGCCCACGGCCTGGAAGAAACGCTGGTCGACACCGGCTCTCCCGACAACGCGATTGTCGTGCGCGCCGCCGCCAGCGCCGAGACCGTCTCGATCATGTCACGCGACCAGGCCGGGGTCGCCAGGACCCAGCCCGAGGTCGCGCTGAAAGCCGACGGCACCCCCGTGGCGACGAATGAGTTGATCGTCATGGTCAATCTCGACAAACGCAAGAACGGCGACGCTGGCAATGTCATCATCCGTGGGACGACTCCCGACATCTTCGTGCTCCGGTCGGGCATCAAGCTGACGGCCGGCCGGATGTTCACTCCGGGGACATCGGAAATCATCGCCGGGAAACGCGCCGCGGAGAATTTCAAGGGTTGTGCATTGGGTGAGCACATCAGCTCCGCCATGCGCGACTGGAATGTGGTGGGTGTCTTTGATGCGGGCGGCACTGGATTCGATTCGGAACTCTGGGGTGACGTCGAGCAGATCCAGCAAGTGTTCAAGCGCCCCATCTACTCATCCGTTACGCTCCGGCTGAAAGACGCCGCCCAATTCGACGCCCTGAAAAAACGGCTCGAGGCCGACCCGCGCATGACGGTCGACGTCAAACGCGAACGGCAATTCTACACGGAACAGTCCCAGGCCACCGCTACGTTCATCCGCGTCATCGGCCTACTGGTCAGCATCATATTCGCCGTCGGCGCCGTCATCGGTGCCATGATCACGATGTACGCATCGGTGTCGAATCGCACCGTCGAGATCGGGACGTTGCGCGCGATCGGGTTCTCGCGCACGCGGATCTTGGGCGTTTTCCTCATCGAGTCCGTCTGGTTATCGATACTGGGCTGGGTGGTCGGGGTCATCGCCGCATCAGCCATGTCCCTGGTTACCGTGTCCACGACCAATTGGGACACCTTTGCCGAACTGGCCTTCAGCTTCGCTCTCTCCCCGCGTATTCTCATCGGTTCCCTCGTGTTCTCGGTCGTCATGGGCCTGGTGGGCGGCTTCCTGCCGGCCGTCCGTGCCTCCCGCGCCCGGATCGTCGAATCGCTACGCGAAGCCGCATAGAAGCCGTCGCGACCCCGGCAGCCTCCATCCCGAATATCAAATCGGGCTGGACATCACCTGCGTGGGCGTGTATAAAACGGGATGAAATCGCTCGCGATTGGCCGGCTGTCGGACGGGCATGGGAGAAATTCATGATACTGATCAGAAACGTCTTTCAGTTGCAGTTCGGGCGCGCCAAAGAGGCGCGTGAGCTATTGAGTGAGGGTGTGAAGTTCGCCGAACGGGATGCCCACGGCGCCGCACGCGTCCTCACGGACGTGACCGGACCGTTCTACACGCTCGTTCTGGAGATCACCCACAAGAGTCTGGCTGATTACGAGGCCAGCATGACGAAGATGGCCGGCTCACCGGAGTGGTCCGCCTGGTACCGCAAGTTTGCAAGTCTGGTGGTATCCGGAGGCCGGGAAATCTACACGATCGTCCAGTGACCCGAACCCGTCGGGGCGTCACTTGAGCACAGCGTCGATCTCACCGTACGACTTCGGGAAGAAGAGCGTATTGAGATGGACGCTTTGCACATTGGGTAGCTCGGTACCGATCATGTTGCCCAACAGGAAGAACTTCACCGGACCGGGCCCCACGGTCAGCACCCGCTGAATCGCGAAGTCCTGCGACGTGTGGCCAACGGGGGCATTCGTGGCAACGTCGAACTTGGCTGTATAGGAATTGTCGTGCATCGTGCGCGACGCGGAGATGGAGACGGTCGCGTGCGTTTCGAGACCGCTCGAGTGGTAGTCATAAAACCAGCCGCTGGCAATGACCAGGACATATCCCCAGGCCGGAACGATCATGTACGCGGAATCGATGATCCGCATCGCCGACGGCAATGATATCAGCGCGTCAGACGTATGCGAAATCCCCGGCGCATCGAGGATCTGCTGCGAGCTCAGCGAGGCGTCGGCAATGTTGCTCGAGTCGATGGCATGCTTGGGCAGCCGTGCCTTGTCGAGCGTGCCAATGATCAAATCAGCCGCATTGATCGTCTTGGACTGATGCGGGTCGCTGGCGGCCAGATGCTCCGCCATCGCATTGTCAACGTATCCCGTTGAGGCGAAGTCCGACGCCGCCATCCCGCTCAACAGATCCGCGCTTTGCGCGTGGAAGGCGTAGGGGACCGTGGCGATCTTCGATCGCGGCGTCAGCGGCGACGATCCCTGCGGTTCCAACTCCAGAAAGCAACTGTCCGCGGCGAAGACGTACGGGGGAAGCGAATCGATCCCGCCGAGCAGGACGGAAAAGACTCCCTTCGATGTCGTTACGTTCTGGGTTTCCTCCCAGAGCAACGTCCCGCCGGAAGACGCCGTGAAGAAACGGAAAGTCACTGAATGGACCCCATCCGCAACCGGACTGCCGGCCGTGTCTGTCAAACGGCCTTGAAAGTTCATTAAACGCGGAACCGCGGTGGCCATGGCTACTCCAGCGAAGGCCAAGGCCAGGCACAGCGGCAACCAGGACATTCGTCTAATCATTTTTTCACCCACCACGAGGTATCGAGCTAATACGTCCTCTGACAAGATCGCTCATCGGCCCGATTTGTCAATACCCCTGAACCAGAATCAAATGGGCTCCATACCGCCGAGGCATGTGGCCCCCCCTCAGGCATCGGGAGTTAACCTCTTGACTAGTATCGGCAAATCGTCTAGGATGAACCACTCAACCGGGGTGGGGCCAAACCCTCCCCCGCGGTGGAATGGATATTCCCTTGGCAAAGTCCCCGGCTTACGATTGGTCTGCCTTTGAAGTCGGCATCTACATCATGGCCAAGCCGGATGAGGTTTTCGATCTGTTCACCACCGCCAAGGGGCTCACGCGGTGGTTCTTGAGGACAGCCGGCTTTGCCGCCTCTGCAGGGCGTCCCGCGGATCGAAAGCTCATCGAGCAGCTACCGCCATTTGATTCGCTCTCTCAACGGCCCGAGAACGAGCGCTGCCGAACCAACGACCGCTATCAATGGGAGTGGCATTACGGCGGCGGCGTAATCGGTGAGGAATGGATACTCGACTGTCGCCCACCTACCCGGCTCGTTTTCGGCTTCGGTGATCAAATGGAGGTCTCCGTACGTCTGCGCAAACTGGGGCGGCTCTGCGAAGTCAATCTGCGCCAATACAATATCCCGGACAATGCCTCTGGCCGCCATAACCTGCACATGGGCTGCCGGGTC
Source organism: bacterium (assembly GCA_021813505.1). Lineage (GTDB taxonomy): Bacteria > Zixibacteria > MSB-5A5 > WJJR01 > WJJR01 > JACRMA01. The sequence continues at coordinate 55,874 of JAKAKI010000018.1, read as the reverse complement.
GCGTGGGCGTTCTTTCTGGCCAATCTGAAGTCGGTGGCCGAAGGTGGGCTCGACCTGCGTGAGACTGATCGGGCACGGACCAGACAGCTCCACTTAGTGAACATTTGAGGTCGTCCAGATTGAGTTTTCAGGTACCGGATTCAGTCATCACTTCCAACTGAAAGGGGGAGTCCCTTGAAACAAGCACTGCTGCTGACCATGATCGGCGCAATCCTGATCGCCGGATGCGCCAAGAAAGAGGCCCCACCGCCTCAACAGGCTCAACAAGAAATGACTCAGGCTCCGCCGCCTTCCCCTGCACCACAAGATGCCATGCCCAAGCTCAGCGGTGACACAGTGGTCACGTCTTCAGGATTGAAGTACGTGGAAATCACTGTCGGCCAAGGCCCTACCCCGACCCCCGGCCAGAATGTCCGGGCTCACTACACGGGCTGGCTCACCAACGGAACCAGATTCGATTCATCGCGAGATCGGGGGCAGCCTCTCGAAATCGGACCGAATCTTCCCCCGGTGATCAGGGGCATGAATGAGGGACTGATGTCGATGAAGGTCGGCGGTCGGCGGCTGCTGATCATCCCACCCGAATTGGCTTACGGCGCACGCGGCACTCCGGGAGGCCCGATACCGCCAGACGCGACTCTCGTTTTCGATGTAGAGGTGCTTTCGGTCACCGATCCGGCGGCAAAACTGTAGCTTTAGACCTTGTTGTGCGCAATTTGCGGGAATGGAATCGAAAATGAGCGAACCACATCTGACGCAAAAGGGCCCATTCGTCATCGACGAAAAGGCACGCCGCATCAAATGGTGCCAGTGTGGGCTGTCAGCCACACAACCGTATTGCGATGGCACCCACAAGACAACAGACCTGCGTCCGATCATCGTCGATTTGACCGAAGACCGCAAAGTCGCCTGGTGTGGTTGCAAACGGTCCGGCAGCAAGCCGTACTGCGACGGCACTTACAAGACCCTCTAAGCACAAGATTGCGCAACATTTGTGCCCGATGCGCGTGCATCGGGCACTGCTTTTTATTATCTTACGTTCAGTGCGTTCCTCGTATAACAATCACCGAAAATTGGAATTGGACCGAATGGGTATAAAGAGCGTGACAACGTCGTGGCCACATCGGCCGGCCGTACGGCTGGCGTCTCTGGTGATCATCGCGGTCGCCTTAATCGGATGCAGTAAGAGCACAGATCCAACCGGCTCCGGCGCCCTCACCGGGGTCGTACGCGTGCCATACACCACAGCCGCCACCGGAGCACCCGCCATCGGCGCCCAGGTTCGTGTTACCGGCGGAGATTTCGATTCCCTGACCACCTCCGACAGTACCGGGACGTTCTTCCTGGCACAGGTGCCGGTGGGAACAGTCTCCATAACGGCATCGCTGACTTCGTGTTTTTCCGGCTCCAAAACCGGGGTCCAGATTATCAAGGACGACACGACAAGCGTCGATGTTACGATGCAATCTCAAAGCGATGTCGACACGATCTCCCTGCCTCCAATCGTCGAGACTGGTTCGGCCCGGCACATGGAACTTGTCCCCGGCGCAAATCGGGCGATAATGCTTTACGACACGAGCGGTTTCTCGCCCCTTCCTCCGTCGCTGCTCTCCGTCAACCTGACCGGCGGCGCAACGCAGCTCTCGCAATTTCCCGACCTGCGTCAGTGCTACGATCTGAAGATTGTCAGCGCCAATCTGGCGGTATTCAGTTTCCTGAGCGAGGCCGGATTCGGACTGCGCTTCGTCGACCTGGGCACGATGGCCAAGTCCGGCAATGATGTCATCTATGACGCGGTGCCGAACGGGTTCCCCGGACACATCGTGCTCGACAATTCCGCCCAACACATCTTCATCGCCCACGCCCGGCAGCAAGGTCCGTTTTTCAGCGGCAAAGTCTACGCGGTTTCGGTGGCGGAGCGAACCGTAATCGATGCGGATAACAATCCGAGCGATGGCAACACGGCCTTTGACACCACACTCATCCGCCAGTCGGTCGGCTGGGTCTACGGCATCGCTTACGACAATTCCACAAATGAAATTCTCGTCGCCAATCGTGATGCCGGATTCATCACGGCGATATCATGGAGCAAATGGGGAACGTTTGATCGCGGTGCCCACCTGGCGCTGCCGACCATCGGCGTTCGCGCCATTCGGGTCACCACGCAACTCGATCAGTTTCAGCCCTGGTTTCTCGGGTTCGATGGGGGCACGGGGATTGCACTCTGGCCCCAGAGCGCAGCCGGCGTCCGCTTCCGGTCAGGCGCCGCAACCGCAGACCTCGCCTACACCGATCCCACAGTGGCCATGTCATCAGAGGCCCATTTCCTCGTTGTGGTGCCATCGCGGCAAAGCTGGTTCACACTGTTCTCCGATTTCATGGAACCCAATGTCGATAAGCAGCAGCGTGCCGTGGAGGAGCGTTCCTTAAGCACGCTCCATCGGCTCTATCGCTACGAATCGCACCATTTCAATCTTCCCGATCGCGGCAACCCGCGCACGTTCGCGGTCGACGCGGCCAACAAGAAGCTCTACGTCGCCTACGCCAACCGGCCAATCCTGGAAGTGTTCTGCCTGCCGTGAGGGCGCGGAGAGGTTCGCTTCCCACAAATCCGGAAGCTCACATTGGCCGGGATCGATAGAGTGCAAGATCGGCGCCGGTCACCTCGTCTGATGGTACGAGACGGTAATGCTTCTCGGCCGCGATCTTGACTTCATCCTCTCCCATTTCCAATTCGAATAGAGCGATGAGGTCTTGCTTCAGGAACTGTGCGGCAAGCGGCCGGCAGATCAGAGTCGGGAACTTCGCATGGCAGAGGGAAATATCTTGCTCGATTTGCACGACACTGAGCGTGTCCTTCCCGCCCTTCGCCTGGACGGGGAACACGTAATGCGCGCCTCGCTTGTCAACACCGATATAGATCTCGTCGGTTTCGACCTGCCCCACACCGGGCACAGCGGTTCTCAGATGATTCTGAAGGGAGTAACAGGCGACTCCCGTGAAAATATCGACCAGGCGATTGTAGCGAAGCCTGGCGAGCAACGCCTGCTCATCGCTGAGTGAGTACATCGCAATCACACCCGGCGTGGAATCAGGGACCTTGGTTTCCGCAAGCCTCGATGTTGGAGTAATCGTGGACTCTCGGGTGGCAACGAATTTGTAGCGAGACCGCCCAGCGGGTCGGATGATCCACTGCATCCCTTTTGGGGCCTTGGTTCGCACCGACTTTGGCAGGCTCGTTCGATACCGAAAGCTGTAGATGACGTCGCCGATGTTCTTGGGCAGGCGAATCTTCAGCCCGGCAGCAGCCCGTTCGATGTCTTCTCTCTCAAAGAGCAACTCGCGGGTTCCCTTAGTGTACCGCGACAGAAAGACACTTTCAATAATCTGCCCATACCGATTAAGTGTGGTTGAAGGTGGTTCAAGTGGAGGTTTCATAGAAATGGATGCTCCGCTAATGTCATTCGGGATCAGGCCTGCTGACCACGCCTTTGGGGTTTGCCAGGCCATTGAAGCACCACGACTTCTTCCCGAAGCTGCTCGCGGGTGGCCGTGGCCAACCGCGTACGGAAGAGGTCGATTGTAACCAGTTCGTAGCCCAACGACTGGGCGATCCTGCCAAGTATCTCGCCCGTGCGAATCATTACTCGCAGGTAAGAGGCCTGATCTCCGACCACATAGGCAAGCCTGGCACCGGGGCGCAGCACACCGCGCAAATCTGCCAAGTGGCGCGCCATTCCGCCAAAATACAGCTTGGCAACCCGCCCATACAGCCGTTCAAAGCCGGAAGTCTTGCTCATGAGCAGGCGGCGAGTCTCGATTTCCTCTGCGATTCCCTGGATTTCAAGGTGGCTGGACACCCAACTGTCGTCATCATCCCCCTTGTAAACACCGCGCGTATTCGATCTCACCAAATTGCGCTTCAAAGCCCGCAGTTCCTCCTTGTCATTAATAAATCCGAGGATGACTGATTCCAGCCGTGTCGTGCGGGTATAGTCCTTCTCATTGGGATATGGGGGGGACGTGATGACTGCGTCGACCGACCCCTTCTCAAGAGCACTCGACGCTGAGCGCGAATCGGCAAGTAGAACAGACGATTCCGCCGTTGAACTGCCCCGAAGCGATTCCAGGTCTCGGGCAATGCCGCGAACACCTTCGAGCCAGGGCTGGACCACCGCAGCGTCGGGCTTTATCTTCCCTAAGCCAACCTCCGGTCCGAATCGAAGATTGCTCGACGTGAATACAATCGATTTGGCCAGCGCCAGCAGATAGTGGCGTCGACATTCAGCGGTACCAGTTGTTTGAATGAACTCCAACAACACGAGAGTCTTGTGCAATGGGAGTGGGCTAATCGAGTTCGCCAGGAGAAGGCGGTTAGCCGCCTCCGGAAGAGATCGCAACGTCACGTCCGGGGGATGATTCTTGGCAAACAGAGGGAGAGGATCGTCTGAAATCCCCTCATGCCCCAGATACGTAAGCGCCTCTCCAGCAATTCGTTCTGCATCTCTAACCAGTCGGCCAGGTTCTGGATTCCAATCCACCTTCACGGAGCTGGCAAAGTGCGCCATCGGATTGGCTTCTATCCCCACGCTGTCGATGCCCAACTTCTTGCATTCAACCAATGTGGTTCCGGTCCCGCAGAAAGGATCAAGGACGCGCTGTCCTGCGCCCAGCCCGAATGCCGTCAGGTATTCACGGACCAGGTGAGGCGGGTAAGAGAGGACAAACCGATACCAATCATGACCCGCACGATCTTCCTGGAAAAGCTTGTTACTGTCCCCATTCGTCAAGACCGGAGGGACCTTCGGGAGACACGGTTTCTCTTGAAGGAGAGTTCCAGAACTCGAGTCAGGGTGTGTAGTTGACCGCCGCCTTGCCATTATTCCCCGAACTTCGTAGAAGTGGGTGAAGATATCAATCACTTTCGCCTCGTCAGGCGTTCGCACTCTCGAAGCCCCTCGCGAAAGCAGGGTACTCTAAACAGGGGAGAAGCGAAATCCTGCCTGGCTGGGCATCCGCGAAGTAGCTCCCAATAAACGCCGAGGTAAGGCAGATCGAGGTGTTGATTAGGCCGCTAGACTACGGGCAATCCAAATAGGCCGGGGCAACCGATTTTGGAGTGCTTTCGGTTAGATCGTCCGAACTATAACGCAAGCATCGCGATCAGACTCTCCATCCCGCCCTGGTCACTCGCCAGATGCACATGAACCAGCGGCCGCCCGCGTGTCACCAGCGATTCGGTGTCACCCATGGCTTGTGCCATCTTCAGCATGGAAAACGAGTAATCCGCGCCGGGAATACTCACATCAGAGGACTCATCGCTGCTGATCACCAGGAATGCCCCGCTCTGGGGACCACCCTTGTAAAGCTGGCCGATGGAATGAAGGTAGCGGGGCCCGTAGCCGCGCAGGGTCGCGCGGCCAGTCTGCTGGCCAAGAATCCGGCGCATGCTGCTCAGTGCCGCTTCGGTCTCGGCGGTGTCGTCGGTGAACGCCAGTATCGATACGTACCCGCATTGCCGAGCCTCGTTCAGCCAGCCCCGAATGATGCCCTGCGCATCACCCTGGCTGGAGAGCGTCGCCGGCGAAACCGACTGAATCGAAAATCCCTCTCCGGCAACAATGCCACTCTGCTGCCTCGAGGTTTTCCCGGAAACCAAATCCCCCAGCACCCGTTGGGTGTTGTCTTTGGATTCCTGGACATTCGGTTCATCAAACGGATTAACCCCAAGAACCCATCCCGCCACCGCTGTCGCCAGCTCCCAGCGGAAAAACTCGCCGCCGATCTGAGTCGTATCGGCCAGTGATATCTCAACCACCGGATGACCCAGACGGATGAGTTGTGATCGCAATCCCTCGTGCAGATCAGGCTTCCCTTCCATTCGGAAGAACACAAAAGCTCGGTCGGGTCCATAGTGCTCGGCACTGGCCAAAGGCTCGTTTTCGATCGGAATAATGCCGGTCTGATTCTTCCCTGTCGATTCGGCGATCAACTGCTCGATCCATGGCACGAGCGGCCCCAAAACCGGCGCGGCCATGAACGTGAGCTTGTCCCGGCCAGCCTTAGCCGCACAGCCGATCAAGAGTCCCAAATCGACTGCGGGATTCGACACATCGGAGTCCAATCCGGCACTCTGTGCCGAGACCGCACATTCTAAGAGAGGCCGCAACGGCACTCCCGCCAGCGCCCCAGGAACCAGACCGAAGTACGACAGCGCGGAGTACCGCCCTCCGATATCTGACGGATTCAGGAATACCCTGCGGAAACGCTTCGCTCGGCCGAATTGCTCCAGCGCGGAGCCTTTATCGGTAATCGCGACAAAACGTTCCTTGGCCCGAGAACCGACCGCCCGGGTGACTTTCTCCCAGAAGTACTCGGTATGGGATCTGGTCTCAACTGTCTTGCCCGACTTGGAGGCCGAGACAAAGAGACAGTTCGCAATGTCGATCTGCCTTTCGATCCGCTTCACCGCCGATGGTGAGGTCAAATCCAGGACAAGGAACTTGCCCCGCCCCGGCAAACGCCGAAATATCTGCCCAAAGACGGCCGGGCAGAGCGATGATCCTCCCATTCCCAGCAGCACCACATCACGGATTCCATCCGCGAAGACTCCCTCGGCGAAATGCTCAATATCCCCGACATTCGCTTGCATCGCCGAGGCAACGTTCAGCCAGCCCAGCCGGTCCGAGACCAGTTCCCTGACGGCTGGATCAGATGACCAAACCGACGCCTCCCCGGCGCCAATTCGAGCCGCCAGCCGCTCCGACTGCGCCCGGCGCAGCAGCTCTGTGAACTCGGTCTTGATCGCACCAGCGGTGATTGTCTGTTCGGCCGATTGAATTGCGCTTGTCATCATTTGGGATACCCTGCGGATTCACTGATTAGGATTTCAACGCCTTGATCGTCGCGGCGTAATCTTCGGTTTTGAAGAGTCCCGCGCCCACAACCAGAATATCGGCACCAGCCTCGACCACCTTGCGGCAGGTCCCGATGTTGATACCCCCATCGACCTCAAGCAGGCATCGAAATCCGCCCCGATCAATTGCGGAGCGGGCCTGACGAATCTTCTCGGTGCTCGTCTCTATGTACTTTTGGCCGCCAAACCCAGGGAAAACCGACATGATCAACAGAAGATCAACCGCCCCAAGATATGGAACCGCCCGCTCCAGTGGCGTGTCCGGATTGATCGACAGACCCACCCGCACCCCCAGACCCCGAATTCGCTCGATCAACTCCGGTGGCTCCGGCACCGCCTCCACATGAAAGGTGATGCTGTCTGCGCCATTCCGGACAAACGCCTCCGCATACCGGCCCGGCTCGGTCAGCATCAGGTGGACATCGAGAAAGGTGTCGGTGGCGCGATTGAAATACCCGGTGATGTCCGGCCCAAACGAGATGTTGGGGACAAAGTGCCCATCCATTATGTCGACATGGAGCCAGTCGGCACCTGCGGCGACAACCGCCTGGACATCGGCCTCCAGATGGGCAAAATCACAGGAAAGAACAGACGCGGCGATTTTCGGCATTCCTGCTCCTCATACAATCTAATGGTATGAACGGGCCATCGGTCGAATGCGTTGTTCATCCGGCCTGGCAGCCCTTCCCACTCACATCGAATTTGCCCACCCGGGCAGACATCGGCCAGTGGAATCTCCCGGCCGGTGTCTCAAACGGCCTATTGCTTCTTCCGATCCGGCTGGACCGACGTCGGCAGCCACCGCAAGGTGGTGCGCAGATACTCCCACGAATAGATCAACCCGGTTGTGGGCACCCACAAAAGCGCCTTGAGAAAGACCTGATCGTACCGAATCTCCTCCACACGGCGCACTTCGCGCAGGTACCGCCAGAATCCGATGGTAATTGTCAGACGGGCCAGAGCGGACACAAGGATCGGCAGAAGCAGGTTGGTCCCCCGAAATGTCCCCATGGATGCTATGAGCACCCCCAGATTCATCCCGAGGAAGATCCCCACTCCATTAATGGCCTGGTACACCGCCAGAAGGCGCGGACGCCTCTCCGGGGGGATCGCATCCAGGAGATAGTAAAACGAGGACAACTCGAACGCCGCCCATGCCGCGCCGGAGTAGAGTTCCGCCGTGGCCAAAAGCATCGGCTCCCGGATGAAACACCACAGCAGCGGGATCAACCCCAGCGAAGAACCGGCCGAAAGCAGGATTTTGCGCGCCCCATACCGGTCGCACATCCGGCCCCAAAACGGCATCATCGTGAACTTGGCGAGCATCGACGCCGCCGAGACAATCGTGTAATCCAGATAGGTGAACTGGAGCCCCCGAAACATGTAGGGGGAAAAGAAGGGGACCGAGATATAGACCGAGAAGTACATCATCGCCAGATAGGCGATCAGCACCGCCGAATTGCGCTCGCCGGGCCGAAACGCAAGCCCCTTCAAACTGAGCGCCGACTGGGCATCTTCGGATGATGAGGCCGGTGGTTCGTATTGATTCTTCAGGAATGCGATCGAAATCCCACGGGCGACAAAAGCGAGCATGAACATGACCGCAAAGGCGGCTGTCCGGCCCCGTCCCTGGGCAGCGGAGAGGTTGAGGATGATGCCGGTGGCAAAGAACGCCACAAACTGGACTGCCCCGCTGGCACGGTTCCGCCGCCCCAGGTAGTGCCCTTTATCCCCGCTTCCCAGCAAATCCCCCATCCAAGCCTGCCAGGCGGGTGCCAAAAACAGCAGGGCCGAATGGTAGATGACCGCCAGAGCGATCAGGATCCAAACTGGGCTGGCAGTCATTACTGTCCCGGAGCGGAAGGCCAGGTATGCCAGAGGCAGGTAGATCAATCCCTGGAGTCCCGCCGACCACAGAACCAGCCGGCGGCGCGAGCGTACAGCGTGGATTGCCGCCGGGGAGAGGAGTTGCAGGACCGATCCCACCAGGAGCGGCGCCGTGGTCAGGTACCCGATCTGGGCCGCTGTTGCCCCTATGGAAATGGCGAAGGCGATGAAGTAAGACTCGCCCACACCCATCATAAACGCATAGGCACACGCATCATAGACCGACAGGCGCAAGCCACGGGCCACCAGAGCCGCGTTGCCCGAATTACCCTCGGAAGCCTCCCCGCTAGCGGGGGGTACAGCCTTCGCCGACGGGTGTGGAACTGAGGATTCGGGAACTGGCATAGGTCACCGGACGTGGGGTATGCAACAGCCAACGGGGGGAAAACTCAAGCGGCAACCACCCACAGAGTGCGGCCGGGCCGCCCCTGAGCCCGACACCACCGCCCCCGCGCCGATTTCTCATAGGTAACCGGCGATCTCCCACCTATGAAAAAAATGCTAATTTCATGGGTGAAATCGCGGATTTTTCTTGCGGCCCCCCGGTAGAATATCCATGCTACGAGTGAAATGATGGCGTTTGCCCTATGAAGCGAGACCGATCGACAGGGAGGCCGTTCGAGGACGCAGAGTGAATTGTGGCTTTCCCCCTGGGAGCCACAGGCGCATTATGACAAATTGAACATGGCGGCGAAAAGAGAATGCGCATTACGTGCACGCGAAACCAGCAGAAGTTTCATATGTCGTCCAACGTAGTGAACCAACCAACCCTCTATCCAATCGGGAGGCACCAATGCCGATGAAGAAGAAACCGGCGAAGAAGGCCAAAGCCAAGAAGGCACCGGCCAAGAAGAAAGCGGCTCCGAAGAAAAAAGCCGCTCCAAAGAAGAAAGCGGCCCCCAAGAAGAAAGCCGCCCCCAAAGCCAAATCGAAGCGCAAACCAAATCCGGCCTTCATGAAGCCCATGATGCCGTCCGAAGCTCTTTCGGCGGTCGTGGGCATGAACGCCATGCCGCGCACCGAAGTCACCAAGAAGCTCTGGGCGTACATCAAGCGCAACGGACTCCAGGATGCCAAGAAGCGCACCATGATCAACGCCGATGACAAGCTGCAAGTGGTGTTCGGCGGACGCACCCAGGTGTCGATGTTCGAAATGACCAAGCTGGTCTCCAAGCATCTGAAGTAGTCCCGACTCCTCGCGGTATCAAGGCAAGGACTTGCCTCAACGCCGCCCCGGTCATCGGACGACCGGGGCGGTTTGATTTTCCGCCCGCCCCGCTTCGTACGAGATTCCAGGCCGCCTCCCAGGTGCACTTTTTGGGAATAGTTGATCTGTCCGTGTGTAATTACCTGATGAATACCGCGAGGCGCCGGAATAACTTCCCGGCTAACCTCCCATGGATACACGGGTGTCAGCGTGGTGCTTTCGGAGAATCTCGTTTCACCGTATTCCCGGTCGCCGTCGTGAGAGGAGATCCAATGAGTGAGAAGACCCGGAGGGGAGCCGGCACCGCCGCTTTGCTCTTATTGCTTGTCGCGACACTGCAACTATCACCCTCCTGCTCCAGGAAGGATCACGGGGCGAATCCGCTCGATTCGCAGGCCGATAGCATCTTTCGCGCCGATTCGGCACTGGCACTTCTCGCCTCGGCCAATCTGTGGGTCCTGGGTGAGTGCGGCGGCCTTGTTGTGGAGGGGCGGTACGCCTACATCGCCGGATACAGTGAGACTGTCTGCATCATAGACATAGCCAATCCCCTCAGCCCTCGCATGGCTGGAATCACACTGCCCGAGGTGGGCGCCGATCCGGCATACTGGGTCTCCCGCCCGGTCGCCAAATGGGGAAACTGGTTTTTCGTCGAGGATAATATGGGAACCGGCATCTTCGACGTTTCGGCGCCGTCATCCATAAAGCAAATCGGTGAGATACACACAGCGCGAAACCAGGAGCCGCGCGGTATGGGAGTGTCCGCTTGGCTCGGCAGGACGCTTTGCTACTCCGGGCAGAACGTATACGATGTCCGGTCGCCAGCCAATCCTCTCTGTTTGGATACACTGCGATTCTCGGACGGGTCCTGCCCGCCCGATGAGTTCGAAACCTATGTGTTGGGCAAGGGTTTCTGTGGAAAGTACCTGATTGCCGTCGCGTTCTGCGACAGCGATCCCAAGAATCCGGAACTGTGGGTTCTCCTCGCCAGTGAGGCGCGGCTTGTCAATTCGATTCCTTTGCCCTACGATGGTGGCGCCAATCTCGCGATCTGCAGCACGACAGTTCTGGTCGGCGGAGGGTGGTCGTATTGCAGGGACGATGGATCCGAATCGAACAGTTGGACCCAGATCGACGTCTCCGAAGTATCCGATCCCCGTATCGTGCGAACCGTCGACCTGGACACCGTGTTTGCAGAGGGCAGGTACAGGGGCTTCCGTCCCCAGATTGCGTGCCTGACCGGCGACAGAATCGTATTCGGAGGACGACGGGGATTGATCGTCTGCGATCGCGACTTCAACTGCCTCAGGAGTGACATCAGCGAAGATTCAAATCTTGAAGTGCGCGATTGCGTTGTGAGCGCCGGGTTGCTCTACGTGACGACAGATTTGGGACTGCGGATCTACCGGATGCCGTAGCAAACCGGACACACGCCAAGCGACTCCGCGGTTGGAAGTAGTTCGCACCGGGTCCTGCCGCGCTGGACGTGCCGCCTTGCCTGGAAACATCGGTGGCATAAGCGGACGACGGAGAGTTGATCTGTTGCGCTGCGGAGCTACTAAGCAGGCCCATCGAATGGGGTAAAGTACGAGCTAGGTAAACAGGATCGTGAATCGGGTCGGCTCACCGGCTTCGCTTTCCAGCCGAAAATCGAACCTGTGGAGACTGAGAATCTCCTGCACCATCGTCAGGCCGATTCCCTGCCCACCTGCTTTGGTGCTGAAGAATGGCGTGAACAGATTGTCCTTGAGTTCGGCGGTGAACCCGCGGCCTGTGTCCTCCACGATTACCGCCGGCTTTCCCTGCCGGATCCCGAATCGGATGGTGATAGAGCCATCCTGATCGATCGCTTCCAGGGCGTTCTTGACGATATTCACTAGAGCCTGCTCGAGCAGTCCGGGGTCGGCGCGAACCGGCCCAGGTGAGGACTCCATCGCCCAGCGCCATTCGATCCGCCGCCGGTCGCATTCCGGTCTCATGAGCAAAGCGATATTCTCGAGAACCCGGCGCAGATCACACGACTGAAATCTCGGAGGGGGCAGCCGAACCACGTCGGCGAATCCACGCATGAATTCATTCAGATGCGCCATCCGTTCGATCGCCACCTCGAGCGCATTCTCGAAATCATGCCGGTCATTCTCGTCGATCTGGCTGCGGTAATTGAGGCACGACTGAAGCAGCGAGGTTGTGGCCGCGATGGAATTGTTGATCTCGTGGGACATGACCCGGATCAATTTCTCGTACGCGGCCTTCTCAGAACGGCGCAGTTCCTCCGTCAGTTCCTCGATCACGATGAAGCTTCGCGGGAAGCCGCGATAGTGAAACTCGGACCGGCTGCATTTGAAGCGCCGCCGGCTGTAGAGCGTGACCACCCTGGACCCGCCCACCGGCAATCCGTCGATGGCGGATGCGAGCGGCGTGCCCAATTGGCCCGGGAGTTGTCCAGCGAGGGCACCGGAGGGGACACCAAAGAGGTCAGCGCCCACTGGATTAACCAGGTCGATGCGCCCGTCATAATCAAAAATGATGATCCCAGCCGGTGAGGCCCGCAGCAGCTTGTCCAGAAAGTGATGTTGCTCTTCCGAGTGAACGCGTTCATCACGCAGCGTGAGAATCATGCGGTTGTAGACGGCGATGAGCTGGTCCATTTCCGCCTGGCCGATTTCACGAAACGTGGAGGTGAAGTCGCCGTCCTTGATCATGTCCACCCCGGCCACGAGCAATTCGAGCGGCCGGAACATGCTGCGATGGAGCCGCCGCGCGACGATGAACGACACGAAGAGAAAGGCCTCTACGGCCAGCAACCAGACGCGCTGATGGCGAAGGGCATATACCGCAAACAAGGCAAAGGCGAGATGGAGGGCGAGGAGGTAGCCAACAAACTTCGTCCGGAGACTCACGGCTGCATCCCGTATTTCTCGAACCGGCGATAAAGCGCCGCGCGGCTGATCCCCAGGGCCTCGGCCACTTTGCTGACATTGCCGCTATAATGGGCCATGCATTTCTCGATCATGGCTTTTTCCATCTCATCCATCGTCATACTCCCCGGAGCCGGGAGTGTCTCGTGACCGGTCGGACGCCCGGCCATCTGAGCCCCTTTGGCAAGATCACCGGCGTCGAGCACATCGGAGCTCGTGAGCAGCACAGTACGTTCGATGAGCTGCTTGAGTTCGCGGACATTGCCCGGCCAGGGTTCGGCTTTCAACCACCGCACGGCGCCATCGCTGAGCGCCATTCCCCGCCGGCGATAAAGCGCCGATGCTTGTTGCAGGAATTGGTTTGCCAAAAGGGGGATGTCATCCGGCCGGTCGCGCAACGGGGGCAGGTTCACGGTGATCAGATTCAGCCGGTAGAGCAGGTCCTCCCGGAACTGCCCCTGATCGATCATTTCCGGCAGGTTCCTGTTGGTGGCCGAGATCACACGAATGTCGAGCGTGCGAGCTGTACTCGAACCCAGAACCTCGTAGGTGCGATCCTGAAGGACACGCAGGAGCTTCACCTGCGACCCGAGATCGCAATCCCCGATCTCATCAAGAAAGATTGTCCCGGAATCGGCCAGATGGAATCGTCCCGCCCGATTCTCATGCGCATCGGTGAATGCCCCGCGCCGGTGTCCGAACATCTCCGATTCGAACAGCGAGGGACTGATCCCGCCGAGATTGACTTTCACGAAAGGCCGTTCCTTCCGCGGGCTGTTCCGGTGGATCGCCTCGGCGATGAGCTCCTTCCCGGTCCCGCTCTCACCAATAATGAGCACCGATGCGTCGGTGGCACTGACACGCCCGACGATCTCAAGCGCTTCAGTGAATTTCGGATCACGGCCGACCAGTGGACCGAAATCGTACCGTCGATCCAACTCCTCGCGTGTGGCCTGCCCGCCCTGCGGCGCCGCCGCCTTGGCTTTGACAACGGCAAGCACGGTTCGTACAGACTGCAGCAGCGAATCATTGGCCCAGGGTTTGGTGATGAAGTCGTACGCACCGGCTCGCACACCGCGGACGGCGAGAGCAATCGACCCCCAGGCGGTCATCAGGATGACGGGAACGTCCGGCCGGCGTGTCCGGATCTCCTGAAGCAGGGTCATCCCCTCTTCGCCGGTGGTGCTGCGCGAGAAGTTCATGTCCTGCAAGACCAGCTCGATTGACCGGTCGTCGATCAGCGTGAGCGCTTCGGCCGGGGACGATACGGCCTGCGAACGGAACTCCGCCTGCTTCAACAGAAGCGTCAGCGATGCCCGGACGGCGGAATCATCATCGACAATTAGGATCATACGCGGATCAACTTTGCACCAGACCGGCCGGTGGATGGGCGCAGCAGTCCCCTCTCCGTGCGATCATGCCTTGACAGTATTGGTGATATTCCGGCCACCGGCAAGTGCCGCCTCGCCGTCCGGCAAGGGATTCGAGGCTTTGCTCCCCTACTCGTGGTGCAGCGCCGCGGCCGGCCCAACGCGGGATGCCAGCCAGCCGGGATAGAGTCCGCACGCTGCTGTCAGGGAGTAGATGAGCCCAACGGAGGCCAGGAGACCAATCAAGTACGTCGTCATGGCGATATCATCGACGATGCCCAGCAGCGGAAACTGGATCGCAATCAATGTGCCAAGCACAAGACCGATGGTCGTGACCACAAGAATCTCCGCGACAATCTGAAAGTAAACGGAGCGCGCATGCGCGCCCAGCGCCCGCCGCAGGCCGATCTCCGAAGTTCGCCGTGTGACATTCTGCCAGAGAACGCCCAGAAGTCCAAACCCGACCATAAGCAGGAGGAACCCGGCGATCAGCGCGACAATTCCAAGTGGTGTCAACATCTCCGTAAACTGTGCTCTCCTCATTTGGCCCAGGGGCCGGATATTGAAAGACCAGCCCGGCGCGGCAGCATTCAGGCCGGCCATGAGCCGTTCCTCGAACTCGGCAGGAGTTCCGGGTTGAACTCTCACAAGCAAATCGGGTTGGCTGAAGCTGAGTGTGTCATCGAGCCGCAACCGGGAAAAGTACAGATCGAACGGTGTCCGCAGCTCTCCCTTGAATCTGAAGTCGTCGACGACTCCGATCACTCTCCCTTCGAGCCGGTGGTCCTCAGAGGATTTGATCAGGGTCTTTCCAAGCGGGTCTCTATCTCCAAAGAGCTTGTCCCTCAAACTGGCGTTGATGATCACGGGAGCCCAGTTTTGTGCGTCGTCGGTACGGTCAAACCACCGCCCCTGTATCAGCTCCAGGCCAAGCACTTGTGGCAGGTCGTCGGTTGCTCCATCGTACATGACCGACGTGCTTAGATTGTCCACATTGTTGGTCCAGGTACTGCTTCCAAAAGGCGATGCCAGAATCCCCGCCGCGGCTTTCACCTCGGGAAACCCTTTGGCGATTTCGATCAACTGGCGGGTTGTGTTCATGGAACTGCTCTGTCCTATCGACGACCACGGGAGCCCGGTCGAAACCTCGACATTCCAGACGTTCTGGTAATCGAATCCCAGCGGCCTCAGGTAGTTCGTCAGGAAATGTGCGCTCAATGTCAGCACCGCGCAGAGGACGAGAAAGGAAATCAGCACCTCGGCCACAATGAGGGCGTTGGTCCGTCTTCGGTTCCACACAAGGGTGAATACGTGCTTAATCATAGGGTTGTTCCTCTGAGAGCATCCACCGGATGAAGGCGCGACATCTTCCATGCTGGATACACCCCGGAGAAGACACCAAAGAACAGGGCGATTGCCAGCGCCACCGCGAAGATTCTCAAATTGGGAGAAAACTGGGCATAGGGCACAACGCCCAACCATGTGAATCCGGCCAGAATGCCCCAAGACGCGATAAACGCAATCGTTCCGCCAAGGAGGGTGAGAATGACATTCTCGGTGACGAACTGGGCGACCAGGGTGAACTTGGAGGCGCCGAATGCCTTGCGAACACCAATCTCGGAGGCCCGTTCCAGAATCCGGCTCACGTTGATGTTGATCAGACTGATTGTCGGGAGTAGCATGAAAAGAACCATCAGCCCGGCGAAACACGCATAGAGATAGGCTGTTCGAGTCTTTTCGACCGGTGTACCGAGAATCTCACGGGAGGCCGCCTCCGTGTACGTCTCGGGACGCGCTGAGAGTACCTGGACGCCGGGAAGTTCCAAATCCGCAAGATCGATTTGTGAAACGCGCGCCTGGAATTCGCGGCGGATCTCCGGGAACGCGGCGCGGCTCCTCGCGAGAATCAGACCCGTGAATCCACCCGAATATTCGGATCGGTAGTGGTCATTCTTGGCCGTCCTGATGGGCACCCAAATGTCGGCGAAAGGGTTGTTCCGGTAAATGGGAACATCGGCCACCACACCCGTAACTCGAAATCGCTGTCCGTCGGCCTCAATCGTCTTGCCAACCGCGTTCGTGTTGCCGAAGAACTCACGCCGCGTCCGCTCATTGATCACCGCGACGAAATTGGCGTTGCGATCATCGTCCTCGGTATACGGGTGCCCCTCCAGAAAATCAAAGTGCATGACCTTCCAATAGGCGCCATCTGTCCGTTTCATATGTGATTCGATCTTCCTCCCGGCCAGGTACGAATTGACCGAACCGGCCGAGGAGAATACGGTGACCATCTCGGTTCCGGGGAGGTCATGGATGCAGCGATCCAGAAGCTTGTACCCCGGATTGGAATTCACTTGAACGGTCTCGCCCTTCGCGGTCATGTGATAGATGCCCAGCGTTCGGTCCAGCATCGTTTCCGGCGGCATCGGCGCCAGCGTGTGATCGATCAGCGCGGCGCTGGTCGTCAGCGCGGTCAGAGTGAAACCGATCGCGAACAAGCTGATGAACGTGAAGAATGGCCGGCGGCGAAGGACCTTCAGAGACATCTTGATGTAGTTTCTCAGCATAGCCTCGCCTCTCAATTGACCTGGCGGCCGTCGAAAAGCCTGACGATGCGCTCGGTCTTCTCGGCCAGACGGGCATCGTGGGTCACCATGACGATTGTTGTTTTCTCATCCTCGTTCAGTCCCATCAGGATCTTCATGATCTCCTCACCCATCTGGCTGTCAAGATTGCCCGTTGGCTCATCGGCCAAAAGAACGCGCGGCTGGCCAACGATGGCGCGGGCAATCGCGACGCGCTGCTGCTGGCCGCCCGAAAGTTGGGAGGGGAAGTGACGCACCCGCGAGGCCAAACCAACGCGCTCGAGCGCTCGCAGTGCGAGGGAGCGGCGTTCGAAACTCGCAAGGTGCCGATATAGGAGCGGTATCTCGACGTTATCGATGACGTTCAGATCGCTGATCAGGTGAAACGTCTGAAAGATGAACCCGACCTGCTGGTTGCGAATCCGCGCCTGATCCCGGTCGGGCAGTCCCTGAATCGTCTCCCCGGCGAGCAGGACACTCCCTTTCGATGGTTCATCCAGAAGCCCGATGACATTCAAAAGAGTGCTCTTACCCGATCCGGAGGGTCCCATTACCGACACGAACTCCCCTTCATCGATCTCGAGATTGATTCCGGACAGGGCCAGGGTTTCAATCTCCTCCGTGCGATACACCTTCTCTACTTCTTTCAGACTGATCATTGCTCCTCCCATAAGCTCTCCGTCCATCACCGCAGATCAGCGGTCACCGAACCTTGATCTTGCTTCTGTGCATGAACTCGCTCACGTCAGAGATGACAACGACATCACCACGCGCGAGGCCATCCTCAACCTCAACATATTCGAATCCGGCTATCCCCAGGCGAACCGGAGTCTTGATCGCAACACCATCGCGGATGACAAAAACCTCGCCGGAACTTCGGCCGTTCGCCGAAGGCCCTCGTTTGACGCGCAGGACGGTGTCCTTCGCAGCGGTGACGACGTACACATCGGCTCGCTGGTTGGAATGAAGAAGCGGACTGGCATTGTCTTTAAGCCCGATGCCGAAACTGATGATACCGTTCTCGATTGTCGGACGAATCGAGGTGATCTCACCAACCAGTACCGAATCCCGTATTCTCACTTTGGCCCGCATTCCCGCCGTAATACTGTTGGCGTGGACATCTGAAATGGTGGCATCAACTCGGAACGTGCTGAGATCAGCGATCCGGGCGATCACATCCCCCTTCCGGACCGCGGTACCCTCCTGCGGGACCACCCATGTGAGCACACCGCCACGCAGAGCCCTTGCGGCGGCCATGTCCAACTGCCGGCGCAGTTCCACTTGCTCTTTGCGAAGGAGCGCCCGTTGTGTTGCGGCGCCGGCGAGCTGCGACTCGAGCGTCTTGTGCTTGATTGCGATGCTCCGTTTGGTTTGGGCGAGTTCGACCTCCGCGATCTGAGCTTCGAGTTCCACCTGATGCACCTGCTCCGCGGAACTGCCACCGATCTTGAAAAGCTTCTGCAATTGCCCGGTCTTGGCCCGAAGTGCCTGGAGTTTCAGGCTATCGATTTCAAACTTGCTCTTGAGATCGCCCAACTGACTCTCGAGCTCCAGTTCGAGTTGAGATCTGCTGTTGGCATTCAAAGAGATCTCATCGTCGATCTTGCTCAGCGCCAGAAGCGCCGCGGCGGTATCGAGTTCAATGATCGGATCACCAGCAGCCAGCATGTCCCCGGGCCGCCGGAGAATGTGAACCACGCGCGAATCGATCGGACTGGCAATGATCTGTTCGGATTCCGGCACGATGACTCCAGATGCCGTGATCGTAGCCTCGACCGGCCCGATGTCGACGATGGCAGTGCGGATTTCCTGGCGATTGAGGCTGGGGGAAAACCATCCGGGAATGATCGCGACAAGCAGGGCGGCGGCCCCAACACCGACGCCGGCCTGGATGCTGCGTTTGATCGTTTTCTTTCGGCGAACAGATTCGTCAAGTGGCCGATCCATAGACTACTCCCGGCCGCAGTCATAGCAGATACCGTGCCAATGGGCCAATCCGTTGCGATTCAGCACATTCCGCGAGCTCGACGCCAGCGAACCGTCAGCTTCCGAACAGTGCCTGTTCGGTTCCGGACAGGTGCCGACAGCACTGAGCCGGTGCTTCACGAGGGCCGACCACCGTTGAGTGCCTGGTATTCAACCCGACGTTGGCACAGTTTCATGTCCCCGCCGCTATCGCGAAGGGCTTTGCTTTGTGGTGTTTCGTCTCATAGAACGCAACCGGACGTGCTCCACGAGCCTCACAGAGAGATTTCGCATTCGAATGTAGGACAGACTGGAGAGCTCCGAAACCCGGGATAGTCCCGCCATGTGACTAACCGGATAAACACACTCCTATTACGCCGCATAACATGTTCGGGGACAACACCTATCCGATTCGGGAATCGAAAAGCCGCGGTGAGCAAGCCGTCCGAGTCCGTGTCCGTAGTGTAACGAGCAACACCGGCCCACTCGCAAGACAACAAATTGACATACTGTACTTCATCAATGCAGTTTCTACTTGACAGGGGTCCGACCTCTTACGAGAATAAGCACTGACAATGGATTTTTACCGAGCAGTCCCTGCTGCCTCTTAGCAGCGCGGTAAACTCTGTTTGTGCCAAACCAGATCGAATGCAAAACGGGCGGCCCTACGAATCCTAGCACCCGAGGGTGGAGGCACGTGTCAAGACTTACTTGTCGAGCTTTTCCTTATTGTCTGTGTCGCAATCATTGGGCACGTGGCATACTCCTGATTCTTGGGGCGATAGCGTCCCTTTCACTTCCGAGTATCGCCGGCGCGCAAGCCACCTCATCGGCCGAGCCTGACAGCCGCGAACTCGCTGCGAGAATTCCAAGTCGCATCGTTGGCGTTTGCGATTTTGACAGCGTTACCCAGCAGACCACCTGCAAGTACACGGTATACTCGGGCTGTCCAGCGCTCAGCAACCTCACCTTTCCGATTCCCGCTCGCTGTGCGAGCCTGATCACCGTATCCAGCCCGTTGTTCAGCTTCACTGGACCTCAGACTTACAACAGTAAGTGGTGTGGCTCGATTTATGGCCTGAAGACAGACCAGGGCATGAAAGAGCGGCAGGTGACAACCTTCACCATTGTTTACGACGGCATTAATCCTCTCGGCATCGGAATTGTCTCTGCGAATCTCAAGGGGGGGACTGAATGCGAGAAGTTTCCGGTGCAAGGCGTCGTGGATTGCCAGGAGCTTCCTTGTGTTCAATGGTCGCTCGATGCGTCAGAATTCGATTTTCGCATCCGCAAACCGGAAGTGCTTGCGGGCCGCCTGGCCACAATGAAAGTCCAGGGGAATACGTCATCGACGATCACTTTTTCACTGTTCGATGATCTGGCGCCTCTCGATGGTTCCGGGAGCCCCGCGATACCGGCATCTTATGCGATCACGCCCTCCGACCAGTCAGTCCCTCCCGTTCAGTTTCTTATTCCGGCGCTATTCAACCAGCAGTTTCTCAGCATACCAGGGGACGAAACGCCCCACCTCTTCTCCATTTGGTCGAGGCTCGCGCCTGACAGAACGATTAAGGCCTGTGACTACGTTAATTCGGCCATCATCACATTGACGATTGAGAACCTTAACGTCATGCTGGATACAACCGGAATTTCGGCAGGTGGGCCGTAGGAGTTGAAAGGAGGACGGGCGCAAAGAGTCAGTCTCCGTAACCCATTCATGACAGTTTACGACAGTGCAACTGTCACAGTTCTCTCATCACCCATAATCCCTAAGGAGGGAGCAATGAAGAAGCTAATTCTGTTACTGCTTGCCGTCGGGGCGCTTGTCGCCTTTGTCGGCATCGCGCAGGCACAGGCGCAAGGCGAGAGCGAGGTCTTCTACTTCGATGAGGCAACACAAACATGGCTGCCGAATCCGCTGGATCTTGAGCTCCGCCAGGCCCGGCTGTTCCGGCTGGGCGAACAAGCGCAGGGCAATTGCAACAGGGAAAAATGGCTGATCCCGGTTGTCATTCGCGCATCCGTCGGCCAGTGGATCGATTGGAAGCTGGGCTGGACGGAGTGGCAATGGTATATCCGTAAGCCCGGCTGCTTCGCCGGCAACAGCATCGAGGCGCGGCTGGCCTCCAACGGCGACGTCTTGGTCGACTATGAAGGCTTTGGCCCGTTGATGCCCGACCCGCAAGGCCCGTGCTACGACCCGACGCATACGCCGATCGATGTCTCCTATTCCTTCGAGACAAATGGTGGTGGATTCGCGGAAGCGAATGCGCGCGGTTGGACATCGGCGGTGGATCTGAACGCCAGCGATGATCTCCTGAAAGATGTGATCGGTACCGGCGTGCGCCCCTGGCCGCTCCACTATGGGATCGCCTGGAAGCTATGGAACAAGATCTGCGTCGTGCAATGCAATGGTGCGTGCGACTACATTAACAGAGCCCAGATTACCCTCTCGGTGCAGTGCCTGAAACCGTGGCTTAACACCGATGGTACCTGGAAGCCCTTATAAGGGCCGCACGGAGGAATCGCAGACCTCGAGCAGTTAACTTTACCGGGTTTTGTGGTTCACGCTTGCCGCATGAGTTCGGCAACAGGCGCGCCGGTCTGGCTGGCGCGCCTGTCAATTTTGTCTCCGCCAGGCCGGTGTTCTTCCAAGGTATGAGTGCGCGGGCAAATTTCTTTGCATTCTGCTTGAGAAATCGCCTTACCTTACTATGCGGAAAAGGCACTCGCTGCAAAGGACGATGAGGTGCGATGATGAGGATACAATTCAAGACTCGTTGCCCGAGACTCTTTTCCGCCAGCAGCATCATCGGCGGCTTGGCACTGATCGGCCTGGTCTCTCTTTGGGCCGGGCCGTCGCACGCACAGTTTGACCTTCTCCTGAGCCCGCAAATCGTCTCGCTCGAATTGACGCCGGGTTCGCGTTCGCTGGTCAACTTCGAGCTGACCAACCAGAACAAAGAGAAGCCGCTGCGGATCAGGATGTCCACGAGGGACATGTATCAGTCATCGCGGGGGGACTACAAGCTGTCCGACACCACGATGTCCTACTCGTGCGTCAGCTGGATCACGCTCCTGGATACGCTGGCTGACATCCCTCCGGGTGAAATGCGCCAAGTGGCAGCCAAGGTCGAAGTTCCCTATCGGGCGATCGGCGGCGCCTATGGTGCGGTCGTTTTTGAAGTCCTGCAGGAAGACCGCAAAGCCTCCCCGGATGTCATGGAGGCGATGTTTGAATACCAATTTCAAGTCCCGTCCTGGTTTGAGATTATCGTCAAGGGACGTCCCGGCACCCAGCGCCGAATGCTCACCGGGGACATTGAGATCACACCAACCGCTCAGGACTCCGCCTTGGCAAAGCAGTTTGGCGATCGTGGAATGCTCGTGAGCGTTGATGTGGAAAACACGGGGAACGTGCATGTCGTCACCGCGGGCCGGATGGTCATTCGTGACGAAAACCACCGTTTGATCCAGGACACGCGTCTTGGGGGGGGGCGGGGGTTGATACTCCCAGGCACGAAAGCGTCCATTCAGACGATTACCGGACTCCCGGCTCCCGGCAAATACACGATTAAGGCGTTTGTGCAATATGGCGGACGGTCACCGGCGGTCTCACAATCCACATTCGAAATCACGAAGCAGCATTCCTCCCGCGTTGGCGCCACGGGGGCGGCACGGTCGCTCTTCGTGGAATACAGACCCGAGGTCTTTGACAAGTCAATCCCAGCGGGTGGCACGCGCATCTTCGGCATCAACGTGATGAACAGGGAAGACAAACCGATCAACGTCGATGTGAGCATGGGACAAGTCTTCTTTGGGATGCGGGGGCAGATGTGGGTGTCAGAGGAAGTACCGGACACGGGCCGCAGTTGTATCCCCTGGTTGAAAATCGACCCGCTTCGCTTCACCCTGGATCCATCCCGGGCGCAGAATCTGAGGGCATCGCTGACCATTCCGACCGATGCCAAAGGCGGGTATTACGGGTGCATCATTCTAAATGCGAAGTCCGCCCAGGACAGCGGCGCCACGACATTGCCGTCGCAGCTTAACTTCCCCATCTTCCTGACGGTTCCACCGGGTCTTGAGAAGAGTGGCGAGGTTACCAAGATCGGTGTAGATCAGCAGCCCGGATCGTCTGTTGTCCTGAATACCGAGTTCCGCAACACCGGGAATATCCACGTGCGGCTCTCAGGAAACGCCGAGATTCAGTTCTGGCGTGCCCCTGGCAAACTCGACTCAGTCGAGGTTGTAACCGAGGGACGGTTTGAGAACCTCGCGAAAGTCAAATTCGAAGCCGACACGGCGTACGTGCTGCCAGGCCAAGCCAGGATACTCTCCTCGCAGGTCCTGGCCGGCTTTGTGCCTGGCCGTTACCGGGCGATGGTGGAAGTCTTCTATGGCGAGAAGAAACCGGCAACTCTGGAGCGTGAATTTGTCATCAAAGAATCTCTCGGGATCGAGTAGAGCGCTGGCTGGGATTCTGATCGCCGCCGCTCTTGTCTTCGCCGGGACGATTGGTCTCGCCGGCGACTTACGTGCGCAGGATAATCCGGGGAGTGGCGACCCTCGGGTCGATACATCCGTACCTGGCGATTCGTCGTCGGGGATCACCCCAGGCAACCAGCCAAACCCCGTTCCCAAAGCGGCTCTGACCCAAAACTCTGACCCGGCGCGGCCGGACTGCCGGGTTACCAACGTCTTCTACGATACCGACGTGCGTGAAATCCTCCAGGCGATGGCCACGCAGTGTTTCGTCAATGTCATTGCCGACGAGTCGGTGACCGGAATCCTCACGGTTGAACTCACCGATTTGCCCTTCGAAGAAGCCATGCGGCGCGTTCTGAGCCCGTTTGGCCTGACATTTCGCTGGCTGAATGGGTATTACCTCGTCGGTTCTCCGCGTCCAAGCAATCCGTCGTTTCCACTCATCACCGAAACCGTGCTGTATCGCCCGAGTTTTATCAAGGCCGGCGACATCCTGAAGCTGCTGTCGACGTACTACGAACCGTTTGTCCGAATAGACGCCGAAACGAATACGGCGACGCTGACCGGTTCGCCCGAGATGATTGCCCGCATGCAGGCAGATCTGGCGCAGATCGACCATCCCCCACGGCAGGTCATGATCGAAGCGCTGGTGACCGAGATGTCCTCAGATATCAGCCGCCAATTGGGGCTCTCTTGGGATCTTACCGCCTCCAAGGGGACAGAGAGGAAACTGCAGATTGGTGCACTCCCTAACGAGGCATTGCGCAATGACACCTCGCTGTCCGTGGTCTTTGACCGGATCGGGATCCAGAAGTCCGGCTGGATTGGACAGTATCAGATCCGGCTGAATGCTCTGGTGGATGAAGGGAAGGCCCACATCCGTGCCAATCCCCGCATCGCGACAGTTGAAGGGAACAAGGCGCAGATTTTCATCGGGCGCGAAGAATACTTCTCGATGCTCAGTGGATCACAGACATACACGTACGCTCAGCTCGAGGTCATCAAGACCGGGATTGCACTGACGATCATCCCGTACGTCTCGGAGGCGGGAGCAATCACCCTGGAAGTGTCACCCGAGGTGTCCGACGTGATCGGCTCCGGCAGCACTGGCCTGCCGGTGACAAACAAGCGCAGTGTCACCACCAAGGTTCGCGTGAACGACGGCGAGACTGTTGTGATCGGTGGTCTTCTTGTAAAGAACCGTATCGAGGCTGTCCGGAAGGTACCACTGCTTGGCTCCATTCCCCTTCTCGGACTCTTGTTTAGGCACACGACCACCTCGATTGAAGAGAAAGAAATCTCCATTCTCATAACTCCGAGGCTTTGGACGGCACAACCGGCGTCTCAATAGTTGATCCGCACCCTCGATAGCGAGATCAAGACCGTGGGGAGGCCGGCCCCGATCCAGCGCGCCTGAATCAAGCCATACCCCCCTTGAATCGCGGTGGTATTCTTCCCGCCGATCAGTGTATCTTTGGCAGTTGGCGCCTAGGACATGGCCGCCGAGGAGACCTGACGATGACCACCGCACCACGCACACGTCCGGATATGGACACCTACTTCATGCAGATTGCCATGGCGGTCCGCGAGCGCGCCAATTGCCTGGGCAACCGGGTCGGTGCCATACTGGTAATGGACAGCCGGATTGTGTCGACCGGATATAACGGAACTCCGTCAAAGACGAAGAACTGCGAAGAGGGGGGATGCGACCGTTGCGCCAACCGGCAGAAGTACGGCCCCGGTGAGGCGTATGATTTGTGTATCTGCGTCCATGCCGAGCAGAATGCGCTGTTGTCGGCGGCGCGATTTGGCGTGCCTGTCGCCGGCTCGACGCTCTACACGACCATGCGTCCCTGTTTTGGGTGCACCAAAGAACTTCTGCAGGCCGGAATCCACACCGTGTTTTATCTTCACGACTGGCGCCACCCGGAGCCCGCGGTGGCGGCGCAATACGAAATCCTGCAGGCGCGTTTCAGCGGCGGCATCCGCCCGCTGACCGTCGACGATCCCAAGGCCGACTGGGCGGTGTCCAAGAAACCCGTGCCTGCTGCGGCCAATTGACCGATAATGACAATACCGAACCGGCCGCAGGAAGCCGGGCGGGAGAGGACCACCCTCCCCAAGCGTAGCCGAATCTTGGCAGCATGTCCCGGACATAGAGTTTATGGCAGACCCGGCTATACCATCGCCCATTAACACTCCAGGTAATGTTCCGCCGGAACTTCCACCCGAAGAACCGGGCATTGGCGAACGGCTGCGCCGCATCTTCTTCGGCAAACCGCGTGACCTGACCGACCGGTCATTGTTCCATCGCCTTTCGCTGGTCGCCCTTCTGGCGTGGGTGGGCCTGGGCGCCGATGGTCTCTCGTCGTCCTCTTACGGACCGGAAGAGGCGTTCCGGGCGCTGGGCGAACACACATACCTGGCGATTGCACTCGCCGTTGCGGTCGCAGGCACCGTCTTTATCATCGCGTGGGCATACTCCCACATCATCGAGCACTTCCCGGAAGGCGGCGGCGGTTATGTCGTGGCGACCAAATTGCTCGGTGCCCACACCGGCGTCGTATCCGGATCGGCGCTGGTTGTAGACTACGTTCTGACGATTACAGTTTCATTGGCGGCGGCTGGCGATGCCCTATTCAGCTTCATGCCGGCTTCCTGGCTCCCCGTCAAATTGATCGTCGAGGTCGGCTTCATCGGAACGTTGATCGTCCTCAATATCCGTGGTGTCAAAGAGTCTATTATAATCCTGACACCGATCTTCATTCTGTTTCTCCTGACTCATGTGACGCTGATTGTCGGCGGTTTCTTCACTCACGTCGGTGACTTGCCGGCTGTGGCCTCAAGTGTTTCGAGCGGTTTTTCGGGAGGTCTTGGAATCCTGGGCATCGGCGGCATGATGATGCTTTTGTTTCGCGCCTATTCCCTGGGTGGCGGAACGTATACCGGCCTTGAAGCGGTATCCAATGGTCTGATCATGATGCGAGAACCCAGAGTGGCCACCGGCAAGCGCACGATGGCCTACATGGCGGCCTCGCTGGTATTCACGGCATCGGGACTCTTGATTTGCTACCTGTTGTTTCGCGTTTCTCCGGTAACGGGCAAGACGCTCAACGCCGTTCTGGTCGGGCGGTTCGCGGAGAATCTCCCGTTCGGCGGTACTCTTGTAATCCTGACATTGGTTTCCGAGGGTGCGCTGCTGGTTGTCGCCGCCCAGGCGGGCTTCCTGGACGGCCCCAGAGTCATGTCGAAGATGGCAGTCGACTGGTGGCTGCCGCGGCGATTCGCAGCCCTCTCAGAGCGACTGACCACGCAGAACGGTATCTTGCTCATGGGCGGCGCATCGCTCGTTGCGCTACTGGCCACAGGCGGCAACGTTCATCATCTGGTGGTCATGTACAGTATCAACGTGTTCCTGACGTTCTCTCTTTCGATGCTGAGCATGTGCCGGTTCTGGTGGCAGAAGCGCCGGACACCCGACAGTCCATGGATACGGCGGCTGGCTCTGTTCGTCCCAGGGCTCCTGCTCTGCTCCGGAATTCTGATCATGACCGCCTTCGAAAAGTTCTACGCCGGGGGCTGGATCACACTGGTCGTGACCGGCGGGATGATTGGATTGTGCTTTCTGATCCGGGCCCATTACCGCGGTGTCACGGAACAATTGCAGCGGCTCGACGAGGTTCTGGAGAACATCCCACCCAAGGGTGCCGCGATCTCACCAAAGGTTGACGCCAAACAGCCCACGGCCGCCGTGTTGGTGGGCTCGTTCGGCGGGCTGGGAATCCACACGTTGTTAAGCGTGCAGCGGGCCTTCCCCAACCATTATAAGAACCTGTTGTTTCTGTCGGTGGGTGTACTGGACTCGGACACATTCAAAGGTGCCGCTGAGGTGGACGCGTTGCGCCATCGCACGGAGGGTGACCTGCAGCGCTATGTGGACTATGCCCACAAGCTGGGGCTTCCCGCCACGTCGAGGGCTTCCATCGGTACCGACGCCGTCGACGAGATTGAAGAGCTGTGCCGGTCGATTACCAAAGATTTTCCCAAAGTTACATTCTTCGCGGGGCAGCTCATCTTTCAGAAGGAAACCTGGTACCACCGCCTGCTGCATAACGAAACCGCATTTGCCATTCAGAAACGGCTCCACTGGTCGGGAATGACCATGGTCATCCTGCCGGTCCGCGTCTATTGAGCGATCCGTGGAGATGCATCGAGAGCGCCTCCCGCATCGTGAGGCGATCACGATGCGCGTGTGCCGCTCGTCAGGCGCCTGACATCGCCGGCTGCCGGGTAGGCTCGGCCAGACCGGACTTCTGCGTCGGTACGAGCACGCAGACCGGCTCACGCAAAAGCGAATTGACGGCGTAATGCTCCAGCCGCCGCAGAATCGACGTGCTCAGCTCGAAACCTTTGGCGATCAACAACTGCCCATCGTTGGAGACGATGTTCTCCGCCAGAATCATGCCGGCTTCCAGTTCGCGAATCGCCACGCGGCGTACTTCGTAACGTGCTTCGAGGCCAACCAGAGTCTTCAACGCCTGCAGGACCGCCGGATCGTACCAACTCGCACGCTCATACAAGCCTGCAAGGGCAACCGCCGACGGGCTGCCCGACGCGACGAGCAGATCGTAA
Organism: bacterium; assembly: GCA_021813505.1. GTDB lineage: Bacteria > Zixibacteria > MSB-5A5 > WJJR01 > WJJR01 > JACRMA01. Next base: position 27,906 of record JAKAKI010000018.1, on the reverse strand, counting down.
TCGAGCACCGCCTTGAGCACCCGGGCACCGATCGGAATACTCGCACCCTGCGGCACACCAGGACCATCGAAGTGAAGATCCTGATAGCGGATCATCTCCGTGACCGGCTCCAGGCGCGGGATATTCGCCAGAAGCTCGCGCGCCACGGCCGGATGGCTGTCGTAGGCTTTCTGCTCGCTGCTGGATAGTTGCACTCCATCGAACACCTTCTTCAGCAAACTCGGCGGCAGCACAATGCAGCCGATCTGCGACAGCATTGCGGCCATCTCGAATTGCCACGGCGCCGGCAGATCCTGCCCGCCGGTCTCGGCAATCAGCCTGACGATGCCGCGGACATAGCGTTTCACGCGCGAGGCTCGCCCAAACGCCATCGGACTAAGCACCGCGAGCAGATCGGTCAAAACCTTCACGCTGCCCTGCAGTGTGTTCTCCAGAAGATCGTGCTCCGCCATGATCAGATGATACTGGTCGAGGGCCGAATGCAACGCCCGCCCCAGCACATCCGGAGGACACGGCTTGGACAGGAAGCGGAATATGTTTCCCTCGTTGACCGCCTGCATCGCCGCAGTGAGATCGGCATTGCCGGTCAGCATGAGCCGCACACAGTCCGGGCTGGCCTGACGCGCCTTGGTCAGGAATTGAATGCCATCCATGCCCGGCATGCGCAGGTCGGACACGACGACGGCGTATGGCCCTTCGCTCATCAGAAGCTTCAAGGCATCCTCACCGCCGGGGGCGGTGGTGATCTGAAACTCCCGGCGGAATTGGCGCTTGACCCCCTCGAGGAGGTTGGGCTCATCGTCAACGAATAGGATCTTTTCACTCTGCATGAAGGGCTCCTACCTGGGCTTGGGCCACTGACTCAACCATCGACGCCGCGAATTCGCGCCACCGGGGTAATTGGTCGGCTACGCCCAGCTCCTGCAAGTACTGCATATCGTATCCAAATCCTCCGCCGGGCAGTTCGTCGTGGCACAATTCGCGATCGATGGCATTGGCCACGTGCACCATGGTCAGAGGACCGCACGTTCGTACGGGACTGGTTCGGGGATCTGTGTGCAGAGAAACCGCTTCGACGATGGGATCCGGTATCCCCCACAGGCCGAGCAAGTAGCCGCCCAGCTCACCGTGCGTCGTTCCCAGTTTCTCCTTCTCCAGATCAGTTAGCCGGATGTTGAGCAATTTGGATTCTTCCACCGCCTTGCGGTACACGTCCCTGAAGTTCGAAACCAGGATCAATCGCCCGATGCCATGCAGCACACCCGCCGTAAATGCGTCGTTTTGCTCCTGGCGCGACAGCGGGATCTCCTGGGCAATCCGGCGTGCGATTGCCCCCACTCTCAGGCAGTGTTGATGCAGCGCCTCGATGGAGAATTCCTCGACGGTGCTTTGATCGAACTTCGTGAAGATACTCATGCTGAGCACCAGCGATTTGACCGTGTCGACGCCGAGATACATCACCGCCCGGGACAAATCCTCGACCGGATGGCGCAAACCAAAGAAGGCGGAGTTGATCATGTGCAGAATCTTCGCCGTCATGCTGACGTCACGCGCAATGATCTTACCCACTTCCACGATCGACGAGTTCTCGCTGCCGAGCGCGTGCACCAGGTCCGTATACACCGTCGGCAACACCGGCAGGGAGCCGATCTGCGCCACAACCTGCAGAACCTGGGGATTGCTGAGATGGCGGCGCAGCGCACAACTGCGCTTGACCGTCTCGATCAACGTGACCGTGTCACACGGCTTCGCCAGGAATTGGTGCGCCGGCCCCACCGAACGCAGAATCAGTTCCTTGTCGGAGTATCCAGACAGAATCAGCCGGACGACGTGCGGATACATCTTCTGCACAAGCTCCAGCAACTGGGCGCCGTTCATCTTCGGCATGCGCATGTCACTGACGATGACGTCGACCGGCTGCTGCGTCATCATCTCCAGCGCCTCCTGGCCCGATGAAGCGAATGACAACTCCCACTCGTTGTGCATCGGACGCAGCATGCGCCGCAAGCCGTCCAGCACGCTGGGATCGTCGTCAACGAACAGAATGTGCTTCAGTTCTGGCATAGGTGACTCCATCGCTATCATTCAAAACCGGTTGAGTGGCGGATTTCACCGGAAGGTAGACGTGAAACGCCGTGCCGCGATTGGGCTCGCTGTCCACCGTGATTCCGCCGCCGTGGTTGTGCACAATCTTCCCGGTCACTGTCAGCCCCAATCCCGTCCCCCGGCTGGAGCCCTTGGTGGTGAAGAATGGTTCAAAAAGCCGGCGCTTCGTCGCCGCATCCATCCCGTGGCCGGTATCCGAGATCGAGAGCTTCAGATAACGTCCGGCGGGAATCTCCCCGATCTCTGACGCGGCCACCACGTCCAGATCCTGGACTTTCATGGTGATCCGCAGACGCCCCTTCCCGTCCATGGCCTGCACGGCGTTGATGCACAGATTCATGATGACCTGGCGGATCTGCGTGGGATCTGCCGACAAGGGCGCATCCAGGCCGTGGTTGTCCCACTCCACCGTGAGGTCGGGCGTGATCGAAGCGCTGAGCATACGCAGGCACTCATCGATGATCACGCCAGGATTGCAGGACGTTCGTCCCACGTCGGTCCGCTGTCCAATCGTAAGAATCTGCCGCGCCAATTTGGCCGCATGGTCGACCGACTCCATGACTGACTGCAGATGATCCCACGCCGGCGAATTCTCCCTGATATCAATCGCTGCCAGTTCCGCGTGGCCGCCGATACTGCCGAGAATGTTGCTCAGATCATGCGCCACCCCTCCGGCCAGAATCCCGATCACTTCGAGTTTCTGCAATTGAAAGATCTGCTCCTCTAGTATCCGGTTCTGTGTGCGCAATCGATCCTCATACGATTTCAGCCGAAGGGCATTGCGCAACCGGGCCGACAATTCATGCGGGTCCGCGGGCTTGGCAACGAAGTCGTAGGCCCCCAACTGAAGCGTGAGCCGGCGCGCGTCACCTTCGGTCATTCCGGTGAGCATAATGACGGGGATATGCTGGGTGGCGGGATCCGCCTTCAGCCGGGTCAGCAGATCGATCCCATCCATTCCCGGCATCTTGATATCGGAGACAATGGCGTCGATACCACCTTGCTTGACCCGTTCGAGGGCTTCGGCTCCCGACCTGGCGGACTCGCACTGAAAATACAACCGCTCCGGATGGAGCTTTCGCTGCAGCCCCTCCAGGACGTTGATTTCATCATCGACCAACAGTACGCGGTTCATGTTGCCTCCACCAGCTCTTGAGCGCCAGTCGGCAGGTAGACAAAGAATGTTGTCCCGCTGCCCACGGTTGTTTCGAACCAGATTCGGCCCCCGTGCTTCTCGACGACGACGGCACGCGCGATTGCCAGCCCCTGGCCTGTTCCCCGTCCGACTTCCTTTGTTGTAAAGAACTGCTCGAAAACGCGATCACGAATTTCCTCCGGTATCCCGGTTCCCGTGTCGGTGACCGAAATGGTCACTCCTTCGACCTTCCCCGGGTCCTCATCCGATATGGCCCGGCGGGTCCGGACTGTGATCTTGCCCTTCCCATTGCTGCCATCGCCCACGACTCCAGCAATCGCGTGAGCGGCGTTGACCAGGAGATTGAGGAACACCTGGTTCAAATCACTCAGGTGGCACAGGACACTCGGCAGGTCGTCTTCCAGATCCACCACAATGTCCGCCACGTACTTCAGTTCGTTGTGAGCAACGGTCAGCGTGCTTTGCAGCGCCCGGTTCAGATCGGCCGGCCCCTTCTGTCCCTGATCGGGATGAGAGAAGTCCTTCATGGCCCGGACAATCTTGGCCACCCGCGCGACACCATCGAGGGTTTGCTCGACCGCTTTGGGAACTTCTTCTTTCAGGTATACCAGGTCGGCCGATTCCTTGGCGGCGGCGAATTCCTTGACCACATCGGCCAGTTCGGGGTGGGCTTCCAGTGATCCCACCAACTCCTCGATTCGTTTCAGCAGTGTCGCCAGTTCCCCAAACGAATCGGAAAGGAAACGGACGTTGTCCCCGACGAACTGAATGGGCGTGTTGATTTCATGAGCGATACCAGCGGCCAAGGACCCGACCGCCTCGAGTTTCTGTGCCTGGCGAAGTTGGGATTCGAGCGCGACTTGCTGGGTGATGTCCCGGCCCACCCACACATAGTTGACGACTTTGCCGGATTGATCATACACCGGTGTGATCGTGGCTTCTTCATTATAGAGCGCACCGTCAGATCGGCGGCTGGCCAGACGCCCGCGCCACCATTCCGTGTGTGCGATCGCCTCCAGGATGCTCTTTGCAGAACCTTCATCCTGACCCGTCACTTCAAGGAGTGACTGAATGCTCTGGCTAAGCACCCGGTCCCGGGACAGGCCGGTGCCCCACTCGAACGCGGGATTGACGTAGCTGACAATTCCCGTCGAGTCGAAGATCACGATGGATTCCGCTGCCTGCTCGACAGCAGCAGCCAGACGCCCCTGGATAGCCTCCGACTCCCGCCGCTCGGTGATGTCGTGGGCATTGACAATCATTCCCGCAATCCGCTCCTCACCCAGCAAATTCCGTGCGGAGACATCCAGCAGCCGCACGGAACCGTCCTTGTGCCGGGCGTGCAATTCGACGGTCGTGATCGTGTGAGGATTAGCCAGTGCCTCTTCAAACACGGAATTAGCCAATGGCAGGTCCTCATCCACGATCACGTCCTTGAAATGCCGGCCAACGAGCTCGTCGGGCGAGTATCCCAGCACTCGCTGTACGGAGGAATTCAGGTAGCGGAACGTTCCGTCGGGATTCAGGACGAGAACGATGTCCGACGTGTTGTCGATCAATACGCGGTGATACTCTTCGCTCGTCTGCAAGGCACATTCGGCGTGCCGTCGCAGTGTGACATCCCGGAAACTCCAAATCCGTCCCACCACCCCCCCCGCGGACAGTTGGGGCTGCGAATAGCGTTCAAAGACCCGGCCATCGGTCAATTCCAGGACATCCCAGCCGCTGGCTTCGGGCCGGGCGTTCAATTCTCGGATCTTGGCCAGGAAATCCCGCGGCTGTGCCAATTGTTGCAGTACCAACCACGCGAGATGATCCGCCCGGCCACCGTCGAGCATTGGAAGCGGAACGCCCCACATACCGGCAAACCGAATATTGTATGTGACGATCCGCCCCCTCAGGTCGACAACCAGCAGGCCATCCGCGGTGGACTCGAGCGTCGCGCGCATCAAGGACAGTGACTCTTCCAGGTGGCTGCTGGCCCGGCGCGCCTCGGCATGGGCGCGCAGCGCCCCGATGCCATGGGCCAGATCATCCGCCAGGCCCATCAGGAGCTTGAGTTCCTCGTCTCTCTGGAACGCACCGGCCTCAAGGGCGTAGATATTCAGCGTCCCGCTGGCGCCTTTATCCCCGGCCAGTGGAAGTACGATGGCAGCGGCAAAGCCGTGACTCGCGGTCACCCGCTGGCAGCGTGCGAAGTCGGGGTCGGCAGCAAAATCGCGAACCACTTGCGGATTGCCTGTGCGGACGGCACGCGCCGCCGCCCCCAGCCCTCCGGCTCCAAATCCCCACGTCATGTGCAAGCAGTTGAGGACGTCATGCGCGACGCCGGCCTGGGCCACCGGCCGGATTCCCTTCTCGGGCGTATCTTCGGTCAGCCCGACCCAAACCAGTCCGTAACCGCTGACATCCACCAGCGTCTGACAGACTGCCTGCAGAAGCTCTTCCTCCGCCGACGCTCTCACGATCGCATTACGGCAGCGGTTGATTGTATTCAGCGTCCGCGTGTACCGCTCGACCTGCTCCGCCGCAAGTATCTGATCGGTAACGTCCGTTGCCAGCAGGACCAGCACCGCATTTGATGTTCCGGAATCTGATTCGGATATATCGATGCGATTAATGCTTACCGTTAAGAATCCATCCGAGCCGTCACGGCGGATGTAGGAAATCAGTTCCTGGCGCCGCGCCGGACCGCCGTCGCGGAAGCCGTCGGGAATCGCATCGACCTGATTCCAATTCCAGTTGATTCCGACATCGCGAATTGGGCGTCCGATGACGGCCTCGGCAGAAAGATCGAAGATCTCCGAGGCGGCCTTATTCCAGCGGTTGATAATTCCATTGCCGTCGATTTCGATCAGCGCATACGATATGGAAGAGACCAAATTGTCCAGCCGATTCCGATCCTGCTCGGCCGCCACCATTTGCATCAGTGTCTGATTGTAGTCCTTGAGAAAATCATCCGACTTGCGCAGTTCGGAAGCCATCCAATCGAAAGCGGCGGTGAGTTCGCCGATTTCATCCCTTGTTCGGCGAATTCCCGATTCGCGAAAATCACCCGCGACCACCCGCTGCGTCGCTTGGGACAACTCGCGAATCGGCCGGACGATTCCCCGGCGCATGTAGAGGAGCGTGCCCGCTAGGCCAAGGCTGCTAACGATGAGAAATATGATGATCTGATGGCGCAGGCTGGAGGCAAGTTCCTCGTGAATCCCCTGCAGAGATCCCACCAGGTAGACGACTCCTTTGACCGGCGTCGTCACCGATCCCGACTCCGCGCGCACTGGAGAGAGAATCTCAATCGTCCAGGGCTCGTGATCCCGGGTGGTGGCCGACCACGTGGCTCCATCCGCAACGACTTTCCGTACCAGCCGCTCCCGGAATCGCGAGCGGGCCAGCTCCGGGTGATTGGACGCAATCATGGCCCCGCCGGTATCAAGGACGGCGGCCGTTAGGACTTCCTGTAACTCTCTCCTGATGGAGTCATAGATGAAGCTCTCCAGCCCCCGCCAGTCGTCGATTTCGTACTCCCGATAGATGCCGTTCGAGAGATTGTCGGCGATGCCGATGAAATGGCGCTGGGCCTGATCGATCAAGTTGCGCTGAAGCGACCGGTATCCTTCGGCCATCACGGTTCCCAGGCAGAGCACCATCAGGAGCCCCACCGATAACAAAGCCTTGGTCTGCAATCGGATCTGCATATCCCTTCGCGCCGGTCAGAATTCCACTTCCATCTGGGTCGTTACATGCCAGGGATCGGGCGCGGAGTTGAGATATGTTCTCCCGAATTCCAGTGTGAGGGTCAGTCCTCCCGCCGGGATTTTGTACTTGAATCCCGAATTGAGACTAAGCGCCTCCTGCTCCAGCCTGGAATCGGCCTCCAGCCGCCAGTAATCGCACAGAATAAACCAGCGAAGGCCGGTCACCTGGTGCGCAAGATTGTAGTTGGCCTGGACGTAGGCGGCGAAACTGCGAAGGCCCTCCGGCTGATTCCGTTGCAGGACACCTTCGCCCATCAGCGTCAGCACGGCGATGGATGTCTGCCAGTCGGCGCCCAGCGCAAACTTCTCCGACCGAGAATCCACCGAATAGCCGTTGATTCCCAGCGCAGTGGCCCCGGTGTGGACACCGATGCGCCCCACGGCATCATAACGGGCGTTGTTATCCTTACGGCCCAGCCCCGAAGTCGAGACATTGCTGCCTTTTCTGATCCCCAGGCGATAGTCGAGCCAATTGGTGAGGTCACCGTCGGCCGTGATGCCCATATCCAGATTGCGCAGGGCGATTCCGAGTACAAATGTGTTGTTCTTTGTCAGCGTGGCATTCCGACGGGCTGAAAAGTCCTCCCAATGGCCAAAAGGATCGCGCAACTGGCCGAGGCTGAGATTGAGCCACCGTCCGCACAGATTCTGAAGGCGCACTTCCACCCGCTCGAACGGAATCGTGAATTGTTCCTCCTTGACCCCGGTCGCCGTGTCCGCCATGGGAAGAACTCTGCCATCCGACAACTCCAATTCCTCGATCTGATGGGTGATCTCCTCCGGGACCGGCGCAAACTCGGCCAAGACCGACAAGTGATCACTCAGTTGCGAACTGAAATCCAGCCGCAGCCGGTTGATTTCCCACCACACACGTGTTGGCTCGCCGGCGTTGTGATGCCACATGCCCTCGAGGGTGAGAAATCCGCCCATGTCGATTTTCTGCCCGGCAGCAGCCGGAGGCAGCGCCAGAAGCCACACGGCGGCCAAAATCCCGAGACGTTGTGCGGCGCTCATACGCCCGCCCTCCCCTTTTGCGGAACCTTCGCTTCAGCCCTCGCCTTGAACTTGCCATGCTTCTGGTATTCGACCAGAAGATCGGCGATTTCCATCCGTGGCTTGGCTGTTGCGAATTCTTCAACCAGCACGTCGTAAATCGCCTGCGGGTAGATGTCCGTGTAACGGCCCGATGCCAACACGACGTCGTCGATGTAGTTCTCCAGCGGCCTCGTCACATTGCGCACGCGCTCCTTGCTGATTTTCGCTTCCTCCACCAGCGCCCGCTCGATGTCCGACAGTTGCCGCTCCAGTGGACGCATCAGCCGGATGTTGACCCGTGACGGAAAACGGGACGAATCCGGCTTCTCTTCCGAGATTGCCGGCCCGCCATTCAGCAGAGCCACCAACAACAGAAACGACACGGGGACAACGGGACGCGTTCGCCGGCTTCGGTAACGGAAGATGGATTTCGAATGGCAAGTCACATCACGCCCTCTCAAACGCCTGCTCGGCGCCAGCCTTCCACGGACTTCCCTGCTTGAGTTGATCCGCACCCCGGATAACGACAAAGAGGTACTCCTCCCCGCCCGACACAAACGGGCTGGTACTGGCCTCGGCCTCGAAGACCGTGCCGGACTTTGTGCGGAAGCGCATCGGTGCAATCGTGTGGCGCCGGTCCGCCGCGTGGCTGCGTAGATATCGCTCGGCGGAGGCGCGATCAGAGGCGAGTAGATTGTGAATAGTCGCCTGCCGCATTTCCTCCAGTGCATAACCCAGCAATGAATGCAATGCCCGGCTCGCTCCGACGACCCGGCCTGTGTCGACATGACAGATGACAAATGCTTCGCCGATCTGTTCCGCCATGTCGGTATACCACTGTTGCTCGCCGCGGCGGCGCTTCTCGGCCTGGAGCCGTTCCAATTCCACGCTGGCGCGAGCCGCAAATACCATCAGAATCGTCTCGGCTTCTGTCGGCTCCACGAGCGGCGCATCATGCATAACCACCAGAATGCCCAGAGAGCTCCCATTCGAGTCCGACAGGCGGACTCCGAGATAACTCTCCACTCCCATCTCGGCGAGCAGAGGATCCTGTGGAAACATGGGCGCCACACCCTTCGGGTGGCAGCACATATTGCGTCCCATCACACCCTCACACGGTGTGCCGGATAGATCGTATTCTATGTTCTCCGCAAAGCTGTTTCCCGCCCACATCGCCAGAGTTCGAATCTTGTCGACACCACCGGTTATCGATTCTCCGACGAATGCCCATCGCACATGCAGGACGCCTGCGAGATGGCGCACCAGAATCCGGAAGAACTCATCGCCGGTCGAAGGCGAGGCCCCCTCGACAACGGCTTTCAGCACATCGTTGGCACGCTGCCGGCCAATGGCAAATGCGACATGGGCCGCGATCGTCTGCCCGAGATGAACTTCCGTTTCCGCGAATTCGCGCGGGGCGTTGAAGTAGGCCATCAGACGGCCCAGCAGACGGCCCTGGAACACTAACGGAACCACCATCATCGCACCGATTCCTTCGTTGACGATAATGGGCTCGATTTCCTCAAGTTCTTTGCGCCCAAGGATGGTCGGCTGGGTCGGCCCGATCTGGACGAGCTTTGATGTATCGGAGACCAACAGCGGGCGGGGATTGTGGTCATCTTCACGCCACGGCATCCGGCCTTCCATGGCACACCGGTATGGCTCGGAAAGTCCATCCCAGGCCCGGAATCGCATCGGTCCCCCCGGGTCGGAGAGCAGGATCGATGCCCGTTCGGCGCCCAGTGAGATCTTCGTACAGGCCATCGCCTGTGCGTAGATTTCGTCGATCGACTCCGCGTGCATCAGAGCGCTGGTCAGATCATGGATTCCGTCAAGCTGACGGTATCGCTGGCGCAGTTCCTCATCCGCGCGCTTCCGCGCGGTGATGTCCTGGATGATCGCGATCACCCGGATCGATTTGTCCTTGGTCGGCGTTAGCGAAATTTCCATCGGAAATATCGAACCGTCGTTGCGCAACCCTTGCATTTCACGTGGCTGCCCGATGACGCCCGCAGAGCGGCCCGTTTCGAGGTAATGCGCAATGGCTTTCACGTGCCGCTCGCGGTACTTCTCCGGTACGAGGCGCACCGTGGATTGTCCGATGATCTCACGGGCCGTGATTTGAAACATCTGCTCCGCGGCGCGGTTGAACACCGACACCTCGCCTTTGCTGTCGATGCCGATCATGGCGTTGTGCGACATGTCGATGATCGTGCGCGCCCGCCGTTCGCTCTCCTGGAGCAGATCCTGTGCCTGCTTCGCCGCCGTGATATCGATCATTAGTCCGCGCAATTGGCGGACCGGCCGGCCATCACTCATGAACGATCCGGTGACCAGATGCGCCTGATCTCGCAGCCAAACCGGATGTCCGTCAGACGCGATCATCCGGTACTCCAGACGCAGGTCTTTTCCGGTAATGCTGGCTTCCAGATACGCCTGGACCGTGCGGCTGCGGTCGAGAGGATGTAAGTGCCTCACCCAGAACCCCGGCTCGGAGAGCCACTGTTCGGGGGGATATCCAAGAATTTGCTCGGCGCGGCGGTTGACGAAGGTGAAACGCCAGGTGCCGACTTCGGCCTCCCAGGCGATGCCATCGATTTCATCAACCAGATCCCGATGCCTCTTCTCCGCAGAAAGGACGCGTTGGATCACCACGTTCCGCTGGCGAATCAGATCCCCGATTTCGCCAGACGATGTCTTCTCGTCGGGCACCAGGGCACTGAGTTCGTCGCCTCTGGCCAGCCGCTCCTCAGCACGCACCAAGTCGCGCAACGGACGGGCGATCGTGGCGCCCAGGCGCAACGCCAGCACCAGGGTCAGTCCGAAGACCACCAGCGCCAGCACGATAATCGCACTGCGAAAGCGCGCATAGCGTGCCATCGCCTCGCTGTAGTCGGCCTCCACCACCACCATCCACTTCATCTCCGGAATGAACTCCGTGGCGCCGATGACTCTGATACCGCGACTGTCCGTATAGTCACCGGACATGCCGATCCGGTTGTCGTGCAGATATCGAAGGGGCTTGGTATCGAGCGCAAAGTCCCGCAATGAGTCGGTCACGAAGGGCGACGGCGTGAGGAAATGGCCTGCCCAATCGACCATGTAGGTCCGCCCCTTGAAATCTGCTTCGTCCTTCCCTTTGTTTGCCCCTGGGGCAACGTCACGAGTCTCCAGAACGTCACCGAGATGGCCCGGGTCGAGGTAACTCATCAAAACACCCCGCAGCGACCGGTCGGCCTCGTTGACAATCGGCGCCGATGCAACCCAAGTCATTTGTTGCGTTACTGTATCGAAGAAGACGCTGCTGAGGAACGCGCTCTTGCGTCCCTGCAGAAAGTAGTCCTCCCCCGAACAGTCGCTCCCGACATGGGCCGGGTCGGTAGACGCCACCACGCGCCCGTTCATGTCGGCGACCAGAACTTCGACGTCGGACCCCGCGAATGATCGAAGGGCCTCGCCCAGTTGGGCTTTGACCACATCGACGGTGACACCGGGATCCAGGCCACCCGAACTGATCAACCGGGCGACGAATGGCTCCAGGCCTTCGCTCTGAACCGCTCCCCGAATCTGCCGCAAATGCTCTTCGACGCGATTGTGCCGGTCATTGGCCACGAGCATCAGCTTGCGCATGGCTTCATCGTGAATCGCGTCCTCGGCCTGGTTCAAAGAAACCCATACCAGTATTCCGATTGGTAGCAGGGCGAGGCCGAACGCCCAAAGCAGGAACCGCATCGCGATTCTGTTCAAGGGACGCAATCTGAACAGTCCGGCGAATCGGGATTCGCGACCGGGCAGTGGTGACGTCGGCGATTCAGACGACACTACCTCCTGAGAGGATTGGGATTGAGCTTCCGCGCCCAATGGCTGTTCTGTCATTCCCCCCCCATTGATGGCCTTTTCATCAAAGTGACGTACTATGTTTCACTTATCGGCATTTTGGCCAATCGCTATATAGAGGGCCGACTGGCAATGGCCGGGCAGCGCGCTTAGGGAAGTGCGTGTTGAAAAACCGGGCAGACAAGAGTGTCTGCCCCACTCCTGGTCATGGAAGTTCTTGTCTCTCAGTGGCACCCACTCCTGTCCGCGCTCTCGTCACCGGATGCTGGGGTGTTTCATCACGGCCGGACTCCAGTGGGCTGGGAACCGCGTCAGCCCACTACCGGAGGCGCCTGTTGAAAAAATTGTCCTCGAGATCGCGGCAGTTGTGTAAGGGGGAGGTTGCTTCGTCGCTCCCTCCGCCTTCGGCGGAGACGCTCCTCGCAACGACAACTGTGCTTTTGCGTTGCCAACGACCAGTGTGATGTCGTTGCGAGGCGCGGCACTTTGCGCCGAAGCAACCTCCCCCTTACACAACTGCCGTCACCTTTCGGAGGGTTTCTTCAACACGCCGAAGGCGGTGGGTTCAGACGTGGGGAACTAGCGCCGCTCGCCGAGCATTGAGCCCAGGCGCCGACGATCAATCTTCCCGGAACCGGTTCGGGGGAGCGTGTCCAGGGCAATGTACTGCGTTGGTATCTTGTAGCTTGCAAGAACACCCGCAAGCCCACCCGCCAACTCGGTCGGAACCACTTGGTGCCCAGGGAGGGGCTCGATAAACGCGACCGGTATCTGGCCCCAGGTCGCATCGGGTGCCGGGAGCACCGCCGCCCCGCGTACTCCAGGGAGCCTGACTAGGCAGGCTTCGATTTCCGACGGAAAGAACTTCTCTCCGCCTGATATGATCATGTCGTCCGCTCGGCCATGAACCGTCAAGTACCCCTGTGCGTTCAGATCTCCGATATCGCCAGTCCGGCACCAGCCACCGGGTGGTTTTGGCGGCTGCGGGTTATGTGAATTCCAATACCCGTGCATCACCATCGGCCCACGAATCCAAATCTGCCCCTTTGTCCCGACCGGCACCGCCGCATCGTTCTCATCGCGGATTTCGACTTCGCACCCCGGCAACGGCTGTCCGGAAGTTCCGAGATATTCCTCGCTCGCATCCAACGGCAATGTCGCCACCTGCGATGCCGACTCAGTCAGCCCGTACGTCGGCAGAACCGGCAATCCCCCCCGGCGCGCTTTCAGCAATAACTCAAGACGCACGGGACCGCCGCCGATCAAAACGCCACGTAGTCCCGCCGGAAACGGACGGTCTCCCCAGCCGTCCAGGAATCGGGCCAGCATGTTTTCCACCAGGGACAGATACGTAATTCCATCATTCGCGATCGACGCTATCATCTCGGAAACACCGAACCGCCGGTGAACAACCATGCCAAGCCCGATGGCGGCGCTCCGGTAGACGATCGACAATCCGCCGATGTGGAATAGCGGCAGGTTGATCAGCCAGCGATCGGAGGGCCGGTTCTGCAAGTTGCGCCCCGACGCCTCCGCGGCGGCCAGATGATTCGCCAGGCTGAGACATACCCCTTTGGGGCTTCCGGTCGTGCCCGATGTCGAGATAATCGTGCAGATGCGCTCCGGATCGGCCTCTGTGCCTATTCTCTCCGGAGCGCGTGCGACTTGATGCCACCACTGGCGAGATTGATCTGTCGGCGTCCCCAACCACACGGCACTCCCCCGCCAGAGCCCTAGATCGGCCGGGGTGAACGGCAATCCCGCATCAGCAATGGTCAACTGCGGCGAATAGTATTCGAGTTGATTGCATATTTCCCGCGCAGATAGCCGCGTGTTCAACGGTACCAGAATCGCCCCGACACGCGCCACCGCATGGGCAATCGTAATCCACTCAGCGCTGTTGCCGCCCAAGAGCGCAACGCGCGCGTCCGGTGTCACGCCGAGCGCCCGGAGTCGTAGCGCCGCCGCGACGATCCGCTCCTCAAACCCGGCATTCGTGATGACCTCCGCGCCATCAAAGAGCACCGGTCGATCGGGGGATTCCTCCGCCCACTGTACGGTCGGGTATTTCATGGAAACGTCGCTAATCCACTTGGCTCAAGAAACAGTTTGCACGCCGATGCCAATCATCCCACGAAGCGAGAGTGTGCCCTCGCGAATCGCCAGTGGCGGCCGCACAAGCCCATCGGAGATCATGCCCGCGGTGGACAAGCCACACGGCGCTGCCGCCAATCCCGCCGCACAGGCCAGATGCAGCGTTCCCGCAAGACCGACGTCACTCTCCCAAGTCGAAGTGAAGATCACTTTCACACCGGCTTGGTGCCCAAGTCTGGCCAGAGACAGGTTTTCCAGGAGTCCGCCACCAATCATCGGTTTGAGCACGACGCCATCACACATTCCCTCAGCAATCAGCCGTTTGGCATCCTCGACTGAGCCGATTTCCTCGTCGAGTGCCAGTGGAATTCCGTACTCGCGTGAATAGCGGCGCGCCAACGCCGCCTGTCCCACGGGCAGCGGCTGCTCCACAAACTCCAAACGCAACTTGCTGAACGAAGGGAACGCTTCGGCCATCTGGCCTTCGGACCATCCTTCATTGGCATCAAGGCGAAGATTCGCCTCAGGCACTGCGGCACGGACGGCCGTCACCCGCTCGATGTCCAACGCCACCGGCTTCACCGCGACCTTGATTTTGAATGTGCGAAACCCGTTCGTAAATGCCCCTTGCGCCTGCGCCGCCAGCGTGACGGGATCATCGCTGTGAAGCAGGGCATTGACCTCGATGTCATCGTGCGCATCGGGCGACAACCATTGCGCCAACCCGACTCCTGCCCGACGCGCCGCCAGGTCGGCAAGCGCCAATTCCAGTGCGTATCGTAGCGAAGGAACTTCTGTAGTCGCCTCGTCCAGTTCGGACGATAGTGCCGCTAGTTCTTCCGGCGTTTCCGGTGCTCCCCATCGCGACACTCTGCCCCAGATTGCCTCCCATCGTAGGCGGGCCTCATCGAGGTTCTCCTTGGAAAATCCCGGCAGCGGTGCCAGATCACCCAGGCCGTAATCATCACCACCGGCGTTTACCATGAGAAGCAATCCGTTGCGTTCACGGTACTCACCATGCGCCGTGACAATCGTCTTGGGCAGGCGCCTGGAGTATGGAATTGTTGACCAGTTAGTCACAATTGCAGCCCAATCGCCAGCAGACACCCGTAGATGAGCTGCAACCGCGCCGTGTCGGCCAATGCGCGATTCAACGCCGGACCATCGGTCTGATTAAACACCGTCCGCAAGAGCGGAATCGACGCCAGCATCCCGACCGTGGCCAGAAGCGTTCCCGCGCGGCAGATTCCGGTCAACACCAGGATTACCGGAATGCACGTGATCAACAGCAGCAGTATGGCGAATTCCCGTCGCGTGCCGGCTCGCCCGAGCCGCACCGCGAGCGTCCTCTTCCCCGCCTCGCGGTCTGTGTCGATGTCACGAAGGTTGTTCACCACCAGAATGGCCGTGGCCAGAAGTCCCATCGGCACACTGAGCCAAAGCGCGGTCCAGGTCAATTGCAGCGCCATCGCGTAGTAGGTCCCGCAGACCGCCACCACTCCAAAGAACAGAAAGACAAACAGGTCGCCCAGCCCATGGTAGCCAATCGGGAACGGTCCGCCGGTATACAGTACCCCAGCGGCCACCGACAGGAGTCCCGCAACGAGAATCGGCCAACCCGCGTGCCATACCAGATACGCGCCGTCCAGAATGGCGAATCCGAATACGATCCACATCGCCAGCCGCACCCGCGACGGTGTCACCAATCCCGCTTGAGTTACCCGGAGCGGCCCGATCCGGCGTACCGTGTCCGCACCCCGCTTCCAATCGTAGTAATCGTTCGCGAGATTCGTCCCGATCTGAATCGCGACCGCGCCGATCAGTGCCGCCAGTGCGACACCGGCGTGAAACACGTGGTCACGCCACGCCAGCGAGGAGCCGACAATCACGGGCGTGATGCCGGCCCAGAGCGTCCGCGGACGGGCCGCATGGACCCACACTTTCCAGCCCGTCATGTCAGCTTTCCCGACGCCATTGACCCTTAGGGAAATCGTGGAAACTTGGAGAAGTCCGGCTTCCGCTTTTCCAGAAATGCGTTACGGCCTTCCTGAGCCTCCTGCGTCATGTAGAAAAGCAACGTCGCATTTCCGGCCAACTCCTGCAACCCCGCCTGTCCGTCGCAGTCGGCATTCATCGCGGCTTTAAGGCAGCGAATCGCCAATGGACTATTCGCGAGTATCTCCCGGCACCACTTGATGGTTTCCTCTTCAAGCTGATCCAGCGGCACGACGGCGTTCACCAAGCCCATGTCCAGCGCCTGCTGTGCATCATACTGGCGGCAGAGATACCAGATTTCCCGCGCCTTCTTCTGTCCCACAATTCGCGCCATGTATGAAGCACCGTACCCGCCGTCAAAACTCCCCACCCGCGGCCCGGTTTGGCCGAAACGGCTGTTGTCGGCAGCGATCGTCAAGTCGCAGATCAAATGCAACACATGTCCGCCGCCGATCGCGTACCCCGCCACCATCGCAATGACCGGCTTGGGCAGCGTGCGGACCAATCGCTGCAGGTCGAGCACGTTCAAACGCGGGACGCCGGACTGATCGACATATCCCGCCTCGGCGCGGATGCTCTGATCCCCTCCGGAGCAGAACGCATCCGATCCCTGGCCGGTCAGAATCACGACGCCGATGGCCGCGTCATCGCGCGCATCCGTGAAGGCCGCCGACATTTCGACAACCGTCTGCGGACGGAATGCATTGCGCACTTTCGGCCGGTTGATCGTGATCTTGGCGATCCCCTCGGCCTTTTCGTACTTGATGTCCTCGTATTGGTGTGCCGATTGCCAGTTGATTGTTCCCATGGACAGATCACCCTCCGTCAGTACTTAACAATGCGCGCCGTTAACTCAAGCTCGGCGCGGGAGATCCTTCCCCAGAAGAAAATCCCGGACGGCGCGCACACTGCGTTCCGGCTGCTCCCAGGATGGCGCATGGCCGGCATGGGGAATCAAACAATAGAGCACCTGGGGAATCAAGCCTGCCATCTGCAGTCCAATAGCCCGGAATTTGTCATCGTACTCGCCGGTCATCAACATCGTCGGCGCACTGAGCTCGCTCAGCCGCTCATGCAAAGCTCCCTGCGCGCCGGTCCCCATTCCTCGCAAACTGGCCGCCAGCCCTTTTGGTCGATTACGCAGTCGCAGTTCTCTCCCCTGCACCTGCTTCTCCTCCGGCATGTTCTGCTGGCTGGCAAAGAGCGGCCGCTTCATCCACTCCTCGACAAACCATGCCATTCCCTGCCGTTCGATTTCGTCTGCCAGTTCTCCATCTTCCACAGCGCGCTGCCGTCGTCCCTCTGGATCAGCGATTCCCGGTGACACGCTCTCGAGCACCAAACGCTGCACTCGTCCGGAGTACTCCAGGGCAAAATGCAGAGCCAGCCGCCCGCCCATCGAGTAACCCCACACATTCGTTTGCCGAATCTCCAGTGAACCGAGAAGCTGCTCCAGAGATTCACAGACCGAATTCATCCGGAAGTTCGAGATTTCGTCCGGACACTCGGTCGCGCCATGGCCTGGAAGGTCGACTCGAATGCAACGGAAGTCTGATTCCAGACCGGCGACAACTTCATCCCAAACCGCCACACATCCGGAGAATCCGTGGAGCAAAAGCAGAGCCGGGAGATCACGCGCTCCCTGGTCCTCATAGAACCACTTGCACTCCTTGATTTGCCGGTAGGGCACTAAGACGCTCCGGTCATTGCACTCGCCACACGGCGCTCGATTTCCCAGCTGGCGGCCACGTCACCGTCACGGGTCGATGGGAACTCCAGTATCGCCGGCCCCGGTTTCGCAAGAGCCGCCGCGAATGCGGAGATGAATGCGCTGACAGACTCCAATTTCTGATAGGGGATTTCCCAAAGTGCAGCGGCGCAGCGAAAGTCGCGGCCATGCGGCATTGCCACCAGTGACTCATTCACGTCACGGTGACCGGCAATCGGGAGATACGAAAAAATCCCGCCACCATCATTGTTCAGAAGGACAATCTTCAGAGGAAGATCGTACTGCCGCACCGCGGCCAAACCGTTCAAATCATGGAGCATCGTCACGTCGCCAACAATCAGAACCGTCGGACGCGCAAGCGCCGCCGCCACGCCGCCAGCCGTCGAGACAATCCCATCAATTCCATTCGCACCGCGATTGTAAAACACCCGGCGCGTGTCGCCGCCGCCGGTGGCATAGAATTCCGCCCAGCGGATCGGCAGGCTGTTAGAGAGAAAGATCGGCGTTCCGTCTGGGGCGGACTGGAACACGGCTCTGACAACCGAACCGCCGAATCCTGTCTCCCTGGCTGCAAACGCAGGCTCCAACACATTTGCCGCTGTTCTCTCGGCTTGCTGCCAATTGTGAAGGTAGTCATGCGAACTGCCGGCTTTGCCATTCAGTCGCCGGCTGATTTCGACGCACGCAGTCACGAGATCGGCTGTGATCCGGGCCGTCCCGATCTTGTCTGGATCCGCGATGTCGCTGGATTCATCAATCAGAATGTGCTCATGCGGTGGTAATGACGCGAGCCATTCGTTTAGGACTTTGGACGTCGGGAGCCCGCCCAGACGCAGGACCAGATCAGGCCGCACGCTGTCGCCGAAACCTCGCTCACGCAAACACAGATCAAAATGCGAAATAATCCCCTGATTGCAATGTGGACCAAACCGCACTTGCGATGCAACGTCGGCTAGAATTGGAATCCCGAGGCGCGTGGCCAATGCCGACACCGCGACTCCCAGATCATCGTGCGTGTTCTGCGGACCACAAACGATCAGTCCTCGTGGGCACCCGGCCAGTCGCGCCGCGATTTCATCCCACGGTTGTTCGCCACGGTCCTGCACGACCGGCCTGCGGTCAGATTTCGGCTGGGTTTGCCTGCCAAAATCAGCGACAATTCGTTCAAGCCCGGATGGATCAGGAATCAATGGCTCTCGAAATGGCAGATTCAGATGGACAGGCCCACTCGGAAATCCCGCCGCCACTCGCGCGGCTTCGGCGCCTCTCACGGCCCACACGGTGGCCGTACGACCATCAATCGGCACCGGCAGATCAGCAAAGTGCAGCGGGTAACTGCCGTACAATTCCAATTGGTCAATCGTCTGCGATGCGCCCGTACCGCGCAGTTCCGGCGGGCGATCCGCCGTCAGTATCACCAGTGGCGTGTGCGACAACCGCGACTCCACGACAGCCGGAAAGTAATTCGCCGCGGCTGTCCCCGAGGTGCAGATGAGCGCCGCCGGCCGTCTTGAGGCTTTGGCGTTTCCGAGCGCCAGAAACCCCGCCGAGCGTTCATCGAAGTGCGTCAGGATGCGGATTTCGTTGCACCGCGATGCCGCCAGCACCAGCGGCGCGCACCTTGAGCCGGACGAAATCACGAAATCCCGCACGCCGGCTTCAGCCAGCGCGGAAATCAGATTCAGCGATGCCAGTAGATTGTAATCAGCGGTGGAGTTTGCGCCGCTCACCGGAGTGCGTTCACGAAGGCCAGTGCCTTGTTTTCGGTTTCCTGCCACTCTTCATCCGGCGTCGAACCCCGGACAATCCCCGAACCGGCGAATACATGGACCTGATCGCCGGTCAGCAAAGCGGAACGAATCGCCACGGCAAACTCCGCCTCATCCCGCGCATACCATCCCACCGGACCAGCATACCACCCGCGTGACTCATGCTCCAGCGCCCGGATCGCCGTCAGTGCCGCATCACGCGGTGAACCGCCAACCGCGGGCGTCGGATGCAACGACGCAAGTATCGCGCCCGACGACGTACCCGGTTTCAAGTGTCCCCGGGCGTTGGTGATCAAATGCTGCAATGTCGCCAGTTTCAAGACATGCGGACTGGCGCCCACGTCCAGCCGGTCACACAAGTCACCCAAGCTGCGCAGCATTTCCTCCACCACGTAGTAATGTTCCAGCTTGTCCTTCACGCTCGCCAGAAGTTGTGCTGCCAGTGCATGGTCCGAAGCTTCGTCGGCGCCTCGAACGGCCGTGCCGGCGACGCACTCGGTCTCCACGTCATCGTGAGCGCGATAGAACAGACGCTCCGGTGTGGCGCCGAGAAACGCGCACCCGTCGCCGAGATCAAATGCAAACTGGAAGCACGACGACACCCGCTCCTGCAAACGGCGCATCACCGGCCACGTTTGCAGCGAAGCACCCTCGAGCCGAAACCGTCGGGACAATACAATCTTGTTCACCGTCCCCGACTCAATCAACGCCAGCGCCGAGCGCACACCGGCGGACCAGTCGGGAAGCGACAATTGCGATTCAAGCACTCCGGCAGACGCACCCTGCACACGGAGATCGGGCAGTGCACCAGTTCTATGATTCGCTTCCAACGACTCGCCGCGATGGAGCACGCTCTCTGGATGGTCATCACCTCGCACACTCATTGCAAAAACGAGATGCGTGCCGGCCTCATCGCAAACCAGCAGTGCCTCCGGAAGAACGAGGAGCGCCCCGCCGAATTTCCGCCACAGCGGGTCATGATCCTGGCCCGGATCAAAAGCGAATCCGCCAAAGAAACGGGGGCGAAAACCGAACGACAACTCGGCGCACTCCAGCCGTTCACTGAGAATCGTATCCGCTTCCGCACAGGCGGTCGCCATTGCGTTGGCGTGGCTGCTGCTGAGCGTCACCGCTGACCCGCAACCTGCAAACGCGGCTCGTCCACTCCGCCCTGTCCAGTAGAATGTGGGGTGCGACGTCTGCGCGCCAAGCCAACGGAGCGGATCGACCTGAATCTGCGGCCCTTCCCAGATTATGTAGATGTCCTGGCGCAGGGATCTGGCACGCTTGATGGCTCTCTCCACCAGGTCACGCGAGAGTCCGGCACCGCGGGCACGATCCACCTGTCCCAGAATCCTCTCTGGTGGTGCAACCGGTGTTCCTGATGGATTCATACAGCGTCGGTGTTTGCGTTGCGGGCGCCCCGTCAATCCAGCTACCCCGTCCCCGTTCGTCGTGCGGCAAAGATACCCTGGATACAACGTGACTTCCAGCGGATTCGCGCCTGTCGTGTCACGAGGGAGGGCAAGGCTCCTGCCGAGCCTCTTTTCGCAGGGACATAGAGGCCCGGCGGGAGCCTCACTCTCCCTCCGCCATACTGACATTGGGCTTCAAGAAAACGGACAACACTGCCCGAACGCTTCTTCGCCTGATACCGGCTAATCCATCCGGTGGTGTCGGATGTCGAGGCCCTGTACGAAGTAGATCACATCTTCGGCGATGTTGGTCGCGTGATCGGCGATGCGCTCCAGATGGTGCGTAACGAGGATTTGCTGCACAATGTGTGTGAAACTGTAGGTGCGTTTCTCGGCTTCGGCCAACAACACTTCGACCGCTTGGTCGCGCAATGAATCGGCGGACTTCTCGTCTTCAAGGACCCGGCGGGCCAGGGCAACGTCTTTCTTGATGAACGCATCCAGCGAATCGGCGACCATGGCGCGCGCCACGTGAATCAGCGGACCCAAATCGATTCGCGGCCGCTCGCCGGGCTGATCCAGTTGCCGCGCCCGTTGCAGCATATTGATACCTTGATCGCCGATCCGTTCCAGTTCGCCATTGATCTTGAGCGCGACCGCGATGAGACGCATGTCTGCGGCAGCGGGCTGCCTCAAGACCAGCAGACGGATACACAGATCATCGATGGCCGAATGGAGCGAGTTGACCTCACGCTCGTTCGTTTCAATCTTTGCGGCGCCCTCCACCGCGTAGGCGTCCAACAACCGCGACGACTGGGTGATCATCGACTCGACCAGAGCCCCCATCGTCAGCAGATTTTCCCGCAGGGCGGTCAGTTCTTCGTCAAAATGCCGGTGCATATTCCTGTCGCTGCCTCATCCAAACCGTCCGGTCACGTAGTCTTCGGTGCGCTTCTCCGCCGGCGTCGTGAAGATCTTGAGCGTGGGACCGTATTCGATCAATTCGCCCATGTAGAAGAATCCCGTATACTCCGAGATCCGCGCCGCCTGCTGCATATTATGCGTTACGATCACAATCGTGTAGCGGCTTTTCAGATCTTCGATCAATTCCTCGATCTTTCCGGTGGAGATCGGGTCCAGGGCGCTCGCGGGTTCGTCCATGAGCAGCACATCCGGCTTGACCGCCAGCGCCCGGGCGATACACAGCCGTTGCTGCTGCCCACCGGACAATTGCAGGGCCAGGCCATCCAAATTGTCTTTGACCTCGTCCCAAAGCGCCGCCAACCGCAGCGATTCTTCCACCGCTTCCTCGATCACAAATACATCCCGGATACCGGCAATGCGCAGCCCAAAAGCGACGTTTTCACGGATGGTCTTGGGAAATGGATTGGACTTCTGAAACACCATCCCGACCCGCCGTCGCAATGCCGTCACATCCACGTCCGGCCCGTGAATGTCGGTGCCGTCCAAATGCACCTGGCCCTCGGCGCGCGCACCGGGAACCTGGTCGTTCATGCGATTCAATGTCCGCAGGAAAGTCGTCTTGCCGCAGCCGGACGGACCGATCAGCGCCGTCACGGCGTTAGTGACCACATCGAAATCAACGTTTTTGAGCGCTTGGGTCGGCCCATAGTAGAAGTTCAATCGCCGCACCCGGATCTTCACCGACGGAGGTGCCGTGCTCGAGGCTGAATCCAAATGCTTCGGTACCAGCTCGGTCATGGGAGTGTTACCCGGCATAACGCATCCGCAGGCGCATACGGATCAATACGGCCAGCGCATTCAGTGCAAAGGTTAACAGAAGCAATACCAGAACCGTTGAATACAGGAGAGGCAGCGTCTTCTCCACGTCGGGGGATTGAGTGGACAGGACATAAACATGGTACCCCAACTCCATGAATTGGTCGTTCAACTTCGCCGGCAGGTACGGCAGGTAATACGCCGCGCCGGTGAACATGATCGGGGCGACTTCGCCGGCGCCACGGGAAACTGCAAGAATCCCACCGGTCAGAATCCCCGCCATGGAATTGGGGATCACGACATGCCAGATCGTCTGCCATCGGGTCGCACCCAGCGCGTACGACGCCTCGATGTAGTCACGTGGGATTGCGCGCATCGCTTCCTCAGTCGTCACAATCACGACCGGCAGGGTGAGCACGGCCAATGTCAGCGATGCCCAAATGATCGCCGGCTGCCCAAACGCCAGATTCCCCCCGTAGAACGCCTTGTCGATCCCGCGGCCAACGAACTGTACGAAGAACCCCAGTCCGAACAGCCCAAAGACAATCGACGGTACCCCGGCGAGATTATTGACCGCCACGCGCACCAGACGCGCCATTCTCGAATCGGGCCTGGCGTAGTACCGCAGGAAGATCGCCGTGGCCACTCCCACCGGGATCGCGAAGATCGTCATGAGAATGACCAGGAACACGGTACCGAAAATCGCGGGGAAGATCCCGCCCTTGGTCATCCCTTCGGTGGGATTCGCGGTCAGAAATTCCCAGGTCAGGCCGCCGATGCCGCCTGCGATGATATTCCACAAGACAACGACCAGCATCAACACGACGCAGAGCGTCAGGAAGCCGGTCAAAATCGGCAACAATGACAGCTTGCGCATCAGCCGTGACTTGCGCCCCGACAGGATTGGCGCCGTCAGGGTGATGCCGCCAACATCAGTGGGCGACAAATCCGATGTGATAGCAGAGTCTGTGGACACGTGTGTCACCCTGCTACGCCTGTCAGCCGCCGCCGCAGACGGCCGATGTAAAGTTCACCCAATGAATTCACCAGGAACGTGATCAGAAACAGAAGCGCGCCAATAAAGAACAACACATGGTAATGGGCCGATCCAATGACCACCTCGGCCAACTCCGCCGCAATGGTCGCCGACATCGTGCGAATCGAATCGGTCAGACTCATCGACCAGATCGCAGCATTGCCGGAGGCCAAAAGCACAATCATCGTTTCGCCCACCGCCCGCCCCAACCCCAGCGTCACCCCGGCGAAGATGCCGGGCGCCGCCGCTGGAAGAATCACGCGCCGCGCGGTCGCCCATGGCGTCGCTCCCAACGCCTGCGCCGCTTCACGCAGATGGCGGGGAACAGCGCGCAATGCACCTTCGGCCACCGTGTAGATGACCGGTATGATCGCAACCCCCAATGCGATGCCTGCATTCGTCGCATTCAATCGAAATCTCCAGCCGAATGTGTCTTTCAGTACGCTGGCCAGAACCATCAGGGCGAAAAACCCCATGACCACCGATGGAATCCCCGCCAGCATTTCGATTACCGGCTTGATCAGCTCCCGAATGCGCGGTGGCGCAAACTCGGAACTGTATATGGCCGCGCCAACAGCAAACGGAGTGGCAAAGAGAATCGCGATCAAGGTCGCCTTGAGCGTCCCGAGCAAGAGAGGCGGCAGCGAATACTTCGGTGTGTCCGAGACCGGCTGCCAGATGAACTCGTTGGGCCTGCCGGCTCGCGATGCCAGCGGCACAACCATCTTGGCCACTGTGACCTCCTGGTGCACCTCTGCTGAAGTCAGCACCGGGGCGGCCTCACGGCCGATGAACAGGAAGATCAGTATGATCGCGGCAATCGTAGAGACCGCGATGGTCGTGATCAATCTCCCCATCCAGATATCGCGCCAACGGTCACCCCGCCGCACCGCGTAACGCTCCCATTGCAGGCGCGATGGGGCAGCCGCGTTGGTTTGATCCCGATGGCGCACAGTTTCTGTCACTTCGTCTTCTTCTCCATCGTGGCCGACTTCTTCGGCAGCGGGTAGTAGCCTACTTCGGAAACCACCTTCTGCCCAGCATCGCCGAGCACCCAGTTGACCAATTGCTTCGCATCACCGGTTGGTTCGCCGGCGCAATACCAGTACAGGTACCTCGCCAGAGGATACTTGCCGCTGGCGACATTCGCCTCAGTGGGATCGATGTAACCCGACGAATCGTTCCCAGCCACCGACAACACCCGGACTCCCTTCGCGTACCCAATGCCGCCGTAGCCGATGCCATTGGGATCCTTGGCCACGGCATTGATGATCGCGGCGGTTCCGGGGAGTGTCTGGCACTCCGCGGAGAAGTCCTCATCCTTCAGGACATGCTCTTTGAAATAGGCATAGGTCCCGGAATTGTTTTCGCGCGAGTACAAGACGATTTCCGCATCGGGACCACCCAGTGCTGTCCACTTCTTGGTGTCCGCCTGGAAGATCGACTTCAGTTGCGCCGTTGTGATCTTCGTGATCGGGTTCTTCTCATTGACATAGATGGCAATCCCGTCGAGTGCCGTCGGTATCTCCACCACGTCGGCGCCCCGCTTGGCTTTGACCTCTTGCTTTTCCTTGTCCTTCATCAGGCGGGATGCCTCGGCGATATCGGCCGACCCGTTGATGAGTGCCGCGATTCCAGTTCCGGATCCGCCGCCCGTGACCTGAATAACAGTCCCGGGATGCGTCTTCATGTAGTCCTCCGCCCAGCGCTGTCCAAGGATGACCATCGTATCAGATCCCTTGATCGTGATTGGCTTGCCCGCGATGGCAAGTGTGCCCAGCAGCGCGGTTCCCATAATTGCGGCAACGATTCGTTTCATCAACTGTCTCCTCCTTCGTGATAATTCAGTACCTCACCTGTCATTTCCATTGATATGCGAATGTCATTCGCGCCATAACATCAGTGTCCGGCTCGTCATAGGCGACGATTTCCACGTTGGGAATCAGGTGGATATTGTCCACCGGGGAATAGTCAACGCCACCAATCAAGAGTGTGGACTTCGCGTTCGGGGCGAATGGAAGATATGCGATCCTGGCCGCGTCCGGATTGGGATCGAAAACATGGTCAACCCGCCCCATCAGGGTCACACGCGGCGCAACCGTGCCCACGGCGAATAACGAAGCCACATTGATCACGATGTTGTCGTTGTTGAGTCCTTGAGCATTGACGCCATTCTGCCTTGATTGGCGCGCCAATTGGACACCAAAACGGCATTTGTCCGTGCGGTAGGCCGCAAATCCCTGCAATGTAAACCGGTCAAAACGTCCCTTGCGCGGTTCGTAATCGGTATACCCTTCAATGACAACCTTGCTGGTCGGGTAGAACCCGACTGAGGCGAGGAACTTCTTGTACTTGTCGGTCTCCGAACCAACACTATTCCCGTTTCCAATCATGGCTTGATAGCGAACCGTCTTGTCTTTATTGAATGCACCCTTGAGCGAAACCCCGAAATCGCGGGCGGCGCCCATACGCTGCAAATCCAAAGGCGTCCGTTCGACAGAACGGTATCCCCACACTTCCTCGATCACATCCCACGTGGGCGACGGGGAGATGCCGGCTAAGACCGAATGCAGCCCGCCCTGCCAGCGCAGGTAGGCATCCTTGACATAGGGAACCATGTTGGATGCGGTCGCCGAGAAGTCCCCGGCGCTGTTCATCTCCAGCCGGAGACGCATATCCCAGGCCGGCGAGATCGTCTGATCGACGGTGAAGTAGATCCGCCGAATCCAAAATCCGTTCTGCCCTTCTAGTGAGTCGATATGATCGGCCACCACCCAATAGTAGTCGCCGAACGCGAGCCCGCTGAACTTCGTGTCGCCGGCGCGTGCGGCCATCGGAATCAAGAGGGTGATTGAGACTGCCAGGCATGCCAGTTTCCGCCGTTTCATGAGCTTCTCCTTCCAGAGAAGCGGGCCTTCCTCAGGTCCCGCTGTACGTATACTTTGCTCTTGTTACACAATTGTTTTCCTAATGTTAAGCCAATGTTAAATCCTCGGCGTCCTAGAATGCACGAACGGACGCTGCCAATCAAGGCCGCCGACTTTGGAGAGGCTTACAGGATCGGCCTGGCCGAGACTTTCAGGAAGTGCCCAATGGCCAGCGTCCTTGCGCAGGCGCGCCGATAGAAGGCAGGCTCTTTCAAGTGAGGCCGTGACTTGGAGGAGTTCAGGTAGTCCCAATTGGCCACCACAGCGCCGCAAAGAGCCCAGCAGTCAGAGAGACTCCGGTAGATTTCGCCCACATCGGCCCGATCGTGCCCTTTGAAGTAGGCGCGCAGAAACGTGGCAATGGCCTGCTCGCCAAGCATCATCTCCCTGTCCCAGGAGGTTACAAACGGCGAAAGGAATCCGCAAAGATCCACCACAGGGCTGGCATTCATGGCCCAATCCCAGTCGATCAGCATGGCGCGATCTGATGCCACCACGATATTGCCTCGTACGAGATCATTGTGCACCAGGCACTGAAAGTCCATGTTCGCCGAGGGATGATTAGATAGTGCCGCCAAGCCCTCCGTGCGCAAGCGACTCAGGCTCTCACCAATAACACCTCGGATCGCAACAACCCTGTCACCCTGCACGACCCGCTTCATAAGGTACCGCCCTAGGCTGGCCTCGCTCCTCGGGGCTATCCGCAAACCACGTGTTTGGCGATGCAATTGAGCGAGAGTGCGAGCGAGCCGGCAAAGATCCCGCCCGTAGTCGAGTGGACGTCCAGTCATCCACTCGAACACGGCGTAATGGGACTGACGCCCCCCGACCCTGATTCGTCCCTCTCGGAAAAGCCGTGGCGCCACGCCCAGTTTGACCAGGCGACGGTGCCGCATCCAACCCCTGTCGGCGGTCCTGGCCGATTCGATTCGAACAGCGAACTCACCCTTCACGGTCTTCAGACGGTAGATGCTGTGTTCCGTGCCCGTGCTGCACAGACGGTGTCCCTGAATGCGACCCAGGCGGGCAGCTCGGGCGATCTCGGGAATGAGCCCCACCGCCGAACAGCGAGGAGGAATGCTAGCCGATGGCGCGGCCTTCTTACTCACATCTGTAAGATTGCGCGTGAAGTCACCGCTGGCCATCGCGAACACAGGGGTCTCTCATTGAGTCTTGGGGTTGAATCGGGATAGGGGCCTCAGGCATTTCCCTGAGGACCCCTCCCACACCACCCGGCATGCGGGTCCGCACCGGGCGGTTCCGAAGGTTGAGTAAACGTGACGAGCCGGGGAACACCCAGTCCGTCATG
>JAKAKI010000008.1 GCA_021813505.1 bacterium | reverse complement strand
GGGGCTCTTTCGGTGCCGCACGAAAGTGTTACCGCGACGAAGACGAAGACCAAGACGTAGATGATAATCAAGGCAAACCGACTAATCCTCACGACACTCCCTTTTGAATCCACCTGCCCCCCCCCCCCGTTCACTGCCACAAACTCCGATCCAAACTCCGGTATTGAATCGCCTCCGCGATGTGCTGCGGATGGATATCGACCGTCCCCTCAAGATCAGCGATGGTTCTGGAGACTTTCAGGATGCGGTCGTACGCTCTGGCCGAGAGGCCGAGCTTCGTGATCGCGCGGCGCAGGAGGTCGAGCGATTCGTTGTCGATCGGGCAGAACTCGCGCAGATGTTTCGATTCCATGTGCGCGTTGCAGAACATGCCCTTGTGGCCGGCGAAACGCGCGAGTTGGCGGCCGCGCGCCAGATTCACGCGCTCGCGGATTGCCACCGATGGCTCGCCCGCCTCTGCTGAAGACAGGTCTTTGAACTTCACCGCTGGGACTTCGATATGGATATCGATCCGGTCCAGAAGCGGGCCGGAGATTTTCGACATGTACCGTGTGATCTGCTGCGGGGTACAGTTGCACTTGCTCTCCGGTGTGGGACTCCCGAAAAACCCGCACGGACACGGATTCATCGCGCCCACTAGCATGAACCGGGCGGGGAATGTCAACGACAATGCCGCGCGTGCGATCGTGACGGTCCCATCCTCCATCGGCTGGCGCAGGACTTCGAGCACGTCCTTGTTGAACTCGGGCATTTCATCGAGGAACAACACCCCATGATGCGCGAGCGAGACCTCGCCGGGGCGTGGTGTCGGTCCACCGCCCACCAGTCCGGCGTTGGAGATCGTGTGATGCGGCGAACGGTACGGACGCGTCGCAATCAGCGCTTCACCCGCCGGAAGATTGCCGGATACCGAATGGATCTTTGTGGTCTCCAGCGCTTCGTCCAGAGTCATGTTCGGCAGAATAGTCGGGAATCGCCGCGCGAGCATCGTCTTCCCCGATCCGGGCGGGCCGACCATGATCACGTTGTGTCCCCCGGCGGCAGCAACCTCGAGCGCACGCTTGGTCAACTGCTGGCCTTTGACGTCGGTGAAATCCACCGGGTATTTCAATGCACCATTGAAGACCTCGTCGATGTCGATCGTGAACGGCGTGACCGACGCGCCATCCTCGAGGAACGACACGGCTTGCGCCAGATTCGGAATCGGAAAGACATTCAAACCGCGTGCAATCGCCGCCTCCTTGGCGTTTCCTTCGGGAACGATGATGCCCTTCTTCCCTTCCGCTAGCGCCTTCATCGCAATCGGCAACACGCCATGCACCGGTTTGAGTGCGCCATCGAGCGAGAGCTCGCCGACCAGGACATAGTCAGAGAAGTCCTCGCGGAGTACCTGGCCGGTGGCCGCGAGGATCCCGACCGCCATCGGCAAATCGAATGCCGATCCTTCCTTGCGAATATCCGCTGGCGCGAGATTGACCGTGATTTTCTTGTTTGGGAACAGAAAGTCCGAATTCTTGATCGCCGCTTGGACCCGTTCACGTGCCTCTCGTACCGCACCGTCGGGAAGCCCTACGGTCACAAACGCGGGCAACACCTGCGAGATGTCAGCCTCGACCTCAACCAGGTAGGCATCAATACCCAACACCGCGGCGGAAACCACCTTCGCGAGCATTATGTATCTCCTTTACCGCCACTCACTAGCCCTAGCCCATGGCGGTACGGGAATGTAGCAAGGATCGGCCGCAACGTTCAATCATTTTCCGACTGGAACAGATAGTTTCTGTCGCCCCTACGGGGCTGGAGAGTTTGGGTGGATCGAACCCAGGGCTTCGGGGATTGTTGAAAAACCGGGCAGACAAGAGTGTCTGCCCCACTCTTGGCCATGGAAGTTCTTGTCTCTCAGTGGCGCGGACACTCTTGTCCGCGCTCTCGTTTCCAAATGCTGGGGTTTTCCAACACACCCTTCGCCCTGGGCTACGTTATGTCGCCCCTACGGGGCTGGAGTCGTGGCCAGTCGTCGACGGGATGCAGATTCATCCACCTGACGGAGATGCGAGGGGGAGGGCGAGGCTCCCGCCGAGCCTTGTCTCCGCGCGCGGACGATAGTCTCGCGCGCGGAGACAAGGCTCGGCGGGAGCCTCGCCCTCCCTCAGCCGCCTCCTCTTGAAATCGAGGGATACAGATCCGAACCGGCTCGGCGATCACGCGCAGGGAGCGGTGTGGCGCGGGCGCCCTCGGCCGCGTGCGCGCGGAGCGCGCATCTTCTGGGAGGCACGCTGCCGACAGGGTTCACCGCTTCGCGGTGAACGCGGGCGAGGGCGCCCGCGCCACACTTTGAGGATGCGCAACGGGGAATGAGGGGCGCTGCCGCGAAGAATCCCACCATCCGCTCCGTCGCCTTCGGCGACTCCGCTCCTGGTGGGCCACCTACGCTGCTCTCTCTTGTTCTTGGTGGGCCAGCCACGCTGCTAACTTTTGCTCGTGGTGGCCCACCAGGAGTCCAGCCCGTGAAGCGGGCTGGACGGATGGTGGGGTCCTTCACGGCAGGGTGCCCTCGCGCACGAGCCGCTCGCACGCTCGCGGCCGGCGACGCAACTTTCCCACCCCAGGCCTCGTTGTACAAGGTTGTCGCCAAGGCACATGGCGCAGCTGGCGTGCCGTGGCAAATTGCGCATCATACGATGGATTACCGCTTGAATGAACCACGCACCCCCATGAGATTGCACTTGTGATTCGAAGGAGCGTCTTGTGCAGCAGATAGCGATGATGATCAAACGGTCCCTCCCCCTCTTGATTTTGACTTTCGCAATCGTATTCGGGTTCAGCCGCTCCGCAGTACCGCAACCTCTGGCATCGGGCATCCACAAGCAGATGCGCGCGATCCATGTGAAGAGCCCCTCACCCAGCGTGGACGGCCGTCTCGATGACGCAGCTTGGCAGTATGCCGAATTCGTCTCCGACTTCCTGCAAAAGGAACCGAATCAGGGGACCGTGCCCGCCGAGAGCAGCCGAGTCGCCGTAGTCTATGATGACGACGCGCTCTATATCGGCGCCCGGATGTATTCCCAGCGGCCCGATCTGATCCGCACCGACCTGGATCGGCGAGACAATCAGGGGAATGCCGAGCAAATGATCCTGTCATTGGACACATACCACGACCATCGTACGTCGTACGACTTCGGAGTGACCGCCGCTGGCGGGCGGTTCGACCGTTACCATCCGGTCGACGTCGAGCACGAAACCGACTTCTCTTTCGATCCGGTCTGGGAAGCGGCGGCGAGCGTCGACTCGCTGGGCTGGTGTGCCGAGATGCGAATTCCGTTTTCGCAACTTCGTTTCAATGCGGCAGCACAGCAGACATGGGGCATCAATTGGAACCGCTGGATCCCAGCGCGCAACGAAGATAATTTCTGGATCTACACTCCACGCAACGAGTCGGGCTGGGCCTCGCGGTTCGGCGAATTGGTCGGCATCGAGAACGTCAAACCGTCGCGGCGTCTGGAGCTTCTCCCCTATATCACTGGTAACGGCCAGTTCGACGACGAACCCCAGGAGGGGAATCCGTTCAACAACGGTCACGAACTCAAATCGAACGTGGGCGGTGATTTGAAGATGGGGCTGGGACCCAACCTCACCCTGGATGCCACGATCAATCCCGACTTCGGCCAGGTCGAAGCCGATCCCGCTGTGGTGAATTTGAGCGCCTATGAAACCCAATACACCGAGCGCCGGCCCTTCTTCACCGAGGGGAACAAGCTTCTGCAGACGCAGGGACCAACCTATTTCTACTCGCGACGCGTGGGCGGCGCCCCGCATGGTCCGCGTCCCGATGACAACTTTGTCGATTTCCCCGGCACGACGACGATCCTTGGCGCCGGCAAAGTCTCCGGCCGACTCCCCTCCGGCACGTCGATCGGGTTCTTGACCGCGGTCACCGACCGCGAGATTGCGCGCTCGTGTGATTCGGCGTCGCAGCCCGTCTCTCGGACCCTCGTCGAACCGCGCGCCGGCTACGCGGTCGCCCGGGTACTGCAGGAATTCGGCAAGAGCAAATCGACAGTTGGACTGGTGCTGACCGGCGTCACCCGCGATTTGAACGCGCACGATGCGCTGTCGGGCTCCCTGCGCAAGAATGCGATCACGGGTGGGACCGACTGGCGATGGCGAATCAACGGCGGCGAATATGAGTTGGATGGTTACGCCGGATTCAGCCATGTCAGCGGCGAGCGCGGCGCGATTCTGGCGACCCAGAAATCGAGCGCCCGCTATTTCCAGCGTCCCGATATCAGCTACGTGCACCTGGACTCGAATCGCACGTCTCTCTCCGGATACGCAACGTCGGTGACGATCAACAAGCGCAACGCCGTCCATTGGCTGTGGGGCGCGAAACTTAGTTTCGACTCGCCGGGCTTCGAGATCAACGACGCCGGATACAAACAGAACGCCGACCGGATCAGCCAGATCGTAGCGATCGCTTACCGTGATAACGAGCCGGGGCCGGTCTTCCGTTCGTACAGCTTCCGCCTTGAAGGAGACAACACCTGGAATTACGGCGGCGTCAAACAGTACAACGCCTTCAACTTTTCGGGCGAAATGACACTGAAGAACTACTGGTCACTGCGATTCGGAGAGGAAACATCATTCCGTGCGCAAAGCGACAACGTGACGCGGGGCGGGCCATCCATGGGAATACCGATGTCATGGAATGCCTGGGCCTATGTCGGAAACAACTACTCGGCGCCACTCCAGTACGGCCTGAATGCCTGGGTTGCGCGCAGTGAATTGGGTGGCTGGGAGTACGGCTTCGACCCGAACTGCCGCGCTCGTCCGGGAACGCGCTGGGGATTCTCGGTCGCCCCGCATTACGTGCGGGGAGCAACCACGCGCCAGTATGTCGGCACGGATACAACCGGGCATCCCGCGATTACCTATGGCACCCGCTACATCTTCTCCGGCCTTGGCTACAGCACTCTGTCAGCCCAATTCCGGGTGAATTACTTCTTCACGCCGAATATGAGCCTGGAAGCGTATGTCGAGCCGTTCGCCTCGAGCGGTCGCTATTACAACTTTGGCGAGATGCGCGCGCCACGGGACATGGGCCTGCGCAATTACGGCGCTGACGGCACGACGATCACGAAGAAGGAGGATGGCTCGTACGAGGTCACCGATGGCGCGTACACGCTGTCGATTCCGAATCAGGACTACGGCTATCTTTCCTACCGCAGCAATGTCGTGCTGCGCTGGGAATTCCATCCCGGCAGCACCGTATACCTTGTGTGGCAGCAGAACCGAACGGGTGACAAGTACCCGGGACGTTCAGTGCGGCCTGGGTCACTATGGGATGCCTGGCAGAGCAAAGGCGCCAACTTCCTCGCCCTCAAGTTCAGCTACTGGTGGGCCGTGAGCTAAGCAGGCGCGCGGCGTGTCGAGATTCGCCGTCATTGGACTAACACCGGTCCCTACAGGGTGAGCGCAACTCCTTGCAGGAATCTGCAAGAACGAGCACGCGCTATCCACCCGCTCTCCTCAAGTAACACTTTAACAGACGTCCGCACTGCACAACCCCATCGAGAGATCGATTGAGCTCGCCCAGGTTGACGTGCGGGGGAGTTTCATCGGCACATGAAGTGCTTCTTCGAAGGGAGAGCTTTGTGAGAAACTCGTGATGATCCTACGGACTAATTCGGCGTAAGAGGCAATATCTGGCGAGTCAATGACGCGATGAGGGCACGATGAAGATCCTGATAATCTTCACCATCATGATCGTGGCCGTGTGGGGTGTCGTGGCCTTCTACTACCCTCAGATCGGAACTTCCCTCCCGGTCTTGGGAGCAGTGGCGACTGCATTAGACGACAGCGGGATCAGCGCCGCGCCCGGCAAGCTCGTGTCGGCCGGGCGGGATTTGGGGGATGCGGCCAGAACGCATCACTTCGGTGGCTGGCACATCGCGGTCATCGTGTTGGCCGTGCTCGCCGCCCGCAAGTTGGCGATGTGGTTACTACGCTAAGCGATCAGCCGATTGACTCAAACTCAACTTGCACACCCCGGCCCTGGCGCCGCGCCGCCGCTAAAGACATGGTCGATCAGGTAGATCACGTCCATGACATCGACCTTGCAATCGCCGTTAAGATCGGCGGAGGCCATACCGCCCGGAGGCGTTTCTCCCTGGAAGGCTGCGCTGATCAGCAGAATGATATCCGATATGTCGACGGCATTATCACCATTGAGGTCACCATAGGAACCGCCATGCGCGATTCCGAACCAGTCATTGAGCTTGGTTATCAGGGCGATGGCGTCCTGATTGCGGATGAAATACAGCGGCAGGCCAATGAGCGCGAATTTGTTCGTACCGGAGTCCCGCCGGACGGCCACCGGCACGGCCGGATTCGCGCCAGATGAGGAACGGTAATTGAGAATCACCTCGGCCGACGCGTCCGCGGGAACCATCGTATAGATGTTGTTGAGCTTTCCGGACCAGGGTGGATACGACTTGACCGAATCGATGACGACATCCGGGAATCCCGCCGCCCCCCAACCGCCGATGCAATCCATGGAACTGACTCTGGCGATTGATGATATGTGACACAGATCGTAGAGGAGGCCCGCGGAATTGACCTCGTTGGGTGTGGCCCACCCGGTGATGACCAGATTATTCCCGTATGACAGGAACCAGTTCAGCTTGGCCCAATGGTCGGCCGGCCATTTCTCCCACGCATAGTCGTCGTCAAGCCAGTACAGGGTCCCATACTGTCCAACTTCCGATTTGTCGACCGGCTGGTTGTAGTCGTCGTAGCGGTAGTACCCGTGCGGGTAACCCGCGAAGATCGTGTTGTACACCATCCATTGGCTAGACTCCGGTGGATCGTTCGACGTCGATCCGGTCAGGTCGGCCAGTAATGTTCCCTGATCGAATGTCGCCGGAATGCCGCTCACGAGATTCGAATAGGCGCTCGCGTTTCCGTTATGATCGTAGGCCAGCGCCCGGTAGTAATAGCGGGTGTTGCCGGCCACGGCCACATCGCTGTATGAGCTTACTGCCAATGACGGAATGTAGACGGACAGCGTTGTCGAATCGGTGCCGCGGTAAAGGGTGTAGTGATCGAAGTCCAATTCAACTGTGGGATCCCAACTCAGATCGATCCGTTGGAACTCGACATTCGCCAGGATGTTTCCCGGGGCGCGGGGCGCGAGGTATGGCGCGAGGCTTGCCTCCGTCCGCGCGATCGACTCCGCACCGGAGGAATCGAGCGCGGTGACGGTCGCGTAATACATCTGCCCTTCGGTTAACCCAGTCAGCAATTGCGTACTGGGGTCGCTGGCGGCGACTTCAACGTACGAGGGGTAATTTCCCGGGATGGTGCCGTAGTACACACGGTACTTGACAATGTCGCCGCCCAGCACTTTCTGCCACTGCACCTCGAGAGACTGGCCATCGCCCATGTCCCACAATTGCACCGAAGCGACACCCGCGGGAGCCTTGGACACGTAGTACGCCGTCATGCCCATCATGCGCACGATGTCGGTCCAGTATGGATAGTTCAATCGGGACAACGTGTCGGCGTTGGTGTGCCAGCCGGGCGTGTCAAAGTTGCCTTCTTCGGCGTAGATGAAGTGGTATCCTCGCTGGCCGAAGTAGTAGTGATCCGACCCTCCGCCCGCGCTGGTGTTGATGTACGGGAGAAGAGTCGTGCGCGACGAGCCGAGCTGAGATGCGAGTTCGGCGTAGGCATACGACGCCGGGTCTGTCTTCACCCAGACATTCGGGGTCTCATCGGGATTCCATCCGATCATATCGAAGTTGAGCATGAGTTCGATGTCCCAGCCATTCGCCAGCGCCACACCGGAGTAGTAGTTGCTGCCGACCAATCCGATCTCCTCGGCGCCGAAGGGAACAAAGATGATCGTCTTTCGGGTCGGGATATCCGCCAGCACCCGGGCGATCTCCATCACGGCGGCTGTGCCGGAGGCGTTGTCATCGGCGCCTGGTGCATACACCATCGGGTCGGACTGCGTGTTGTACGAATCGTAGTGCGCGCCCAGAATGATGAACTTGTTCGGCTCAATGGTTCCGAGCTTTTTGCAGATGACATTGTGGGCATTCCAGCCGTAGCCGATGCCGAACGTGTCGGTTTTGACGTCAGTGTAACCGAACGAGAGTAACTTTTGCCGCAGGTATTCAACAGCCGCCAGACACGAATCTGTATAGGTGTATCGTGTCCGGAAGTTCATCAGCCGCCGGTCGTAGGCAACGACCGAGTCTTGGTTGACGCGCGCCGCCACTGAGTCGATCCACGGATCGGTACCGATCAAACCGGCTGCCGTCATCGGCGGCGTGTAAATCAAGGGGATCCTCTCCCCCGTGATCGCGACCGGGGCTTCACCGGCCATGCGGGCGCGCCAGAGAAGCGGATGTTCCGATTTCCAAAGCGCCCCGCCGGTAAACAGGTCAATCGGCTGCGCACCGAGCTTGGCCAGCCCTCCGGGCTCGGTAAACGGAGTCTGGGAGTCTACGAAGTAGAATCCCTCGGCAAAGGGGTTCGACTCAACAACCTGGCAGGCGATACGGGCCTGATTGAGCTTGTCCAGCATCAGGCCATCCACAACCACGTAAAACTCGTTTCCCCACCGGAACACCGGCTCGAGGCCCAGTTTCTCGGCACGGTCAAACACCGGCCGATCATTCAGGTCAACCCGCAACAGGAAGTCGGGACCCACACTGGCCACGCCTGTTTGTGAAAAAAGGAGCAAAAGAAGCGAAGCCACGAGAACTGTCGCACGTCGGTACATCCATCCTCCGTCTGCGGCGCACCCGATGGTGCGGGTAAGAATCGGCCCGGCCGTCGTCAAACAGTGGCCGGGGTGGGTAACAATCGATCGGGTGAAGGCACGCTTAACGCGGAATCAAATTACAGCACGCCCCGCACCTGCCCGACACAATCTAATACAATCCGGGAAGATCACAATTCCCTAAAGTCACAATAATTGTCGCAATATCACTAGGGGATCGCTGGAGGATCGTAATCGCCGCACGCTCATAGGCGACACGCCACCGGATATTCGCCGTGGCCGGCTATTGATGGGGACGGGCCAGACGCTGAGTAGCTTTCCCACGAGTTTTGGTGGGCGCAGCCCACCCGATTCACGTGCGTACGGTGCAAGAAGGGTGGGCTTCCCCCGCCCGTCAGTCTCCCGGACAATGACTTGCCACGCTCATCGTGCGCCCAGCAGGGCGCGGCTACTCAACTCCAGAATCGTGTCGTCAATTCAGTGCGGAAGAGCAGATATCGTCCGTTGATCACTTCCTGGACGACCCGCTGAAACCGTTCCGGTGCCAGAACCTGAAGGCCGTAGAGATTCCAGCAAGTCTTCTCGGACTCGCGCACGAACGGGACCACTTTTCGTTTTGGCATGACCATTCTCCTGCCGAGGCTGTGAACCGTGAGGTGTAGGGGACGCGCATCATGGTCGAAATCCAATGCCGTGAGCACGGCGTGAAATCGCAATCACGACGCCAACAAGAGGGTCAAGGCGGTTCTTGGGGATTTGGGCGGTACTCGCCGGGCCGTCGGGAATTCTGTGAGGTGACGGCCCAAGCGTCATCTCTCAATTGAAATACGGACGTGTGCGCAATCGCGTTAGGGATTTGATTCGATTGGGAGTGCCTTGGGGACGCCAATGCTCGGGATGTCGCCGTTCGTAGCGGCGCCCCTGTGTGGGCGCCCTGGCGGTGTGGGGCGAACAATCCTGTTGTGCACTTCGCCAAGGGGCTGAAAGCCCCTTGTCCGCCAAGGATCGGGGTGCCGCCGTTCGTAGCGGCGCCCCCGTGTGGGCGCCTCGGGGGATGCGCTGGCGTGTCGTCTGTCGTAACACGGGCAGCCACGTAGGGCCGCCCGTACGGACCGGAGAACGACACTATATCTTCGCCTGGCCCTGTTTCAGGAGCGAATCGAACTGGCCGGGCGTCAGTCCAAAGCGGGCGCGGACCATGGATACGACCTCATTGACGGCGACACGGCGCTCATAGGCTGTCAGATCGGCAGGGAGCGCCGTGATTCCCTTGTCGTATTCACGGAGAACGGCGCGGGCCAGGGTATCAGAGGGTGCTGGCTTGCGAGCCGCCGATTGGCTGGACTTCGGTGCCGGCGGACCGGCAAAGGTCGAGTCGAGAATCACCGCCGCAAGAGAATCCCGGGGCACGCCTCCCGCGACGACATCTGTCGCCATTGAATCGAGCGCCTTGCGCAACCCCGAGGAGAGATCCTCCCAACGTTTGTCCAAGGCGTTGTTCATCCGCTGCTGCCACAAGGCGCGGTCGGTCGCGGCATCCTGGGCCACCCGAAGTTCTCGCTGACGATCGGCGTACTTCTCGGCGATTGTCAGGCCCAGTATCAGAAGAACCAAACCCAGCAAGATCAGTATGTCGCGTGTCTTCAACGGAATCCTCCCCCAGGACGTTCAACCAATCATCAGCGAATATTAGGAAATCTTCAGGGCCATCCATCCTGCCATCCGGTGGATGACATCAATATTCCTCCCCTTGACCGAAATCTCCAGGCCGGTGGACTTCTTGCGCGCCGCCTCGGTCAGCATCCGATGGGTGCGCTCGAGAGTTCCTTCGTCGGGTGTGATCGTCTCCATCCACTCTTCGAATGTCCGGTGGACCCGCCAGCGTCTCTCCCGTTCGATGGACAGCCCCCGATCTTCCAGCAGTTCGCGCACCTCGACTCGGGTTAACAGGCGGCCGTGTCCCGGATCGCGGGATCGTTCGATGCGGTCGTGCGTTTCACGCCAGCCCCGGTCCTCGGAAGCGTCAATATCGACAACCGTCAGGTACCCCGGCGAACGTAGGACCCGGGTCAGCTCGCCCAGTGCCAGGGCCGGTTCGGCGAAATGGTGCAGGCCATCCCAGCAGACAACCCGGTCAAACGTGCCATCATCGAATTCCAGTGTTTCGGCGCTCCCAACTTGAAACGAGGTGTTGTCGAGTCCTTCTTCAACGTTACGCGTGGCGGCATCGGCGATTTTAGCCTCGGAGCTGTCGACTCCCACGGCGTACCCGCAGGACGGCGCCATTTCGAACACCAGCGCCCCATCGCTGCAGGGGACATCCAGAACACGGTCGGCGGGAGACAGGGCGGCAAACTGACAAATCTTTCGCGGCAATTCGTCTGCCTCAATTGGGGCGTTCTCGGTCACATCGGTACGGGAACGCCCAAAACCGGCGTCTCTCGCACGTTTGTCATCGGCGCTCGCTGCCACCATCGATTCTCCGGCGGCAACATATCAGGGCTGGTCTGAGGCGCAAGGATGAATTGCGCTTGGGTCAGTACGGAGAGGCCATGGAACAGTGGGCCACATGGCGCGTCGGCTACAGGCAAGCCCGCCGGAGTCGGCGACTCTTTGACAGTGCCTCTCCAACCGCTTGGGAATAATCGGGCTTCTGGCGAGTAATGCCAGCGGGCCGACCATGCCCCGGATACCGTCCGGCGGTTTTCGCTTGACGTGGCAACGTTGGCCTTGGTATCATTCCAGTCTCTTTACGTGCCGCCAAGTGACGGCCTGACAAGACCATATCATGGAGGACAAACGTCGATGACACGAACAAAAGCGCTGGTCGGGGCCATCCTTGTCGGTATTATCGCGGCCGGTTGTTTGATCAAAGGGCCGGAGCCGGTGCCGGAATATTACTCCAATATTAGAATATTCCCAGAATCCAACAGCCGTCCCCCCTATTCGCTGGAGCCCGCACCAGAGGGACGCATTTACCAATTCTGGTTTCTGGACTATGGCTACTCTCCAACCGAATCGACGATTACTCTGTTGGGCGTCGTCCCGCTCACGCGCTTTCAGTGGAATTCTGAGTACTACTTCGCGGTGAGCGATTCAGGAGAGACTCTGGGTATCACGACCGACAGGGGTTTGGAATTGGGTCAAAACATCTTCGATCACACCGCCCTGGCCCTTTCAGTGGAACCACTCGTTGACGCACATCCGGATTCCATCGATGGACCGATTCTCCTCGTTGGCGAATTGTCAGTCTTCGCGAGAGCTAATCAATCCCTGCAGATGGTCGTGCCAATTGACACGTTCGGTACGAACTGTGGGTACATGATTGCGGCGCCTTCGTATATGAAGAATCTGCCGGGCCACTGCTGGCGTGACGCTGTTGAGGGAATGGGGATTTGGTTCGGCGCGCCGACCGTGGCAGATCGTGAGCTGAGCGACACCGTCGCCCTTTGCATGGCCGATCTTTGCCCGCCGGGGGCGGCACGCAATACTTGCCGAGAGAACGCCTGCGGTCCGGATACCGGACAAGCGTACGGTACGCATTTCGGGATGAAGTTCGTCCAAGGGAAGAAGAACCTGCGCGGTCCGGGATACCATCTGTGGATCTTCCCCAGTGAACCTTCCCAGTCCTTCTGCAATTTCGACACCATATTCGCCAATCAGGAGCCGGACTTGCGCATCCGTGACAGCGTACCGGAACACTTGGGCGGAAACGTCGGTCCCCAGATGCCTTTGGGCGAAGACCCGATCCTCCGCAATGGCGAGACGGTCGGCTACATGTACTTCCGGTCCGACACTACGGGGTTGGTGGATACATGCTTCCTGCGGATTGACATTCCCGAGAGCACGCATTGCACGAGCGACTCTTTCCAGTATGCACCGTTCAATGACACCAGCGTGATTGTCCGGACATTCCTCTCCACGTGGGCCGAGACGACCTATACATCGACACTCACCAAGCTTGCCCAGCCGCCGGAGTTCATCGGTGGTTCCAACTTCCTCGCGCAATTCCTTGGATTGGAGTATGAAGCTTGGGTGGTCATCGACAGTTCGAATGGCGCCATAAAGCCGATCCCACTGGGCCGGTTCCTGAAGACCAACCAACTAGACGATGACAACTCGCACTTCAATGTTCAGGACCTTTCGCCGAGCTTCCACTACCCTGGCGAAGACCTGCTTCACGCAATCAATCGGCCGGGTTTGCCGAGCAGTAATCTAGACCTCCTCAGTCTGCTTGACCGTTCCCGCGTGAAGGTTTGGATCACGCTGGAGCCGATTCGAAACGACTGGGCCCCAGACGAACCCAATCGTCAATTGATCCTGTACTCCGGCGATCTGTTCCCGGATACGTCGTTAGCGCTATTCCAAGAGGCCTGTGCACTGCGTGGCGCCGGAGGCGTTGCAGCCCCCCCCGTATACATGAGGCCGCTTAAGTGCCAGGAGGTCAGCGCTTCGACCAGCGCCCTCAACGAGGGGCACAATTTCCCCAAGATGAGAGTCGAGATACGGCATCCACTGAAATAGCTGATCAATCCTGATCGCCGTCCGCATTCCTTGGGCCCACAGATGTTTGTGGGCCCTTTTGCTTGGGGACCGCCAAAGTCTAGCGGCGTAGGGAAGCAGGTGCAACTCTCTTCATATTCTTTGCGCCCGTCTCACCATACTGGGGTACCTGCTCCGCGCGCGAATTTGTTAGTCATTGCATGACAATGAGATGCGACCTGTTCTTCAAGTGATCTCTCAGGCACGCGGGTTGCGTGACATGGTGTTGGCTCGATGATGAGCCGCCAAACGAGGAGCCAAAGATGTCGCCTCAAATCAGTAATCCGTATCGCAAAGCCAATTACTCGACCGCTCAGGCCGATCGCACAACCCTGTGGCTTCTGCTTCTGGTCGTGGCGGCACTGGTCATAGCCCTGACGTTCTCGGATGCCCACGGCGCCCAACTGCCCTGGGGCGCCATCTAACTACTACCAAGCACCCTGCTCGACCTCTCGTCTCCTCCTCCCCGTGGCGCTTCGCACCTCCTCCAGCGAAGCGCCACACTCTTTTGGTGCTTTAGGATCGACCCGAACTGCCGATTCTTGAAATGATGCGTACGATGACCGAAAAGAGCCGGGTGGTGCTGGTTGTTGAGAACAACCCGCAGGTCCTGGAACTGCTCGGCGACATGATTGCCGAGAGAGGCTGGGAGCCGGTCTCCGCCACATCGCTCAAGGGGGCTCTAGCCTCGTTTTCGTCGCGGGACATCGACGCCATCATCGCCGACATCGAGCTCGACGACGGGAACTCCATTCCCCTCCTGATGAAGGCGCATGAAAGCCCGCATCCGGTGCCGACATTCGCGATCTCAAGCTACGCTTCTGATGCTCTCCGTCAGGAAGTCATGCGCCTCGGCGCCATCGACCTTCTGGCAAAGCCATTCCGGCTCGACCAGCTCGCCGGACGCCTCGCGGAGCAGTTTGAGGCGGTCGCGTCGGTGTTGTAAGTGACCGATTTCACGCAGCGAAACGGGTTTCATCAGTAGGGGCGCCCCTGTGTGTGGGCGCCCGGCAACTTTCGAGGGCGCTACCGTGTGTGCTCCCTCGTCAGCAGAAGGGGACGTCTCAGTCAAGATGGCTAGGGCCCACAAGGGTCGATGGGATCCTCGCCACCTTGAAACACGGTCCCAATTAGATAGACCACGTCGAATGTATCCACCGTGCCATCGACGTTAACATCACCACGTGTGCTAGGACAGTCGGGATCCTGGACGTCAGGGCCCCCACTGTACGCAATGGCAATCAACTGATTGACATCAGACACGTCGAGAATTCCATCGTTATTGGCGACATCCCCCTGGTCAGGACAGATACATGACGGGCCGCAATTGAAAACGAGGGAGATGTTGTTGCTAAAATAGTTGGCCACTGCCAGATCCGGACTACCATTACCGTCCAAGTCGGTTGCAATCACGCTCGTAGGATTGTAGCCGACGCCGTAGCTCTCTTGGGATGTGAAATGCGCTGTTCCATCGTTCCCCAAGACGAGGACATTGACGCCTAAC
The DNA here is from genome assembly GCA_021813505.1 of bacterium. GTDB lineage: Bacteria > Zixibacteria > MSB-5A5 > WJJR01 > WJJR01 > JACRMA01. The sequence goes on along the minus strand of JAKAKI010000008.1, from coordinate 50,632 downwards.
CCTGCTAACGCCCCTTCGGTGAAGATTACGTCCCTGTACCGGTCCCCATTCAAATCCCTGACATAAACTGACGTCGGCTTCGATCCCGTGTGAGTGTATTCGGCGGCTGCAAATGTGCCGCTCCCATTGTTCCTTAGTACCGAGATCGTTCCCGAACCGTTGTTAGCAACCACCAGATCGCGATCGCCGTCCCCGTCGAGGTCAGCGGCAGCAATGGCCACTGGCCCGTTGTAAGAGTCGTAGCTTCCAGTGAGAGCGAAGGTTCCGTTCCCATTGTTTTTCAGAACCGAAACGCTGGAATAGAAGTCCCCCCCTGCCCCAGCAAGATCGTCATACCCATCGCCGTCCAGATCTGCTGCAACCAGGGAAACAACATAGCTTACAGAATACGCCGTGGGGCCGGCAATGGTTCCGTTCCCATTGTTCTTCAGCACCAAGATACCATTGCCGTTGGCAACAACAGCTAGATCGAAGTCCCCATCGTGGTCAAGATCGGAGGCGCAGATCGACCGGGGCGAAACTCCCGCCGAGTAGTTGACGGCGGGCGCGAGCGTTCCATCCCCTAGGTTCATCAGGACCGAAATATTATTGCTCCCCTGATTGGCAATCACCAAATCGGAATGGCCGTCCCCATTCAAATCCGTGGAAGCGATTGAGTTTGGATGAGCTCCAACGCCATAGCCTCCCCCCCATACGACGTTCTTTTGGCCGTTGTTCTTCACTATTGTCACAGTGTTGCTCCCCCAATTGGCAACCGCCAGGTCGAGATCGCCATCCCCATCAATATCGACAGCACATACCGCGTTTGGAAAGGAGTCCGTGGGAATAGGTCCAAAGGTCCAGTTCCCATTGCCCCGCAGAATCGTAACGTCATTACTGCCGAAGTTCGCGACCGCCAGTTCCCTATCACCGTCACCGTCCATATCGCTTGCTACGACCGAGGATGGGTGAGTACCCACACCGTAGTTTACTCGTTCATAGAAGCGTTGCTCCGCGGCTGCGAAGTTCCGGTAGACCGAGACGCTATTACTGTCGAAGTTGGCGACCACAAGATCCGGTGCCGAATTCTGAAATTCGCAAAGAGGGGCAGCAACAACCGCACTTGGGCCAAACGAGCTTCGTCTTTCCCATTGCGCGTAGGATGCGCCGCCCAAGCCAAACTCAACCCATATGTACCCTGCACTCTTGCTCACAAGTGCAAGATCGGCATAAGCATCCGAATCGAAATTCGCCGAAGCAATTCCACTGATCGGTTCCAGAGCGGCGGTATAGGGACCCCAGAGGGAGAAACCGCCTCCCCCATTGTTGTACAGCAAGGAGAAGCTTCGAAGGCTATGGCCTACGACTAGGTCGAGTCTGCCGTCATTGTTAGCATCGCAGACTGTCATTGAGCTCGGCGAGGATCCAACGGAGTAGTCCACCTTTGAAGCGAAATTCCCGTTTCCATTATTCAAGAGGACTGACACGCAGCTGCTTGTAGAACAAGCCACCGCAATGTCCAACCAAGCGTCGCCGTTGAGCCTGGCAAGAATAACCGACAGCGGGCCGTCGCCTGTCCCATAGTTTGCTGGAGCGCCAAAGCTTCCGCTTCCGTTGTTCTTCAGGATCGAAATACTGTTTCCTCCTTTGTTCGCGACCACCACATCAACATCGTTGTCATTGTCAACGTCACCGGAATAGACAGAGAAGGGTTCAATCCCCACCGCATAATTCGTTGGACCGCCGAAACTCCCATTTGCATTGTTGAGGAGAATCGAGATGTTGTTGCTACCCGAATTCGCAACTATTAGGTCCTGGTAACCGTCGGCGTTTAAATGGCCAGCAAAGATCGAGCGTGGACCGGATCCAACTGAATACTTGTCTCGCACGAAGCAGAAGCTCTGAGCATGGCAGATAGCTGTCAGGATTCCGAGCCATGCCACAACCATGGCAATGGACCAACGAACCATGTAACGCTTGCTCATGTTACATCCTCCCTTTGAAATGCAAGTCCGTTCTACTCCCAGGAATTTGAGCAGGGCCACGACCTCAATCACAACGTATTCAAAGACTCAGTTGAGTGTGCCAGCGGGACCGATCCGACACCATCGGTAGCAGCGCCATAGATGCCGCTTGTCCCACTATTTACAATGTGGCGTGTGGTAGGCACTTTGTCAAGAGGCGGGGCGGCATTTTCTTGCACTCTTGCTCCAAAGTATCCAGCGATGAACTGAATTCAAACCTGACAGTGCCGAAAGCAACTGACGAGGTGGTCGTTGACCATCCCGGCTGCCTGCATGAAGGCGTAGCAGATCGTCGGTCCGACGAATTTGAATCCCCGGTCGCGCAAATCGCGGCTCATGGCTTCGGCTTCTTGGGACTGTGGGGGAATCTGTTTGAGAGTTCTCCGGCGGTTCTTGATCGGTTTGCCGCCGACGAAACTCCAGATGTAGCGATCGAATGTGCCGAATTCTTTCTGGGTCTGAAGGAACGCCTGCGCATTGGAGATGGCGGCTGCGACCTTGAGCCGATTGCGAATGATCCCGGCGTCAGCGAGAAGCCGGCGGACATCCGCCGCATCGAACCGGGCGACTTTGAGCGGGTCGAATCCGGCCAGGGCACGCCGGAAGTTCTCGCGTTTGCGCAGAATAGTGGACCAGCTTAAGCCTGCCTGAAAGGCATCGAGAATCATGAATTCGAACAGACGTTGATCATCGTGCAACGGCGTTCCCCACTCGGTGTCATGGTAGGCGATCATCAGCGGATCATCGGCGGGCCAGGGGCAACGGCCAAGGAGATTCGCGGCAGTCGTTCGCTTCGCTTTCTTTTTGGGACTCATTCCTTGCGTCCTCGTTTCACAGGGGCGATGGAGTAGCGCATGATGGGCCGGGTTGCGGAGCGCCGAGCAACCTCGGTGAATCCGGCATCTCGGAATGTCCCGACCAGCCCGGTCCACACGAAGGCATCGGGAGTCTTCTTCGACTCGTAATCGAATGGGTATCCCTCGACAATGCGCGCCCCGCGCCGTTTCGCATACGCCACAGCGGCCTCAAGCAACCGGACGCTGATCCCCGTGCGCCGATACGGCCGGGCCACGAAGAAACAGACGACGGACCAAACCGGCGCATCGTCGACCGGTTTCAGCACACGGGACTTTTCGAGCCGTTTGAACACCTCGCGCGGAGCGAGCGCACACCATCCGACCGGTGTTTTGCCGGAGTACGCCAGAATCCCCGGTTCCTCGCCCGCACGAACGATGCGCTTGAACGCGCGCTTGTTGCCGTCACCCTGGCTGCGAATAAAGATCGATCTGGGGACGCGCGGGGACATACACCAGCATCCACCGCAGGCGCCGCGTAAACCGAACAACAACTCCAGATCACTCCATCGATCCGGTGTCAGAGGGTGGAAACTCAGTTTTGAAGTGTTCGCTTGTCCCGCCGGCATAAGCAGTCCTCCCATGAGCCCGGTCGGGATTGATACGGACGGGGTCACACCGCGTCAATCATATCCTCCCGCGGCCACCCAGGATGGAACCAAGCACACCCCGGATAATCTGCCGGCCAAGCTGGCTGCCCACGGCGCGGGCGGCACTCTTGGCCATGGCGGTCATCATGTCCTCGCGCGGCCGTCCCGGGCGCCCGGTGCTCATCGGCCGTTCGACCGGTCGCTGCGCCTCGATCTCAGGAGCACGCGTCTCGACGCCGATCGGCCGCTGGGCTTTGAGCCGCTCGAAAGCCGATTCACGGTCGATCACATTTTCATACTGGCCGAAGAGCACCGAGCCACGAATCAATTGCTGGCGCTGAGGCGGTGTGATCGGGCCGATCTGGCTTGCCGGAGGACAAACGAAGGCCCGTTCCACGATGCCCGGCGAGCCCTTTTCATCCAGGAACGAAACGAGTGCCTCCCCGACACCCAGTTCGCCGATCACTTTCTCGACGTCGAGAGCCGGATTGCTTCGGAATGTTTCGGCGGCGGCACGCACGGCTTTCTGGTCACGGGGGGTAAATGCGCGCAACGCGTGCTGCACGCGATTACCCAACTGGCCAAGCACGACATCCGGGATGTCGAGCGGATTCTGCGATACGAAGTAGACACCGACACCTTTGGAGCGGATCAGCCGAACCACCTGTTCGACTTTCTCCAGGAGCGCCTGGGGAGCATCGTTGAAGATCAGATGCGCCTCATCGAAGAAGAACACGAGCTTCGGTTTGGCCGGGTCGCCGGTTTCGGGAAGCTGCTCGAATAGTTCCGAGAGGAGCCAGAGAAGGAATGTCGCATAGATGCGCGGCGACTGCATCAGACGATCTGCGGCGAGGATATTGACTACGCCGTGTCCGTTCGAATCGGTCTGAATCAGATCATCCAAATTGAGCGCCGGCTCCCCGAAAAACTTGTCTCCCCCCTGCTCATCCAGCGTCAGCAGACCGCGTTGGATTGTCCCGATGCTGGCGGCGGAGATGCGTCCATACTCGGTCGTGAACTCTGAGGCGTGGTCGCCAACATACTGCAGCATGGCGCGAAGATCCTTGGCATCGAGCAGCAAAAGGCCACTGTCGTCGGCGATCTTGAACACGAGTGTGAGCACGCCACTTTGCGTCTCGTTGAGATTCAACAGGCGGGATAAAAGCAGCGGCCCCATCTCCGATGTGGTGGCCCGTACCGGGTGCCCTGCGTCGCCGAATAGATCCCAAAGCACGACAGGACATCCGGCAAATGGCACGCCGCCGAGATCGAGCAGCTTGCGGCGTTCGCTGACCTTGGGCGTATCGCTGCCAGGCTGGCTGATACCGGCCAGGTCTCCCTTGACGTCCGCCAGGAACACCGGCACGCCAATACGGCTGAAACTCTCCGCCATCACCTGCAGCGTGACCGTCTTCCCGGTCCCGGTGGCGCCGGCGATCAGCCCGTGGCGATTGGCCATCTGCGGCAAGAGACATAGATCTCGCTGACTTTTGGCAACGAGAAGTGGTTTTGGAGTTACAGACATTTTCGGTTATCCGATCTCTGAAGGAAGTTCTGGGACAGCCGTGCGAACAATGCGGCCATTGTGAGAGTTCCGCGCCCGGCCGTCACGGCAGCGCCATGTTCCTGATCTTTCCCAAATCATTGAGTGGATTCTTCAGATCTTCATGTGTTCGTCGAACCACTTCCCAATGATTGGAATGGTCCACTCACGGCCCTGAAGTGCGTAATACACGCCGGTGACCGTGGAGGCGAGCGACGCGAACACGACTGTTACCCAGAAGTATTCCGACAAGCGGGGAATCAGGAACAGCCCGGCCAGCATTTCACAAAACGTGAGAAAGAGACCCTGCTTGCCGTGACGCACCGCGAAGGCATTGTGGCGGTAGCGCACCAGGGCAACAAAGCAGCCGAACGGGATATAGGCCATGATCGCGGGGGCGCGCCCCTCTTCGATTTCCTCGGAGAGTGGCACGGGTTCGGCGAATCCTGGAAAAAGCCGCTCCCCTGCAGGCTCTTCCACCGGAATGCGAGGCGATTCCGGTGCCGGATCGATGGTACCCTGTTCACTCATCTGGGTTGAAAATACCTGAGGCGTTCCCGGGTGGCAACAATTGTTTCAAGGGCTGGAGGGCCCAAATGAAACACGGGTCTTTCGACCCGTGCCACAAGCTGACTTTGGGGAAATCTGCCTCAGTTGACCTGGGTTTCGAGAAACTTGTTCTCAATCATGTCCTGGCGGGCCAGACGGACATTCTGATCGTTGGGACCGTAGTCCTTCTCGAGGGCCGAGAAGATCTGAGTGGCCAGAGCAGAGTCCTTGGCGGCGAAGGCACAACGGAGCGCTCCTCGCAGATACTCCGCGGCCTGAAAGGTCTTAGGAATGAACCCCGCCGCCTTCATGAATTTTTGCGCCGCGTCGGCATTGGCAGAGGCTTGTTCGTCGATGGCGGCCAGCCCGCTCCACGCGGCAGCGCTCATGGTCGGGTCGTTCCCATACGAATCGATGTATTTCTGAAAGTACTTCTTGGCGTCGTCGAAAGTCCGTTGCTGGAAATAGGCGTCCGCCAGTTGAACACAGGCGATCCCGGCCACCGTCGCTCCGGAGTGCTCATCAACCAGTTTGCGCAGGCTGATGATACCGGCAGCGAGGTTTCCACCCCGGATATCTACGCCGGCCTGGCCAAACAGCGAATTCGCCTGTGCGGCCTGGCTGGTGCGGTAGTAGTTGATTCCCCAGACGATTGCGAGGATGGCCACGATACCGCCGAGGCCCATGAGGGCAATTCGGAGATTTTGCTGGATCCACTCGCGCCCGGCAAAGATCGCCGTCGTGAAGGCATCCTGCTTCAACTGGTGCTTCGTGAGTCGCTTGGAAGTGGCTTGCGTTGTCGCCATTGGACCTTTCTACTCTGTTGCCCTTATATCGTCGGCCGGGTCCTCCAGAACTTGACCGGGCCGTGGCCGATTCCTAGAAGTACCCCGTGAAGTTGAGAGAGAACCTCATCCGATTGTCCTTGTACTCCCGGGAATAGGTGCCCAACTCGTCGGTGACGCGGCGTCCCCATTCATCGGTAGCCACGTTGTCTTCGGGACCGAGGTCGGGGCAGCTCGGACACTGGCGGATCATCCGAATGCTGGCGTTATCCTCTTTGTAAGAATAGCCGGTGAACTCAAGCGAGAGATCAAGATGGACCTGGGACCAGTGGATCCCCGATCCTAGCGCCAGGGTCCACCCCATAATTTGGTCGCCCTCACTGCCGGGAGTCGTGATTGGAATAAAGTAAGTCGAACGAAGTTCGCCTTTGACCGGGTCGGAGCGCTCGTCGAAGATCGTCCGCGCACCCGATGTGTTTCCAATCAACATCGGCTCGTTGCGGACGCCCATCCGGAGGGGAACGATACCATATTTGGTTTCCTTCATGTACTCGACGCCCAACCGAACCTGCTGGAGATTGTACCAGTCCGTCTGCATGGTCTCGTACGCGGAATCAGGAGCATGTGGATCCATCTGGAACTGATAGGAACCCTCACGCTTAAACGGCCGGAATTGGTAATCGGCAGCCAGCATGACGTTGTCTGTCAGACGATACGTTCCGCCCAATCCCACGGTATACGGAATCGAGATCCGCCGCTTGGTACCCTGAGGGCCGGTCAGCATGACCGATGACGGCTGCTCGATCTCGTTGTGATAGCGGAAGTACTGAGCCTCGTAGCGGAGCGTCTGGGTCAGAGTCCAACCCGGCACGAAAATCATGGCAGCAGTCCAGCGCTCTTTTTTGTAGAGCAATCCGAGCTTCACGTTGAGGCCGGAGTAATCCAGATTCGATTTGTCAGTCCAGTTGATGGAATCGTATTCAGCTCCAGTGAATGCGCTGTAGTCAATATGCTCGCGATGGCGCTCACTGCCGTCACCGGTCGCCAGATTCAGTGTGAGGCCGCCGGTGAGCGGACCCTTGAGGACGGTGCCGAATCCGAGTCCGACCATGGCCAGATTCCCCGTCATGTCAAAATTCGCCAGGAACGGTCTGCTCGTCCCCAGATCGCCGCTGGGCTGATCGGTCACAAACTCACCCCTCGCGAAGAGATCCTGAACGCGATCGTAGTAGACCGAGAGGACGAATTCATGCTCCTGCAGAGTCAAGGGCGCCAGAAAGGCCGCCGCCGACAGATTGGACAGGTTCGCGTTCTGCGAACGCGGCTGCAATCCCTGGCCCGGCGCCGTCCGGTTGAGATCCAAGCCCACATGGGACAAGCTGTAATTCGTCGTTAGCGAAACCCCTTCATTGTAGATCAAGCCGGCAGGATTCCATGTGGCCGCGGTGGCGTCGTTGGAAACACCGAGGAAAGCCCCGCCCATGCCCCGTGCCCGAGCCCCTCCGGGCAGCAGGTTCCAATTCTGAAACGTATTGCCGACCAAGCCCTGCGCCTCGGCGACAGGAGTCATGAGACACAAAGCGATGGCGATTCCAGCCAGAATTGTAACCAGCCACTGTTTCTTCATCGGTGTCCGTCCTTCCCTGAGTTCACTCCGCTTTGACTCGCGCCTGGTGCCCCCGGCTGAGAACCCCCAAAGCCACCCGACCCGTCCCGTCGCTGCCGGCGACGGAAACGAAGCCAAAATTTTACCTCAACGCCTGCCAATTGTCAACTGATTCTTCCCGTTTGCTGTCGTCCGCTTCCGGCCCCGGCGTACCCGTGGCCTCACGGTGTATTACCCATTACAGTCCATGGTATTCCCGGACAAAGGGGGTCTTATTCTGTCACTTGTCAGGAACTTCGGAGTGAAGGCATGGAATGGGACGGATTGATTCCGAGGCTGCGGCCGGACTGGTCCCGAAAAAAGGCCTCCCGCACCCGTGAGACGGGGCGGGAGGCCCAAGCATCAAGCAGCCACTGGCCTATGGGCAGACCGCGTCACAGAGCTTACACGGAGGCGGGCCACTGGAAAAAAGAAAGTCAATGAGGTAAATGACGTCGAAGACGTCCAGGACGCAGTCGCAATTCATCTCCACATACGAGCGCTTACACGGAGGAATGATCGGGTACGGAGTGGACTCAAATATGACGTCGATTTCATAGAGGAGATCGAAAACATCCGTCACACCATCCATGGTCGGATCGCCATTGAAAGGACAATTACACACAATCTCGGAGATCAGAATGCGCACGGTCCCGACGTTAGAATTATCCAGTCCGTCATTCACCTGGAACATGATCGAATCGCGGCCCGTGTAGCCTGTGCCGGCCTGGTATGTGAACACACCCGTCGATGGGTCGAAACCGGAGAATGTCCCATTGAACGGGCCAGCGATGTTGGAGTACGTAGGAGGGCCGCCGTCAACATCATACGAATGGAACCGGAGCGCCGCCGTAGCGTTCATGGACAAGTTGACCGAGGTGTCGCGCGCCACCGGCGGGTCATTAACCGCAGCTACCGTGATGCGGACAGTCGCGGTATTGGAGTTGGCGACACCATCACGAGCCCGATAAGTTATCGAGTCGGGTCCTGAGTAATTCGCTGCCGGTGTGTACAGGAATGTCCCGGTGGAGGCGTTGAACGCTGAGAAAACGCCGTGGAACGGACCGGTCAGCTTCGAGAAGGTCAGAGCGTCGCCATCGACATCGAACGCCTGGAGCTGGCCCGACACCGGTGTATCCTCAATGGTCAAGATGACGGTATCCCGGGCGACAGGCGGATCGTTGAGCGAGATCACCGTGATGCGGACTTTGGCGATGTTGGATAGAAACCCACCATCGGTTGCCCTAAACTCCAGCGAGTCCGGCCCGTGGTAGTTGGGATCAGGTACGTAGCTGAAGGCCCCCGTGCTTGGATTAAACCCATTAGTCACACCATGTTGCGGCGGAGTGATAATGGAAAACGTTAGGGCGTCCAAGTCGGGATCGGAGGCCGGGAGATAGCTGACGTTCTTGGGCGAGTCCTCGGGCGTGGTCCATGACGTATCACGCGCGACTGGCGGATGGCCGATCGAGATCGTCCCCTTGGTCAGTGTCGGAATGATCTTGGCGTTGGTCCCATCCTGCACAAACACGCTGTGGTTGGCCGGGTCTGAACATGTCGTATCGATCTCAAACTGGCCCTGGCTGGTTGTCACGTCAACCAGCAACCCCATGGACCCGGTGGCGTCGGTGCCGGGAGGCAGGGTTGCGCCAAGAATCTTGCCACGTACGAACAGGACACCCTCGGGTTCCGCCGCCACGGGATGGCTGGCGCCATCGGCGAAGGTGATCAGACCGAATCCACCGGGCTGGGATGTTTTGCAGTTTCCGTTTTCATCCGCGTACTGATTGGTGATGATGATCTCGGCGATCGGGGATCCCGACGCCGTCGGCAGGCGATCCCCAAAAACCGGCTGCAGGGATGTGACGAACGCACCCGGCGTGATGGAGCGCAGTGCTATCGGAAGGACAATGTTGCGGATGATGACGTCGTTGGTCAGCTTGATGGAGATGGTGACGCCGGTCTGCCCTTTGTTGACTGTCTTGCTTTCAATCTCGATGCTATTGGCACCCCATGCCACAACCGTACCGCAACCGAGCACTGCCAGTGCCAGCACCGCTCGCAACAAATGCCGTCCCATATTCATCCCCTCCGGGTTTGGATCGTGGAGCCGACCGTGGACATTCTCTAACGCCTCGTTCATTCAGCCGGTGGTACGATCAACACGACTAATCTAAGATCGCAATTGCGAATGAGTTGTCAAGCCTGAACGTCGAATTTCTTGGCACATTCGCCGGGGAATCCATCCCATTCACATGGTTGAAGTCTGATGCGCACCGCGCCAAATGCGGTTGCCGCGCCACCTTAGGGAAGAGTATTTTGCATTCGAGTGGTTTGTACCTTCGCCCGCGCGCGCGCGCGACAGCATCGTGGGAAGAAGAAGACAAGCCCAAAGGTCCGGCCGCAGTGACCCAACGACACCAGAGCACATCCTCATCATCCGGCAGCGGCGGATCGTTCCGAATCGCGATCGGCCTGCTGTCGGCAGGGGTCCTTCTCCTGGAGCTTTCCGTCACCCGTTTGTTCTCGGCGTTGATGTTCTACCACTTCGGGTTCATGGCGATCTCGCTGGCCATGTTTGGTCTCGGCGCTTCCGGATTGTTCCTGTTCAGCAACAGGGCACGGCTGCCGGAGACTGGGATGAATCGGTATGTGGCGCTGAGTTGTATCGCCGCCGGTGCCGGAACGGTCCTCGCCATCGCGCTCGCATTGCGCATACCGATCTCGCTGGGGTATTCGCTGGCGAATATCCGGCACCTCTTTGGAATCTATCTGTTGCTTCTGATTCCGTTCTTCAGCGCGGGGCTGGCGATTTCGATGATATTGTACTTCCGCTCGGCAGACGCGTCGCGGCTCTATGCCTGGGATCTGACCGGCGCGGCGATCGGAGCGCTGGCCACGGTGCCGATCTTGAATCTTCTTGGCGGAGTCGATGCCTGCCTGGCGGCCTCAGTACTATTCGCAGGAGCAGCAGTAACTGTTGCCTCTCCCCTGAAATCCCGCGTGCGTTGGGGCGCCTGGGTGGCTGTCGCTGGCACCGCTGTCTTCCTGGTGGCCGATGCGACTCAGCATGTGCTGCCGCTCCGCTACTTGAAAGGCCAAGTCCGCAGAGAAACGGTTTTCGAGAAGTGGAACGCGCTGTCGTTTATCACAGTCAGCAAGATTCCCGGCCAGGCGGACATGGCCTTGATTGAGATCGACGGCGATGCCGGGACGTACATTCTGCGCGATCCGTTGCACCAGATCGGTGCGCAGCAACTGCGTGATGCGGTCGCGCCGGGCTGGGCGTCGTCGATTCCCAACGCGCTCGCCGGTTCGGGACGGGTGCTGGTGATCGGGCCGGGCGGCGGCATGGATGTCAACTTCGCGCTGGCCTGGGGTGCCCGGCATGTGGACGCGGTTGAACTGAACCCGATCATCTCCCACGAGATCATGTCGGAGCGTTACCGTGATTTCTCGGGCGGACTGTACCAGCGGCCGGACGTGAGCCTGATCGTGGACGAGGGACGGTCCTTTGTCCGCCGCTCCGATTCCCGCTACGATCTGATTCAACTGACCCTGGTCGACACCTGGGCTGCGAGCGCGGCGGGGGCATTCAGCCTGAGCGAGAATCATCTGTACACGACAGAAGCGTTTTGTGACTACATCAATCATCTGGCCGATGATGGGGTGCTGGCGGTCACGCGGTGGATCTTTGCCAAGCCACGCGAAACCCTGCGGCTGATGACGACGGCATTTGCCGCCGCGCAGCGCCTGGGCATCACGGATCCCGCGCAACACATCGCCATCGCGGCGGTCACGCTGCCCGGCACACAACTCGAACTGGCCAGTTTCATGTTCAAGAGATCGGCGCTGACAACCCGTGATATCGACGTGATCAAAAGTCGTGTCGCCATGGGCTCCGGTCGAATGGTCTACTCGCCATTCGAGAAGAGCGGGAATGCCTTTGATGCCTGCGCCCAGGCGGGGAATACCGATCAGTTCACATCGACGTACGAGTACGCGATTGCACCGACCACCGACGACCGTCCCTTCTTCTTCAACGTGGTCCGCGCCGCTCAACTCGGACGGATCATGACGCTCGAGCCGGAATCGCGGAAGAACAACCTGGGGATTCTCAATCTGCTCGCAGTTGCGATCATCTCGCTGGTGCTGGTTGTGATCTTCTTCATTGGCCCCCTCGTGTTTTCGAAGCAGGGACGAGTTGTTTGGCGCACACCAGGCGGCTTCCGGGACCTAAGCTACTTCGTCGCCATCGGCCTTGGCTTTATTCTGATCGAGATTGCACTGATGCAGAAATTCGTGCTGTACCTAGGCCACCCCATTTATGCGCTGGTCGTCGTACTGGCGTCGCTGTTGGTGAGTGCCGGCGCCGGGTCGTTGTACACGCAACGTGTGAATCTGAAGTCGGCAGCGCATCACCAGCGCTGGTTGTTCGGCGGGATTCTGGGACTTTCGATTGTCGAGCTTCTGCTTCTGCCTTTGATCTTCCAGACGACTCTGGCCTCTCCCCTGCCGGTCAGAATTGCGGTCAGTCTGATCGCTCTGGCTCCGTTGGGATTCCTCCTGGGGCAGCCGTTCCCTCTTGGATTGAAACGGCTCGATCAGGTGAACCGGCCAATCATCCCCTGGGCTTGGGGTTTGAATTGCGCGGCGTCGGTGCTGGGGTCGGTGGCCGCGATTTGCCTGGCGATGATTTGGGGATACAGCGTGGTGATCGTGATCGGGGCGGTCTGCTATGCGGCGGCGTGGGGATGTTCCGGCTCTGTACCCGGCTTGGACAGGTCGAGGCCTACATAGCAGGTTGCTGAGAAGGTACGCCAGTCGCCCAAGATCCCAATTGACATGCTGAGCGAAGGGAAGCATCTGCTGTATCTTCACGGGTGGGAAAAGCAGGTCCTTCGCTCCGCTCAGGACGACGTTTCCATCTGACACACGACTGCGGAGTCTTGCAGCTTCCTGAATTGGCCAATCTCTCGAAAATACCCCCGGGCGGGATCGAACCGCCGACACGCGGTTTAGGAAACCGCTGCTCTATCCATTACTGAGCTACGGGGGCAAAGGGCAGCTTGCCTGCCAACTCTGATACTGTCATTCCGAATCGTACGTGAGCACCGAAAACACGTCGTACGGTTTCAATTTCTCGCGTCCATTGAGAAACGCCAGCTCGATCACACAGCCGATGCCGAAAACTTCGCCCTTGGCCTTCTCCACCAGGCGGGCTGCAGCCGCCAACGTGCCGCCGGTTGCGATGAGATCGTCGATCAACAGGACCTTTTGTCCGGGGGCAACGGCATCGACATGCATCTGGATCTTGTCCTCGCCGTATTCGAGCGCGTAAGTCTCGGTCATCGTGGGGGCGGGGAGCTTCCCGGGCTTGCGCATAGGGATAAAACCCACATTTAAGTCGCTGGCCAACGCACCGCCGAAGATGAATCCGCGCGCCTCAATGCCGGCGATCAGGTCAATCGGCCGGTCACGGTAGCGATCGACGAGAATATTGAGAACTTCCCGGAATGCTCCCCGGTCCTTGAGCAGGGTTGTGATATCGCGGAAAACGATACCCGGCTTGGGGTAGTCGCGAACGTCGCGGATTTTCTTCTTCAAAGAGTCGAATGACATAATGTCCTCTCGTTGATGGCGACGCATCAGAAGCGAATTTCGAATCCGTCGTAGCCGGGATCGTCATTGAATTGTTCCACCGTGAGACCGGCGACATGGGCGCCGGGCGGGCCGATGCGGACATCGTCAACGAATCCCTTTAAGGTCCGCTCGTTGCCCACCGCCTCGATTTCCACCGACCCATCCGGGTTATTCCGCGTCCACCCCGCAAGGCCAAACTCACGCGCCCGGCGGACGACATAATATCGAAAACCGACTCCCTGAACAACTCCTGCCACACGGATGCGAACGCGCTTCATGGCCCTATTCCCGCTTTCTGCTCCTTGTGCGCAAGATCGCCAAGGTACCCTGAACAGCATCATGAGGCGTTTGATAAACGGTCACGTGATCGATCGGACACCAATCACCGACCGTGCAGACCGGTTTCCCCATCTTGAGTGCCAAGGCGACCTCCGAGAGGGTGCCGTATGAACCGCGTAAAGCGATGACTGCTTCGGCCGTGTGCGTAATGATGGCATTACGTCCATCGGCCATACCAGTGGCAATCGGGACATCGACAAAGGGATTCGCTGCCGAGATGTGAGAGCCCGGAACAATCCCGACAGTCAGACCGCCGCCACGTTTGGCACCGGAGCAGGCGCTTTCCATCACCCCGCCGAGTCCGCCGCAAACCAGGATACCACCAGCCTTCGCGATCTCGTACCCGACCGCATCGGCCAGGGCCAGAGTCTGGTCATCCGGGGAGGCTGCCCCACATACCGCGATCAATGGTCCGCGTTCGTGCACGGCCCCAAGCAAGGCCAGAGCGGATGCTGGGGCAATAGGATTTGTGGGGCCAAATTGTCGGCTGTCTTGGAAGTGCAGGCTATTCAAGAATTGCCGGGAGGTCGGTGTCTTCCTCTTCCGACCGCGGGACACCGACCAGTTCAGAGTACTCTTTCAGGAGCCGCACCTGGGCATCGTGATCGCCCTCTTGCTGCGCCTTCGCGATGAGGGCCTTATAGTGCTCGCGGGCCTGAAACCGCTGCCGGCGGGAGGTCAGCAGACGGATGGCATCATCCACAGCGCGTTCGGAGATGATCGTATCCACGGAGAAGGAGAGCAGGTGCGCCCATCTGGTCACTTCCTCCGGAGTCTGCCCCAACTCCTGCGGTGATGTCACCCAGGCGTCTTGCTCCACGCGCTCCATCAGTGAGGCGAACATTTTCCGATTCAATGGATTCGTAAAGTCACCAAGCTCAAGCTCCACTTTTGCCTTGGCGGCGTACTGCTGCTTCTCGATCAGCAAGCGCAGGAGCCCTTCTTCCTTGGAGAGAATCGACCGTGGCGGCCCTGTTGACTTGCGGGGCGCGGACGCCGTGGCAGGCGTCCCACGTGCCATCCGCTTGAGTTGATCTTCCGCCAAGCCAATTTGAGCAGCGGCCTCGCTTAAGAAGACGGAACGCCGGGCGGGGTCGGCAATCTTATCCGCCAGCTCCACGAATTCTTTGGCAAGCCGCTCTTTGGCCAGGAAATCGAATGGGGCGGAGCCGGATCTTGCCATGTTCACTCGATACTCGATGATTCCAGGCGCAGCGGCGACGAGCGCATCGAAGCGGGCTCTGCCCTCGCGGCGCAGGTAGGTGTCCGGGTCATCGCCGGCGGGGAGGACCGCCAGATCGACGCCGATACCGGCGTTGAACGCGATATCAATCCCACGCAGAGTGGCGCGCTGTCCGGCCGAATCAGCATCGAAGATCAGTGTCATGCGCTTGCAGAAGCGACCCAGTAGAGTGGCCTGTTCTATCGTGAATGCGGTTCCCGAGACGGCGACGACATTGTCGACACCGAATTCGACCATCGTCAGCCAGTCGAGATACCCCTCCACAACGAACGCGCGATCGGCCTTGCGAATCGCCTCGCGGGCGGTCCACAGTCCGTAGAGAATCCGGCCTTTGTGGTAGACCTCGGTTTCCGGGGAATTCAGGTATTTCGGCTGGTCATCGGGAGAGATCGCGCGGGCTCCGAAACCCACCACTTTCCCTGACAAATTGTGAATCGGGAAGGTCACCCGGTGCCGGAAACGATCATACGGCTGCTCCCCATGCTTCGATTCCAACATCAGGCCCGCTGACAGGAACGGCTGAGATCTCAGGCCGCGGGCGCGGGCGGTTTTGGTCAGCGTATCGAAGGGCGGTGGCGCGTATCCAATCCCGATGCGCCGCAGTGTCTCTTCCTTGAAGCCTCGATTCGTGAGATAATCCAACGCCACCTTACCGGACGTGGCAAAGAGGGCTCGTCGATAGACTTCATCGGCGAGGGCCAGGGCATCGTAGACTTCCTGGCGGCGTTTCCCCTGCGCGTCATCATCATGCGAGCGCTCCGGCAGCCGGATACCCGCGCGATCGGCGCAGTACTTGAGCGCTTCGGGGAATGTCCATCCCTCATGTTCCATGAGGAAGGTGAAGACGTCGCCGCCCTTGCCGCATCCGAAACAGTGGAAGAAGCCGCGATCACCGTGGACATTGAACGACGGCGTCTTCTCGGTGTGAAACGGGCAGAGGCCGATGTGATTGTTGCCGCGTTTCCGGAGCGTGATGAACTGGCCGATGACCGCCACGATGTCGGTGGCTTCCTTGACTTGTTCTTTGATCGCGTCGTCGGGCATGGACTAAGTGGACCTAGTGGACGAAGTGGACCTCACTCGGGGCGGAGGGAGGCGATGGTGACGCCATCGGCGCCTTCGTTCCACTGGCCAAGGCGCTTGGACATCACGCGTTTATCTTTGCTGAGGAATTCGCCGACCGCGCGGCGCAGAATGCCCTCTCCCTTACCGTGCACAATGCGAACCTCCTGCCAGCCGGCGAGGCGCGCTTCATCGAGATACCGGTCGAGCATTTCAAGCGCATCCTCCGCGGACAACCCGCGCAGAGAGACTTCCGGGCCGACCGCGCTTGATAAATTGATGTAGCCTCCCGAAACGATCTTGCGGGGTTTGCCGCCGGAACGGTCGGTGGAATCCTCTGAGGCAACCCGTTCGGCGGCGGTGCGGTCGATCGTGTAGATGAAATCGCCCAACTGGACTTTCACCTGGTCGCGCCGGTCGTCAATGGAAAGAATTTCTCCCTCCCGTTTGAACGCCTCGATCCAGACACGGTCGCCCACCGCCAACGGGCTCGGCTCGCGTGGTGGCTTCGCCGGCTTGATCACCGCTTGCTGCTTCTTGATGTCCTGCAGGCGTTCGTCAATCGCGTGATGTGATTCCTTAACGCGCTGGTGTTCGGCTTGGGATTCGCGAATCTCGCGAACGAGGCGCTCCATCTCCTGCCGGGTGGACTTGACGATTTCCTCTGCCTGGGCGAGCGCCTCCGATTTGCGTTTGGATTCGAGTTGCTCAAGTTTCGCGAGGCGGGCGCGGAATAAGTCCTCCAGCGCCTCGGCGGCATGCTGGCGATTCTCAGCGTCCTCCTGGCTCTTCCGCACTGCCTCCAGCCGTTCGTCCAGTTCGAGCAACAGGCGCGACAGGTCTTTCTCCTGCTCGTCGACCAGCGCGTCGGCGCGGCGTGTCACCGATTCGGGCAGGCCCAACCGGCGCGCGATATCGATCGCATACGAGCCCCCGGGCAGACCGAGGCGGAAATGGTAGGTCGGTGAAAGCGTCTTGGGATCGAACAGGACAGCCGCGTTTTCAATGCGGGTGTCATGCTGCGCCAGTGTCTTGAGTGCGGTGTGGTGCGTCGTCACGACCAGACGTGTCCCTCGATCGGTAAGTACACCGATAATCGCCTCGCCCAGAGCGCCGCCCTCCTTGGGATCGGTGCCCGCCCCAAGCTCGTCGAGGAGCACCAGCGAATGATCATCGGCAAAAGCCATGGCATCGTTGATGCGCGTCAGATGCGAGGAAAATGTCGAGAGCGATGACTCGATCGATTGTTCGTCGCCGATATCGGCGAAGACATGCCCGAAGACACCAATCTTCGTAGTCGGGTGCGCCGGCACCGGCCAGCCCGCCTGCGCCATCAGGGTCAACAGTCCGACCGTTTTCAGGGCCACGGTCTTGCCGCCGGTGTTGGGGCCGGTCACGATGATGCTTGTCACCGCGTTGCCGAGGGCAACCGTCATCGGCACGACGGTGAACGCCGGTAAACCGTCAGCGGATTTGCGTGATTTGAGGACCAGCAACGGATGCCGCGCTTCGACCAAACTCAGCTCGGCCCCATCGAGCCGTGCCGCCACAGTGCCATTGGTTTGAATGCCGAATCTGGCAACAGAGTGAATTGCATCGAGGTCACCGACAATAGCAACATCGTCGGTGAGCGCATAGCGATTCTCACGCACCAAATCGGTGAGTTCGCGCAGAATCCGTTCGACTTCGCGCGATTCTTCCATGCCGATACGCCTTAGCCGATTGTTCAATTCGACGACCGACATCGGTTCGACGAAAATCGTCATGCCGGAGGATGAACGATCCTGGATGACACCATCGTTGGCCGCCGGATCCCCTTCACGCATGGGAATGACGAAACGGTCATTGCGCAGCGTTACCAAATCATCCATGCGGCTCGGATCGGAACTGGGCCTCTTGGCAAGAATCCGTTCGAGACGCACGACAATCGCATCGCGGGCGCCGCGTTTCTCCCGCCGAAGGCGTGCCAATTCGGGCGACGCCTGGTCATTGACATCCCCCTCGGGCGTGATGCTGCGCGCAATCGCCGCACGCAACGGATACACCTCCGAGAGTCCTTCGAGGTACGCCTCAAGTCGCGGGAACGCCTCGGTCGAAACCTTCGAGAATTTCAACAGCCCGTCTACCGCCGCCAGGAAATCACCGACTTCGAGAAACGCCCCGGGTTCGAGGAATGATCCCTCGAGTCCGGACTTTTCAATGTGCGCTCGGATATCGGGCACACGAACGAGGGGGAATCCGGCCGACCGCAGGACGGTCAGCATCTCGGTGACTTCCTCCCGCCGCCGGTCGAGAAGCGGGATGTCATCGGTCGGCTGCCAGTCCGCGATGCGGTCGGGTCCCATGGGGGTGAGGCATAGCCCGATCGTCGCATTCACGATCTTGTCGAATTCCAGGATCGACTGCACCTGCGATGTCGCAATGGACGAAACGCTCATGGGTGGAATATAGCAGGAAAGGCCGGTGAGGCAATCACCGGCCTTTAAATGAGGCGATCTGGTCGTTTGAGCGATAGTGCGCCGACGGTGTCGGCGCCAATCACCTCAACAAGACCATTTTTCGAACCTGGGTCGCAACTCCGGCCTGGACACGGAACAGGTAGATCCCGCTGGCAAGTTGGTCCCCGCGGTCGTCCAAGCCGTTCCAGACAACGCGGTGGACTCCCAGGGTCTGGTCGGCGTCAACCACGGTGGCCACGGTTTGCCCCAGCATATTGCAAATCGTCACGCGGACGTGAGCATCTTTCTCAAGTGAGTAGCTGATCACGGTGCCGGCATTGAAGGGATTCGGGTAGTTCTGGACGGTGAAGGTCTCAGGAGTTCCCGGTGCGGCTTCATCGGCCACATCGACATATGAATCGTAAACGTAGACGTTGCGGGAGACATTGTTCCATGGATCGCCCGACGTCGCATTGTCGCTGATGTCCTCAATCAGATTGCTGAAACCGTCATACGTAAATCGGGTACGATTCAGCATGAAGGACATCAGATTGCAGCGGACTGATTCGGTCAGATCCTCGCCAGAGTATTTCGAAGTGTCCGCGTCGGTGGCCAGCCACATGGATCCGGCCCACATGGAGGTGACTTGGAGGATCTCATGATTGCTGCCGTCGTAGGAGTAATCGTCCTTATATGTGTTGTTCCAGACGGACCCGGACCACATTTGGGTTATGCTCGAGGTCTCCCGGCCGCTGCCGTCAAAAGTCGAGGTGAATCGCATACTGTTCACCCAGGCGCTGGACTGCCAGTTCTGCATCAGCGTTTCAGTCAGGTGGCCGCCGCCATCATATGTGAACGTGGTCTTGCTCGCGTTCACCCAGGCGGAGGAGACCCACGACTGCGACGTGGATGTCGCAATGCGGCCACCGGAATAGGTCATCGTCGTCTTGGCGAAGTTCACCCAGGCGCTGGACTGCCACTGCTGGGTCAACAGCTCTATCGCGTTCCCACTCCCGTCATACGTGTACGTGCTCATGGTTTGATTCGCCCAGGCGCTTGCCACCCAGGTCTGGGAGGTCATCGTGCTCAGCCGGCTGCTCCCGTCGTACGTGAACGTCATCCTGGAGGCATTGTCCCACTGCGTGCCGCTCCACGTCTGGCTGACCTGTTCGGAAACGCGGCTGCCACTCACGTAGGAATAGGTGGTCCGATTATCGTTTGCCCACTCAGTCCCGCTCCAGGTGAATCCCGTATCTGAAGTCTTCCGGTAGAAGACCAGTATCCCGGCTTGCTCGTACACCTGCAGGTATTCCACCGGATCAACCGGTGCGACCTCGGCGGCGGCGAGCGTTAACGCCAGCAACGTACGCTGTGAGGGCGGGCAGTTCACCGGGGTGGTCAGCACTCTTTGATACTGCAGACACTTCTGCAACAGCGTGGATTCCTGGTTGAAGTGCATCGGCGCGGCAATCGCAGTCTCATGAATCGTCGCGCTGAAACACAGTAACAATAGCATGACCATGATTGCCTTTTTCATCGCCAAACCCTCCGCGTTCTAATTCGCCCGGCCCCGGTATGGATGGGCCGACACTTGTTTCGCTGAAATTAGCAGCACTAAAGGCACGATGTCAACTGAATGCATCGTGTAATCGTGCGTTGACGTGCACCAGGTACTGCGCTTGTGTAGACTCAGATTCCCCAGGATTCATCCCCCCAGGAATCCTCGAGCAGCGTCAGGAATAGATACGTTAGACCGAGGCACACGAGGTCAACCCCAAAGCCAATGGCCAGTCCCACCAAGGCACCATGCTTGCCTGGGTATGAGATGCCGGCAATGCGGTTTTTCGGAATATACTCCAACGATGTCTTGGTCTGGAGAGTCAAGACTGTCAGAGAAGGAGTTTCGCCAGGCGCGACTGTCATTGGCGGCAAGCTATGCTTTTCGAGCCAGAGCACGTCGACGGAATCATACCCCTCTCTGGTGAGAGGTTCGCTGCCAAAGAACAGCCCTTTGCTTTGAGCGCCATCGGCGAACTGGACGATGACTTGGGCGCCGATGGGAATCGAGTCCCACATCTCGCCTGGAATCGGCCCGGACTTTGGTTTGTGGGCATCGTGGTTCAGGCCGATGCCGAAGCCGATGAGTGTGCAGCCGTCGAGCTGAAGCGCGAGCACAGCGACGACTACGGCCAGGGCGTGCATGGTGTCGCGGAGGTGCGACCGCCGAAGAATGGGAATTATGGGAAGGATGGGAAGGATGGGAATCATGAGTGGCAGGAGCGGTGCTGTAAGCGGACTCGGGTCATGCGCTCGCGGAGGCCGCCTTGTTTGACGAAGTCCTGCTCGAGGCGGCGAAGCTGCTGATCAAGCAGGTAATTCGTTTGGTGGATCAAGCAGAGGGCGATATTCGCGACGACTTCGGGGGGACGTGATTCCACAAACTCGCGGTAGAGCTCGAACGTCTGCGGCGTATTGCGGCCTAGTGCGCGAACGTAGCGGGCCTCCCGTGAGTTCATATCCCAAATCCGCAGGTCGCGTGCACGCAGGAAGTCCCGGTAGTCGTCCAACAGCTCCTCCAGGCTGGCTCGCGCGACGTTTGTCAGCTTGATTTCGGTTTCCTTGGAAGTCAGACCGGCCTTGCTGCCTTCGAGGATGTTCTTCTTGCCGGATCGCGCCGACTGGATCATCTGGTCGATAGTGCGGTCGCCCTTAGAAAGGAACTTGTGCGCGAAACGGAATGTGACGTCGTAGACCACCTCGGCCTTCTGGAAGGAGAGAAGTGTGCGGTAGTCGCCTCTTGGGGGGAGGAGGCGTTCGGGGGGATGGGAGCTATGGGAAGTATGATTCCCATTCTTCGCATTCTTCCCATAATTCCCATCCTGTCTCATAGCGGCAACTTCAAATATCACAATTGCAGGATCGCCTGTCAATCAACAGAAAGCCCCCGTTGCCGGGGGCTATGATGTGCTGCGCGAGTTGTCGGTGGAAGAGGTACTACGAACTGGCAATGAAATATCGGTCGAGCCGGTCGAGGAAGTCGGAGACACGCGCTTCGTCGATGGCGGTGATATGCCGTTTCTTGCCCATCTGCGATTTGGGCGCTTTGGCGTAGAGCATCGCTCCCTGCAGTGTCTCCTCCATCTTGCCCATGAAGTCCGGCTGCGAAGGATGGAATCGCTCGGTGGACTCATACAGCAGCGGCACGGATGATCCCATGCGCAGGGCGAAGACCGATTCCTCCACCTTGGTTTGGAAGCCGGCCGGCAGCGGCAGGAAGACCATGAGGAAGATGACATATCCCATCATGATCCAGCCGAAGATCAGCCCGATGAGCGCGCCGCCGAACTGGTCGGTCTTGCCGAGTTTCTGGAGATTCGCTACCCGCCAGAAGAGCATTGCCCCGAGCCGGAACAACGCAAACAGGATCATCGACGACAGGATAAACGCGATCATCGTGACCCAAAGCGGTGAGGCGCGCACGAAGCCCGACAGTTCGCGCGTGAATGCGTCATTGTAGTGGACCGCGATGACGATCGCCCCCATGAGACCGAGGGTGATCATGATCATGCGGATGAAGCCGCGTTTTGCCCCCCAGACGGCGCATGCACCCACGCCGACCAGTAGCAACAGGTCCAAGAAGTTCATCCTGCCCTCCCCTTTTTGGACGCCGGAGGAGCAAGGGGTACGATGCGTCGAATTGACCACCGTCGGATTCGTTCCGCGAAAGTCTCGCGGAACCTGCCCCTTGCCGAACCGTCGGTGCCGGTCTAACGTTGCGGGAATCTACTTGCTGGCAGCCATGCTGTTGAGCCGTTCGGCCACCGCCTGACGCACGCGATTCCCATCCGCGCGTCCGGCCACTTTCCCCATCACCGCCTTCATCACCCGTCCCAAATCCCCAGGCGCCGAGGCGTGTGTTTCCCCAATTACCGTATCGACAATTCCCTTCAGCTCGTCATCCCCCATTGCGGCGGGAAGGTACTCGCTGATGATGGCCAGTTCGGATTCCTCTTTCCGCCAGAGGTCCTCGCGGCCGCCTTTCTGGTAGAGCTCGATGGCATCCCGGCGCTTCTTCTGGGCCGAACGCAGAACCGCCTGGCATTCGGCCTCATCCAATGGGTGCCCCAGCTCAATCTGCCGATACTTGAGTTCCGATTTGAGCCCTCGCAACACTTCGGTACGGAGCGCGTTGCGACTTTTCATCGCAGCGGTCATGTCCGTGGTGATGCGGGTGGTCAGGTCGGTGTCCATCAATCGGTCGTATATCTCTTGCGACTGCGCCGTCTGGCCTGATTCAATTTCCGTTTTTTGCGATCGGACGGTTTCTCAAAGTACTGGTGCTTCTTGATGTCCGATAAAATACCCGCTTTTTCACACGATTTGTTGAAGCGCTTCAGCGCCTTTTCGAAACTCTCGTCGTCGCGTACGCGAACGCCGGTCATTTATGAATTCACATCCTTCCCGTAAGGGTGACTCCCCGGTAAAAGTGTTCAACCCCTCCCAATACTCAACATCCGTTTGACGATGGATAGTGGCCCTCCCCTCCGGGGTGTAAACCCCCATCCTAATGGTTAAGTAATTACGTACGACCATGGTCTGTCAATGGAATACCAATTCTGACTTGAAAAAACCGCGCATTCGGCACAGATTGGAACTGAGCCTGCCCCAACAGGGCAACTTATTGGTGGGCAAGAGAATGGACTTAATGGACAACGGTGGACAAAGGCAGTTCGAAGCTGTGGTGTTCGATATGGATGGGGTTCTGATCGATTCAGAGCCGGTTCATTATGAATCGACCCGGATTCTCTTTGAGGACGAATTCGGGATTCCCTTCCCCGAATCGGCGAATACCGAGTTTCTGGGGTCGACCGACCGGTGCATGTTCGAGACTTTGAAAGCCCGCCACCAGCTCCAGCCACCGCTCGAGGAGATCATTTCCCGGCGCAAGGCGCTCTACATGGACCTCTTGGAACGGGACGGTCTCCCCTGGCGCGATGGCATTCGCGACCTGATTGCCGACCTGTCGGAATCGGGATACCGGCTGGGGGTGGCGACATCGGGGTTGACCCGGATTGTCGAGCCGACGCTGAAGGCTGGCAATATCCGCCACCTGTTCGAGGTCGTGGTCACCGGGGACGATGTTCCCACGCCGAAGCCGGCTCCGGACATCTATCTCGAAGCGGCGCGGCGTCTGGCCATCGATCCCGCGCGATGCGTTGCGATTGAAGACACCGACGTGGGTGTGCGCGCCGCCAAGGCCGCTGGGATGACGGTGATCGCGTTTCCGAACTCGACCACGCGGGGGATGGATTTTGGGCCGGCGGATGTGGTGACGCAGAAAGTTGAGGGGATTCGAACGAGGCTCCTGAGATGATGAGCTACTCGCAACAACTCAAGACACTCATCCTTGCGAGCAGCTTGCTGCTTTGCCACGGTTGCGGAGTCACCCATCAGTTTACGCCAACCGCGCCATTGCCTGAAGGGAAATGGCGGTACTCCTTCGTTTGGAGTTACGAGCTCGGCGGCCCGTCGATCCCCTCGATCATCCCTGACATCAATTTCTACGGCGGACTGGGGAAGGGATACAACATTGGCCTGGGATACCAGGTACCGCTGTTTATCACTCACGTATCACCGATTAAGTACTTCCATGCAAAGGGTGGCGATTACTGGGCAGCGTCGGCGCATTTCAATGAGATCTTCTGCCTGGCTAGCAGCCCACAAGTTGAGGTGTGTGGTTCCTACTTCGCGAATCGAGGCGATTTCCATCAGGGGGCTACGCTCGGACTCGCATATGGCCGCTGGAGGGACAATACAGCCCGGATGCTCACTGACGCACTCGGCGGCGGAAGAATCTATCCCGTCCTGAAGTACACGTTAGCCACGGGCAAATGGGGCATGTCGTATGAGCATTATCACGGTTGGACGGCCGGAATCTTGCAGGAGATCCGCGACTCAGTGGCGCCGAATTCTTCTACGCTGCTGAGCTTTCATCCTCAGGAAATCGTGAAGAGCGAGGACCGCCGAAGGCACAGATTCTCGTTCACATGTCGTCTCAGAGATTCCACTCAGATCGATCTCTATTCGTCGTATTTCGATTTTGAAGGCCCTGCTCTGAACAAGTTCTTTTTAGCTAGTGAAGGCTGCCAATGGGTGCATTTGACGATCTTGGGGCCAAGATTGCAATACGACCGGCAGGTCATATTCGGAGTGGACGCATTCAAACAGCAGCTAAAGCACGATTCGCTGGTGACCATCGAGGTCTTCCCCCATCGACTGTTAGGAGCAATCGAGAAAAAGACTGCGTGGCGTGCAGACCACTCATTTGGAATTATCTACTCTGAGCAGTTTCTCGACCGGAGGCGAAATTCTAAGTGAGCCGACCTGATCTTGATGTCTCCTGATCGATTGCTCAAGATTTCTATTGTCCACCTTGCCTACTTGGTTGTCAGCGCGATTTCCAACAATCGCTCGATGCGGAACCGCTGCTGCGCGTAAAGCACCTGCCAGTTGGGCAACAGGCGGTCCAGGATCATCCCTTCCGCGGCGCCGTAGGCGTAGAAGCAGATGCGACGGTCTGAGTTGAGCTTGAGGGTGGAAAGCTCCTTGAGGACCGCCTCGCGGAGCTGCTGTGCGACGGAATCGAACGGTTCGTAATCGGTCAGGCTTCGGAAGGCGTTGCTGAGTTTGACTCGCTTGGCCACGAGTTGTGCCGCGCGTATCTCGACATAGCGCGCGATTCCCTCCTGCCAGATCTGGAACGAGAAATAGCGCGCCGGACCGGCGCCGACGTCGTTGAGGAACTGCGCCCGATCGGCGAGGTAAGTCTGCAGACGCGCCCGCAGCGATTCGGGCTTCTTCGTGTCGAGCATCTCGATGAGTTGTTTTTGCAGCGCGGAGAATTGGCCGATGATACGAGTGGAGTCATACGGAAAATTGTAGTTGAGCATCCACATCCCCGTGTTGTCGCCGCCCTTCAAGTCCAGCGAGTCGACTGCATTGTTGTACCACGACTGCGACATCTGCCACTGGTGAAAGTGCTCGTGGGCCAGCATCGCAACCCAGGGAGTGGAGGTCTTCGCGGCCGTGGCTTCCGCCCGCCCGATCACGACACTGACAACTCCGCCAACGGCGGGGAACGTCGCCTGGAGATTGGCGGCAAATGTTCGCGGCCGCCAGTAGATGTTGCTGCCCAGGTCGGCATCATAACCAATCAATTGGAAATCCGGACTGGGCTCCGGATGGCGGATCAGGAATTCGGCGTCATCATAAACCAGGATGACGGCATCCGGCCCCATCGTCCATCCCGGCCAGCAGCGGTCGCCCATCACGCGATTCAGCCGAAACGATTCCGCCAGGCGAACGCGGTCCACGGGATTGATCTCGGGCGTCTCCGACCAGGCCACGGTGCTCCCCAACAATGTGAACAGAAGACACCCCGACACAATTACGAAGCGGAAGATCCACCGGCGTCCGAACGGATTCGACATGCACTCTTCCTTTCAAGTGGCGGCGGGATTCGTGGCTACCCGCACGCGGCCAACATAAGGTGTACGTTGGCGCGGGTGGTGTGGTTTCAGGGGGCAGCGGACGCGATGAAAAGGATAGGTCCTATGGGACCTGTAGGACCTATCCTTTTCTACTTCATCAGCACCATTTTCCGCGCCAGGCGGAATTCGGGCGTGACCAGGCGATAGAAATAGATGCCGGAGGCCACGGCGCGGTTCTTATTGTCGGTGCCATCCCAAATGCGGGTGTGATGTCCCGCGGATTGCTCGCTGTCTTCCAGCACGGTCACCAGGCGGCCCGTGACGTCGAAGATCTCCAGGCGAACCTTGGTTTGCGACTTCAGCGAGTACTCGATCACCGTCGAAGGATTGAACGGATTCGGGTAGTTCTGGCCCAGAGAGTATTCCTCGGGAACGGGCGACTCGGATTGCACATTCTCAAGAAAGCGGTGCAATACCGACTGCCCCAGCCCGGGATTCGGACAATCAATCAATCCGTTGAGCAACGCTCGCACGATACCCTTATCCCAGGTCCGTGCTTCATTCATCCAGCTCTCAACCTCCAACTTCGGCGCGGCGACAACCATGTCGAAATACTCGGCGATGGGACAAATATCGGCCGAGTCGATCACGCCGTTCCCGTCGGCGTCGGCATGCGTGGCCGCGCGTGGATTCCAAGCGGATGCGGCCTGCACGACGAATCCATCGCAGAGATTTTCTCGGGGAGGACCGGTCAGCCCCCAATACCGCGCCAACGGAAGAATATCGCGCTCATCGACACGCCGGTCCTGATCGGCGTCACCTGGACGAACTCCCGGACCGGTGCTCACCGAAAACAGGTAATCGTCGGCGGGCGATCCCTCATCGTTTCCATCCGAGTCTCCGTCGAGCCTGTTCTCCGACGTGTCTGTGATCGTGGCGCGAATGCGGAAGCGCAATGTGTCATCGGCTGGAAACCAGATGCAAGAGTCGGGCGCAAATCCGACCCAAGTAAACGGGCGGGTCGGTGACCCGCTGGAGTAGATAAGATGCCCGGGGACCGGCTGCAGGAACCGTTTGGCGGTGACTGTCACAGCCGAGTCGGAACCCGGCGCGATGACAGCTTCGCTGAACAAGAACCGGATCATCGAATCAATGCGAACCTCGCCAAACGGCAGTGCCGGCACAGTGGCAGCCACACGCGGGAGGATCAAATCCGGTGTGCCCTTGCCCCGCAGAGGAATCCGGTCGCGTGTCAGCACCGGATCATTCGACGTGACGATCAGGGCGCCGTTGTATTCGCCCTTCCGTGTTGGCAGGAACGAAACCGAAACGAGCGTGCTCTCCTGCGGATTGATCGTGCCGCTGGCGCGGGCGCTGTATCCTCCGCCGGAGTCGCTGGCGGTAAATGTCAGAGTCAGACCGCTGCCAGCGGGCGCCCGGTTGTGCACGTAGGCATGTTTGCCATAGGGCCCGCCAAATACCTGCCTCCCGAAGTCCAGCGACTCCGGCGTGATGTCGACGAACTGATGCCCAGTGTAATGGATGGTTCGCTCGGAGGTTTTGGTGATGCGCGGATCAATCGCCGACAGCCGAACCACGTAATCGCCCGACGGCAGATCCCCCGACGGGATCATGGTCATGGTGGTCGCAAAACGCGGCGTACCGGTCGAGGTGCCGAAAACAAAGGTCGCGGACCCTCGGCGTGGCGCAGTGGTCAGTGATGCATTGAGGGTGATCGGCCGGTCATAGTGCATGACCAGCGAATCAACCAGGACGTCGAAGTGGATCGTATCGCCATTCGATCCTGTGGAATCGAACGACGGGAGGAAACCGCCGACGCGGACATACTGGGACACGGCACTTTGGGATGTACCGCACACGTTGGAGGCGGTCAGGGAGACATCCCAGACTCCAGGACCATAATTGTGCAGCGGGTTCTGCTCTGTTGAGGTAGCCCCGTCGCCGAATAGCCACTGCCACGATGTCGGGAGGTTTCGCGAGCTGTCGGCGAATTGGGTAGCCACCGGCTCAAACCCTGTCCTGGGCGTACCGGAGAACGATGCCTGTGGCGGAGTCCCGACTCCCACCGTCGAATTCAAAGGCAGCGTATCCGTCGCGCAGGGATGGAACAGGATCAGCAACGGCTGGTAGACACCCGCGCCGGGATAGAGATGGCTCGTGTTCGGGCCGGGAGCGGTCCCGCCATCACCGAACAGCCAGCGCGAGGAATCGACCGTGCCCTGATAGGTGGCGGTGAAATTGACGGACTGGCCGGACGCGCACACCGCCTTGGGATTGGCGTCCATCAACGCGGTGGGCCGCGTCAGGATATTCAAGTAGTCGCGCCGAATCGTCGTGTCGCTGCCACAGTTTGCCGTCGAGATCAAACGCACGCTGAACGATCCGGTGCGCGTGTAAGTATGGACCGGGTTCGGCAGATGTGCCCCGGTGGTATCGCTGTCGCCAAAATCCCATTCCCAATTGCTCAAGGGCTGATCGCTGAGGGTGTGGAGCCGGACCTCGTAGGGAATGCACTTGGGAGCAGCAGACGAATCGGAGGAGGACGTGATGATCACTTCCGGCTTGGCGCCGACCGTGATGTATGCCGGCTTGGAGGAAGAGACCATCCCGCATGGGTTGTACGCGCGCAGTTCAACATCGAATACGCCGACTTTGGTGAACTTGCGTGTGACAGGATTGCCGGTGGCCGTGCCGCCATCGCCGAAGATCCAGCGAAGGCTGTCGGCGGTGACATTGGTCTGCGCCGTGAAGTTCGCTGTGAGCGAATCGCAACCCTGCAAGGTGTCAGCCGTGAAGCTGACTTCCAGCGGCTGAACAACCTTGATGAAGTCGGCGATTGTCATCGTATCGGCGTCAAGATCCCCGCGGGCGATGAGGCGGACCGTGTAGCTACCTGGTGACTTATAAGTGTGCACAGGGTTCTCCACATCAATCGTCTGACCACTTCCATCGCCGAAGTCCCAACTCCAGTGTTCGTCAATGCAGGTTGAGAAGTTGGCGAATGACACCTGCAGCGTGTTACAGCCCACCTTCGGTGTCGCGTCGAAACTGGCGTGCTTCTCGGTATCCCAAAATTCGTCGCCACCCATATCGATGGTGGTCTGGAAAATTCGACCCTGACGCGACCCGGATGGGTTGAGATCGCCGTCCCAGGCAAAATCGCCGGAGCTGGTCAGGATGGTCGGTACCCAGCCATTGGATCCATGATTCTTGCCCGGTGAGCCACAGGTCAGGTGATAGTTCTTCTTGTTATAATCGTACAGGAAGGGATTGGCGTTCAGATTCGTCGGGTACAGAATGGGCAGATTAAACGTGTTCCCAAGGGCATTCAGGTGAAACAGATTGTACACCACGGTCGGTGTGAAGGAAGACGACTGCCGGTAGATGCCGTATCCGGTGAGGTTGTAGGCAATGATGTTGTTGGCAATGGTCACACCGGAGGCGACCGGGCTCAGATTGATCCCCGCCCCGGTTTGTGCCGTATTTTCGATGATCGTATTGTTGACGATGCTAAGTGAGCTGGAGTAGTCCACCTGGATACCGCCGCCGGCCACGCCTCCGGCATCACGATTGCCACCGATCCAATTGCCGGCGATAATTCCCCCATATCCCGCAACGCCGTAATAGTTGATCCCTCCGCCGCCACCGCCGCCGACATTGTTAAAGATCTTATTGTTGATGACCCAGGCCCGACCATACATGTAGATACCGCCGACGCAGACACCTTCGCAGCCACCGATCACGTTGTTGGCGACGGTGAAACCCTGGAATACCTGCAGCGCGGTATCGGCATAGAGATCGACCACTTCGAATCCATCGCCGCCGATTATGAGCGTCGAATCCGCGCCCTTTTCGGAGATGATCTTGATCCGCCAGTCATAGAGCGTCGAAATCGGGCCCGAATAGAAGCCCAGGCGTGACGGACCAACGAAGATCACGTGTGAGTTCTGGTTATAGATTTGCCTCGCCGCGTGGCGGATCTCACGATACGGTGCGAAACGGGTGCCGTTACCGGTCGAGTCATTTCCGGGCAGCCCGCCGGCCATCATGGGATCGATACCGACGAAGAGCGTTTCTGCGGGGGGAGCTGATTTGGAGCCAATGAGAATCATCGCGGGCTTCACGACAGAATCCGCCCCACAGGAGTTGTAGCCCCGCACTTCGACTGTAAATATCCCGGGCTTCACATACATGTGCGTGATGGGATTGCCCTTGGCCGTGCCACCGTCACCAAACAGCCAGTGCAGACTGTCAGGGGGAACATTGGTTGAGGCCGTAAACACGACGGCCAGCGTGTCGATTCCCACCGTCGTGTCGGCCGCAAGATTAATGACGTCCAATGCCGGAGCGACCTTGATGTAGCCCGGCCGGACCAGCGTGTCGGCGTCCAGAGGTCCATTGGCGATCAGGCGCACATTGTAGGTACCAGGAGCTGCATACTTGTGAACTGGATCCCGATTGTTGGATGTATTCCCATCACCGAAATCCCAAAACCATTGCTCGTCGACGCAACCCGACGTATTCACGAATTGCGTCCAGAGCGTATCGCAGCCGGATGTGATGGTTGCCGTGAATGCCGCGTGTTTGTCGGCGTCCCAGAACTCGTCGCCACCGATATCGACCGAGGCGTAAGCCACGCGAGCCTGCGGTGGGCCATCGATATCGAATTCAAATGAACCGGAACTGGTCAGTTCGGCTGGCAGGAATGCGTTGGAACCCAGATCACGTCCCGGCGAATTGCACGTCTGATGGTAGTTGAATACGCCGAGCCCGGCCAGCAAGGGATCGGCGCCGGGGCCCGTGATGTTGGATGCGTCGAGTGTCCCCAATCCAAATGCGTCGCCGGATTCGTTCAGGTAGAACAAGTTATTCGCCGCAACCACGCCACCGCCGGCGTTGAAAATCCCGAATCCGCTGAGATTGTAAGCGATGATGTTGTTGGCGATTGTCACGGCCTGGGTGTCGGGTCCAATCCCGATGCCGGCGCCATCTATCGCTGTATTTCCGATAATGGTATTGTTAACGATCTGCAGCGACCAAGCGTGGCTCACCTCGATGCCGCCGGCGGCGGGGCTGCCGACGTCATGATTGTCCGCGATCCAGTTCCCGGCGATGATGCCGCCATATCCAAGAACACCATAGTAGTTGATGCCTCCGCCACCGCCGTTCCCAACGTTGCGGAGAATCTTGTTGTTGATGATCCAGACGCGCCCATAGGCCGAGACTCCGCCGACGCAAACGCCTTCGCAGCCGCCGACGACGTTATCGGCGATGGTGAATCCTTCGAGAATCTGTAGAACCGTATCCGCATAGAGATTGACGACCCCATCCCCACTGGCGTTCCCGATGTACGTTGAGTCGGGACCCTTTTCGGAAACAATCTTCAATCCCCAGTTAGAAGGAGTGTAGATGTTTCCCGCGTAGACGTTTCCACGAGTCGGCCCGGCGACAATCACATGCTTATTATTGGCCACGGCCAGTGAAACGGCTTTGGTGATCTTCCGAAAAGGGGCGGAGCGCGACCCGACGCCGGTCACATCGTTGCCCGGAGCGCCTCCGGGCACCATGGCATCAACGCTCACGAAGAATGTATCGGGCGGTGACTGCGCCAGCGCACTGCGCGTCGCCACGGTCGCACTCAAAACGATCGCGATCGCGAGAAAAACGAGCCACTTATGCCCGCGCACGGGCCTGAGCATTCTTTGTGATGCATCCATAAGAGAGTCTAAAACCGGAGAACGGAGTTACCTGATTTGGATTGTAGCGGACTCCAGCACCAGTTCCCCGAAGTGATTTACCAGCCCGTTCGGCTTCTCGAGCTTGACCGTTTCGCGACGAATGACAATGGAGGATGTCCCCGCGGACTGTTTGCTGAACAGAAAGGTCACCAGTCGTCCCGATCCGGAAACGCCGACGTATGCTGCCCCTGGTGTCCCTACACGCGCACCGGTGAACGCGACAAATCCGGGCCCTTCTCGAACCCACCCGAAGATCGTCGTGTCAGCCGTTGTGCCGTGCAGGAAACTTCCTTCGATGGCCTGGGCGAAACGCAGGGACAACGTGTCATATTGAATTCGGAATGAGGCACCGACCAGAGAGTCGACGTTGTAGATATCCACAAAGACGGAAACCAAATCATCGGTCGCGAGGGCAGATGATTGAAAGAGCGGTCCCGCTCTCAACATGAGCAGGTCCGGATTCGGAACCAGGAGAATCTGGACTTCCAGCCGCTGGCCCGCCGCAACACTCCGCGTGGCACTCCCAATATAGAGCAGGCGCTCCTGGCTGTCGAATGCCCGCAACGTGAAGACAATCGATTCCGATGGATTCACGACGAGTGTATCGTGAATGCCGCCATCGACCAGCGTCAGTGTCTGTACGATGACCGTGTCCGGGTACTGCATGGTCAGAGTCACCGAGGTTACCAGCGACGCCAACTCGGGCGATTGGAGTGTGAAACCCAGTTTGAGCCGGCTTGTGGGAGCCGGCGCAGTCGGATTAGAACTGCAGCCCGCGAGTCCAAGAACGACGGCAACGATTGCGATGTGAGCGTAGCGACGCACCATGGGATATTTGCCCCGATTGAATTCCACGATACTTCTCCCCTCACTGTAAGATGCCATCATCGTGGTGATTGTCAAGATCAATTCGAATAACCGCGCCTGACCGGCCCGGACGGGCGGCCGGCGTAACCACCTGCCAGGCTTGTACTTGCAATATGCGCGGTCGGCTGAACGGGGTAACGCACTAAAATCAGGAGTTCAAAAGTCCTTTTTTCGACGCCGTTCGGTCCGCACACGGGTCCGGTAGCTCCATGCGACACCGTTCCGGTGCGCTGAGTTCATTCTCTTTGCGACGATTGTCGACGCACCGATGAGGCGGTTTGTAGAGGTCACAGGCAAGAAGAGCTTAGAGGCCGACTTCCAAGCGCGTGGCGAAAAACCCGTAGGTCCGCGAACGGAGAAGAAAGTAGGTGGGCAGAGCCCACCCTACTCACAGCAAACGGAATTCGTAGGGTGGGCTCCGCCCACCGGTACTCGCGGGAACAACTCAACGGCGGTATTTCAACACACGCGCAAGTGCTCTGAGTCAGGTAAGGCTACTGGATGATCCGATGCTGGGTTCATTCCCTCGATGACGCGCAGGCAGGTCTCGTACCGGCCGAAGGACGGCATCAGGTAAGTGCCCTGCACGGAAGGTCGCGCTCTCTCCAGGAGATTCCGGGCGGCTTCGATTCCTACCTCAGCGCCTTGATCCCCCGCCTTCTCCATGCGCTGAAGAATCGCTGCGGGCACGCTGATTCCCGGCACCTCGTTGTTCAGATAGAGCGCATGGCGATACGACATGAGCGGCAGGAGTCCGAGGAAGACAGGAATGCGAATCCTTGAGATTGCCTCCAGGCATCGCCAAAGTGGGTCAAGGTCATAAAGGGGTTGGGTGAAGGCGAAGTGTGCGCCGGCTTCAACCTTGCGGCGGAAGCGCGCTTCCTCCTTCTCCCAGTCGAGTGCCGTGGGATTGAGTGCGACCCCGATGGCGAAGTTCGTGGCCTGTCCGATGGATGCCCCGGCGTAGTCTTTGCCGGCATTCAATCCGGCAACGACGCGGGTGAGGCCGATGGCATCGATGTCGTAGACACCGGTGGCGTGGGGGTAATCGCCCACCGAGGGAGGATCACCGGTGATCGCCAGGATGTTGCGAATACCGAGCGCGTGGGCGCCGATCAGATCGGACTGAATCCCCATCAAATTGCGGTCACGGCAGGTGAAGTGCAGGACGGTTTCGATGCCGATGTCGCGCTCAATCAGCGCGGCCACCGCCATCGCGCTCATCCGCACTCGTGCCATGGGGGAATCGGCGATGTTTACGGCATTGACCCCATGACGGCGGCACAGACGGGCACCCTCGAGGAGCTTGGCCGGATTTGTTCCCTTGGGCGGATCAAGTTCGACTGAGATCTGAAACGTCTTCCTGAGATTCTGCGCAAAACGTGAGCCGCCCTTTTCATCGGGCTCTGCCGGCGGGACAGCGGTCTCGGCGGCAGGCGACACAGTCACCGTCGGCGCGGGTTTGACCGGCGGAGCACTGCGCAGGACCGCGGCCA
The DNA here is from genome assembly GCA_021813505.1 of bacterium. Classification (GTDB taxonomy): domain Bacteria; phylum Zixibacteria; class MSB-5A5; order WJJR01; family WJJR01; genus JACRMA01. Next base: position 16,326 of record JAKAKI010000008.1, on the reverse strand, counting down.
TGGCGGCGATGTGATCGGGCGTAGTCCCGCAACACCCGCCGATGATCTGCGCCCCGTTGGCCAGAAACGCGCTCGCGACACTGGCGAAATATTCCGGCGAGGCCGAGTACACAAACCGGCCATCGACCAGCCGCGGCATGCCGGCGTTGGGCATGGCCGTAACGGGCTTGCGCACGACCCTCGCAAGTCGGTAGATCCACTCCAGCATTCCTTGCGGACCGACCGAACAATTGGCGCCGATCACGTCGGCATCGGTCGACTCGAGAAAGCGGCCTGTCTCCTCAGGCCCTTTCCCAGCCAGGGTCACGCCTTCATCGGTGAATGTCATCAGTGCGATGATCGGCAGGCGGCTGACCGACCGAACCGCGGCAATCGCCTCAGCCATCTCCCTCTGGTCGGACATGGTCTCGATGATAAAGAGGTCGACACCGCCTTCAAGGAGTGCGGCAGCCTGCTCGGCGAACAGTGCCCGCGCTTCGTCCGGAGTCACCGACCCCAGCGGAGCCAGTGATTTGCCCAAGGGACCAATCGCACCAGCGACAAGGGCATCGGTGCCTTCGATCTCACGCGCCTCACGCGCCACCTTCACGCCATGAAGGTTGATCTCGCGGACTTTACCTTCGAATCCGTGGGAGGACAGCCGAATACAGTTTCCGCCAAAGGTATTCGTTTCGATCAGTTGGGCACCGGCGTGGAGGTAGTCCAGGTGGATGCGTTGAACGAGTTTGGGATCGGAGAGATTCAGCTCATCGAAGCATCGGTCGAACGGCACGCCCCGGCGGTACAGCATCGTCCCCATGCCCCCATCAGCGAGGATCGGCCCGCGGCGGAGGCGCTCGAAAAGAGGATGGCTATCTGCATACGGCATGGGAGTTGTGGGAGAAATGGGAAGAATGCAGATCCCCTATTCCCAGCCCATCTCCTGTTTGATCTCCCCGACCGCATCGACCATGACTTTCAATTTGTCCGTGGCCTCCTCGACTGTGCGGGTTTTCAGACCGCAGTCGGGATCGATCATGATTTGCTCCGGCTCGAACACCGTGAGCGCCCGGCGTATACCCTCTTTGATCTGACTCTTCGTTTCCAGGATGTGTGAGTGGACGTCGATCACGCCGACGGCCACTTTCTTCGTGAACTTCGGGGAACGAAAGATCTCGAGGTTTGCGAAATGGGAATTGGCGAACTCCAGATCGAGCTGGTCGACCGGCAGCTTCAGAATATGCGGATAGATCGTTTTGAAATCGCCATAGCAGATATGGCTGATCGTCATCGCTTTCAAGCCCTCGGTGATGACACCCATTGCTTCAATCGCCAGATCAATCTCCGCCGGCCGGGTGGAAATCGCCGGCTCATCGATTTGAATGAAACGGGCGCCGGCCCGTTCCAGATCGCGGGCCTCGTCGCGAATGATTTCAGCCAGCGCCATCACAGCATCATGACGGGAGCCATAGTGCTCGTCGAATGACCAGTCGCACATCGTGTAGGGACCAGTGAGCATGCCTTTGACGGGCAGGCGGGTCAGTGATTGCGCGAATTGATACGCCTCCACTGCCATCGGTTTGCTGCGCTCCAGCACACCCTCGATGATCGGCTTACGGTAGTAACGATTGCCGTAGGAGCGCACGAGCCCGGAAATACCGTACCCGGTGAGCTGCTCGGCGAAGTAGGTCGTCATGTCGCCGCGCTCCATCTCGCCGTGGACGAGAATGTCGATGCCGATATCCTCCTGGCATCGGATCCACTCCTCGGTGGCACGGCGCTCCAGCGCGCCGAGCTCGTCGGCGGTCATATCCCCGCGAGTGAACGCGTTTCTGGCCTTGGTGAGATACGGCGGTTTCGGGAACGAGCCAACACTTGTGGTTTCCAGCATTCTATACCCCCGGAGAATCAATGACCAGGTCGGATTCCAGCCGGCGCCGATGCAACGTCACATTGCGGTTACCGGCACATCGGCCAACTGCGCCACCGCCTGCGACAGCAGCTTCATCTTGGCAACCGCGTTGCGATGCGGCAGAAACTCGAGCGCGGCGGATGGGGTCAGCCAGCATTCGGGCCATCTCTCTCCCCCACGCTTGACAATCGTATTCAGTTGCTTCGCCAAACTGCCGACAGGTTCGAGGCGTGTGTTGCGCGCGTCCACAAGTCCAAAGGCGCGTGCCTTGGTCGCGGGTCCATCGAGCAGGACTTTGAGATTGCCGGGCTCGGTCACACAGTCCGCACCGATCATGTCGACTGGCAATTCCCACAGATGACGGGCAATCGCTCCAATCGGCGCGAAATACACGAAGACTAAAGTCTTGACGCGGATTCCCCGCACCGCCGTCGCAATCGCCTCGGTGGCCGGGCCGATCTCACCCGGACAAAATCCCAGCCATGGTTCGTCGATTTGCACCCAGTCGGCACCGGCATGCGCCAGCGCTTCGATTTCGGCGCGCACCAGGCGGGCGCACTCATGATACAGCGTGTTGGAATCTCTGTAGTTATCGTCGACGCAGAACTTGGCCAGTGAAAACGGCCCGCACACCGATGCCAGAATCGGACGGTCGGTCATGGCGCGCAGCAGCCGGAAATCATCGACCACCGCTGACCGCACGTAACGGACCGGGCCGACGATTGACGGGCGGCGATAATAGACGTTGTTGTCGAAGAAGCGAATCAGGCCGCCGACGGCAAAGCCATCGTGGGCAGACGCGAATGGAGAGACCGGATCATCCCAGCGAATACGGCCATCGGTGACCCGCGCCATGCCGGCATCGATCTGATCGGCGACCGTGTCGCGGATCGTGGCCTGCACGCATTCCTCGAGCGCGGCGGCGTCGATCTTGCCGCTGTCAAACCGATTGCGGGCGTTGCGCAAATTCGCACGCCCCGGGACCTCGCTGATCTTCGGCTGATTTCCGACAACTGTCCGTTCAAACACCGTTCCTCCCTGCCATGGTCAATGATACACTTAAGGACTAATATGGTCTTGTTCGAGTCACAGGCAATGGCAAATCTGCGCCGGCGGTATCAGATTGTTCCCCTACCGCCCAAAGTGATCGAGACGCGCGGCGTACGCGTGGAACCGTTCGAGCACGTCATTCATCGCCCCGCCACCGAAAGCACCAAGATACGCATCCGCCAGCACCAGCGATACCATCGCCTCACAGACCACCGCTGCTGCCGGAACACTGCAAACGTCGGACCGTTCCACGAACGCGGATTGTGCCTCCTTCGTATGAATATCGACCGACGCCAACGGTTTGTTCAGAGTGGAAATCGGCTTGGCGGCAGCCCGCACAACGAGGTCCATGCCGTTGGTCAGGCCGCCCTCCAACCCGCCGGCGCGGTTGGTTTTGCGGTAGAAACGGCTCCCCGTTTGCCTACGCGTGGAATCGTAGTGAATCTCATCATGCACAGTCGATCCGCGCCGAGCGGCCTGCCCGAATCCATCGCCGATTTCGACGGCTTTGACCGAAGGGACTGACATCAGCGCCTGGGCCAGGCGGCCATCAAGTTTCGTATCCCATTGAATGTGGTCACCCAATCCGGCCACGACACCGGAGGCCACCACTTCGACGATTCCGCCTAGCGTGTCGCCGGCGGCAGCGGCCGCGCGAATCTCGTCATGCATGGCTGCGGCAACAGCCGGGTCGGCGCAGCGGACATCCGAATCCGCGGTCGCCGTCCTGATCTCCGCAACAGTCAGCGCCTTGTTTGGCGCTACCGCCGCACCGATCCGCACGACGTGGCAGGCAGTCTCGACACCGAATCGCGAGAGGAATACGCCGGCCACGGCACCAGCGGCCACGCGCGCGGCGGTTTCACGGGCCGACGCCCGTTCCAGCACGTTTCGGAGATCCTCGAAATCGTTTTTCTGCGCACCGGCCAGATCGGCATGGCCGGGACGGGGCACAGTGCGCGGGACACTCATCTGCCGCTCGCGGTCGCTGGCCGGCGCGGGCTTGTCCGCCTGCACCGACATCACCGAGCGCCAATTCTCCCAGTCACGGTTCTCGATCACGAACGCAATCGGCGAACCCAGCGTCACCCCGTGGCGGACGCCGCCGGTCACCTGGCATCGATCATGCTCGATCTTCATCCGCCCGCCCCGGCCGAATCCCTTTTGGCGCTCGGCGAGAGCGGCGTCGATCCGTCCGAAGTCAATACTCAACCCTGCGGGGATCCCCTGCAGAAAGCCGGTCAGTTGCGGACCGTGTGATTCACCGGCCGTGTGAAAGATTAAATGCTTCATCAACCCTATCCCCTGTTTGCCCCCTGGCCGGCGGACTCGGATGTCCCGGCGCTTTCACTGGGAAGATCAATCGTCACTCTGGTACCTTTGTCGGACTCTGGTGCCGGAGACTCGACTTTGATCGTACCTCCGTGTTCGGTGATGATCCGGTGCGTGATAGTCAGGCCAATACCCGTGCCGTGATCCTTGGTGGTGAAATACGGCTGGAAGATCCGCGCCAAATCCGCCTTGCTGATCCCGGTTCCGTCATCCTGCATAACAAGCCGCACCCGGCTGTCCACCGAGTCCAGCCGGACCAGGATTGTCCCTCCCGAGGGAGTAGCCGCAATGGCATTGGAGAACAAGTTCCAAATCGCCTTGCGCAACTCATCGGCGGAAGCAAACAGCATGATTCCCTCTCGGACGTCGGACTCTAGCCGAATGTTGCCACGATCCGCGGAGAATCGTGCCATCGACATGACGGAGACGACCAGTTGTGACAGATCAAGGCGTGACTTCGGGCGCGATGACGAGCGTGCGAGGCTGAGGAAGTCCTCAACAATGGCATTGAGTCGCTGCGTTTCCTCAAGCACGGTTCCCGCGAGCGCCGCCGCCTCCGGGTCGGCCAGTTCCAGCCGCAAGCGCTGCGCAGCCATGGCGATGGCATTGAGCGGATTGCGAATCTCGTGCGCCACGCCCGCCGCCAGATCACCCATTTCGCTGAGTCGCTTAGACCGCTGCATCTCCTCGGCCATCTCGCGGGCGTGGGTCTCGTCGCGAACCACGGCGACCGCGCCCTCCGGCTGGCCCGACTTGGACGTCACGGGAGTGGTCGAGTAAACCAGGTAGCGCGCCTTCCCGTCTGATTCAAGAATGTGCTCCCCTTCATGGATGGGGTCACCACCCTTGGAGACCGGCGGCAGACCAAGAATTTCGGGGATGGAATCTTCGCCTGGTGCCGATGTCTTCGACTCAACTCTGCCGTGTCCAAAGATGGTTTCGGCGGCCCGATTGGACAGGGTCACCCGGCCATCCCGATCGGTCGCAATCACTGCCTGATCCATTGAATCAAGGATCCGCCGTGTGAGTGTTTCCACCCTGTGGTACGAGCGATCAAGGTCTGAGTATGACCGTCGCACGACAACAAATGCCAGTGCGACGGCGGTCAGCAGGAAGAACAGCAGTGCCGACAGACCAAGCTGAAAAACCAGCCGTCTTCGGGCAATATCCACGCCGGCCAGGCTGATACCGACGCGCAGCATTCCCGAAGGAAGATCGGTGGACAGGAACGGCCGCACCACTTCCATCACCGGTTTGCCCTCGAAGACGATTTCACGGGTGGCGGCGGTGGTGTCGTCCAGAGCGTTCACAAGAAACGAATCCGCAGCCAGCCGCAGTATCGGTGGCAGCGGGCGGGAGGAAAAGACAATCCCGTCGGGAGACTGCAGCATGATGTACGTGATGTCCGCTCGCCGGCCGATTTCCTGAATCAGCGTTCCGACGCCGCTCCATGACGGCTTGCTTTCGGAGCGCAACTGGCGCTCCCACGCGATGACCGCTCCCCACTGTGTCGGAGCGCCGGCACCCACCCACTCACAATCCGCCACGCTGTCAATCAGCCGAAAGGGCGTCAGCAAGGCCTCGCCGGATTCCCAGATGGCCGTGATCGAGGAACTTTGCGCGGCAATCAACAGATGCAGACTCACCGGGTACGAAACGGGCGAACCGCCGTGCTCCCAAAGAGAGATTCCATCCGCCTCGCTGACCTCAGCCAGTTGGGCCAGTTCATCCGGCGTCGTCGAGCTGGGGCGCGCCACGGCCCCGGCCAGGCGTGACCGGGCGGCCAGGTTGTCCCACTCCAAACGATCGGTGAGCGCGCTGGCCGCCACCGAGTATTGCGCCGCCAGCGAGAACGATTCGAGCAAAGCTACACCGTTGCGCCGGGTCTCATCGATTAGGGCATGCTTGATGCGATTGACTCCCCAGAAGGCGTAAAGGAGGAACACGACCGCCAGAATTCCGGTCGCAGCAGCGATGGTCACCACCGTGCGCCCCAGCCTCGGGTGCTCCATCCCTGGCTCCCAAAGTGGGTGATCCCTGGCAGTGGTCTTCTTCATCGAATGCGGCCGTCCAATTGGGGGCGACAAATCAATCAACCGCACCAGCATGGGGGCGTCAATTCGAATTACCCGCCGGAATCGCCCGTATTCGGGGCTGGCTGTTGTTGTATGCCACGCAATGAAATAGGCCGGATTGCCGATAACCATACTATGCGGGCCAAAAGGCCCACCGGCCAGGGGCGTTGTCCGTACAACGAAGGGAAGGCGGAGTGGATTCACTTGACGTGACACCCAAAACGGAATCCAACACTGAAGTCATGACCACCGGACGGATGAGCGACGCCTGGCTGTATTCGGTATGCGTCTTCATCACCGCGCTGGCGTTCTATGTGACGACCATGTCCCACACGGTATTCTGGTGGGATTCAGGCGAGTTGGCGGCGAACGCAAGGGTTCTGGGAATCGCCCACCGTCCCGGATTCCCTCTGTATATCCTCCTGGGCCATGTATTCGGGATGTTCCCATTCGGAGAATACTTCTACCGGATCAACTTCCTGTCGGCTCTGAGCGCCGCAGCCACACTGGGACTGGTGGGATTCGTTTGGTGGCAGCTCGTATTCGGGCGGTTGCGGCCCTCCTCACTTCTGGAGGGATTGATTCCCGTGACCCTGGCGTTGATTGCAATTGGCGGCACCTACACATTTTGGATTCAAGCAGTGCGAACCGAGGTCTACGCCGCGAACATTGTAGCCATCGCGATACTATGGGGATGCGCCTGGCAGAGCGGTCACGGCGAATCGGGGGAATCTTCCGGCGTGCGCTGGTTCTGGGCGGCGTCGCTGGTGGGTGGCCTGGGAATGGCGCTGCACCATGCCACATTTGCCTCCGTACTACCGGCCTTCTTCCTCTTCTTCCTTGTGGCCAGCAATCGCAATCGCTGGGGACGCAACGCGTGGGTGATCGCCACCGCGCTGTTCGCGTTGGGACTCAGTGTCTACCTCTATCTTCCGATTCGGGCGCTGCAGGATCCCGAGTTGAACTGGGGATGGACTCGCGGCGCCAAGGCGCTGGGCTGGACGGCGGTCGCGGGGACTGACGCGTACGCAGAACTTGCCAAGACCAGTCTCGCGGCTCTGTTAAGTCGCGCCTGGGCTGTCACTCAGATTGTGATCGAACAACTTCATTGGGGACTGCTCCTTTTCGCCATCACCGGACTCTGGCAATGGTGGCGCAAGGCGCGCGCATGGATGCTGATGGCACTGGGAATTGTGATCACCAACATATTCGTGACCGCCCTTTTGGTCAGCGATGTGGCGGAGACGAACGCCGACATCCACGGGTATCTGTTACCCACGATTGTGAGCATGGCGTTTCTCGTCTGCGGCGGTGTCTACACTTTCGGGCGGCTGCTGGCGTCGGTGGCGAAGCGCTATCTCCCGTCGCCTTCGATTCGCACGGTGCTCTGGGTTTCGACGATTACGATGGTGCTGCTCCTGGCCCTCGCGCCCGGGATTATCTACAGTCCCTACTGCAACCTGTCCCACAATCGGCTGGCACACGACCTCGGCGTCGAGTCGATCGCCGGACTCCGGCCCAACGGCATTGTGTTTCTGGCTGGAACCAATTGGGATTTCGTGCTGCGTGGACTTCGGTACGTCGACGGGTGGCGTCCGGATTTGACCGTGATTAATCGAGATCTGCTCCCAGCGGGCTGGTACCGAAGCTGGCTGTTGTCGAAGCATCCCGAACTTGTCGGTTATCCGATCCCATCGGATTCGATCAAGCTGCGTCCCAGGCAGTGGGCCAGGAATCTGGCGGCGGCGGGCTTCCCGGTCTATTGGGAGTTCACTGAAATCGACATGGACCTGGTCGGCCAACTGGTGCCGGCGGGGCACCTTTTCGAGGTGGCCGCGAAGCCTGTCGATGTTCTGGCGACGTCACTTCTGAACGAGCAGGAGAATTTCGAACGAAATTCCCAGTTTTACGCAGCAGCGGCCAGAGTTCCCTACGATTACGATGCGAAGATGGTCTGGGTAATGAACCTCTACCGCGCGGGCATGTACTACGAGTCCCGTGGTTTGCTGGGTCGCGCCAAGGAGCTATATCAGCGCGCACTCTCGGTGGCACCGATGGATGAGACGGTGCTGGCGGCCTATGTGCGTGTCGCACCTGACCGTGGCTTCGCTTTCATCCTCCGCCAGGATCTGACTGATCCGGCGAAACAGGGTAATGTCCTCCCCACGCCTTGACCGCGGGCCGGAGTCTTCATACCATCCCCGCCATGCCGGGTGCATGGCATCCACAGGACGGGGATGGTGAACTCAAACTTCACCTCCTGCCGGCATGGTACGATAGCCGGGGTGGTCAGAGAACCTCCACCCGGATCGCTCAATCTGATCATTTCCTCACATCTGCACTTCAGCGATTCCCACAAATGGGTGTATCATTGACGAACGGAGATCAGGCGAGATTCAAAGTCGCCTGCCGGTAGTGCTCTGGGGGAAGTGAATGCGAGGCGTTATTCGGATTGCGATTGGGTTCATTTCGGCACTGCTAGTGATGGCGATTCGAACGGCCTCGGCCACCGAGCCGGTGCGTCCGTCGGACGCTTATGGCCGTGTGGACACGATTCGCGTCGAGATCGAACCGGTCAACGATCAACACTGGCTCGCAACCGTCTTCTTGAACAACGACGAGAATCTGGCCGCGATGACGCTACCGTTCCGTTGGGCGCCGCGCCATGGCTTCTACCGGCTGGACTCGGCCTCGTACGTGCGCACCCGGACCGCCAAATTCGCCGTCAAGACATTTCACCCCGATTCGCTGAAAGAAACGATTCTGATCGGACTGATATCGGATATCGGCCGGGGACTGCCGCCGTTGCCGCCCGGCAATGGTCCAATCACCCGGTTGTACTTCACGAAGCTCAAGCCAGCCTCAAAATCGCTCGTACTCGATACCACGTTTATCTCTCCCCACAATGTCCTGCAGATGGTGACACCCGATGTCGCCTCGGTCTATCCCGTATTTCAGGTCAAGACCGTGAGCGGGCGGGAAAACAAGCCGCAATGACGCACGGGCAGGATGCCCGTGCCACCATCAAACGAACTTGCGCGTGAGATCAGGTGGCAGTGTGTTCGAACGGCCACCCGATTTTTCGATGAGATGAACCTCTGAAATGGACATGGTCTTGTCCACCGCTTTGAGCATGTCGTAGATCGTCAGGAGGGCCGTTGTGCAAGCAACCAGCGCCTCCATCTCGACACCCGTCTTCTCCTCGGCGCTCGCGGTCGCGGTGACGAGTATGGATTGTCCGTCTTCACCGGGATTGATGCTCACATCGATGAATGTCAGGCGCAGTGGATGGCACAGCGGAATCAGATCGGCGGTCTTCTTCGCGGCGGCAATACCGGCAATGCGGGCGATTTCGAAGGGTGGGCCCTTAGGCACAAGGCCCTGCGCGATTGTCTCGAGGGTCGCCGCCTGAAGTGTGATGCGTCCTCCCGCCACCGCCCGGCGAGTTGTCACACTTTTATCACCGATGTCGACCATGTGGGCGCGACCCTGTTCGTCGTAGTGGCTGAAGCTCGGATGCGGCATTAGGTTACCTCTCTCCCTTTCAATCTAACTCAGCGGGGCACCATACGCAATGGCGCCCCGTGCTTGTGATCTGTGACACGAAAGCCGTTGTCAAAACCCGGATTTATCTTATCTTCGAAGCATGGTGAGTTTTCGCCGCCCGTTGGCAGGTCGCTGTGCCTCCAGGTCTTATCGAAAGTCCGGGGTCCTCACACCCCACATTAAAGTACGTCAGGATTGAGTACGAATTACAGAGTTGTGGATATCATCTTGGGAGGGTGTATGCGCAGTACCCGCAAGGTCTGGCTGGTTGGGCTATTAGGTCTGCTAGCGTTCTGTTCCATGCTCGCAGTACCGGCTCAGGCCGCGCGAAAGACAGAAAAGCAGTTGCTTGAGGAACGACGCGTCGTCGCGCGTTGGCATATCAACGGTCACGGCCAGTTCGAGGAGGCGCACCGTCTCGGTTTGGACGTCTGGGAAGAGCACCTTAATCCCCAGGCCGGCTTTTTCACGGTGATGATTACCGACTCGCAGTTGGTTTCACTGCGGCAAGCCGGGTACAATCTCGAAGTCACCAACCCGGACTACTACCAGTCACTTCAAGTTCAGGCGCTCGTCCCCAATGGCGGTTTCCGCACTTGGGAGCAGTGCAGCGCCCTGATGGATTCGATCCATACCGCCCATCCGACCATCACGACGGCGAGGTTTGCGCTTGGCCCGACTATGACCTATGAGGGGCGCTTCCTGTACGCAATGAAGATCTCGGACAATCCGGACGTCAACGAGAGTGAGCCGGAAGTCCTCTTTACCGGGATGCACCATGCCCGCGAGCCGATCGGCATGGAAATCTGTCTGGAAACGATGAAACGGCTCACCGACGGGTACGGAACCGATACGATGCTGACGCGCCTGGTGAACGAGCGGCAGATCTATTTTGTCCCGGTGGTGAATCCGGACGGGTACGCATACAATTACCTGAATTACCCCAACGGGTATGGGATGTGGCGCAAGAACCGCTTTGAGAATTCCAACGGGACGTTCGGTGTCGATCTCAATCGGAATTACGGTTACAACTGGGGCTTCGACAACAACGGGTCATCGCCCACTCCCGCGGACGACACGTATCGGGGCGTTGCAGCATTCTCGGAACTGGAAACCCAGATCATGCGCGCCTTTATCAATGCGCATCAGTTCGTCTTCGACATCAACTACCATTCATATTCCAACCTCTTCTTGTGGCCGTGGGGGTACGCCCAGATATATTCTCCGGACGATGCGTTCTTTACGGCCGTCGGTGACTCTTTCGTAAGTTTCAACGGCTTTGTACCACAGATCGGCTGGAGGCTCTACGTCACCAATGGTGACGCGGACGATTGGGGCTACGGCGCGACAAGCGAGCATCCGAAGATGTACTCTTTCACGCCGGAAGTGGGCACCTCCGCAGAAGGCACCAGTGGCAATGGTTTCTGGCCGCAGTTACCGTACATACCGCTTCAAATCGCCAAGTGCCAGGGATCGAACATGGTGATCATCGATCTGGCCGATACCCCGGAGCGCATCTATCCGCCGGTCATGCCGACGTGGACAGCCCCATCAGACACAGTTACCGGCGGTGACTACACCCTCGGCTGGTCCGATCCCGGAGGGCTCAACGGTGCGGTATCGTATAAGCTGGAAGAGCTCTACGGCGGACAGGTCAAGATCGACAGTGCCGAGTCCGGAATGGGTAATTGGATTTCGCAGGGATTCGCCTTGTCCACGGCACAGTACAGCTCATTCTCGCACAGCTTCTATGGCGGCAACGCCGACGGACTGAACAACAGCATGACCGCGAACTTCTACTACCACGTAAAACCGAACGACACGTTGAAAGCGAAGATCTGGTGGGACATCGAGACCGATTGGGATTACGCGTACGTCGAAGCCTCGACAGACGGCGGCGCCCACTTCACACCGCTAAACGGAAACGTTACGACCGGAACGAATCCGCACGGGAACAATCGGGGCAATGGCATCACCGGGACGTCCGGCGGCGCGTTTACAAATGCAGTGTTCCCGCTCAATGCACTCGCAGGCCAGGACGTGCTGTTCCGGTTGTCGTATGAGACCGACGAGTTTACGACCGGCGTCGGGGTCTATTTCGATGACGTCTCCCCCGTTCAAGTGTACGACTCGGTACTGACGCGCGCCGCGGCGCTATCCGCCACGACATTCCCGGTAACCGGCAAGCCCAATGGGAGCTACCGCTATCGTCTCACTTCCACCGACGCGCAGGGACAAAAGAGCAAAGTGACCTCACCAAAAGAGGTGACCGTTATGTCTGTCACCAGGGGTGACATGAACAACGACGGCGCGCGCGACATCATGGACGTCGTCGGGCTCATCGATTACATCTTCAGCAATGGTCCGGGACCTGTGATTCCCGGCGCCGAGGAATGCAATTGCGTGCCGGGTGTGGACGTTATGGACCTGGTGATGCTGATCGACAACGTCTTCCGCGGCGGTCCGGAACCGAACTGCCCATAACATGGGCCCAGCATCAAGTGAATCATCGCAGCCCCGCCCTTCCGGGTGGGGCTGCTGCGTTATTGGCGGAGGGAAGGTCGCGCTTGACAGCGATCCCTGGGACCTTTTGAAAAACCGAGTTTCCCGGCCGGGTGCCACGGACAAGCAGACTCTCCGGCTCTTTGGAGAATCTGCTTGTCCGTGTCCTTTTCTCGCTATCCGAAGAAAGACACGGACAAGGAAGACCGAGCAGAAGAACCGCTCGGTCTTCCTTGTCCGTGGCACCCAAGTAAGCCGTCCGCGGTCAGAGGGGATTGTTGAAAAACCGGGCAGACAAGAGTGTCTGCCCCACTCCTGGTCTTGGAAGTTCTTGTCTCTCGGTGGCGCGGACACTCTTGTCCGCGGTCTCGCCTCCAGATGCGGGGGTTTTTCAACGCGCCCCAGAGATCGCAGCCACGCTTTGGACTCGGTCCCGCCAAGTTTGTGGCGTCGTAAAACTCCTTGCGACTACCTTATCCGCGCACCTAAGTTTCAATATGCGCCAGCCACTCCCAGTGCGACGGAAGCCTATCCTTGAGTGGCTGCCATTCCTGGTTGCGTTCCTGATACTTCCTCTAGTCAAACCGTCAGCATCACAGGCAAAAGTCCAAAATGAATTAGTGGGCCGGGACCGGGCGATTTACGACTCGATCGCCGACCCTCAATTCGATACCACCACCAGCTTCAAAGTGCGCCCCGGGGCGCGCTGGCACACGGATATTGGAGAATACGAGTTCCAGTCGGGGATTCTGTGCTTCTTCGTTCCGGTCGCAGGAAGCCCAACCGGATGCTTGTTCCGGGGTAAAGGACGGCTGGTCTACCGGCCTCCGAGTGCGATCGAGCGCACACAACTGAGGCGGTTCTGCGAAGACACGATCCTCGACGCCACATTCGATCAGGCATTCTTCCGCTTCTTCGATACCTCGATCGCTTCAGGGTTGGCTAATGCCGTCGCGAGTACAACTCCCGCCAAGCCGCCGCTTGATGGCGTGATCAAGAAGTACGACAAAGAAGTGAACCGGGACGCGGAATTCGATCTGGCGGCGCGGGGATGGCGGATGGCCTGCGACCAGGGATGGAAGCCGCCTTTTCTTTATGCACGGGCGACACTGGACGATCAGCGTCCGCTTCACTTCTTTCTCGATGACACAGAGACGGAAGCGATCCAGTTGCTGCAAAGACCGGCGGGGGTTACCAGTACCGGAGTTGTCGACCTTGTCTGCTCCTACGACCGCAACCGGTCCAATGATGAGGTCCGGGCGCGGGTGACTCACCTTGATGGCGGGCTCGATGTCCGGCACTATGAGTCCAAGATTAAGATCGATGGCGGTGGCACGATGCATCTGGACGTCGGACTGACATGCCTGGCCCGCAACGACCGGCAGGAAGTCCTGCCATTCACGGTCGCGCCGAAATTGAAGTTCGACTCAGTTATGATTGGAAACCAGAAGACGCAATTCATCTATGATGACGAGGCCGGATGGATCCTGGTGCGCGCACCTCAGGCGTTGGTGGCTGACGATACCCTGTCGGTCCGCTTCTGGTACAATGGGAAGGAGCTTCTCGACAAGTTCCCCTGGGGGGATTTCTACATCCATTACACGACGCGATGGCTGCCGGCATCGGCTGATCGGCATCGCGCCACCTACACCACAACATTTGAGTTTCCCAAGTACTACAACGTCGTCTCGGTGGGCGAGCTTGTGGCGGATTCGGTGAGCGGCGACCTGCACTGGTCCACTTGGCGGACATTGGGACCTGTGGCGTTCATTTCCTTCAATTTCGGGAGCTTTGAGCGGCTGACAGATACCATCCCCGGAGGCCCATTAATCGAGATTTACCGGGGAACGAATCACCTCGATGGGCTTTTCACGAAGGACTTCAAGAAGAGAGTCGCGGAAGAAATTAAGGCAACGCTAAACTTGTTCGGCACGCTTTTCGGTCCATATCCCTGGTCCCATCTGGCGGTCACGGAGATCCCCGGGGAACATGGCCAGGGGTTCCCGCAGCTTCTGCATCTGGCCTGGTTTTCATTTGACCAGGAAGTGAAAGGCGTCACGGACGAATTCCGCGCCCACGAGGTGGCTCACCAGTGGTTTGGGCATATCGTAGGATGGAAGTCGTATCACGATCAGTGGCTCTCGGAGGGTTTCGCCGAGTATGCCGGTGCGTTGTATTTGCAGGCACGGCACAAGAAGAGTGATGAATTTCTCAACTTTATGAAGCAGCTACGGGGGCAGATCCTGGACAAAGGGGTCTTCGGGGGCTGGCATGAAGGCCCCCAGGTCGCTCCGATCTGGCTGGGATACCGATGCTCTTCATTTGAATCTCCCGCGTCGTATCAAAACCTGATATACGCCAAAGGAGCCTACATTCTGCACATGCTCCGCAATCAACTGTATGACTATCGAACCGGGTCCGATGGCCGGTTTACGGCGATGATGCGCGACTATATCACGAGTTTCAAGGGGCTTGACGCGACGACCGAGGATTTCCGCTTCATCACCGAGCGGCACCTGCAGATGCCGATGGCGTGGTTCTTCGATCAGTGGGTGTATGGCACGCAGATTCCGCGATTCGAATATCGTTGGGACCGGCTGCGACAGCCGGATGGGCGCTGGGTCGTCAGAGGCTCGATCGACCAATTCGACACCGATCCCCCCTTTCGGGTGTTTATTCCGGTGACCTTGGAGTTCGAAGGCGGACGGCGTACTTTCGTACAAGAGATTACGTCCGGCCATACCGAATTCTCCACGCCGCCCCTGGCGGATCGGCCGAAGGACGTGATATTCAATGATTACAGCACGATTTTGTGCCGGGAGAAGGTCGTCAGCGAGCCGTAGAATTAACGCCCGTCATGACTAATTGACTGGTCTCTATGAAATACTGACGACCTTGGGCGAGTACCCCGCTGGATATACGCGGCCGATAGGATCAAGGTTGCGACCGGGGTCCATAGAGCGAACCACATGCCCGCCAAAGTTAGAACGGCTACTTGGCCAACTCCCACAAGCGTGCATTAGGAGTTCTCCAAAGGCAATGCGAAGGAAAGAATTTCCGAAATTGACATCAATTTGCATGTTTGATGTTGACTTCACGCTTTTGGCTTACGTACTAGGCATCGGTGAGAGTAATATAGTCTGTAACGCCTTACGAAAGGATGTACCATGCCCAGGCCCAAAAAAACCACCGCATCCGCGATGGCTGAGCCCAAACGCCGGGGGCCCAGACCCGGATACCGGAGATTGCCGGGACAGCGCCCGACACCCAAGCAGCCGTTCTCGCTGATCCTCAATCCGGACGAACTCAATCTGCTGAAGAAAATGGCCCGCCAGCAGGGAACCTCAGTCGCCGGGATCATCCGGCAGGCTTTGCACACGCAGATTTTCAGCGCACATCCAGAGATGGCCCGCAGCACCATCGAAAACGAAGTTGAAACTTTCCTGGATCGCGTCGGCAGCAAGATGGCGATTGGCGACCGGAAGGGCCCGGGACGCGAGAAGTTGAAAAGAACGCTGGTCAAAGGACTCCTGACCGGCGTCAAACGCCGCGGTTAGTTCCCCACACACTCTCGTTTCTGCGCCGGCAAACGAATCTGCGTTTGCCGGCGCTGTACTATAGAGCGTTCAGCGTGGAGTGCAGAAGCGCCCTCACCCCCGACCCCTCTCCCGGAGGGAGAGGGGAGAAAACACACGCAACAGGCACGCTTCGATGTGGAGCGGCCGCCCTCGGCTGCGTTCAACGCGAAGCGGTGAACCTCTCTTGCGTGAGTTGTGCCGGATGGTGCGCGCTCCGCTCGCACGCGGCGAGGGCGCCCGCGCCACAGCGCCTACCCACCGTCGCGAAACGTATCTATCCCTGTACGGGGAGGGGAGAAAAATTCTCGCGTTCGACACGCTCCCGTGTGGCGCGGCCGCCCTCGGCTGCGTT
>JAKAKI010000014.1 GCA_021813505.1 bacterium | reverse complement strand
GCCTGGACATCTGAGGCCTGGCGCCTTCGAGAGGCACGACCGAATCACTCTCCCTTCGGTTCAGCCCTTCGTCCCGGTATCCACCGGAACTACTATGGCCTCGGCTGACTTCTCGCTCTCCCTTGGTCCGGCCACGGGATCGCCCTTTCAGGCGTAAGGCGAGATCTCCCCGGGTAAGAACACTGACTGTCACCGCACGACCGCCGAATTTACGCCGGGTCCCTTTGGTCACAGGAACTTCGTGGTCACTTGCCCACTCATCCCGGTTCCCAGCGCCTCGTATCCGGTTCTTGTTCATCGGCCCGCGGTTGCGTTCCACGCTTCCTCCGGACGAACGGTCACCCGTCCGCCCTTGCGTTTCCCTTGTGTCGCTGTGACCTGCTTCACAGAGGACTTACACCTCCAAGTCAGTGCCCATGCCGGGCGCACATACAGAAGTCCCTGGTGGATAACCACCAGGGACCGGATGTACCCAGCATCTAAGAGCGGTAGATATTGCGTTCGGACCCTACTTTCCCTTCTCGGCCGACCCCTTGACGGGGAAGTACCCAACTTCCGAGACCAGCGCCTGGCCATCCGGAGAGAGAACCCAGTCAACCAGCTTCTTGATGTCGCCGTCCGGCTTGGTCCTCACATACCAGAACAAACTCCGTGCGAGTGGATACTGGCCGGTCTCGACAGTCTCAAGGCTCGGAGCATAGGCTGTGGCACCAGCCGTGGCCGCCACCTTGCAGAACTTCACTCCTTTGGCATATGCCGCGCCGCCGTAACCGATTCCCTTGGGATCCTTGGATACTGCGTTGACCACACTCGCGGTTCCTGGGAGTGTCGCAACCGATGGTGAGAAATCATCGCCTTTCAGCACGTTATCCTGGAAGAAGACATACGTACCCGAGTTGTTCTCGCGGCCATAGAGAACGATCTCGGCATCCTGCCCGCCCACGTCCTTCCAGTTGGTAACGACACCGGCGTAGATGTCGTGCAGTTGATCAACGGTCAACTGGGCGACCAAATTCGCCTCATTGACATAGATCGACAAACCGTCCTTGGCCACCGGGATCTCGGTGCCCAGCGTGAAGTAGCGCTCTTTCAGTTTGGTCCGTTCGGCGGGTTTCATCGGACGAGAGGCTTCGCAAATATCCGTCGTGCCGTTGATCAATGCGGCGATACCGGTGCCGCTGCCGCCACCGGTCACCTGGATGACCACACCGGGGTTTTTCTGCATGTAGACTTCGGCCCACCGCTGGCCCAGAATCACCATCGTATCAGAGCCCTTGACCGTAATGGCCCTCCCACCGATACCGACCGAAGTGGCGGCAACACCCAGAATCAGTGTGGCAATCGCTGTATAGATAGTCTTCTTCATTAAATTCCTCCGCTTGGGGTTCATTAGAACACGTAGATCCATTCCAGGGTCGCGATATTGTCTTTCACGTCGGCAGAAGCGGTCTTGGGAATCTCATAGACGAGTTTCACCTTGCTGTTTCCGTCCCAGAAGTAGACCAATCCCAGACCATAGATGGTCTTCTGATCTTTGGCGATTTTGTTGTCGGGGTCGAAGTAGTCGATCCGTGAGATCCACTGCAATTTGTCACTAAGGCTCTGAGCCCAAACCGCATTAATCCCGAGAACATTGCGTGTCAGAGTTCCAGTCTGGAACGGCTTCTTCTGATCTTTGGGTTCTTTGGCGGCCACAAGCTCGCCCTTGATCACACCGCCACCCAGTTTGGGCAGCTCATAGAAGAACTGAGCGTCGGCGCCGTAGCGGACCTTATCGGTGGTCGATGGGCGTTGCGACGAGGCATTCGTGGCTGAATCAGTGGGATTAAACTGTCTTCCCCAGTAACCGGAGACGCCGAAGTCAAATTGACCCAGGCTCAGTGCCGCGCGCGTCAGGACGTCCTTGGCCTTGTTTGGGTCAGCAGCGCCGAACTTGGAATCGCTCGTTCCGTTGCCGTTGCAGACCTCCGCAAGCAGTGTCAGGTTCCCGGTAGGACTGATGGGAAACGCCCGCTCCACCTGGATCCCCCGGTCCCGCTCACCCGGAAACAGCTTCTGAGACCATTGCGCGCGCTCAGGGAATTCGCGCTTGGAGGACGAGAACGCAATCTCATAACCGAAAAGCCAATTGAACTGCCCAAGCGTGAATTTCAACCTGGTCGACGGTTCCGTCAGGCTCACGTACGCCTCTTTGAGACTCACACCGGAAGCAGATCCGTCAAAATAGACAACGCCGAGCGCATTGGGATTCGCCTGATAAGTGACTTTCGCCCGGCCGCGCCGAATGAAGAATCGATTCAACAAGCCACTTTGATCGGATTCGTTTCCTTTTTTGGGGCGGCTGACAGCATCATCATGGTACTCGTAGCGAGCCTGAACGTACCCGGTCACCTTTACCTTCTTGAGATTCGCGATGTCCGACTCATCCGTCGCCAGCCGTTCCTGAATTCCACTCATCTGATCAGCGACTCGGTTCAACTGTTCCCTGACCGAATCCGCCGGGGTGTCCTCTGCCTGTACTGCACTCGGGATCACCAGAAGCAGGGTGGTCGCCAGCAGGCGCGCGGCCGAGATTAACCCCGATTTAAGTGTCTTGCTCGCTTCGGGTGTGCGCAGATCGTGGCTCATTCGTTCCTCCATCCGTTAGTTCTCCTTTCCTGGCATCAGCTTCGGGCCCGACCAGACCATCGCGCCTGGCCCTATAACCGCCCGGCGTGTAAACCCACTGTGCTGTCGAAGTTAATTCTTCGTTAAATGGAGGTTATCGATATGGAGGCATGCCGGGGCGGGCACGCCGTCGGAGACGCTAGTGTTTGATCGTGTTGTCGGGTGTAGACTGGGAAGCGGTATTATCCTCCGGGGCCTGCCTGGGAAGACGGACAACGAACCGGCTCCCCACTGGAATGAGTGCCTCGTAAAGGGCGGAGCCCCCGTGCGCTTCGGCCAAATGCTTGACAATGGCCAGTCCCAGTCCGGTTCCGCCGGAATCCCGCGAACGGTCCCGGTCCACACGGTAGAATCGTTCGAACAACCGGGATCGATTCGCCTCCGGAACACCGATTCCATCATCGCTGACCGATAACACGACATCCTCGCCGGCGCGTTCGGCTTCGATGCGGATCAACCCGCCCGACGGCGTGTACTTGTGGGCATTGTCCACGAGATTCGAGAGAATGCGGGCGATACCGTCGCGGTCGGCCACAATCGTGCCCAGCGTTGGAGGAATCGCGACACTCAATTTCTGGTTCTTGTCAGTGAGCGGACCATGGAAGTTCTCGGCCACTTCATGGGCGAGGCTGTCGAGTGAGAACTCCGACAGTTGCAGCGCAAATCCGGGGGCCTCGATCCGGGACAGCTCCAAAAGGTCTCCGACAATGCGCTCCATCCGCTGGGCGTTCCGGGAAATCGTATCCAGGAAACTGGATGCTTCCTGCGACAACGTTGCGGTGTCGCGCAGCGCTTCCACATATCCGAGAACTGCCGTAAGCGGCGTCCGCAATTCGTGCGAGACATTCGCCACAAAATCGCGCCGCAATTCCTGCAGCCGCCGGCGTGCGGTCACATCGCGCGCCAGCAGCACGGCCCGGACGTCATTCTGATGCCCTTCGGGAATCAACGCCATGTGCACCACGAGGACCCGCCGCGAGGGAGCCAGGACCTCAAGCTCTCCCTCTTCTTCCAACATTCCGGAAAGTGTCTTCTCGATCATCTGGTTCAGTCCCTGATCGCGAAACGCTTCCGTGTGGGTGCGGCCCACTGGATCTTCGAATGCCGAACGGAAATAGCGGACGAAAGTCTGGTTAACCAGCCGGACCACGCCCGCGGCGTCGACCGCCAGCAGGCCGTCGTTCATGTTGCTGACCACGGCCTCGAGTTGTTCTCGCTGTTGGCGCTGCTGATCGAAACGGAACTTGACCTCGGCGGCCATGCGGTTGAACGCATGCGCCACGGCGGTGAACTCATCGGCACGGCGGTACGGATCCACCGGCACCCGTGCCTCCCAATCGCCCTTCGAAAACCGCGCCGCCCCCTCTGCCAGACGGCTGAGCGCCCGCCTGGCCGAAATCAGACTTAACACAGAAGTCGCCGCAACGAGGAGAATGGCGACAGCGGTCACCCAAAAGAGCGGCCAGCGGATCGGGGCGACCGGGCCGCGCATATGTGTGCTTAAGACCACCACTCCACCAACGTGGCCGTTTTGTTCGAGTCTTAGGGCAGAATGGAGTTTGTCCTCAGCAAGTATGCTCGCTTGCCCGGTGGTCAGCGCCTGCCGTACGATCACCGAAGACCCGGTTCCGTCCTCGCCCAGACTGTCCGAATCCGCCAAAGCGTTCCCGCTGCTATCGAAGAACTGCACGCGTTCGCCCAGAATCCGGCTCCAGACCGATGCGGCCTGGACCCAGAGAGCGGTGTCGCCAAGAGCGGTTCCAGCCTCCATCGCCTGCGAAACCACCAAGGCATCATGCGCCTGCCGCTCCTTCTGTTGGACCAAGTCGTGTTGATTCACGATTCTGGAGATGGCGATCCCGGCCAGCACCAGGACGACCAGTCCGCCAATGGCAAACGGCAGTGCGCGCCGAAGTCTGATCCCCGATAGCTGATGGCTGGGCATGGTCTACAAATCGTCGCGCAGTTTGTATCCGATGTTCTTAATGGTCACGATCGCTTCGGCCAAAGTCGGTATTTTCTCGCGCAGATGGCGGACGTGCACGTCGACCGTGCGTGTCGTGCCGGGAAAATCGTATCCCCATACGGTATTGAGCAAATGGTCGCGCGTGAGCACGCGGCCCTGGCTGCGCAAGAACGATTCGAGCAGGCCGAATTCCTTGGCCGTGAGATGTATTTCCTTTCGCCCGTCCATCACCTGATGCCGCGAACTGTCAAGCGTCAGCCGGCCATACTGAATCTTCGCCGCGACAGGCTCCTCGCGTTTGGCGCGCCGCAGGAGCGCCTTCACCCGCGCCATCAGTTCCTTCGGGGAAAAGGGCTTGGTGAGGTAATCATCCGCCCCCAGTTCGAGTCCCACAATCTTGTCGGTCTCGTCCCCCTTGGCCGTCAGCATGATGATCGGAACCGCGGCGGTGCGCTCGTTGCGCCGGAGACGTCGGCAGATTTCCAGCCCATCGATCCCGGGAAGCATCAAATCAAGGATGATCAGATCGGGGGGAGATTTCTCGATTCGCGCCAGCGCCGTCCGGCCATCGGCAACTGACTCGGCGCGGTAACCCTCGCGTACCAGAAAATGAACGATCAGCGCGGCAATATCGCGCTCGTCCTCCACGACAAAGACATGACCTGTACCTGCCATAAGTCCAAGGCCATGTTACGAAAGTCAGGACGATTCGCCCACTACGGAATTCAGCATTTCGCACTGCGGCAGTTGGATTCCGCAACGATTCGGATACCGATCTCGGCAGCAGGAACCATTCCGGGAGGACACCTGCCGTTCGGCTTGTCTCCAAGGTCTGGTTTCTGTATTTTGATTCCACAGTTCCGGTCCTGGGGCTGTCATTGATGCAAGTCTATTCTCAACAATTGGAAATCTTGAAGCCATTAGGGTTGAACCCCGAAGCGGGCGTCTGGCTGACACGCGATCTGTTGAGCGGTCAGCGCATGGTGCTCCGTGAGTCCGGAGGGATCGCCAGTGTCCACAGCGCCGATCTGATACAGCAGGTTCGCCTCCTGCGCCAGCTCGACGAATCGGGGTTCACCGGCGCTGAGGATGTTGTCTGGCGGGACGGAACCCACGCCGGATTCACCGCCCGTTTCGTGGAATCGCGCGCACTGAATGCCATCGCCTCTGAGTTTGGGGAGCTGGAACTCATTGAGGTGCTGCGGCTGATCTGCCAATCCATGGCCTATTTGCACAGCGTTGAATTCTTGCATGGCGATTTGAAACCGGATAACATCCTGGTGGATACCAAGTCCGGGGAACCGATCCCCCGCCTGACCGATCTGGGACTGGCGGTTCGCCCGGGAACACAGCTTCCGACGGAGATCCGCGGAAGTCGCGGGTACATGTCCCCTGAAATCCTTGAGGGCCAACCGCTGACTGAGGCGATCGACATATTCTCCTTTGGCCAAATTGTGGAAGGACTCGCCAGTGATTCCGCCGTTTCGGCCATTACCATAGAGCTGCTCCGCCTTGCCCAGGATTGCACCAACCCCCGTCCGGAAAAACGCCCCCAGTCGTTTTGGGACGTCGAATACCGTCTTTCCAGACTCAGTCCGCGGCGGACAGCCAGATCGATTCGCCATGCGTTCTCCCCACCCCTGCAACCGGTCGGTCTTCGCCTGCGATTGCGGCTCGCCGCGCGCATGATGGCACAGGATGGCCCGGGTGGAGTCTGTGTGGGCGTGGTCACCGGTCCTCCCGGAATCGGGAAATCGAAGCTGATCCGGGAATTCTGCCTCGAGCGGCAACTGGAGAAGCAGCCCACGCTCCGCGTCACGGATATCGAATCTCCCGCCGAAATAAGGTCGCTGTTCGAGACCTGCATCGATCAGATTCCCCGCAAGGGATCGCCGGCGCATCCATTACCGCAGTGGGTTTTCATCGAAACGGAGCCTTCATGCGAATTGACGGCCTCCGACCTGCTGGATCTCCGGGATGCTGCCACGGCGCGCCGGATCAAGATTTTGATCGAGTCGCGGGGTCACGCCCCAAGTGGACTCCCGCCGGAGATCGGCGTCATCCGTGTACCCGCCATGACGGTACGCGAATGCACCGCAAGTTCCAGTCATTTGGCGCCGCAGCCGGCGCTCGCCATCGCCAATGGTCAGTCACTCCATGCCGCCTCGGGTGGCATCCCGGTTCTCATGCGCTGTTTCCTCCGCGAGTGGCTTCATCGCGGCCGTCCTGGGCGTCCGGTGGAGCCTGTGAACTTCGACCACCTCGCCCCCGGTGTCGCTGATTACTGGCGCGAACGGCTTTCCTGGCTCAATGAGCAAGAAAAGCTCCTTCTGGCGGACGCCTCTCTGTTTCACCGCATGATCCCGCTCTGGTGCCTGACCCAGACTCCAGGAACCGGACCCGAATCCCTGGCCATGTTGGAGGGGCTGGTGACCAGCGGGTGGCTCAAACATGTCGGCCACGATATCGAGTTGCGCCAATATCAGTTCACATCACGATCCGCACGGAACTTCATCCGCAGCCAGTTCGGCGCCAACTGGCTCAGAACCAGGGCTAATGAACTGGTGACGCATGAGACCAAAATCAGACCGGCAGATCAACGAGCGCCCATAGGGTGGGAACTGCGGCGACTGGCGGACCGCCAGGAAACCACCCCTTCGGCCGGATTGCTGACGATGCGCGCAGCGTCCCTGGAGGACCGAAAACAGGTCGTCTTCGAGGCCCTGGCCGAATACCGGGAGAGGCGGCGCGCCGGCGAACGAAGTGTGGCCCTGGCGAAATTGCTCAGCGACAGCTATGGCGAGTTGGGCTCGACGCGACGGCGCATCCGCTGGGCGGAAACTGCCCTGGAGCTGATGACGCGGCAACGCGCCGATACTCCGCTGACACTCGAACAGGCACAATGCCTGTGCCGTCTCCGGGAGATCATTGGGGATTGGCAGGCAAGAGAACTGGCTCTCCAGCAGCTACTGTCCGAGGCCCCCGCCTCCGACAGCCACCTTCGCGGCTACTTACGGAGCGAATTGGGCGCAATCCACATCCTCCGCTCGGATTTCAAACGCGCCCGGTCAGCCTGCTACGAAGCGCATCATCTGCTCCAACAGTCCGCGCCCGCCAGCGAGGAGTTCGCCCGAAACCTCAACCGTTTGGGCGTGACCCTGCTGGTCCTTGGATCACTGGATGAGGGCGGAAAGTACCTCAGCCTCGGACGGGACGTGTCCGCCCGTTACGGGTGGGACGAGGTGGGATGGCGGTGCCTGGGAAATCTCGGATTCCTTGCCAAAAGAACCGGAAATCCGCTGCTGGCCCAAAATTACCAAAGACGATTACGCGACCATTTCCGATTGACTCGTAATTACCAGGAGAACCTCCGCACCGTGATCGCCATAATCACCACATATGTGGATCTGGGACAGGGATACGTGGCGGAGCGGTCATCCCGGCTGGCGATCTCCCTGGCGGAAGCTGTTGCCGATCTCGGTGAGCTGGCTAAGGCCCACGCCACCCTGGGCTGGGTACTGACCATGCGTGGGGAAC
Organism: bacterium; assembly: GCA_021813505.1. Taxonomy (GTDB): domain Bacteria; phylum Zixibacteria; class MSB-5A5; order WJJR01; family WJJR01; genus JACRMA01. The sequence goes on along the minus strand of JAKAKI010000014.1, from coordinate 7,640 downwards.
TGGGTTCGGCCAAGTCTTCATTCGACACCGTGTTCGCCCTGGCTGATCGCGTCGGGGATCGGATTAATGCGGCCAGGATGAAATTGAACATGGCGCGCCTTTACCTGGTGGCCGCTGACGGGCGCAAGGCGGACCAGGCGTGCGCTGACGCCATGAAAGTCTTCGAGCGGGAAGACGACTTCGAGGGAGCCTGCGAAGCCAACCGGCTCCGGGCGCGCGCGGCGATCATTCGTGATGACTTCGACGTGGCGGCTGTGCATCTGGGCAACGTTCCTCTCGGCGATCCTCTCCTCTCGATGCGAGACCGGGTCGAAACCCTCATGACCGCCATGGCCCGTCATCTCTGGTTGCGAGACATTGAGGCAGCGGAAAGTTCAAAACGGCAGTTGCAGGAATTCGCCATGGTGGAACGCGTCCACCCGCTCAACTGTGAAATGGCAAGGCTGAGCGGGCATCTTGCACTCCTCAAGTGCGATTTCGATGAATCCCTGCGAATCCTGAGTCAGACAGCCACACGGTGCCGAACCAGCGGCCGCGTGGATCACCTCATGGAAACCATGAAGATATTGGTGCTGCTGGCCAGAGAAATGCACAACTGGCAGATTGGCATGCGTTACTTGAAGTCTGCCGAACTCTTGCTTGAGAAGATGCGAGGAGAGCTGGAATGAGTCCCAACCTTGACGACCTGAGGCGCGATCTTCAATCCCTGGCCGCCTCACGAATCAACATTGATCCTTTTGCCGAGGTGGCCGGGATTCTCGAGGCCTTGCCGGATCGGACCCGATTCCTCAATGCGCTATTGGCAACCGCCCGGCGCTGCTTCTTCGCTGATCATGGCGCCATCCTCTCGCACCACCGGCCGACCGGCCGCTGGTTCGCCGAGGCTTCCTACGAACTCGACAACTCGGCGCTGGAGGAGATCAAAGGACTGAGTTGGACGGTGGTACGGCAGACGTCTGAATCCGCCCAAAGCCTTCTGGTTCCAGACGCGGCCCAAAATGAAATCACGCGCAACAGCCGCAGTATCCGCGAATACAACATCCAGTCGGTCCTCTGCGCGCCGATCTTCGACTCGAAAGGCGTGTGGGGCGTCATCTACCTCGACAACGCCGGTGTGCCAAACGCCTTCGACGAGCAATCCAGAGAGCAGTTGCGCATATTCGCCCGGTTCTGCGGTATCTCCATTCAGCGATGCGATGATCTCGTGCGCCTGTCGGTATCCGAAACCCAGGCAGTCGAGGAACCGGCAACCTCCGACGTTCCGTTTTTCGATTTCGTCAGCCCCGCCATGGTGGACATTATGAATATGGTGAGGCGCGCCGCGCCCACCGACGTCCCCATCCTGCTGCTGGGGGAGACCGGCACGGGCAAGGACGTCCTGGCGCGATGGATTCATGCCGGCAGCGCACGCCATGAGCGCAGCTTCGCCCATGTCAACTGCGCGAGCATCAGTCCCCACCTGGTGGAGGCCGAGTTATTTGGCGTGGAGAGCAATGTCGCAACCGGAGTCGGGTTTCGCGAAGGTAGAATCAGGTTGGCCGACGGCGGCACTGTCTTTCTCAATGAGATCGGAGAGCTCCCACTCTCCATCCAGGCAAAAATCCTTCGCGTCATCGAGAACAAGGAACTGGACCGTGTCGGCGGCGATACCGCGCTGGGCGTCGATGTGCGTTTCATCTGCGCCACCCACCGCGACCTGGCGGCCATGGTGGAAAAAGGAGAATTCCGCCGGGACTTGTATTACCGGATCAACATTGTTGAAGCCCACATCCCCCCGCTTCGTGACCGCATGGAAGATTTCCCCTTGTTGGTGGAGCACATTCTCAGAGCCAAATGCCGCAAATACGCCCGCCCGCCGGTGCGCATCTCCAAGGCACTGATGGCCCGATGGGTCACGCAGCCCTGGCGCGGAAATCTGAGAGAACTCGCCAATGTCATCGAACGGTCTCTCATTCTCGGCGAGGGTGAGGAGTTCGCCGTCGTCCCGCGGGCCACCGGCCGCTCCCGCGTGTCGGCGACGAGTGCGGCCAGCGCCGAACCACTCGCCCAACTCATGGACAAAACCGAGGCGCATTTCATCACCCAAGCCCTGCGCGATTCAGGCTGGTTGCTGACTCAGGCAGCGGCACGTCTACGGATCCCCCCCTCCACACTGCGCTACAAAATGAGCAAACTCGGGATCCGGCCACCGAAGCGAGTTCGGTAGTGAGCAATTTCTTGCGCCGTAACTGCATTATAGACAGCTAATTAAAAAGTCGGCCGTCCGAATTCTCCGCTAAACGCAAGTTTTCGCGCACCTGAAGCGCCATTTCAGGTCCGCAATGCCTCCCACCTGATGGAAACGCAGAAAACTGCGCGTTCGGGCGCGTGCGCGCTTTCTAATCGCATCCGAGACCCACTCGCACCATACCCGCAATCATCGTCCCCACAACGCGTTACGCGAGACGCCCCAAACCGGCCGAACCGGACAAAAAACTCGGCATGCCTGGTTGCTATGTCCCCACCGAGGGCGTCGAGCCCCCGGAGGGAGGTGGAGATGAGGCACTCCAAACTACGTCAACTTGCCGCGATGGCCGTGTTCGGACTCCCCATGGCCATCCTGCTGTTTGCCCCAAGCGGGGTATCGGTGGCTGGCGATGGTGGTTCTGGTGGACCCGTACCGAATGACACGACTATCAACAACTCAACCCCGCCGGACACGACTACCACGTCGGGAGGTGTGACAACTACGAGCTTCTGGTTGATATGGCTTTTCTAGATCTCCCGGGGAGTGAACTGCCGGGCAAGGGCTCGGCATGGCCTATATCAGCCAATTCAGAGAGAGGTCCCTGGGCCGGGGCCAATCTCCTGGTAGTGGGACCCGCCGGATCCGGTAAACTCTCACTGGTCAGGGCCGCGCTGCAGGCACTCGACCCCCGGATCCGGCTTTCCCTACTGGATTTCGAAACGGAGCCGCGATTTCAACGCGTCTTGCTGGATCAACTCAGGGCTGCCCGGACCGCCGGACCAGCAGACGCTCTGATCCTGCGGCACATCCACCGCCTGCCACCACGGCGAATGACCGAGTTGATCAACCTCTGCCGGACGATTGCGCTGACCAATGGCCACCCCCCGATTCTGTTCCATGCCACGAGCCATCGCTACTCCGAGTACTCCCAGACACTGAAGAATGAGTTGAGTTCATTCTTCAACTGTCTGATCCAGTTGTCGGGGTTTCCGCGCACCGAAAGCCGAATCCGCCAGTTTGTCGCCGATGTTCTGGCCGATCTCAATCATCGGTACGGGCAGCACATACTGGGCGTCGATCCACCGGTCGTGAATCTGGTGCAGCAGATTGCGGAACGTGCCAACCTCTACGAGTTGCGCAACGTGATCGAACGCGCCTACTTCCGTGAAGAATCATCCCGCCTGTCCATGGAATCGATTACCGCGGCCTGCGCACCGAAAAGTGGCCGTGGTTCGCAACGGGGAGTCAGGAACTCCAGGCGGCGTACATTGGTGCATTGACCACCGCACGCAGGGGCATCGCTCAAAGTATCAGATGTCAAGGAGTCTGTCGCCACACCGCTCAATAGGCTACTAATGCTGCCTGAAACTGGGGTGAAGTGTGAATAGTCCCGAATCCACTAAGAAGGCCATCCCGCCGCAACTTCCGGAGCAGGGTGGAATTGTCTGGGTCGCCGGCGGCGTGCCGACTAACGCCCTCCCGGCCCCCTGTGCAAAGTGCGTCGAATTCCTGGCGCAAATGAACGACGCTGTCTTGATCACTTTCATTCAGCGCATCCGCGAACAAACCGGCCGGACAGGCAGCGCGGGGGAGGCGAAGTCCTGATTCCGATACAGACTAGAAACGGATGTGAGTCCCCGTTCGAAAAAGATTTGCACGTCGCTCCCCCCCATGATTTCTTGGAGATGTGCAAATCGAATTCATGCTCATAGGACCGGCTCACTAATCCAGTAATAAGGAGGGGAAGGATCCATTATGGCAAACGACAGTTCCGCTCTCGCCGTTCCGTCACCGGCTATCGGTACATTTCGAGGTCTACCGACGACCCTCTTGGCTCTATTCTGGTCACCGTCCACGGCCTTTCAGACGCTTCGAGAAAAGCGTTGGTGGTTTGTGCCATTCCTGCTATGCGCGGCAACTGCGATTCTTTTTGCGTTCGCTACCTCTCATTATCGCATGGAGGACTTCAAGCAGGACATTAAGTCCGATCCCTCCTATTCCTCCGAGGAAGTTGGCCGGCGTTTGGCCAACATCGACACACAGGCAACGGCAGGCGCATCACTCTGGCAGCTTTCACTCGCGACGACAGCGGTTGCCACCCAAGCCGCCAAACTGTTCGGCTTGGCTCTTGTAGTCTGGCTGCCGCTGCAACTTTGCGCGACAAGAATCACGTACATGACCATCGTCTCAGTTTGCAGTTTCATCTTTCTCATAAAGATCCCGGAGGCCCTTCTCAGTGGGCTGCTCATTCGCCTAAAGGAAACCACCAGAGTGTTTCTCGGACCTGCGTCCTTGCTGCCGCCAGACTCGTACCGATCCCCCTTATTCCATGTACTCGACAGGTTGGATGTCTTTTCGATCTGGATGGCGATCCTGCTGGCTATAGCGCTGCCGATCGTTGCCGAGCTGCCTCGCAAGAAAGCAGCACAGATCGTTGCGTATCTCTGGGTCGCATGGCTCCTTGAGGGTGCACTCTTTGGTAATCTGGTCCGGATACTATAACAGGTCTCCCGGCCACGGCTCACCATTGCCTGAAGACCGGCTCCTCGGAAGTTGCATGAACTCTTCGAGGGAAGTGTCTCGTTTGCCGTACTCGAACAAGACATGGCGCAATTCTTGAACTGCCTATCGAGAGCGGGTATTATCGACGGACCGGTCGGCTGCCCGAATCTCAATCGCGCACGACCGCATGGTCGTCTGAGCCTCGCGGCGCGTGGCGAACGCCTGGCGCTGCTGCTCTCTCGGCTGAGACTCATGGCACGGCCTAAGTCTATACTCGGACAAATGGTGTAATGAGTACGGCGTCGGCACCACAAAGAGTCACGGATTCCAATCCGGCTCCAAAGTCATATGAGAAGTTCCGGCTCTTAGTGGCCGATCGGCGGTTCCTGAGACTATGGGTAGCTCTGTCCCAATCCAATCTGGGAACGATAATCAATCTGGTGGCACTGACACTCTACGTCTACGACAAGACCCAATCCGGAGCCGCGGTGGGTACACTGCAGATGGCCATGGTAATTCCATCCATTTTGGTCGGGCTGTTTGCGGGTATCGTCGTCGACCGATGCGACAAGAAATGGGTCATGGTGTTTGCCGACCTGGTCAGAGCCGTGTTGTTCTTCGGAATCGCACTCTTACCGGATATTCCTCTCATCTATGCAGTGGTGTTCGCCTCCTCTTTGACCGGCCTCTTCTTCGCTCCGGCGTATCTGTCCTCACTGCCGTTGTTGATTGAAAAAAGACACCTCATGGAGGCGAATTCCCTGTCGGAAGTGACCTCGCAGGTTGCTCAAATCATTGGTCCGGGGCTGGCAGGAATCATGTATGTACAGTGGGAATTTGGCCTCATCTGTGCACTGAACGCCGCCTCCTTTCTGATCTCGGCCGCCTTGATAATGACCGTGGACATTCCATCGAAGGGAACAGAGGAACGCCGCTGGTCCGGCCTGAAGGGTACGATGGGGCACATCATCGAGGGGTTCCAACACCTAAGATCCAACGGTGTGGCGAAGTGGGTGACGCTTGCAGGTGGTGGAGTCCATTTGGGGGGAGGTGCCATCGTTGTCCTGATGGTCATGTTCGTGAAGAACATCCTCCATGGAAGTAGTGCCACCTATGGCATGATTGTCACCGCCATGGCTGTCGGAAGCGTCTGTGGGGCGATTGCGACTTGGTTTAGGCGCGGCTTGAGGGAGTCGGCTGTATTAAAGGGTTCATTTGTCGTATTGGGTGTCGCAGCGTTATTCGTCTCCCTCAGTTCCGCGATTTGGCTGGCGTTGCTTCTCTTCGCGGTCATGGGCCTCGCGCAGACCACAATTGGCATATCCGTAAATACACTCTTGCAGCAGCACTTGCCTGCGGCCACCTTGGGCAGGACATTCGCGACAATTGGTGTTATCACGCAGGTGTGCCGGCTTGTATCGACGGGCGCCGGCGGCGTTGCGGCAGATGTTGTCGGCATCAGAACCGTCTATATCCTGGGGAGTTCGATCATTCTGTTTACTTCACTAATGGTGTTAAGACCGATCTCCGTTCTTGCCGCGGCCACGGGTGGCAAAGAATAGCAATTGCACCAACAAATTTCCAGGCCCGGCCACCAATCAGCTAGGATTCCTTCATGCTCCCAAGACGAGCTCACTCGTTCAATATCAAGGAGGAAAATCAGCAACCATGGAAAACGACAGTTCCGCTCTCGCCGTTCCGTCACCGGCCATAGGTAATCCTAGAGGCCTGCCGACGACCCTCTTGACGCTATTCTGGTCACCGTCCACAGCCTTTCAGACGCTTCGAGAGAAGCGATGGTGGTTCGTGCCATTCCTTCTCTGCGTGGCAACTGCGATCCTCTTTGAGCTCGCGACTTCGCGTTATCGCATGGAGGACTTGAAGCAGGAAATCAAGTCCGATCCGTCTTATTCCGCGGAGGAGGTTGGCCGCCGCCTTGGGAACATTGACAGGCAGGCCACGGCAGGCGTATCGCTGTGGAAACTGGGACTCGCGACAACTGTTCTGACCGCCGGGCACGCTTTCAAACTGTTCGGCTTGGCGCTCGTAGTCTGGCTGCCGCTGCAACTTTACGCGACAAGAATCACCTACATGACCATCGTCTCAGTTTGCAGTTTCATCTTTCTCATAAAGATCCCGGAGGCCCTTCTCAGTGGGCTGCTCATTCGCCTAAAGGAAACCACCAGAGTGTTTCTCGGACCTGCGTCCTTGCTGCCGCCAGACTCGTACCGATCCCCCTTATTCCATGTACTCGACAGGTTGGACGTCTTTTCAATCTGGATGGCGATCCTGCTGGCCATGGCGCTCCCGATCGTTGCCGAGCTGCCGCGCAAGAAGGCGGCACAGCTCGTAGCGTATCTCTGGATCGCATGGCTCCTTGAGGGTGCACTCCTGGGCAATCTGGTCGGGATCGCATAACAGGTGTACCGCCCCCGGCTCACCGTTGCCTGAAGACAAGCATCTCCGGGAATGGCGTGAACTCTTTGACGGGAGCATCTCGTTTGCCAGGTTGTAACCAGACAACGAATACGCCTCTCCTTCGATTGTTTGACGGGTTCGAGCACACGTCGCCGGAGCTGCGCGATGCCGTCCGAATGCTGCAACGGGAACTGCGCAAGGAGATGTACGCTGTTCGGCTTGACGGGTTGTTCGGGCGCAACACCGAGGATGCGGTCATGCGCTTCCAGCGGGCACATGGTCTGGTTGATGATGGTGTGGTTGGACCAATCACCTGGGCGGCGCTCCTGGGTGACGCGGCGAGTGGCACGGATCGCGAGAGCCCCCAACCGGCAGTTTCCGTTCCCGGGCCGGTTGCAGTTGCCCATCTTGTTCTCCAGGCGGAGTTGGCGGAGGCGGCACAATATCAACAGTTCGCTGCCGAGGCGGGACGGGCGTTTGGGATTTCACTCTC
>JAKAKI010000025.1 GCA_021813505.1 bacterium | reverse complement strand
CTCGACCATTCCCATTCGGTCGGTTCACCCACAAAGCCACGCCGCACTGGGTTCCATTCAACATAGACAATCGCCTTCGCAATGCGGTCCCAGTCTGTGAGATTGCGGTCGAATCCGCCACCGGCTTGCCAAAGACGATGTACCTTACGCTTTCCCTGTCGAGCCTTCATCAGTTCCAGTTTCCACGGCGCCGTGTCGCGCCAGTATTTCACGAGACGATGGCTGACAGGCTCCTTGATGTCACGTAGAATGTCCGAGATCGAGTACTTCTCATTGGTCGGATTGATGAGAAGGTGCACGTGATCGGGCATGATAACATAGGCCCAAAGTGCAAACTGGTGCTTCTTGCGGGCAAGTTCAATAGCGTCGACCAGCCATGCACGCACTCGGTCGTCAGTCAGAAACTGATGCCTGTGGTAGCATGAAAAGGTCAGGAAGTGCACGTGACCGGGGTCGTTAAACGCATGGTGGGGCATCTGATTGGGAATCGCTGTTTTGGTCGTGGCCCTGACCCCCGGTCAGGGCTTGCTTAAATCACCTCATCCTCGCTTAGAAGACGCGGCGCCATAACGAACGTCAGTTACGCGAGCCCTGACCGGGGGTCAGGGCCACGACGCCTTCGGCTATATTCCGCACACCGGATCGCGCCGCCTGCACCATTTGATCATGCGTCCGGCTCCGCCTTTCAACGTGCTTGTCGCAGAAGCGCACAGTGACGTCATAGATCAACTCCGCCACCTGAAAACTCTTCAACCGGCGGTAGCCACCGTGTTTGGGGATGAGGGGGTCAAGAGACTTCAATAGTCACCTGCCCGAAATCCCGATGAGGGCCAGGGAGACGTGGCCTCCTGGGTGGCCCTTGGTAGTAAACACCCCAGCCATCACGGCGATGATTGAGCTGTTTTCGCGATAGAACGCGGTCCCGAACCCCAGGCTCAGTGCCCAAGCTGACTCCTTCTTCTTATCGGAGTAGCCATAACGATCTTTCAGGTCGAGGCTCGTCCACCCATAACCATAACTCAGCATGTTTAGAAAGCTCGCCTTGCGACCAATAGCGATCGTCTTGTTCAGCGCCAGCTCGATCCCTCGGGAATTCCCTGTGTATCTCTGGCGTCCGAACAGGTAAGTGAAGTATGAGCCGGCCAGCGACAAATCGACGCCGCTATGGTCTGTTTCCTTTAGAAAGTGGTAGCGTACTCCAGCACCCAGCTCTGTGATCTTGCCCTCGCGCAACTGCGCGACGGTTAGATCGAAGTCGAACCTGCCGGAGATCGAGTAGCCACCAGTCACCCCATACGCGTGACCCTGGCCGGAGCCAGAGTAGAACAACTCAATCCCCGATCCGTTCCTCCCGGCAGGCACAAAAACGCCCTGAGCGTGGGCTCGAGGGACAGTTGATGCGATAAGAACGCAGATTAACAGAATGGTTGGTCTCATGCTCTCGATTTCCTCTGCGGGCGTGGGTCTGACCATCGGCCAGGCATCGCGTAACTGACGTTTGTTCTCGTCATCCATTTCATGTTGCTGCAGATCAGGCGCTCTCGCAAGCCCTCAGCGGGGGTCAAGGCCACGACGCCCTTTGGCGATCGTTGCACATCATTTTCACAGCCTTACCCCGAGCCGAATCGGGATCGACCTGATCGATTGCCGCTTTGTCAGGCCGACCAGGTATCTGCCATCGACGAACAGCCCAAACCATGAACTGATTGGGAAAGATAGTCCGATGCCCAACTGTACCGCGACAGCGGTCTCACTGTATGTCGAACGCTTCTGGCTCCCGCTGATCGGAAACCTCACCACCGTCCAGCTTGATGTGCGGTAGACGCCTGCCCCGGCCAAGACGTATGGCAAAGCGGATCCTCGCTGAACCAGGTTGAGCCTGATATTGGCCGTTCCGGTGATGACCGTCAGTCGCCCGCCGCTAATCACTTCCTCCGGAATGCTCGCCAGTTCCTCGAGATTTAAGTCGTGGCAATCCCATTCCAAGAGCAGCAGCCCGGACAGGCGCGAATTGCCGGAATAAGCGAAACCAGCACTCCCATGTATGCCGGTCTTCCATTCCATCGAGAATTCCTCCGGCCATACTGGGAATGAAACACCGCCGGCGACTTCAAATTGAAGCTTCGAGGGAGTTTGCGCCTCCGAGAAAGCCGCACAAGCCATCAGCATCACAAGGATCACAAATGATCGCATCGTTGCTCGCCTTTCTTCTCCGAATAGCCTACGCGAACTTTGGACACGTGGCGCTGCCCTCCGGGTCAGGGCCTGCGCAACTCATGTTCGTTTCGCCGAGCGAGCTGCCCTCACGGGAGTGAGGTGAATCACACCACCCCTGATCGGGGGGCAGCGTCACGACTCCTTACGTCACGGAAACCCACCAGGGTGGGTGGAATTAGAGCATCAGCGTTTGACTGGAGCCTCCCGCGCAGGTTCCCACGGATAGCTGTGGTACTTCATTGTATCGCTGCAATTGGTGGCAGCATCCAGCCACTTTGCGAGCCGCCCCGTCTCATCACTGGAGGGAGGACGCTCCCAATCCCCATAGGTGCGTAAGACGACATCCCGCCTCTTCCCGTTTTTGGAATCGTAGATAAAGGCTCTATAGGACGAACTGCCATAATCGCGCATCCCGGAATCTCTGGCACTATCCGGCGGGGTATTCTCAGCCTTCATCACCAGCCTCCGAGCCCGAACCAAATCGGCGGAATCGAGACGGCAAATAATGGTGTCCTTCAAATGGAACCGCCGTTCGAGGAGAACGCCTTCGCGACCTTGGTAGAGCCGATTGCGAATACTGTCACCCAATTCGCCGCAGTCATACCGATGTACGAAGCCAGCCGCATCAATGAACGTGCCCGTGCATTGGAATCCCCAGGCATAGTTCATGTGGAGAACATCGAAGAGGACGGCGTCCGGGGGAAGTTGGGCATCCCCTTCCGGGGCTCTTTCGGTGCCGCACGAAAGTGTTACCGCGACGAAGACGAAGACCAAGACGTAGATGATAATCAAGGCAAACCGACTAATCCTCACGACACTCCCTTTTGAATCCACCTGCCCCCCCCCCGTTCACTGCCACAAA
>JAKAKI010000038.1 GCA_021813505.1 bacterium | reverse complement strand
GTTATCGGGGGCAGCACTCGAATCTGGAGTGAAGGAGCACAAGATCGAGGGCGTTACGGTAAGAATTTATGACCCTGCCAAAACGGTGGTCGATTGCTTCAAGTATCGAAACAAGATCGGTCTGGATGTCGCGCTCGAGGCGCTTCGCGACTACCGCAAGCAGCACAAAGGGACTACCGATGAGCTATGGCGCTCCGCAATGGTCTGCCGCGTGAGCGCTGTCATCAGACCCTACCTGGATGCGATCAGTTGAAGAAGAAACTGCTGAATGACATTGCCGTTTCTGTTGATCGGAGTGCGCGACTCTGCTAATCTGTCGTCCAGCAGTTCATCGCCGGCGCCACCACCGGCCCGCTGGAACCGCTGTGAGGGGAGGGGCGGGAGAATTAGCCGGGACCTCCATACGACGAACTGTGTAAGATGAAGGACGCTACTTCAGCTGACGAGGTGACTCTTGGGTTGCACCGAGCAAATGAGGAAAGCGCATACTGGCGCCTTGAAGCGCACCTTGATCATAGCCGGTGCAGGGGTGCTCATCGTGATGATGTCGTGCCGCAACGGGACTCAAACGAAGCTGACGAATTATCCGGTTGATATGCTACGAGAGCCCTATGACAGCCTTCTGTTCGACGACACAAGCACAACTGAATCTCCGTTTCCAACGATAGAGTATCCGAACCCCTTTAGCACCCTCCAGGGTCCTTTGCCCTCAATGATCAGGGAACCAGGTGAGGTCGTGGTAAGCGTCCACGTGGATGATGGTGGCTGGGTCAAGACCCTTTGCAGCACGTTTGTCAAGCAGCCTGGGCGCTATCACATCAGGTGGAGCCAGACGGACTCATCGGGGGACAAGGTGGGCTCAGGTGTTTATTGGTTTCTGGTCCATTCCAAAGACACAGCGATTTCACGTAAGGTAGTAATCATGCGCTAACACTTGTGTACCTTCTCTTTGACGGGCAAGCCGGAGCGCAGAACCCACGACTATTCCATGGCATGTCCCTTTTCGATGGTATGAGGTCACACTGGATCTGAGCCTAACGCCCCGGGGGGATCTAATGCCAAAGAACCTCGTCGTCTTTTCCGATGGAACCGGCCAGGACGGCGGGACCGGATTCAATACCAACGTCTACGAACTCTTCAGCATGATTCTGGACCGCTCCCCGCAGCAGAAGATCTTCTATGACCGTGGCGTGGGGACTGGTGCCCGCAAAGTGACTGGTCTCATCACCGGCATGGGCATCTCGAAGAACATCCGGGAATGCTACGAATTCATCTATGACAATTTTGAAGCGGGCGATCAGATCTTTCTGTTCGGATTCAGCCGTGGCGCCGCAACCGTGCGCAGCCTGTCCGGCTTTATCCACCTGTTCGGGATTCTGCCGCCGTCCCGGCCCGAGTTGATCAAACGGGCCTACAGGATTTACAAGATTTCAAACCAGGAGAAGCGTGAACGGAAAGCCGCGATATTCAGAGAACGGAACCACATCAAACATTGGACCAAAATCAAGTTCCTGGGGGTGTGGGACACAGTGGCCGCCCTGGGCCTGCCCTTCAAATCGCTGTCGGGGCTGCTCGACAAGATTCCGTACTGGCGCCACAAATTCCACAATTTCTCGCTTTCCGACAGTGTTGAGCATGCGGTTCAGGCCCTGGCGATCGACGACGAACGCAAGGTCTTTCATCCCGTCCTGTGGGAGCCGGTGATTCGCGAGTACCAGACCATGCAGCAGGTGTGGTTTTGTGGAGTGCACACCGACGTTGGCGGGGGATACGAAGAGCGGGGACTGTCCAACATCGCGTTGGAGTGGATGGTGCAGAAGGCCGTCGCACACGGACTGCGCATTTTCCCGGATCACGAGCGCACCTGCCGGCCCGACCCGAACGACATCATGCACGACTCACGAAAAGGGGGGATGAAGATCCTTTATCGTAAAGAAGTTCGATCATGGGACCGTGCGAAGTATGGCAGGCCGACGGTACACGAAAGCGTAACCCTCCGGACGTTGAACCAGCACAATACTCCCGAGCCCCCATATGCGCCGTGGATCCTGCAAGGCGCTTACGACGTTGAACCATGGACGCACCCCCAACAATGGCCGGTGCGGCCTGATGGCCTCCAACGGTGGTGTTCGCCGGTCGATCCGCGCATCAAGGGGAAAGACAGCGGCGACGGCCGTGCGTGATCGCGCCGTGAACGAATCACAATCAGGAGGGCTCAGATTCCCCTTGGAGGCGTGCTCCGCCCACTGCATTCTTGGCGCACACTGAAGGAGCCCTCATGCAACTCGACCCACCGAAAATCCAAGTCCGCAAAGGCCTCGTGATCTGCTACACCGGCGACGGCAAAGGCAAGACTACCGCGGCACTCGGCATGTGCATCCGCGCCACCGGCTATAACCTGCGAACCCTCATCTGGCAGTTCATCAAGGGATCATGGCATTACGGCGAACTGGATGGCATCAAACGCCTCGAGCCTTATGTCGAACTCCGCCAAAGAGGGGAGGGGTTTGTCGGAATCGTCGATGACAAGAAACCGCGCGAGGTCCACCGGCAGGCCGCCCTCCACGCCCTCGAGGATGTCAAAACAGAGATTGTCTCCGGGAAATATCATGTTGTGATTCTCGACGAGGTCTTCGTCGGCTGCCAGCTTGGTTTCCTGACCGCCAACGATCTCCTTGCACTGATCGCGCAAAAACCTGCAAGTGTGCATCTGGTTCTCACTGGACGTGGGGCGCCGCCCGAGGTTCTCGAGGCCGCTGATCTGGTCACCGAGATGCGCGAGATCAAACACCCCTACCAGAAGGGCGAACTGGCCCAAAAGGGCATCGACTACTAGAGAACGTGCCACCGCATGGTAGCATGGGCATCCTGCCCATGCATTTGGGTATGTCCGGATGCATGTAGGGTGGGCTCCGCCCACCGTCCCATTCGCGCGGGGAAGATAGGTGGGCAAAGCCCACCCTACCAGTTCTGGTGCGATGTAGTCAACACGCCCTGCCGCCGGAACTGCATGGGCAGGATGCCCATGCTACCCATGCTACCGTCGCGATTCATCCCGGCACGGACATTGCTCTCGCGCTGCTCTCTGTGCAACTCACGCACACCGCAATTCGCTTCACTTTTGTGACTGGCGCAATGCGATTCGGCCGGTCCGTCATTACCTCTCAAACAACTTCGCGGAAATGAGTCAATTGCCGAATGTATCGCTGAACAGTCCTGTTTCAACACCCGATACTACTGGTGAAATGACTGACCTGTCCCTGTCATCGCGCCCGATGAACTCCTCTGTCGGGACAGTCCTCGTCGTGGATGATGATCCGCTTCTACGGCGCCTGTTACGGGAATGTCTCGAACATGAAATGGGCCTCAAGGTCGTGGCGACCGGCGATGGCGCAGAGGCCGAGCGCATCCTGTCATCTCAGCCCATCGCGCTGCTGTTGACCGATCTCATGCTGGAAGATGCCAGCGGTGTCGATGTGATTCGTGCCGGACACATTCACCAGCCCGATCTCATCTCCATTCTCATCACCGGCTACCCGACCGTCGAAACCGCCATCGAGGCGATGCAACTTGGTGTCGACGATTATCTGCTTAAGCCATTCAAAGTCCAGCACCTGATCACGACAGTGCGCCGCGCGCTGGAACGCGGACGCATGCGCCGCGAAAACATGCAGTTGCGGGAACAAGTCGCCATCTCCGAGCTGGTTCGTGCGATCGGATCAACTTTGGAACTCGACCAATTGCTGAGCATGGTCATCGAAACCGTGCGGCGCGAATTCTCCGTCCAGGCGGCATCGATTCTCCTGCGCACAGGATCGCGTCCCGCCCTGCAGTTGCAGGTCATGGACGGCGAGAATGAACTGACACACAATCCCACCTACCTCGAATTCCTCAAGGGCGTCACGCCGGCGGTTCAAACCGGTCTGGCCACCGGACGCACCATCGTGCTCAGCGGACGCCAGACCGACATGTTCGAAAGCGGGCTCCGCGAACACGATCTCATCTGCCAGCCCCTGATCGCCAAAGGCTCCGTCATCGGCGTACTGAATCTGATCCGCAAATCAAACGCCGGCCCTTGCAGCGAAGGCACGATGCGGTCGATTGAAATCACCGCCGCCCAGGCCGCCATCGCCATCGAGAACTCCCGCCTCTACAAGAACGTCCAAAGTGCCTACATGGACACCGTGGCGGCGCTGGCCAACGCGATTGAAACGCGTGACCCCTACACGCGCGGCCACACCGACCGCGTCAAGGTTCTGGCACAGGCGATTGCCCGCCGTCTGGGCTGGGGTGTCGAGCAGCTCTTCGATCTGTGGATCGGATGCACCCTTCACGATATCGGGAAGATCGGTGTGCCCGACCACATCCTCAACAAGCCGGCCCCGCTGACCCCGGAAGAGTTTGAATTGATGAAGCGTCATCCCGAAATCGGCGCGACCATCATTCAGGATGTTCCCTTTCTGAAACCGGCGGTACCGTACGTGTATTACCATCACGAGCGCTATGACGGCAAGGGATACCCGACGGGGTTGGCAGGGGACAAGATCCCCATCGAAGGCCGAATCCTCGCGGTGGTGGACACGTTTGACGCGGTGACGTCGGACCGGCCCTATCGAACGGCCGGCACCTGGGAGGACGCCCGCAAGGAACTCCAGGACTGCGCCGGCACCCAATTCGACCCCAATCTTGTGAACATCTTCATCGAGGTGTTGACCACGCAGTCCTTCCCGTGGATCAACACCGAAACGACCGGGCTGCGCCATGTCCACCATGAGCCGGTCTCTGCCGCTGTGTCCTGAGGACTCTCAATCCAGGATCCTCGCCTCACCCCGTGCATTCGCGGCGTTGTTCGTAATTGCTCGATACCGTTGGGTTTGCTTCCTTGGCACTGCGGGATACAGCACGGAATTACTCCTGCCGCCAAGCCATGACCAGAGCGAATAGCCACGGGTCGGTATCACCATTCGAAAGATCGCACGTCGGTTCACAGTCGCGTACGCGGCGGCTTTCGAACCAGGATTGGCTTTGGGGAATCGGCCTTCTGCTGGCGATTGCGCTCTTCCTGTATCAAGTCCGAGACTTCTGGTTTACCCAGGATGACGCTTTCATCTCGTACCGCTACGCGGCCGATGCGCTGCGTGGCGATGGGCTGGTTTTCAACGCGGGGGAGAAGGTTGAGGGGTACACTAACTTCACGGGCGCTGGTGCTGCACAAGAAGTACCGCCGGAATGTACCCGCCACGCGTGGCCGGTGCGACAATGCAGGTAATCTCCCGCCGCAAAGGCACTTTTCAGGGGCTGGATGAGGTCTGGCCGTCGAGCCAGCTCGCACTGGATATCCATGATGCGATCAACCTGCTCATCACCGACAAGTCCAAAGAATCGTACGACCTCCTGTCCCGCCTCCGACAGGAAGGACCGCGAGATTTTCCCTTTCCGGACATGATCATCGCGGAAATCCTCCGCAGCCAGGGCGCCAAGGAACTGGCGCTGCAGTACGCCGATGAGGCGATTGCGATCGATTCGTTTGCCGTCATGGCCTGGTGGGAAAAGGCGGTCATCTATCACGAACAACAAGACACCGCGCGTCTCGAAGCGACCCAAGCCCAACTGCGCAAGCTCGCCCCCTGGTTACTGGGATCGTACTAACGGCATCCCAGCATCTCGATTCTGCTGCCGCTTCATTCGCGCTTCACCGTTGCAACCCGGCCACCGTTTGCTTTCCTTGGCTTTCCCAGCCGGAGCAACAAGGCGCCGCTGGGTCTTGATACGTCATGGCCAAACCGACCAAGTCCGGGAGACGGCCGTCTGCAGGAAGAACCCCGGACGCCGTGCGACTGCGGGCCCGCAGTTTCCCCTCAGAAAAGCTGATTCTGGCTATCGGGCTAATCGCCGCGTGCGCGGTTTATATTTATCAAGTGAGCAATCTCTGGTTTACCCAGGACGACGCCTTCATCTCCTACCGCTACGCCGCCAATGCGCTTCGCGGTGATGGGCTGGTCTTCAATGCCGGTGAGCACGTCGAGGGGTACACCAATTTCCTTTGGGTCATCCTGCTCGTCCTGGCTGGCAGCCTCAACTTTGCCTTTGATCCTGTCGCCAAGGTTTTGGGGATCGCATCCGGACTGGGACTTATCATCCTGACCGGTCTTTGGGTCCGTGCCGCCTGGCAGGAGCTTCGCTGGGGAAACGGCGTCGGGGCAGCCATCGCCGCGGCCCTTCTGGTCGCGGGGAACGGCTCGATTGCCTACTGGTCGGTGTCCGGATTGGAAACCGCGTGGTTTGCGTTCTGGACCTGCCTTGCGGTTTGGTGGTGGGTCCGAAGATCGTGGCTGACCATCCCCGCGTTGACGATTGCCTGTTTGAGCCGTCCCGAGGGAGCCCTGATCTGGGGCCTGTTGGTACTGGCCGAGTGGGTTTGGGGAGAAGGTCTGCGGAACGCTATCCGCTTGGCCTCCGGAATCGTTTTGCTTGTCCCGTTCGCCATCTTCAAAGTCTGGTACTACGGATCGTTCTTGCCCAATCCGTTCTATGCCAAGACCGGACTGGGTCTGGAGTACCTCCAAAGTGGATTCGATTACGCCTGGCTCTATCTTCGCCAGTACGGGTTCTTCGGCGCCGCGGCCCTTCTTGCCATCTTCTCGCTGCGCATCCTGCCCCGGCGCTGGCGGGCGATTCCCGCAATCTGGCTGGTGTACACTGCCTACATCGTCTTCGTGGGTGGGGATGTGCTCAAGGCACATCGTTTCTTTGTGCCCGGCACAGTCCTCCTGGCGGTCTCGGTGCTCGTCTCTTTAGGGTGGGTGTTCAATCGGTTCATCGGCGGTAGGATGGCACCTTGGGTGACCACAGCGGCGGGACTGGCGATGGCTGCATGGACCATGCTTGGCCCCGCCGATTCTCTCGCCCGCATCCGGGACATGGAACTGGCTCTGGTGAGCAAGATGTCCGAAGTCTCCCGCAATCTGACCGAGGTCGACAAATCCAACTTCTCCCTGGCGGTGTCGACCATCGGCAAGATGTCGTTCGATCTGCTGGGTCATCGGGTGATCGACATGCTCGGCTTGACCGATTCGACCATCGCCCGGCACCCGGAGTCTGTTCCCGGAAACGTCTCCACCTGGCGGGAACGCAACTTCAACGCATCGTACCTGCTCAGCCAGGACCCGGACTACATTCTCTTCTCAACCGGCCATAAACCATCGGCCCCGGCCGAGCGGGCGCTTTTGCTTCACAAGAAGTACCGTCGGAA
The DNA here is from genome assembly GCA_021813505.1 of bacterium. Classification (GTDB taxonomy): domain Bacteria; phylum Zixibacteria; class MSB-5A5; order WJJR01; family WJJR01; genus JACRMA01. The sequence goes on along the minus strand of JAKAKI010000038.1, from coordinate 59,550 downwards.
TTACTACACGATTCTGTTTGCCCCCAAAGGGGGGAGCAAGATGCTCGCCATTTCCAAACGGAAGGGCGTCTATACCGGTCCGGACGAAGTCTGGCCAACCATTCAACTGGCCCATGATGTCAACGATGCCCTGAATCTCATGATCAACGACAAGTCGAAAGAGTCGTTCGATCGATTCTATGCCATCCAACGGAATGGCCCGGGAGATTTCCCGCTTCCTTACATGTTCATGGCCGACGTGCTTCGCAAACAGGGGGCGAACGATCTGGCTCTCGATTATGCCGACTCCGCCCTGGCCATTGACTCGTTTGCCGTCATGGCTTGGTGGGAGAAGGCGACCGTCTACAACGCCAAACACGATACGGCGCAATTGCAGGGAGTCGCCCGCCATCTGAGTCGGCTGGCCCCGTGGCTGATCGGATTCTGGTAGGAATTCTCCCCGGCAAACCGCGTTCGCAAGGCCACCAAATAAATCTGGGTTGACAGACATCCCTTCTGGCGCTATAGTAGGCCCAGGTGAGGCGGGAATAGCTCAGTTGGCTAGAGCGTCACCTTGCCAAGGTGAATGTCGCGGGTTCGAATCCCGTTTCCCGCTCTTTAAATCTCGGTCCGGTCTCCATGCGCCACAGGGTGGCGCGCTCCCGAGCCGGGTTTTTTGTTGGCAGGCAAGGGGTTGGGGTCGTATTTGACTTTCAGCCCATCGGCACCGATTTTACCAGTAGTGGCAGGTACTTCGACGGCGGGTTAGCCAAGTGGTAAGGCAGAGGTCTGCAAAACCTCTATGCTCCGGTTCAAATCCGGAACCCGCCTTTTTCAATCCTTCGAAATCGTCAAGCCCCTGTCGGATGGGGAATCGCTTGCTGGGCGCCGCCCGTTTGCGTTTCGTCCGTCAGCGCCGGAGTGGCGGAATGGCAGACGCCAGGGACTTAAAATCCCTTGTCCCGTATGGGGCGTGCCGGTTCAAGTCCGGCCTCCGGCACCAGTTTTCCTGAGTATTCTGCGGATGGCCGTGCACGCTTCACCGTCCGCTGTGCGAGCCCAGTTATAGCGGCGGGATTTGCCCGCCCTCGGTGCGAGGCTTCGGAGATGTCCGCGACGCCGCGCGTACATATCCGCAAATGGAATCGAACATGAACATCATGCTCACCGAGTGGAACCGAGCTGTTGGGTGGACTCTGCCCACAAACTCGCAGATGTCTTCCGGAGCACGATGGTAATATCGGAATCCCCCCCCCCGCACCCTCGCGTTCGTCAACTCCGGCGTTCGATCCTCCTGTGGGGTGGGCTCTGCGCGACTTATTCGCTTCTGGCAATCATCGCCACACGCCCTCTGCTCGCCAATGCCCTCCACTTCACGCCTCGTGGCAGTGGCTCCGGCGATCAGTGCCAATTCATCTGGTTCTTTTGGTGGACAAAGGCCGCCCTCCTCCAGCTCCATCAGTCCCCATTCTGGACCGACGTCATGTATTTTCCCTATGGAACCGAACTTGCCCACCACTCCTGCCTGTTCACCAACATCCTGGCGATCTTCGTATCGTCGGTCAGCGGAATCCCCATCAACGCCCCCTTGCTTTACAATCTATTTGTCCTCCTGTCATTTGTGGTAGGCGGGCTGGCCTCGTTTGCCCTCATTCGGTATGTCACCGGCTACAGCCTGGCGGCCTTCGCCGGCAGTTTGGTTTTCACCTTCTCGCCCTACTTCCTGTTTCATCTGGAGCATCTCAATCTGCTGTTTCTCGGTTGGGGGGTTCTGGCGATCTATTTCTCGCTGCGCTTTCTCGATACTTCGCGGTGGTCCGATCTGATCTGGGCGGGCGTCTTCTTCACCATCCAACTGTATTCCTCGCTGACCAATGCCATGCAGGTCGGCAGTTTTCTGGTCCTTTACCTGCTAGTCTCGGTAAGACATATCTGGGCTCACCCCGAACGTTGGCGATTGATCTGGCGTGGATTGTTAGGCGCGTTCGCGACGATTCCGTTGGCGCTTCCGCTCTTGATAAGCCTGAAGCACGCGCGCGCTGCCTGGCCGCTGACCTGGCGGGACAGCATTCCCCGGTCCGCCAGCCTTCCCGACTTCATCGTTCCCGCCAGCCGTATGCAGCAGCCGGAGCCGGGCGAGGTCTTCCTTGGTTGGCTGATCATCGGCCTCGCGGTGGCGGCGCTCCTCTACACGGCGCACAAGTACCGGCACAGATGGGCCGCGCTGGCCGGAATATTCCTGATTCTGTCATTGGGGCCGAGTCTGGCAATCGGGGACCGAATCTATCTCGACGGCTGGCTGCCGTATCGATGGTTGTACGGCATCGTCCCGTACTTCAGCCTGTCACGCACCCCGGCACGCTTTGTGATCGTTGCCCAGCTTTGTTTGGCGGTTCTGATCGGCATTGGTTTCGCAGCCGTTATCGCCTACACCCAGCGCCGCATCGGCCGCCTCCTTCGGCTGGTGATCTTGAGCGCCGGGGAGTTGCTGCTCGCCGTTGCGATCTACGCTCTCTACATCCGGGGGCCGATCGAGCTTTCGCGGATGGACGTTCCCGCTGTCTATGAGCAGATCAAAGCCGATTCAACCATCAAAGTAATCTGTGAACTGCCCATTTCGGAGAAACTGCAAATCTGTAACTGGTATCTGTATTGGCAGACTGTGCATGAGCGCAAGGCCGTCAACGGGTACCTTGCGCATCACTCCCAGACCGCGACCGGCCTGATCGATACCATAAAGACCTGGCAGGAATTCGGACCCACCGAGAAGGCCCAGTTGATTGCCGATGGTGTTGATGCCGTCGTCCTCCACGATCCCGCGAAAGAAAGCCAACTGATCCGGTTGAAGTAGTCCGACCTCATTCCAACCATCTCCCTGCCCGCGATTCGGGAACGAGGCAGTCCGCGCCCCTCATGGGCCTGCTGAAGAAGCCTGCCAATCGTATTCTGGAACAGGGGACGCACGATATTGCTTCGTCGCTCCCTCCGCCTTCGGCGGAGACGCTCCTCGCAATGACATGGGACACAATTAGCTCCGGGATACTCGCGAGGTCACAGCGAGCGGAGCGAAGCAATCTCCGCCTCGCTGTTTTGATAGCGTCTCAATTGCTCGGGCTACTTCAGCACGGCATCGTGGCCATGGCGTTGTCATGAACCCATGCTGGGTGGTTGTTCAGCCTCCCAATATATTGTAAACTGGTCCTGGGGATTGTGAGTGGATTCTGATTCCAATCCCGGAGATTCAGCAATTTGTCCTCAACTGCCGCGAAGACAACCATCCTCGTCGTGGATGATTCCCCCGACACACTCGAGGTCATCCGCCGCAATCTCTCCCCAGCGGGATTCCGTGTCCTGACCGCTCCCGGCGTTGCGGAGGCGGTCAAGCTCCTCGAAGGCTGCCGCGTCGATTTGGTGATCACTGATCAGAAAATGCCGAGTTCTCCCGGCTTGGATCTGGTGCGCCATGTCCGGGAGAACTTCAAGACCACCGAAGTCATGATGATCACCGGCTACGCTTCCATCGAAGGGGCGGTCGCTGCGGTCAAGGCAGGGGCCGAGGAGTACCTGGCAAAACCATTCAGTGCTGATGAACTGCTGGCCGCGGTCGGCCGCGCCTTGGATCGCCTGCCGGCGTTGCGCGCGCAGCAACTGGCCATTGCACAGTCTCCGGCCTCCAAGCACGGATTCATCGCTGCCTCGGAGGCGATGCAAAACGTATTCGCTGCGGTCACCAAAGCAGCGGGCACTGCCGCCACTGTCCTGATCACCGGGGAGAGTGGCACCGGCAAGGAACTGCTGGCACGTGCTATCCACTACGGGAGCCCCAGGGGGGCAGCCCCGTTTGTCGCCGTCAATTGCGGTGGAATCCCGGAAACACTTCTTGAGAGCGAACTCTTCGGCCACCTCAAAGGGGCGTTCACTGGTGCCACCGAGACACGCGCCGGATTCTTCCAGACTGCGGACGGGGGCACGATCTTCCTGGACGAAATCAGCGAAACCAGCCTGGCAATGCAGGTCAAGCTCCTGCGCGTCCTGCAGGACAAGCATGTCTGTCTCGTTGGCGACACCAAGAGTCGCAAAGTCGATGTTCGCATCCTGGCCGCGACCAACAAAGACCTCTTTGGGCTGGTGAAGAAGGGGACGTTTCGGGAGGATCTCTACTTTAGGCTCAATGTCATCACGATCTCCATCCCGCCGCTCCGCGATCGGGGCGATGACATCATTCTGTTGATTCGTTACTTCGCCGAGAAATTCGCCGGCGAGCAGGGCCGTCCTGCACCTCGATTCTCCGAGGATGCCCTCGATGTCCTGCGCAACTACTACTGGCCCGGCAATGTGCGTGAACTGGAAAACGTGATCCAAAGGCTGGTCGTCATGAGCGAGGGGGACCTGATCGAAGTGCCGGATCTGCCGTCGCTGATGCGATTCCGCGCGCTTCGCGAAAGCGGGGTTCACCGCACACTCGCCGAAGTCGAGGCCGACCACATTCGCAATGTCGTGGCGTCGGTTGACGGCAACAAGACGCGCGCCGCCGAAATCCTCGGCATCGACCGCAAGACCCTCCGCGAGAAACTCAAACTCTCGGGTGCCCCCGACGAGCCATAGTCCACTAAGTCCACTCCGTCCACTTCGTCGACCCAGTCCACCGGGTAGTTCCTCCCCGCCGATTCCGAATTCCCCGCATTTCCGGGTGATTCTCAGCATTACTGTCTGACGCTGCTGTCATAGAGATTAGACGACTCATCAGTCATAATCTCACTTTTCATTCGGGGAATTTGACCGTATTTCTCTCGCGCCACTCCAAGTGACAAAGAATACCCAATTGTCTGATCCATATGGCCTTGACGGCATGATGGTTGCCCCGTTTCGGGAGCGGAGGATGCGCGGCCAATTGGGGTCGCGCAGGGATTGCTGACAATGAGTCCGAAGGGCAAGCCCGAAGGGAAAAAAGGGACCACCCCGCGGCGGCAAGATCGGCAGCCGAGTGAGGGGTTCAACGGTCTCTGCCGCGATTGCAAGGATCGCTTCACCTGCAGCGACGCCAAGCCGCTGGGCGGTGTCTGGCACTGCGAGAAGTATCGCTAAGAATGTTTGCCTATTGGAACGCTAAGTTCGACTTCATCGGTGAGGAAGACATGATTGCAGAAGAAGTAGCTCGTGTTGTCGAGAAGCATGCTGACCGCCGCGGCGCACTCATCTCGGTTCTGGAGGATATTCAGCAGAAATACGGATATCTGTCGAGGGGGGCGCTTGAGGCAGTGGCGCTGAAGAGCCGCCGGTCGCTAGTGGACATCTATAGCGTGGCGACCTTCTACCGCGCGTTTAGTCTCAGCCCTCGCGGCCGTCATCTGGTATCCGCCTGCGTCGGCACCGCCTGCCATGTCCGGGGGGCGCCCGGCGTGGTCGAGGAGTTAAAGCGGCGCCTCGGAATCAATCCCGGCGCGACCACTACGGACCGGGAATTCACTTTGGAAACGGTCAATTGCCTGGGGGCCTGTGCGCTCGGCCCGATCGTGGTCGTCGACGGCCGCTACAATCCCAACGTTGGTGTGGCCAAGGTGGAGCCCATCATCGCGAAAGCGATCCGCGGCTCGGAAGCCGACGATGCGCTGCATGACGAACGCATCTTTCCGCTCAATGTCCAGTGCCCGCGCTGTGGGCACTCTCTTTTGGATGAGGCACACCTTGTTGATGGCCAGGCCTCTATTCGATTGCGCGGTAACGCCGATGGGCAAAGCGGCTGGATCAATCTGTCCCGCCTCTACGGGAGCGTCCATTCGGTGACGGATACGCTTTTCCCAAACGACAGCATCACGAGTTTTCGCTGCCCGAATTGTGACCACGATTTGGCGGGGCCCGTCCATTGCAATGACTGCGACGCACCGATGGTACCTCTCGGCATCACGGGTGGGGGGATTGTGCAATTCTGTTCCCGCCGCGGTTGTCCGTCACATACGCTGGATCTCGATTCCGGCCGGTCAGGCGCCACGGCGGCCTTTAATGCTCCAGAGAGGGGAAGCGCATCATGATGAGGCTTCAATCGGTACAGGATCTTGCGCGCTTTCGGCAGGACATCTACAGCGAGCAGACCATCCGGTACGACCGGCCCACATTGGTTGTCTGTGCTGGGACCGGCGGACAGGCCAGTGGTTCCAACGATATCATCCGCGTGATCAAGCGCGTCCTGCTTGAACGCGGCATACAGGACCGTCTCGGTCTGCGAATCACCGGGTGCCAGGGATTCTGCGAAATGGATCCTTTCATCCTGGTGCAACCCGGACGCCAGCTCTATCCGAAGTTGCGCATGGAAGATGTGCCTCGCGTTATCGACGCGGTTCTCGGAGATTACGTTGACGAACAACTAATCTACAAGGACGCCCGGGACGGGCGCCCGCGGTACTCCCAAAACGACATTCCCTTCTTCGAGAAGCAGACACGGACGATTTTGGGGAGCAACGAAAAGCTCGACCCCATTCGGATTCGCGACTACCTGGCGTTGGGGGGATACACTGCTCTTGAGAAAGTCCTCTCCAGCCCCGATCCGGATGCGATCATTCAGGAAGTCATTGCCTCGGGTCTGCGCGGACGTGGCGGCGCGGGATTTCCCACCGGACAAAAGTGGCGCCTCGCCCGCACCTCCGGCCGGAAAGACGAGCAGAAGTTCGTCGTTTGCAACGCCGACGAGGGCGATCCGGGTGCCTATATGGATCGAAGCCTTCTCGAGGGCAACCCGCACGCGATCCTCGAGGGGATGATCATCGCCGGAATCGCGATCGGCGCGACCGAAGGCATCATCTACGTACGCAGCGAATACCCTCTCGCCGTCAAGCATTCCTACATCGCCATCAAGCACGCCACCGAACTGGGATTGCTCGGCGACAGGATTCTCGGATCCGATCTGAGGTTCAATATGTCCATCGTGCGCGGCGCCGGCGCTTTCGTATGCGGCGAGGAAACAGCGCTGATAAAGTCAGTTGAGGGCAAACTCGGAGAGCCCCGCCAGCGCCCGCCGTATCCGATTCACAAGGGAATCGACGGACATCCGACGTGTATCAATAACGTCGAAACGCTGGCGAACATCCCGGTGATCATCAACCGCGGCGGAGCAGAATTCGCAAAAATCGGCGTGCCCGGCAACACCGGTACGAAGATCTTTTCGCTCGTCGGCAAGATCAAGAGTACCGGCTTGGTTGAGGTCCCTCTCGGCATAAAGATCCGGGATGTCGTCTATGAAATCGGTGGCGGGCAGGTTGGAAGCGCAAAGATCAAGGCCGTGCAAACCGGCGGTCCCTCCGGCGGATGCATTCCGGCGAGGATGTTTGACCTTCCCATCGATTACGACAGCCTGACCAAGGCCGGTTCGATCATGGGTTCCGGCGGCATGATCGTCATGGACGAACGCACCTGCATGGTGGACGTCGCCAAGTACTTCATGTCGTTCTTGAAAGATGAGTCCTGCGGCAAGTGCTTCACCTGCCGCAAGGGCACGCAACGCATGTACGAAATCCTCGAGGACATTTCGAAAGGCAAGGGGACTCTCGACCAGCTCGATTTGCTCGAAGAACTTGCCACCACGGTCAAGGACACAACCATGTGCGGCCTCGGGCAGTCCGCACCCAACCCGGTGCTCAGCACGTTGCGCTATTTCCGCGAGGAGTGCGAACGCCACGTTTGGGACAAGAAGTGCGATGCCCACGTCTGCAAGGATCTGGTCGGGGCGCCGTGCCAGTCGGCCTGTCCTGCGGGCACCGAGGCGTGGCGCTATGTCGCCCACATCCGGCGTGGCGAGTACGAGGAAGCCTACCGTGTGATTCGCGAAGCCAATCCCTTCCCGTCGGTTTGTTCCCGTGTGTGCAATCATCCCTGCGAAGAGCATTGCCGGGCCGGCGAGCACGGGGGAGAGGCGATTGCGATTCGTGCCCTCAAGCGCTTCGTAACTGATCGCGTCGATCCGTCAACGTATCGGCCACTGCGGACCGCGTATCCGGACTCCAATTCGCCAAAGGTCGCGATCATCGGTTCCGGCCCCGCGGGGCTGACCGCGGCGCATCACCTCTCATTGCGCGGCTATCGCTCGACCATTTTCGAGCAGGCCGCCAAACCCGGCGGCATGCTCTACAGCGCCATCCCGGCCTACCGCCTGCCACCCGATGTGATTCGCAAAGAAATCGAATCGATCCTCGATGAGAATATCGAAGTGCGCTGCAACGCCGCCCTCGGACGAGACTTCACCATCGACAGTCTCCAGTCGGATGGCTACAAGGCGGTGCTGATCGCGATCGGCGCGCACAAGAGCCTGCGCCTGGGACTCCCCGGTGAGGACACTCCCGGCATCTATCCGTCCATCGAATTCCTGAGAGCATTCAATACCGGGGGATTCGCTCTGGCGCGTGGCCACGTGGGTGTCATTGGCGGTGGGAACTCGGCCGTCGACGCCGCTCGCTTGGCGCTCCGGCAGAAAGAAGTCAAAAGCGTCACACTCTTCTACCGCCGCACCCGGGCGGAGATGCCGGCTTTTGCCGAAGAAATCGAAGCCGCCATCGAGGAAGGCGTCATCCTCGAACCGTTGGTCACACCGATGCGAATCCTCGCGAAAGATGGCCGCCTGACGGGGGTGGAATTCCTCCGGAATAAACTCGGCCCTCGCGATGCCAGTGGCCGGCCCCAGCCGGAACCAGTTCCCGGAACCGAGTTCACCGCCTCGCTGGATACCTTGATCGTCGCCATCAGCGAGGGATCCGACACCGACTGCATCCGCGCCGCCAGCTCCAGCTTGATCGAGATGAGCAAGTTCGGCACGGTTAATGCCGATCCGGCGACTCTTCTGACCAATCGCCCCGGAGTCTTCGCCGCCGGGGATGTGGTGACCGGACCCAACACAGTGATCGATGCGGTGGCGGCAGGGAAGAAGGCCGCGGTAATGATCGACCGGTATCTCTCCGGCACGACTCTTCGCCAGCCGGGGACTGCCCGTCTGCCGCACATTTACGTCGAACCGGTTGGGCCTCCTGGAGACGGGAATGGCAACGGCCACCGCGCCGTTGCGCCCCACGTTGCTGTCGAGGCCCGGAGGCGCAGCTTCGCCGAAGTCGACGGAACCCTGTCCACCGAGGACGCGCGCCGTGAGGCCGGACGTTGCCTGCGTTGCGATCTCGAATTCACCCAGCCATCGAAGACCAACGCCGAGGTCTCGGTCGTGGAGGGAGTTGCCCTGTGATCACTCTGAAGATTAACGGATTGAATGTCACCGTAGAGGAAGGGACAACCGTCCTCGAAGCCGCCAAGTTTCTCGGCTTTCCGATTCCCACGCTCTGCCACATGGAGGGCCTATCGCCGTACGGCGCCTGCCGGTTGTGTGTTGTGGAGATTGGCGAGAGCCCCAAGTCGCGGCTCGTCAGCTCCTGCACCTATCCGGCCGAAGCGGGTCTGATTGTACGCACCTCCTCGGCGCGTGTAGTCAAGGCACGCAAGATGGTGATCGAATTGCTGCTCGCCACCTGCCCGCAATCGAAGGTCATTCAGGATCTCGCCTCCGAGCATGGCGTACGGCAGCAGCGTTTCCGGCAGGAACACGAGGATTGCATTCTCTGCGGGCTGTGCCTGCGCATGTGTTCCGAACAGATGATGGCCCACGCGATCGGTTTCCGTGGCCGTGGCGAGCATCGCAGCCTCGGCACGCCGTTCGATGCCAAATCCGAAGTCTGCCGTCTCTGCGGTGGATGTATCTACGTCTGCCCGGCCTGCCAGCTTCGTTGCACCTATAACCAGCCGGAGAAGGCGATCTGCGGCGGTTGCGGTAATCTGGAGCCGCCCTGCGTCGACAAGCCGCAGTTCGATGATATGATGTGTTACATGACACCGTGTGTCGCTTGCGAGATCAAGAAAGACTGAGGCCGTCCGGCCACGCATGCCACACGGGAATGATCGCATAGGCTATGATGATGAAATCATTGACGGTTGAAAGGAGCGAGTAAGATGTCACTGTCCAGAATCAATACGTCGGCAGCAACCCTGACGAAGAACCGGACCGAAGGTTCGATCGTGCACACCTCGGGAATGTGCGTGACCTGCGTCGACGGGTGTATCGGCATGTGCGAAATCGGGAAATCGGCCTTCCGGGGGCACGAGGTGATCTATCCCCAGCCGTTCGGCGTCATCACGACCGCGGCCGAGAAGGACTACCCGCTCGATTATTCGCACCTCAACATCATGGGCACCGCGGCCGGCGCATTCGGTGTGGCGGCCGATTCCGACAAGGCCATCTTCCCGGCGGTCAGTCTCGAGGTCCGCTTTGGACATGACAAGAAGCTCAAGTTCCGCTATCCCTGGATCATTCCCGGCATCGGCTCGACCGACATCGCCAAGAACAATTGGGAGGGCCTGGCCATCGGCTCCGCGCTCGCGGGAACCGGATTGACGATTGGCGAGAACGTTGCCGGGATGGACGTGGAATCGATTATCCGCGACGGCCGGGTCATTGACACGGTCGACCTCAAGCGCCGCGTCAATCTCTTCAAAGATCATCAGCGCGACGGTTACGGCGCCATCATCGTCCAGTCCAATATCGAAGACACCCGGCTCGGCGTACACCAATACGCCATCGAAAAGCTGGGTGTCGAATGCGTGGAGATGAAGTGGGGACAGGGCGCCAAAGACATCGGTGGCGAGGTCAAGATCCGGAACTTGAAGAAAGCGCAGATGCTCTACGAACGCGGTTACATCGTCATGCCGAATCCCACCGACCCGAATGTCATCCGGGCCTTCGAGCACGGCGCCTTCAAGGAATTCGAACGCCACTCGCGTGTCGGCATGGTGACCGAGGATGCGTTCGCGCAGGCGGTCGAAAACCTCCGCAAGATCGGCGCCAAGTACATCTTCCTCAAGACCGGCGCCTATCGGCCGGTCGATCTGGCCCGCGCCATTGTCTTCTCCTCCCGCTATGGTATCGATCTGCTGACCGTCGATGGTGCCGGTGGCGGAACCGGGATGAGCCCGTGGCGGATGATGAATGAATGGGGTGTCCCACCGCTGGAGCTGCATTCGCTGCTTCACCAGTATGCCACCCGTCTGCAAGCGGCAGGACAGCACGTTCCGACTCTCGCGGTTGCTGGCGGATTCACGTTTGAAGATCAGATATTCAAGGGTTTGGCAATGGGCGCTCCATTCGTGAAGCTGGTCGGCATGGCCCGCTCCCCAATTGCTGCCGCGATGGTCGGCAAGACCATCGGCCAGGCGATTCGAGATCAGCAACTGCCTGTCTACGTCGAACGGTTCGGTGATACGATCGATCAGATCTTCGTTACGGCGAGCGATCTGCGCAAGGAACTTGGCGATGACGCGTTCGACCGCCTCCCGCCCGGAGCGATCGGGCTGTACACGTACTACGAACGTCTCGCTCAGGGCCTGCGCCAGCTCATGGCCGGCAGCCGCCGCTTTGCTCTCGAGTATATGTCGCGCGACGACCTTGCTGCCCTCACACCGGAAGCCGCCAAGGTCAGTGGCATCCCGTACATCATGGACGTCGATAAAGAGGCCGTCGACCAGATCTTCGGCGGCAACGGCCACCGGGGCAAATCGCAGTTGGGCGATCCCAAGTCGGCGGGATCTGCGATGCCAGTGCGGCCGAACTGATCATCGGTCTTCGATATCCCGGCGGGGACTGATTGTAATCGGCCCAGTCTCCGAGAGGGACGCAGTGATGGCGGGTCCAACGTACCCGCCATCGGTATTTTTAATTCGTTGGTAACATGGGAATCTTGCCCATGCGGGTGCCCAAGCAATCGGGCGTGCTGGAATACCCGACCGATCAGGTGAATGCCCGACCATTCGGGTGCCACGGACAAGGAAGATCGAGTGGTTCTTTGCTCGGTCTTTCTTGTCCGTGTCTTTCTTCTGCTTCTGTATAGAAGGCACGGACAAGCAGATTCTCCAAAGGGCCGGTGAATCTGCTTGTCCGTGGCACCCCGATGGTGAGCTTGGTTGCTTAGCAGTTCCTATCTGGTTGGGCATCGACGCGCGTGCAGGATGACCTTGCCACCCGCGCGTCCTACTTCGCCAATCCCAGCCGATCGAGGATAAACGCGTAATCCAGCGCGATCTCTTTCAGGTAGTCATACCGCCCCGATGACCCGCCGTGGCCCGCGCCCATGTTGACTTTCAAGAGGAGGAGATTGTCGTCTTGTTTCATGGTGCGCAACTTCGCAGTGAACTTGGCGGGTTCCCAATACCCCACGCGCGGGTCGTTCAACCCGGCGGTGATCAACATTGTCGGGTATGGCTTCGCCGTGACATTGTCGTACGGGGAGTACGACTTCATGTAATTGTAGAACTTCTTCTCTTTGGGATTGCCCCATTCCTCAAACTCGATCACGGTCAGAGGGATCGACTCGTCGAGCATGGTGTTGACCACGTCGACAAACGGCACTTTCGCCACCACGACTCCGAACAGATCGGGCCGCATGGTCACCACGGCACCCATCAGCAGACCGCCGGCGCTGCCGCCATTGATGACCAGCTTCGGTGTCGATGTGTATTTCTCGTCGATCAGATGCTCGGCGCAGGCGATGAAGTCGGTGAACGTGTTCTTCTTGTGCAACAGCTTGCCGTCGTCATACCATGGCCGCCCCATCTCACCGCCGCCGCGGATATGGGCGATGGCGTAGATGAAACCGCGGTCCAGAAGGCTGAGCCGGTTGGACGAAAAGTTCGGATCGGAGCTGATGCCGTAGGCACCGTAGCCGTAAAGCAAGAGCGGATTGGACCCGTCGCGCTTCATGCCCTTCTTGTACACGAGTGAGATCGGCACCCCCGTGCCATCCGGGGCCTTGGCGAAGATGCGTTCGGACGTGTATTTCGACGGATCGTATCCGCCGAGAACCTTGTACTGCTTTTTCAGCTCGCGTGTCTTGGCCGTCATGTCGTAGTCGTACACCGACCGCGGTGTCACCAGCGATGTATAGGTGAACCGCAAAAGATTCGTATTGAATTCGGGATTCCGCGCGGGCGAGTACGTGTACACCGGCTCCGCGAAATCCACGTAGAAGTCTTCGTTTGAGTTGAAACTGCGGATGCGGATCTTCTTGAGTCCGCCCTCACGCTCATAGACCACCAGATGATCCGCGAAGGCATCGATGTCGTCGAGCTTCACCGCATCCCGTCCCGCGATCACTTCGCTCCAATTCGCCATCCCGGGATCGGCCACGGGCGCCTTCATCAATCGGAAATTGCGTGCCCGGTCGTTGGTCACGATGTAAAAATCGTCGCCGTGATGATCGACGTGGTACTCCATCTCGTGTTTGCGCGGCTGAAGGACTTTGAATTCCCCCTTTGGGTTGTCCGCCGCCAGATAGCGCACCTCGGATGTTGTCTGGCTCTCCAGCGTGATCAACAGATACGCATGGCTGCGGGTCTTCGATACGTCGAGAAAGTACGCCTCGTCGGCCTCATGATAGATCAGGACATCATTCTTCTGGCTGGCGCCCAGCATGTGGCGGAAGAGCTTGTACGGACGCTTTGCGGAGTCGAGCGTGTTGTAGAAGACCGTTCGATTGTCGGCGGCCCACTCCACTCCGGTCGACGTGTTGCGAAGCTCATCCTTGAATGTGGCATTGTTCCGGAGATCTTTGAAGTACAGAGTGTATTCCTCAGAGCCGGTCGTATCGACGGAATAGGCCAGCATGGTATGATCGTCGCTGACCTTGAACACGCCGATATCGAAGAACTTGTGCCCCTGCCCGAGGGCATTGGGATCGAGCAGGACCTCCTCCGGCGCATCCAGGCTGCCCTGCTTGCGGCAGCGGATCGGATACTGCTTTCCTTCTTCCGTGCGCGTGTAGTAATAGTAATCCCCGTTCTTCTCCGGCACATCCAGGTCCGTTTCCTTGATGCGGGAGAGCATTTCATCATAGAGCGTCTTCTGCAACGCTTCCGTGTGTTTCAACACACTTTCGGTGTACGCGTTTTCGGCTTCGAGGTAATTGATCACCTCGGGACTCGTCTTCTCGCGCAGCCAGAAATAGTTGTCGGTGCGGACGTCGCCGTTGACCGTATCGATTTTGGGGATGATCTGTGCAACCGGCGGCCTCATGGCGTCCTGTCCAAAGCTGACGGATGATCCGGCCAGCAACAGCGCCCCAAGCGCCGCTGCCGACGGCAGCCGAACTGACCCAATCCTGCGGAGCATCGTGCTCTCTCCTTTGTCGACTTCGCTATTATTCCCACAATCCACACCCGGATCGTCGAGTATCCGCCACCGGCGGTTACCATTGGGGCAGAGCATACTGCACCCGGTGATCAGGGTCAAGGCCGCACCTGTGGGAGGTCAAAGCGAAAAAGACAAAGGCGGCCCGGAGGAGTAAAGGCCGCCTTCTGCGCCACAAACCCACCATCCCGGAGGCAGGTTTGGGAAGTCCACCTACCGGATCAGCATCATTTTGCCCACTTCCGTCCGGCTGCCGCTCTGCACGCGATAAAAGTAGATACCCGATGCCACCTGACTGCCATGGCCATCGGCGGCGTTCCAAATTGCGAAATACTCGCCCGGTGACCGTGAACCCTCAGCGATTGTCGCTACTTTTTGTCCCAGCAGGTTATAGACCGACACGTCAACCGTCGTGTGCTCAGTCACCGCATACCGAATCGAAGTTCCGGCGTTGAATGGGTTCGGGAAATTCGAGCAGAGGGACACCTTCGTTACCGCGTTTTCAGTCGCCGGTGAGTGTCCGGCCGTTCCTTTGCTTTTGATAACGGATGTCGGATTCTGGCCACTGTCTTCATCCGAAGCGATCACGAAATGTCCTTTGTCGATAAGTCTCGTCACCTCTGCTGGCTCCGAGGAAGTGGTATCCTGGCTCGAAGTCGAATCCTCTGCCGGTGGTGCGATGTCTCCGGTAATTTCACCGGCTGTCGAATCCGCGTCGCCAGTGTCGACTGCGGGGTCGGTAGTGGCGGTGTCTGTCGGCGCACTGCCTGTGTCGAGAGAATCCTCGGTGCCGATCGCGACGTCATCGCCAAGGATCGTGATGACTCCCCTGGTGAACTCCGGCACGATGCCCACTGAGGATACACCTTGCCCCAACACGAATATGATATGATTGGCCGGTGCGATCATCGCCGTGTCGATTTCAAACCGTCCGGCGATGGTGTTCGCGACAATATCGATGACGATTGATGGTTGGCCGGAGCCGGGAACACCGTCATCTCCCGCTGGGAGATTGTTGTCAGACAGAATCCTCCCCTTCGCGAACAGAATGAAGTCAGGGGAGAGGTAGTCCAGCGGTCTGGGTGCGCCGATCCCGGGATGGTCGGGCCAGGGATTGATGATTTCTGGCCAGATGACCTCGCCATTGTAGATCCCGTTGAGATAGCCATTGATCCTTGCCGTGTGGTCAAATGAGGGGATGGCCGAAGTGCAGAACGCCCCCGGGTCGATCGACCGAATGACCAACGGGATCACCAGCGAGCCGAGCGGCTGCTCATTTTTGAGGTAGATGCCGATCCGTGCCGAATCCCCGGCGCGAACATCTTTCGATTCAACGATCACCGAGTAGTCCCCCGAGGCAGCCCGGGGCAGGATGATGTCGGGCGCCGACCATGACGCCAGAATGGACTCCCAATTCGCCGCGGGAGGATTCCCCGCGTACGTTGCGCCAGCCCACAGGAGGACCAGCGCTACGGCCGGCCAGGCGAATTTCTTCATGTCAACCGTCCTTTCCCCAACTTCACACTCCGTGTGAAGTCCCAACGGATTTAACGACCGGCCCGAGTGTATCCGGACCTGTGCATGAATTCTTCGAGCCAACCAAGTGCTCGAGCGGGGAAGGGGCACATCGATTCTGACCACTAACCCGGTCACTGCGCCGTCCCGGCACCCAGTTACGACACCCCTAATACACTTTCAGCGCTGTCTTATTCCCGGTTTTCCGAAGAATTCTGAAACAGTGAATCTTGCCGGTGGGAACCCGTCGCAGGCGCTGGTTGGGGCATGAACTCGATCTGACAAGCGTGGGGCGTACTGGTAGATTCCGACATTGGTAGGCCGGGCACTCCTGCCCGGCCTATCAGACTTGCGAGTGTGGCACCCTTGCAGGCCAACTGGGAACCTTGGCTTCCACGTTGCAGGAATTGTTGAAATGCACAGTTCTCCAGCAGGGTGCCACGGACAAGCGGATTCTCCGGTTCTTTGGAGAATCCGCTTGTCCGTGCCTTCTTCTGACAACCGAAGTAAAGACACGGACAAGAAAGACCGAGCAGAAAAGCCGCTCGACTTTCCTTGTCCGTGGTACCTGAATTAACAATCTCTCGACTTCAGCTATGGCGGTCTTGTAACAACTGCGTCGTGGTCGCCGGCCAACGCGTTATACAGAAACGGTCACCCGCAAGAGCGAGCGCCTTTACTGGTGCTTTTTGAAATGGACGCCCGTAATCCACACCGCCCCGGCAAAGGCTGCGGCGGCGAAGAGGGCGGTTACCCCAAGGCTGACCGCCAGCGACGGCAGCCCCGCTGTCATCGCGGGATTATGCAAATAGAGCATGTGGCGCACGGCTGCTGTCCCGTAGGTCAGCGGATTCCCCAACATGATTGCGCGCATCCACCCGGTCGCACCCGAAGCAGGGAAGAAGGCCCCCGAAAGAAGCCACATCGGGATCAAAGCGACATTCATGATTGCGTGGTACCCCTGCGCCGAATCCATCGACCAGGCCAGCATAAATCCCAGCCCGGTGAGTGCCAGCGCGATAACAGCCATCACTGCGACCGCCCCCGCCCAGCCCAAAAGGTCAAATGGAATCCCGACTAATGGGGCGATGATCATAAACAGGATCACCTGCGAAACGGCCAGTGACCCGGTTCCCAGCATCTTCCCCAGGGCAATAGTCCAACGTGGCGCCGGGGCAACCAGAACCGATTGCAGGAACCCCTCCCGCCGGTCCTCAATGATCGAGATGGTCGCAAAGATGGCCGTGAATAGAAGGATCAGAATCAGCGTCCCAGGGAAGAAATACTCAAAGTACGTGTGCTCTGTGGCAACCAGAGGATTGCGGAACGATCCGTGCAACCCCGCACCGAACAAGACCAGAAATATCAGCGGTTGACCGAGCGCGCCAAAGACCCGATGCCGCTGGCGGATAAATCGCACAAACTCCCGTTGCAACAGCGTCCCGACCACCAGCCACGGACGTGGATGCGTCAGTTCCAGTGACGGGGTTGGCACCGCCGGCCGTGGTGCCGCCGCAGTTAGTTCAGGCACTGCCGCCAACGGATTCATTCCTTCGCCTCCATCACGTCGGCCTCCCCGGCGAAATCATGGCCGCTGCGCTGCCGGAATACGTCCGCCAGCGACGGCCGCGCAATGCTGATACTGTCAAGAATCCCGCCCAACACTTCGCGGGCCTTTGCCGCGAATGCATGGCCGTCGCCCGTCAGAACACGAACGCAATCACCGGCCAATTGAGTTTCTACTCCCAGCTTCTTGCGAAGCTGTTCATCGATCGCAGACAGATCGGAACCCCGCAGAGTGACCACCTCGCCAGCGATCTCGGCCCGTAGCTTACCCGGACTGTCCAATCCCACCAGTCGCCCGCGGTCGAATACCGCGATCCGGTCGCAAAGCTCCGCTTCCTCGAGATGATGCGTCGTGTGCACAACGGTCATCCCGGATTCTGTCCGCATGCGATTGATCAGATTCCAGAACGTATCGCGCGCGCCCGGATCCAGGCCGGCGGTCGGCTCATCCATCAGCAGAACTTTGGGACGAGACATCAGGGCTTTCGCCAATTCGACCCGGCGTCGCAACCCTCCGGACAGCTTTTCGACCAGATCGCGCGACCGGTCGGTCAGACTCAGGCGCTCCAGGCAGCCGTCGATCCGGGTCTTCAAGTCACGCCCCGCCAGACCATACAGGTGACCGTGGTGGAGCAGGTTTTCTCTAACCGTCAGTTTGACATCCAGGGCAGGCGACTGAAAAACCACTCCAATTAGGTGCCGAACCTGATCGCGCTGCCCGACGACATCCAGACCCCAGACCGAAGCCCGTCCCCCGGTCGGTCGAAGCAGGGTGGTCAGTATCTTGAAAGTGGTCGTCTTGCCACCGCCATTGGGACCGACGATCCCAAACAATTCCCCGCTCCCCACCGAGAAACTGACGTCAGTCAGTGCGATACGGTCTTCGTACTTATGACAAAGGCCCTCGACCGCGATCGGGAAGTTGGTGGACTCGTCAGAATGTGAAGTCGTCATTGCGCCCCGCCATACACCCATTACTCGGTTGCCATGCCGGCCATCCCGTCCGGCACCTTAGGCGATTATACGAGAATGGTGCGGCGAACGCAGCACCGCGCTCCACGGAATCTGGCCAGGACAGCCGCCATGCTATTGAGAACAAAGGCAGGGTCCCGTTGGCATCTGGAGAAGTCATTGATACCACTCAGTGGCATTCTGAGGATTGGACCTCAGGCGGAACCGGCAGTGGGCATTAGCGACAGGCCGCACTCGTTTGCCAAAGTTTTGCCACAAAGTCGAAAGGCTCCACGATTTGAACTTGACCATCAGTTCCATTCAATCTTCGGATGGCCCGACGCGCGAAAGTATGCACGCTGGTGCATCAGTCGCTGACGCATTGGAATCTCTGTGATAGACGACCCCGGATCGAGACCAGTCGTTAGGCGTAATCATAACACATTGGATTTCAAGCGATTATGCCGCGCCATGCACGTATTGCATCAACCGACATCGAGTTACCTGAGGCGCCTTCCAGTCGACCGATTTACGCCAAGACTCCCAGTCTTACCGCCAAGAGCGTGGACCGATCGTGGTCTGGACGACGCCGATCACCTTGTCAACTTTTTCATAAGATCTCGAACAGGAAGTGGTTCTGCGGCGATTGTCGATATAGATTAAAAGTGGGTGGCCGGGCGACCAAGCGGGACTAAAGCAGAGTTGTCCCATCGCCTTTCACGGGCTGAAGGTGGAGGATGAAGACCCGTGGCTTGCGATCTTTCGGCGACCAGACGTTTACCCCTTGACAAACTGGGGGAATAGGCGATCTTGCAAATCATGTTCAAGAAGAGTTTGGATGGTGGTTCTCTGAGATTATACCCTCGTCCGGTCGAGCGCTCCACGGGGAGTGGATGTGTGCGGCAGGAGGTGCCGTACTGGCACGGACATCGTGTGTAACTCATAGCAATAAACTCGTTTTGCCATTCGCCACGAAATAACGTAGCTGACATTTACCATAATCAACTGAGGAGTTGCTATGTCGCAATTGTACAAGTCGTACACCCCGAACGGTCGGCGCGGAATCTCCCGCTTGGGATGGATCATTCGCGCGATCCTGGCGGCCATATCGCTTTCGGTCATCGCCCTGGGCGCGGCCCCCAGTGAGAAGAAGATGATCAACCTTGGCACGCCCGATGACCCGTACATGGTCGAGCAACGCCCCACGTTGACCACCGCGGCAAAAGTCACCTCCATTCTCTCGCCGGCAAGCGTCAATGGCGTCTCCGATGTCTTCCTGGGGTCGATCGACGCGAGTTTGTTCCCGCTCATTTGCACCTACGTTGAAGTGCTCGATCCCAACGGGCTTCCAATCCCCCACCTCCCGGCAGATAGCTTCTGCGTCTACCAGGACGGCTTCCGGATGAGCGAGTTTACGATTCAGGAGCTTACCGGCGATTCGTGCCGCACGTCAACCTGTCTGGTGATTGACGTGTCGGGCAGCATGGGCACGAACAGCAAGATTACCGCAGCCAAGGATGCCGCACGCCGGTTCGTGCGGGCGATGTCGATCTATGATCGCACGGCGATCGTCAAGTTCTCAGACTGCTACACCGTTGTCCAGAATTTCACCAGCGACACGGCGCTTCTCATCTCCGGCATTAATAGCCTGTCCGCCAGCGGCAGGACAGCCTTCTTCGACGGCACCTGGAAGGGCGTCAGCCTGACCACGACCGAACTCGGCAGCAAGGCGGTCATCGCCCTCACCGATGGTCTGGAAAACGAAAGCCAGAACTGCGGGACTTCGGCCACGCCGAACGGCTTGAACGGCAGCCAGCCTAACAACGGATTCACCGATGACTCGACTCTGATCGTCGGTCTCGCACTCGGTGCCGGAATCCCGATCTATACCATCAGTCTGGGCAGCGACTTTGATCCGCACTATCTGGTCTCGCTGTCGAATGGATCCGGTGGTTCGCACTTCCATGCCCCCAGCGGCGCGGAACTCGATTCGATCTACGACGCGATCAAGGAACGCTTGTGCACACGCTACAAAATCTGCTACAACAGCATCGATACAATCCCCGACGGCGATTGCCACCAGGTTGTCGTCTGCCATCAGAATGCTGATTTGACCTGCGCACCGTGCGACACGGGCGATTATTGCGAAAAGGCCCCGCCGGTCATCAAGCGCACGCCGCCAACCATTGCGCTGGACAATATCTGCCAGAAGGCCAAGACCAATGTCCAGCTTTGTGCCTGGGTCACAGACAAAGACACGCCGCTCGCGTCGCTGACCGTGAACTTGTTCTATCGAAATGGTCCAACATCATACACATCAGTTGCGACCACGCGAACGGACAGCACGTTCTGCGCAACGGTGCCGGCCAGTCAGTTGCTTTGCTCCGGCGATAGCATTCAATACTATTTCACGGCCTCAGATGGTGAACATACCGTTGCGACTCCGTCCAACGCGCCCATCGGCCATCATGCCTTCCCGATTTGCCCGACCATTGCGAATGCTGGTCCAGACAAGGCCCTGACTTGCCTCGTGTCGCAGGTCCAGCTCTCGGGTTCGTCGACGCCCCCCGGAATCAACTTCTCCTGGACGGCAACCGGCGGCGGTCACATCGTCTCCGGCGGCTCGACCGCCACTCCGACAGTCGATGCGGCCGGCACCTACGTTTTGACCGTTACCGATCCTTCCAATAGCTGTACCGATAAGGACACGGCATTGGTCACCGTCAACACGGCCAAGCCGAATGCCAACGCGGGTCCGGACAAGGTTCTCACGTGCACTGTCACTCAGGTTAATCTCGATGGTTCGTCAACCACGCCGTCGGCGACATTCTCCTGGGCGGTGGCGGCGGGTGGGCACATCGTGTCGGGTGGCTCCACTGCAACCCCGCTGGTCGACGCGGCCGGAACCTATATCCTGACCGTGACCGATCCGGCCAATGGTTGCACGAAGAAAGATACGGCGCTTGTAACGGTGGACACGGCCAAGCCGAATGCCAACGCCGGTGCCGACAAAGTCCTTACCTGTCTGGTGACTCAGATCAATCTGTCCGGTTCCTCCAGCACGCCCGGTGCGACATTCAGTTGGGGCGCGTTTGCCGGTGGGCATATCGTCTCCGGCGGCACGACCGCATCGCCTCTGGTGGATGCGGCCGGAACTTATGTGCTGACCGTGACGAACCCGGCCAATGGCTGTACGAAGGCAGATACCGCGCTGGTCACAGCGAATACCGCGCCTCCCAACGCCAATGCCGGTCCGGACAAAGTTCTCAATTGCATAGTGGTGCAGGTCAATCTTGCGGGATCATCGAGCACTCCGAGTGCCACCTTCAGTTGGGCGGCCTACGATGGCGGCCATATAGTTTCCGGTGGCAGCACTGCGACCCCGCTGGTCGATTCCGCGGGCACGTATGTCCTCACCGTGACAAATCCCGCCAACGGCTGCACCAAGCTCGACACGGCACTGGTCACGTCCAATGTTTCCAAGCCGAATGCGAATGCCGGCCCGGACAAGTTCCTCAATTGCGAAGTGTCTCAAGTCAACCTCTCAGGATCCTCCACCACGCCGGGAGCCGCCTTCAGTTGGCTGGCCTCCAATGGCGGACACATCGTCTCCGGCTCAACCACGGCCTCGCCGCTGGTTGACGCCCCCGGAACCTACACGCTGACAGTGACGGATCCGGCCAACGGTTGTACCGCGACCGATGGAGCATTGGTCACGCGGGATATCAGCAGACCCAACGTCAACGCCGGTGCGGACCAGGTCCTGACCTGTGCCAATACGCTGGACACATTGCACGGCTCCTCCTCGACTCCAGGTGTGAACTTTAGCTGGAGCGCGTACTCCGGTGGCCACATCGTGTCGGGAGCCTCGAGCCCCTCTCCGATCGTGGACGCTGCCGGTACCTATGTCCTCATGGTGACGAATCCTGAAACTCACTGTAGTGCCTACGACACAGCGCTCGTCACGATCGACCGCACCAAGCCGGTGTTGACTTGCGCGGGAGATGACCTGACTTGCGACAGTCTCCTGGCGACAGCTTCGGTGATCTCCAATCCGGCGGTCGGTGTCACCTATGAATGGAAACCCGCGCCGGTCAGCGGCCAGGGTACGGCGATTGCCCGCTACGATTCTCCGGGATCCAAGTGGGTAATTGTCACCAACCCGGCCAATGGCTGCGTTGATTCGTGTGAAGCGACAATCACCCAGAATATCCGCAAGCCGAATCTGACCTGCACGGGCGACACCCTGACCTGCAACACGGTCATGGCGAGTGTCTCGGTCAGCACGAATATCACCGAGCCGGTCAGCTACAATTGGGACCCCGCGCCGCTTTCCGGCCAGGGCTCTTCGCACGCTCTGTACAACGCGCCCGGCGCCAAGAAAGTCGTCGTGACGATCCTGAGCAGCGGTTGCAAGGATTCGTGCGAGGCGATAGTCGAGCAAAACGCTGTTAAGCCGGTCCCGATCTGCTCCGGTGATGATCTGACCTGCGACAGCCTTCTGGCCACCGCTTCGGTGTTACTGGGCGGGCAATCCAAGTCGCTGACCAACATCAGTTACTTCTGGACGCCCGCGCCCGTGAGCGGCCAGGGGACCAACCTGGCGCGTTATGACACGCCGGGATTTAAGAAGGTCGTGGTGACCGTCCTCGATTCTGGCTGCAAGGACTCCTGCGAAGCCGAAATCACGCAGCATATCGCCAAGCCGGAGCTGAGCTGTCACGCCGATTCAATCACCTGCAACAAACTGCAGGCGACTGCCACAGTCCAATCGAGTGTCGTCGAAGGCATCACTTACTTCTGGAATCCGGCCCCAGTGAGCGGGCAGGGAACCAGCCAGGCCGTCTACGACTCCCCCGGCATCAAGTGGGTGACCGTGACGATTGCCGCGACCGGTTGCAAAGACAGTTGCAGCGTTGACATCGTTCAAGATACCTACAAACCCAAACTGCTCTGCGCCGGTGACGAATTGACCTGTGACAGCCTGCAGGCGACTGCTTCGGTGAGCATCGTACTGGATGACGCCAAGATTCCGCCGCCGCTCACTTTCTTCTGGTCGCCTGATCCGTTGAGTGGCCAGGGAACGCCGTGGGCGCGTTATGATACCCCGGGTCCGAAGAAGGTCGTCGTGACCTACACGCCAACCGGCTGCAAAGACTCTTGCGAAGCGACGATCACGCAGAACACCCGCCGTCCGGAGATCAGTTGCGGAGCCGACACGATCACGTGTGTGCATCCGCAGGCGACCGCCTGGGTGAACTCGAGTCCCAGTGAAGGTGTGAGCTACTTCTGGAATCCGGCTCCGATCACCGGCCAGGGAACCACGCAGGCCGTTTACGACACCCCCGGTATCAAAGTTGTCGTTGTGACCATTCTGGCCACGGGATGCAAAGACAGCTGCCTCGTCGACGTTCAGCAAAACATATACAAGCCTGTCCTTTCCTGCTCGGGTGACCAATTGACCTGCGATAGCCTGGAAGCGACCGCCTCCGTGCAGTTGGTGTCGGCCGCATCGAAGATTCCGTTCCCGTTCACCTTCTACTGGACTCCCGAGCCGATTTCCGGCCAGGGGACACAGGAGGCGCGTTACAATACACCGGGGACCAAGTGGGTGGTGGTGACCTATACGCCGTCGGGTTGCAAGGACTCGTGTTCGGCGGAGATCGCGCAGGATGTCATCAAGCCGCTGCTAAGCTGTTCCGGTGATGAGCTGACCTGCGACAGCCTGCTGGCCTCGGCGACGGTCAATCTGACCGACGCGCAGAAGCTGCTCGTCGATGTGTGGGGCTATTTCTGGAGCCCGGCGCCGATCAGTGGCCAGGGAACTCCGTTTGCGAGATACGACACACCGGGCACTAAGTGGGTCGTCGTGACGTATCTACCGACAGGGTGCAAAGACTCCTGCTCGTCCGTGATCACGCAGAACATCATCAAGCCGTCGATCAGTTGTCATGGCGACGAACTGACGTGCGACAGCCTGCTGGCGACCGCGTCGGTGTCGTTTGACCCAAGCAAGATACTAAATGGCGTGACGTACCTGTGGGCCCCCGAACCGATCAGCGGCCAGGGAACTCAGTGGGCGCGTTACGATGCGCCGGGTTGGAAGAAAGTCGTCGTGACGTTCACCGCCACGGGCTGCAAGGACTCGTGCGAAGCGAACATCACGCAGAACACGCGGCGCCCGGAAGTCGCATGCGGCGCGGATACAATCACGTGCGCGCATCCACACGCGACCGCCTGGGTGAACTCAGGCCCGAGCGTGGGCGTCAGCTACTTCTGGGATCCGGCGCCATTGTCGGGCCAGGGGACGACGCAGGCCGTTTACGACACACCAGGAATTAAGCGTGTTGTGGTAACGATTCTGGAATCCGGCTGCAAAGACACCTGCACCGTGGACATCCAGGAGAACTTGTACAAACCGCAATTCATCTGCTCAGGTGATGAATTGACCTGCGACAGCCTGCTGGCGACCGCGTCGCTGCAATTCCCGAGTGCGGGATCGCAGGCGTTCATTCCGTTCCTCATCGTATGGAGTCCGGAGCCGATCAGCGGCCAGGGGACGCCGTGGGCACGTTACGATACGCCGGGTCAGAAGAAAGTGGTGGTGACGTACGGACCGACTGGCTGCAAGGACTCGTGCGAAGCGACGATCACTCAAAGTATCGACAAGCCGTTCTTGAGCTGCTCCGGTGATGAACTCACCTGCGACAGCCTCCTGGCGTCCGCCTCGGTAAACTTCATCGAGCAGGCGAAGAATCCGAATCCGGCAGTATACTCTTATGTCTGGAGTCCGGCGCCGATTAGCGGCCAGGGAACACCCAATGCACGTTACGACAGTCCCGGCACGAAGTGGGTTGTGGTAACGGTTCTGGAGACAGGCTGCAAAGACTCGTGTTCGGCCGTGATCACGCAGAAGATCGAGAAGCCGTCCCTGAGTTGTTCGGGTGACGTTCTGACCTGCGACAGTCTGCAGGCGACAGCGAGTGTCACGATCGGTGCGCCCGGCCAGAAGACAAATGGCACAGTGATTATCGTGTGGAGTCCTGCGCCGTTGAGCGGTCAGGGAACGCCATTTGCCCGCTACGACACGCCGGGCACGAAGTGGGTGGTTGTGACGGATCTGGCGTCGGGCTGCAAAGACTCATGTTCCGCCGAGATCATGCAAAACGCCAGGACACCGGAATTCGGCTGTTCGGGTGACGAATTGACCTGCGACAGCGTGCTGGCCACAGCCTCAGTGAATCTGCCGCAATCAGGCAAGGCACTGAATGGCTTTAGCTACTTGTGGAAACCGTCACCGGTAAGCGGTCAGGGCACGCCCTTTGCGCGCTATGACACCCCGGGGACGAAGTGGGTGATCATCACCATTCCGGAAACGGGTTGCAAGGACTCGTGCGCTGCCACAATCACGCAGAATATCTTCAAACCGGAATTGCAGTGTTTCGGCGACACGCTGACCTGCGACAGTCTGCAGGGAACTGCCTGCGTGTACTGGTTCGATGCCTCGAAGACGTCCACGCCAATCCTGAGTTACCAGTGGCGTCCCGAGCCGGTCTCTGGTCAGGGAACGGCGTGCGCACGGTATGACACGCCTGGACAGAAGTGGGCGATCGTGACCTTCCTGCCGAACGGTTGCAAGGATTCGTGTGCGGCGACGATCGTGCAGAGCAACGCAGTGCCAAATGCGAACGCGGGTACCGACAAGGTGCTGACCTGCACCGTGACGCAATTGAATCTCTCGGGATCCTCCTCGACACCCGGGGTCACCTTCAACTGGGTGGCATCGGCGGGTGGCCACATCGTCTCGGGCGGCACAACGGCCACCCCGACGGTGGATGCGGCGGGGACATACACGCTGACCGTGACCAATCCTACGAACGGTTGCAAGGCGTCCGATGTGGCATTGGTTACTTTAAACAACACTCCACCGAACGCGAACGCCGGTGCCGACAAGATTCTGACCTGCACCGCAACCCAGTTGAATCTCTCCGGATCGTCCTCGACGCCCGGAGCGACATTCTCCTGGGTGGCGTCGGCGGGCGGCCACATCGTCTCGGGTGGTTCGACGGCGACACCGCTGATTGACCAGCCGGGCACGTACACGCTGACGGTGACGAATCCAGCCAACGGCTGTACCGCGACCGATGTCGCCTCGGTGACCCGCAACAACACGACACCGAACGCGGATGCAGGCGCCGACAAGGTGCTGACCTGCTCGGTGACACAGATCAACCTGAGTGGATCGTCGAGCACCCC
This sequence comes from bacterium, assembly GCA_021813505.1. Classification (GTDB taxonomy): domain Bacteria; phylum Zixibacteria; class MSB-5A5; order WJJR01; family WJJR01; genus JACRMA01. The sequence goes on along the minus strand of JAKAKI010000038.1, from coordinate 33,083 downwards.
GGGCGTGACCTTCTCCTGGGTGGCTTCGGCGGGTGGCCATATCGTCTCGGGTGGGAACACAGCGACCCCGCTGGTGGATCAGCCGGGGACGTACACGCTGACCGTGACCAATCCAACCAACGGCTGTACTGCGACCGACGTGGCACTGGTGACCCGAAACGCGACAACCCCGAACGTGAGCGCCGGTGTCGACAAGGTGCTCAATTGCTCGGTAACTTCGATCAACCTCTCCGGATCTTCGACGACACAGGGAGTTACCTTCAACTGGGTCGCTTCCGGTGGCGGGCATATCGTCTCGGGTGGCACAACGGCGACGCCGTTGGTGGACCAGGCGGGCACGTACACCCTGACGGTGACCGTGACGGCGACCGGTTGTAAGGCCAGCGACGCGGCTACCGTGACCCTTGACAACACGCTGCCGAACGCGGATGCGGGACCGGACAAGGCCCTGACCTGTACGATCACGCAGATTGCGCTGTCGGGTGCGTCGAGCACGCCGGGCGCCACCTTCAGTTGGGCGGCGACGAACGGCGGTCACATCGTGTCGGGTCCGACGACAGCCACGCCGATCGTGGACGCAGCGGGGACGTACACGTTGACAGTCACCAATCCGGCAAACGGCTGTATGGCTACGGACGTGGCGCTGGTCACGAAGACGCCGAACAACCCGCCGGTGTGCGTGGTGCCGCATGACACGTCGATCACAACGACCACGGTACCGGTGACGATCTGTCTGCCAGTGAGTGGTACAGATGTGGACGGAGACGCGGTAACCTGCACCAAGATCAGCGGTGCGGGTACGCTGTCGGGCGGCCAGTGGTGCTTCACATGGAGCGCGCCGAAGGACACCTCAGTATTGGTCGGAGTCCGCTGCCGCGATGCGTGTGACAGTTGCAGTTCGCAGTTCCGTGTGACAATCCTCTATCAGTCGCCGGTATCCCCATGCGAAGGAAACATCGCACCGGAATGCAATCTTCCGCATGACACGACGATTGTGCAGTGCATCCCGACAACCGTGAGCCTGAAGCTTTCGGCCACCGACGCGAACGGAAACTTCAAGTCGTGTAAGATCATCTCCGGTCCCGGCACGATTTCGTCGCGCGGCAACTGGAACTACACGCCTTACGGCCCGGACACGGTGACGGTGACGATCCGTTGCACCGATTCGTGCGGGGCGTTCTGCGAGGGGACGTTTACAGTTTCTTTCGTGCGGGATAACCTGAAGCCGGTCTGCAAGCCGGTCCTTGACACGACCGTACATGCGTGCGCCGAGATCCCGATCACGATTCCACTGTACGCAAACGCCGTCGGAATGGTCAACGCGTATATAGTAGCCGGTCCGGGAGCATTGGCGGACGGATTCTGGGTGTACGTGCCGACGGTGAACGAGGACGTTCGGGTAACTGTGCAGTGCCAGTCCTTCTGCGGGAAGTCGTGGAAGTGGTCACTGACCGTGCGTGTCCGGATGGACGGTAACTGTGCGTCGGCCATTGCAACCGATCCATCGGTCAGCATGCCAATGACAGCATCAGCTCCCGATCCTTGCCGCTGTCCGGCGCCGGGTGACATCGATGCCGACGGCCAGGTGTCGGTGAGCGATCTGGCGGTTTTGTGCAACGTTATCTACAGAGTCGAGACAGTCACTACAACTGGCTCCTGTCCGGAGATCCAGCGTTGCGACGTGAACTGCGACGGCATCGTGGATCGCAAGGACGTTGACGCCCTGACATCATACATGTTCCGCCAGGGGAAATCGTTGTGCGATCCGTGTCCGAAACGGTAATCCGATCACGACGATAGCAGTAACTTCCGAGGCGGGGATCAAAAATCCCCGCCTCGGTCTGTATGGGAGAAATCCCCCACTGTCGGCCTGCGAATCCTGCGCTCCATAACGCCAAGACCGATAACGATATCTGTCGTGTCTGAATTGTACCGCTCAGTTCGTCACAAAATGGGTATCGGCAGATTGGCAGAACTGATTGGCGCACAGTTTTTCCGGTAATGACGATATACTAAATGCGGGGATCGCGATGCTGGGACCTCGGGCCGGTCGATTCCGCCGGTCCGAATCGGGAATCCTGTCCAGGCATTGAGTTTTCACTCGCGGCGGAAGGGTAGCCCCGTCTCGCCGGGGTTGAAGTTGCGTGATCTTGCATGCCATCAGGTCAACATCGTGTCCCTGGTCCGCCACTCGGAGAGCAACGATTGGTGATTCTGAATTCATAGGTACAGGAGCGTATCGCTTCAAAGGAGTTGTTATGACCTGCCCGTACATTCCCCGGATCATCCGGTCCACGGTTCGGACCACGCTCACCGCGTTCATACCGTTTCTGGTCCTCACCACCGGCGCCTTCGCGCAAGGCCCCGGCGTTGCGGCCGGATTCGGAATCGATGGGAACCTTCTCTCCAGGTCACCCAGTGGTGTGCCATATGGCACCACCAATGATTGGGTGCCCGGTGCCAACGCGGCATCCACGGCGGTTCTCACGAACACCGGCATTCCAGTGGATCCGACCAAGACCTATCACAGCCTGGATGGGTACGGCGGGGCAGACTTGACTGTCTTCGGCGCCGCCAGCCAGAAGGTCAGCGATAATCCCAACACCTACACGTGGAAGGCGGGAAGCGTTCCCCCGAAGGATGACATCAATAACGCGCTGTTCAGTTGGCTCGTTGATGGATCCGGGAATATTTGGGTGATGGTCGCCGGCGACCGCAAGTCCGTCACCGGCACGAGCTATATCGATTTCGAGTTTCTCCAGAATTCGCTCGTCAAGAACCCTGACTCCACATTCACCTCCCTTGGACCCAATGGCGGACGCACCGTCGGCGACATCCTGATCACCATCGATTTGAGCAATGGCGGCTCGCAGGCTATTTTCAAGGTTCAGCGCTGGGAGGCCGATGGCGGCGCGCCTTCAGGATTCAAGTACCATAACTACACACCGCCCTCCGGCGCCGCGTACACCGCGGCGAACATCGACTCGGCCGTATGGGTGCCGTTCGGAGCGTTCGGCAGCACGACATACGTGAAGAACGCATTCGGCGAAGCCGCCCTCAACATGACGAAGCTGCTCAAGAATCTGAATCCCTGCATCGCCGTGCCGGTCGTGTTCATTCGCACCAAGTCGTCCGATTCGCCAACCGCGGAATTGAAGGACTTCGTTGATCCGATAAGCGTCAACTTGAATCTCGGCGCAGAAGCGGATGCCGGTCCCGACAAGGTTCTGACCTGCGATAAAACCCAGCTTATGCTCGAAGGATCATCCTCCACACCGAATAGCACCTACCATTGGACAGCAACAGGGGGCGGACACATCGTCAGCGGTGCAAACACGCTGACCCCCATCGTCGATGCTCCGGGGACTTACATTCTGACCGTGACCCGGTCATTCGGCAGTTCAAGCTCCAGCAAGGCCGGCGGCTTTGACAGCTCGAATCTAACGGCCTCGGTGGAAGGTGTCAGTTGTATCTGCACCGCCGTCGATACGGCCCTCGTAACCCGCAATATCACACTGCCGAACGCGAATGCCGGCGCCGACAAGGTCATCACCTGCTCAGAGACTATGGTGACCCTTTCCGGCTCCTCCACGACTCCGTCTGTCACATTCAGTTGGCTCGCAACCGAGGGCGGCCACATCGTCTCGGGAGGTACGACCTCAACGCCGCTTGTCGATGCTGGAGGAAAGTACATTCTAACGGTAACGAATCCGGCAAATGGCTGCAAGGCGATGGATTCCGCACTGGTCACGGTCGATCAGCGCAAACCCGCGCTGGTTTGCACCGGGGATGAATTGACCTGCGACAGCCTGCTCGCCACCGCGGCAGTGACGTCGAACCCCTCGGAGGGGGTCAGCTATCTCTGGAGTCCCACCCCGATCAGCGGACAGGGGACGCGATTCGCCCGTTACGACACACCCGGTTCCAAAAAGGTCGTTGTCACGATTCTCGCCAACGGCTGCAAGGATTCGTGCGAGGCCACGATCACGCAGAACATCCGTAAGCCGGAAGTGAGCTGCGGAGCCGACACAATCACCTGCGCGAGGCCTCAGGCAACGGCGTGGGTGACGTCAAACCCAAGCGAAGGCGTGGGCTACCTTTGGGAGCCGGCGCCGATCAGCGGCCAGGGAACAACACAGGCGGTGTATGGCTCGCCGGGAGTCAAGCGTGTCGTAGTGACGATCCTGAGTTCGGGTTGCAAAGACACATGCACCGTGGATGTGCAGCAAAACATCGCCAAACCGGTGTTGAACTGTTCTGGAGACGAACTCACGTGCGACAGCACAGAGGCATCCGCCTCCGTGGCACTGGTCGGGCAATCTAAGATCCCGGTCACCTACACATTCCACTGGACGCCGGAGCCGTTGAGTGGCCAGGGAACGCCGTTCGCGAGATACAACACTCCAGGTACCAAGTGGGTGGTAGTGACCAACTCGCTGACCGGCTGCAAAGACTCCTGCTCGTCCGTGATCACGCAGAACATCATCAAGCCGTCGATCAGTTGCACCGGCGATGAGCTGACGTGCGACAGCCTGCTGGCGACCGCATCGGTGTCGTTTGATCCAAGCAAGACCTTAAACGGCGTGACGTATCTGTGGACTCCGGAACCGGTCAGTGGTCAGGGAACGCAGTGGGCGCGTTACGACACACCGGGTTCGAAGAAGGTCGTCGTAACGTACACCGCCACCGGTTGCAAGGACTCGTGCGACGCGACGATCACGCAGAACATCCGGCGTCCGGAAATCAGTTGCGGGGCCGACACGATCACGTGTGCGCATCCGCAGGCGACCGCGTGGGCGAACTCGAGTCCCAATGTCGGCGTCAGCTACTTCTGGGATCCCTCGCCCTTGTCGGGCCAGGGGACGACTCAGGCCGTCTACGACACGCCGGGTCCGAAGAAAGTCATTGTGACGATTCTGGCGACTGGTTGCAAGGATTCCTGCACCGTCGACGTCCAGCAAAACATATACAAGCCCGTCCTCTCCTGTTCGGGCGACCAACTGACCTGCGACAGTCTGGAAGCGACTGCCTCCGTGCAGTTGGGGACGGCCGGGTCAAAGATTCCGTTCCCGTTCACCTTCCACTGGACCCCTGAGCCGTTGTCCGGCCAGGGAACCCCGGATGCGCGTTACAACACGCCGGGAACCAAGTGGGTCGTAGTAACCTACACGCCGTCGGGCTGCAAAGACTCCTGTTCGGCGGAGATCACGCAGGACATCGTCAAACCGATCTTGACCTGCAATGGCGATGAGCTGACCTGCGACAGTCTGCTCGCATCCGCGACGGTGACACTCCCATCGGCGCAAAAGGCGATGGGGCCGGTGTGGAGCTACCTCTGGAGTCCGTCTCCGAACAGTGGCCAGGGGACACCCGAAGCGCGTTACGACACACCGGGCACCAAGTGGGTAGTCGTGACCTACATGCCGACGGGCTGCAAAGACTCCTGCTCGTCCGTGATCACGCAGAACATCATCAAGCCGTCGATCAGTTGTCACGGCGATGAGCTGACGTGCGACAGCCTGCTGGCGACCGCATCGGTGTCGTTTGATCCAAGCAAGACCTTAAACGGCGTGACGTATCTGTGGACTCCGGAACCGGTCAGCGGCCAGGGAACGCAGTGGGCGCGTTACGACACACCGGGTTCGAAGAAGGTCGTCGTAACGTACACCGCCACCGGTTGCAAGGACTCGTGCGACGCGACGATCACGCAGAACATCCGGCGTCCGGAAATCAGTTGCGGGGCCGACACGATCACGTGTGCGCATCCGCAGGCGACCGCGTGGGCGAACTCGAGTCCCAATGTCGGCGTCAGCTACTTCTGGGATCCCTCGCCCTTGTCGGGCCAGGGGACGACTCAGGCCGTCTACGACACGCCGGGTCCGAAGAAAGTCATTGTGACGATTCTGGCGACTGGTTGCAAGGATTCCTGCACCGTCGACGTCCAGCAAAACATATACAAGCCCGTCCTCTCCTGTTCGGGCGACCAACTGACCTGCGACAGTCTGGAAGCGACTGCCTCCGTGCAGTTGGGGACGGCCGGGTCAAAGATTCCGTTCCCGTTCACCTTCCACTGGACCCCTGAGCCGTTGTCCGGCCAGGGAACCCCGGATGCGCGTTACAACACGCCGGGAACCAAGTGGGTCGTAGTAACCTACACGCCGTCGGGCTGCAAAGACTCCTGTTCGGCGGAGATCACGCAGGACATCGTCAAACCGATCTTGACCTGCAATGGCGATGAGCTGACCTGCGACAGTCTGCTCGCATCCGCGACGGTGACACTCCCATCGGCGCAAAAGGCGATGGGGCCGGTGTGGAGCTACCTCTGGAGTCCGTCTCCGAACAGTGGCCAGGGGACACCCGAAGCGCGTTACGACACACCGGGCACCAAGTGGGTAGTCGTGACCTACATGCCGACGGGCTGCAAAGACTCCTGCTCGTCCGTGATCACACAGAACATCATCAAGCCGTCGATCAGTTGTCACGGCGATGAGCTGACGTGCGACAGCCTGCTGGCGACCGCGTCGGTGTCGTTCAACCTGGGCAAGACGTCCAATGGCGTGACCTATTTGTGGACTCCGGAACCGGTCAGCGGCCAGGGAACGCAGTGGGCGCGTTACGACACACCGGGTCCGAAGAAAGTGGTCGTGATGTACACCGCGACCGGTTGCAAAGACTCGTGCCAAGCGACAATCACGCAAAACATCCGCCGTCCGGAAATCAGTTGCGGAGCCGACACGATCACGTGTGCGCATTTGCAGGCGACCGCGTGGGTGAACTCCGGCCCGAGTGTCGGCGTCAGCTACTTCTGGGATCCCTCGCCCTTGTCGGGCCAAGGGACGACTCAGGCCGTCTACGACACGCCGGGAATCAAGCATGTCGTGGTCACGATTCTCGCGACGGGTTGTAAGGACACGTGCACGGTGGACGTGGTGGAAAACAAGTTCAAACCTGAGTTCACCTGCTCGGGTGACGAACTGACGTGCGATAGCCTCCTGGCGACAGCGTCAGTGATCTTCCCGACCGCCGGTTCTCAGGCGATCCAACCATACACCTTCCTGTGGACGCCAGCGCCGATATCGGGACAGGGAACAATGAACGCGCGGTACGACACGCCCGGCCAGAAGAAGGTCGTCGTGACGTACCTGCCGACGGGCTGCAAAGACTCCTGCGAAGCGACGATCACGCAAAGCATCGACAAGCCGCTCTTGAGTTGCTCCGGCGATGAACTGACCTGCGACAGCCTGCTGGGATCGGCAACGGTCACTTTCCCGGGACGAGGGAAGGATCCGAATCCGTCGCCGTACTCCTACCTCTGGAGCCCCGCGCCGATCAGTGGCCAGGGCACTCCCAGTGCGCGTTACGATTCACCCGGGACGAAGTGGGTGGTCGTAACAGTGCTGGCGACCGGTTGTAAGGATTCGTGTTCGGCCGTGATCACGCAGAACATTGAGAAGCCGTCGCTGCGCTGCTCCGGAGATGAACTGACCTGTGACAGCCTGCTGGCGACCGCAAGCGTCACATTGACAACACCGGGCCTGAAGATGAACGGGACGCACAACATCGTGTGGAAGCCATCTCCAGTGAGCGGACAGGGGACACCGTGGGCACGATACAATGCCCCTGGGACGAAGTGGGCCGTCGTGACGGATCTGGCGAACGGTTGCACCGACTCGTGTTCGACGGAGATTACACAGAATACCGTCAAGCCTGAGCTTCGCTGCACCGGTGATGTGCTGACTTGCGACAGTGTCCTGGCAACGGCTTCGGTCTCACTGCCTGCCGGGAAAGCTCTGAATGGATTGAGCTATTTCTGGAGCCCGGCACCGGTTTCAGGACAGGGCACACCTTGGGCCCGTTACGACACTCCGGGTCAAAAGAAAGTCGTCGTGACGATTCTGGCGACGGGCTGCAAGGATTCATGCGAGGCGACGATCTCGCAGGATATCTTCAAACCGGGACTCCAGTGTTTTGGCGACACGCTGACCTGCGACAGCCTGCAAGCAAGTGCCTGCGTGCAGTGGTTCGATGCCGGAAAATCGACCACCCCGATAGTGAGGTATCTCTGGCGTCCGGCGCCTCTGTCCGGACAGGGTACATCGTGCGCACGCTATGACACACCGGGTCAAAAGTGGGTCGTCGTGACCTTCCTGCCGAATGGCTGCAAGGATTCGTGTGCGGCGACGATCGTGCAGAGCAACGCGGTGCCCAACGCGAACGCCGGTACCGACAAGGTGCTGACCTGCACCGTGACGCAATTGAATCTCTCGGGATCCTCCTCGACACCCGGGGTCACCTTCACCTGGGTGGCAACCGCAGGTGGCCACATCGTCTCGGGCGGCACAACGGCCACACCGACGGTGGATGCGGCGGGGACATACACTCTGACCGTGACGAATCCCACGAACGGTTGCAAAGCGACCGACGTGGCATTGGTCACCTTGAATAACACGGCGCCGAACGCGAATGCCGGTGCCGACAAGATTCTGACCTGCACCGCAACCCAGTTGAATCTCTCCGGATCGTCCTCGACGCCCGGAGCGACATTCTCCTGGGTGGCGTCGGCGGGCGGTCACATCGTCTCGGGTGGTTCGACGGCGACACCGCTGATCGACCAGCCGGGCACGTACACGCTGACGGTCACGAATCCGGCCAATGGCTGTACCGCGACCGATGTCGCCTCGGTGACCCGCAACAACACGGCGCCGAATGCGGACGCGGGCGCCGACAAGGTGCTGACCTGCTCGGTGACGCAGATCAACCTGAGTGGTTCGTCGAGCACTCCGGGAGCGACGTTCTCGTGGGTGGCTTCGGCGGGTGGCCATATCGTCTCGGGAGCAAACACGGCGACCCCGCTGGTGGATCAGCCGGGGACGTACACGCTGACCGTGACCAATCCAACCAACGGCTGTACTGCGACCGACGTGGCACTGGTGACGCGAAACGCGACAACTCCGAACGTGAGCGCCGGTGTCGACAAGGTGCTCAATTGCTCGGTCACACAGATCAACTTGAGTGGTTCGTCCAGCACTCCGGGCGTGACCTTCTCGTGGGTTGCCTCCGCTGGTGGACACATCGTTTCAGGTGGCACAACGGCGACGCCGTTGGTGGACCAGCCGGGAACCTACACTCTGACGGTGACCGTGACGGCGACCGGTTGTAAGGCCAGCGACGCGGCTACCGTGACCCTTGACAACACACTGCCGAACGCGGATGCGGGACCGGACAAGGCTCTGACCTGCACGGTGACGCAGATTGCGCTGTCGGGTGCGTCGAGCACGCCGGGCGCCACCTTCAGCTGGGCGGCGACGAACGGCGGTCACATCGTGTCGGGTCCGACGACAGCCACGCCGATCGTGGACGCAGCGGGGACGTACACGTTGACAGTCACCAATCCGGCAAACGGCTGTATGGCTACGGACGTGGCGCTGGTCACGAAGACGCCGAACAACCCGCCGGTCTGCGTCGTGCCGCATGACACCTCAATCACAACGACCACTGTACCGGTGACGATCTGTCTGCCGGTGAGTGGTACAGATGTGGACGGAGACGCGGTAACCTGCACCAAGATCAGCGGTGCGGGAACGTTATCCGGTGGCCAGTGGTGCTTCACATGGTCGGCGCCGAAGGACACCTCAGTATTGGTCGAAATCCGTTGCCGTGATGCGTGCGACAGTTGCAGTTCGCAGTTCCGTGTGACAATCCTCTACCGGTCGTTGATTCCGCCGTGCGAGGGCAATATCGCGCCGATATGCAACCTGCCTCGTGACACAACCATCATGCAGTGCATTCCGACAACGATCAGTCTGCCGGTGAGTGCGACTGACGCGAACGGCAACTTCAAGTCGTGCACGATCGTGTCGGGACCGGGTAAGATTTCGTCGCGTGGCAACTGGAACTACACGCCGTACGGCCCGGACACGGTGACCGTGACGATCCGTTGCACCGATTCGTGCGGGGCGTTCTGCGAGGGGACGTTTACAGTCTCCTTTGTACGGGATAACCTGAAGCCGGTCTGCAAGCCGGTCCTTGACACGACCGTACATGCCTGTCCGTCGATCCCGATCATGATACCTCTATATGCAAACGCCATTGGGCTGGTCGACTGCTATGTCTCTGGAGGTTTGGGAACGCTGATAGGCGGGTATTGGGTTTACACGCCGACCGTCAACGAAGACGTGCGCGCGACGGTGCAGTGCCAATCGGTGTGCGGAAACACGTGGAAGTGGTCGCTGACTGTGCGCATCCGGATGGATGGAACGAACTGCAGTGGCGGGTCACTCTCGGCACTGTCCAATAGCGTGCCGATGACCGCCATGGCGTTGGATCCGTGCCGGTGCCCGGCACCGGGCGACATCGATACCGATGGTCAGGTATCGGTGAGCGACCTGGCGATTCTGTGCACTGTAGTTTTCGAGGCTGAGAAGCTGAATGACACCGGCGCCTGCCCGGCGATCCAGCGCTGCGACGTGAACTGTGACGGAGTCGTGAACCGCAAGGATGTCGATGCCGTAACGTCCTACATCTTCAGTCAGGGCAAGCCCCTCTGCGATCCATGTCCGAAGCGATAGTCAGGAAGCCAAAGCAGTAATCACAGAGGCGGGAACCGAAAGATTCCCGCCTCTTCATATCTCCCGTTCTTCCCATGATTCTCATGAGGTAATCGGCCAAGCCGTCACCGCCACGAGATCGTTGCCGCAAGATTGAAGAAGAAGAAGTTCAGCGGCCGCAGGAATCGTTCCGTCCTGGGACCGATCAGCGCTCCGAGCTCTTCGAGCGTCGTGCCCACGCCTAGCCGAAGCTCTTTGACCGGACCGTGCGCGGTGACATGCGCCGTCGAGTACCCGGCGCCGAGAAGCAGCGGAACGTATCGGTTCTGAATTGGTCTGTACGTGATCCAGTAGACGAAATCGTCATACTGACGGTTATTGTAGGCGACGATCCGTCCATCACCATTGAAGAAGCGGGGCTTGACCGAAACCTTGATGTCCCAGCGCGGATTGGCCATCGCCGAATGGGCATATGCCGCCGCCGTGCCGATCGTGTTGAAGATCAGATCGGAGACGCCGAAACCCTGCTGAGGATTGTATGCATCAATCGGGTATTCCACCAGGAACGTCAGCAACCAGGCCTCTGCCGAGCCCCACAGACGGGCCTGATGTGCCTCCATTCCGCTCCAGCGATATCCACCCTCGATGACCCGGCTCAGCCGGTAGGCGACAAACAAATGCGAGACTTCATCCGTCATCGCGAGGCCATCCTCTTTGAAATCGGCCTTGAGATGAAACTTCCCCTTCGAGGCTCCCCACGATGCCTGCGACTGGCGGAATGCCTCCACACAGGCTGCCGCACTGAATCCTGTCCAAAGCAGAAAGCGGCCCCGACCGGGGAGAGGGCCAAGCTTCGAGCCGCCAGCTACCAGAAACGGTCCTGATTTGCGCGGTGTCCCGACGCCCGGAGCGTTCAATACGGGTTCATCCGATTCGCTGGCCAGCGCCGCCGCTGTCGTTTGTGGCCAATCTGCGACTTGATCGCCTCCGGGCGCCTCCACGCGTTCCAGGAATTCCTGACCGCCGGCAAATGTCTCCCGAGCGTCCGAGGCCTGTTCGTACGGACTGACCAGGCTGGCTCTGGCCGGTACCGTCAAAACCATTGCCAAAGCGAGGGCTGCGATTTTGAATAGAATATGACGAAATTCCGCGCGTCCAATGCTCACATACTAAATAAAGCATGATCCGTGGAATTCGCAAGCCCAACCGCCTGATTCTCACGTGTGAGCTCAAAACGGCTCTTTCGAGTTTGTGACAACTTCCAATTCTTTTTTGCAACTATGCAAACCGTCCAATCGTTAAGTTGACCCAACGGTCACTTTCTGACCGCGGAGTCCTATGCCGTCCCGAACCGCCGTCGCTGCCAATGTGAGACCCCGCTCCGCGGGAGCAAAGGCGCGCAAGGAGCGCGAACGCAGCGCCCGGCGACACGAAATCGTGCACGCCGCCCGTGCCGTCTTTGCGGAGAAGGGCTTTGCCAATGCCACCCTGGAAGAAATCGCCGAGCGCGCCGGATTTGGCAAGGGTACGGTCTACAACTACTTCGAAAGCAAAGAAACCCTGTTCTCCGCCGCTATCGCCGACCTCCTGGACGATGTCACCGCCATCGCGCGTGAGGTCAGTGTCATGGATCTGCCGATCCGCGAGGCGCTGACAGAATATGTCAAGCGGATGATTGCGTACTACGAAGCCAATTTCGATTTTTGCCGGATGATGATGAGCGAGTGGGTTAGGCCGGAGCTGGAGGGCGTTGCCTGCCCCATCGGCCAGATTCACGCGCGAATCCAGATGGTGGCGGAACCGCTTGCACAGCTCTTCAAATCGGCCATGCGCCGCCGCCTGATCCGCCGCTCTGATCCGATGATTTTGGCGAAGATGTTCATCGGCATCGTGCATGATTACTACGTGATGAATATGGTCCCGCCGCTCCCGGCCAAAACGGTTCGGGCGCAGACGGAAATGATTGTATCGGTGTTCTTCGAAGGTATCGTTGCCACAGCGACAAGAGCCAAAGCATAAAGCCGGGAAATACAGGATGAGACAAACAGTTGCACAAAAGATGCTGCGTTGGGTGTTACCAATCACCTTCGGTTTGTTGATGGCCGCAGCGGCCTCGGCGCAGCAGCCACTGACCCTGTCCGATGCCATCAAGCGCGGACTGGAAACCAACGAGCGGTATCGCATCACCCAGGCGGAGCAGGATCGCGCCGATGCCCGGATCAAGCAGGCGCGGTCCGGAATTCTCCCGGACATCCGATTCGACGGATCCTACACGCGGAACTTCAAACTGGCCGTGAACCGGATCATCTTCAACGACGTGCCGATGACCGTGCAATTCGGCACGCGGCATACTGCGAGCTGGGGCGTATCGGTCGAACAGTCCCTCTGGGAGGGTGGACGCGTTTTTGCCGCCTGGGCCGCCGCGCGCAGCTACCACGGCATGACCAACGAAATGGTCTCACAGGCACGATTGGATCTGGAGACAGAGGTCGCCCAGGCGTTTTTCGATGCCCTCCTGGCTCGCCGGCTGGTGGATGTCTCCCAGCAATCACTATCGCTGGCCGAAGAGAACTTCGCCGTCGTCGATAAAAAGTTCGCCCAGGGACTGGTCTCCGAATACGACCACCTGCGCGCGCAAGTCCGTCTCTCGAACCTTCGTCCACCGCTGATATCGGCGCAGAACAACCGTGAGCTTGCGGATTCGCGTTTGCGCACGATTATAGGCATCCCCTCCGGAACCGGGATCGAACTGCAGGACTCCGAACCTGATTCGTCCAGTTGGGAGTCGAATTCGCTGGAGCAACTGGTGGCTGATGCGCGGCGGCATCGTCCCGACGTCCGTGCCTCGGAGTACGAGGTCAAGATTCTCGGCAATGGTGTGCAGTCGGCGCAAGCCGACTATTGGCCCAGTCTGAAATTGAAGGGGATGTTTAACTGGCAGACGCAAACCGACCAGTTCAAATACCGTCCCGGAGAAGTTTCCAAGTCGTGGCTCGGAATGGTCCTGGTTTCATACCCGATTTTCGATGGTTTCCGCCGTTCGGGTAATGTCGGTCTTGCCAAAGTGGACCTCTCGCAAGCGCGTTACCGTCGCGAGGCGCTGCTCAAGGGAGTCGCCCTCGAAGTCGAGCAGGCGCGCAATTATTTCCATGAAGCGACCCAGCGGCTCGAGGCACAGAAGGAAACGGTCGCCCAGGCCGAACGCGGTCTGCAAGTCGCCAACGTGCGCTATGAGTCGGGGGTTGGAACCCAGCTTGAGGTTCTTGATGCCCAGCTGGAGTTGACCACCGCGCGCATCTATGCCCAGACCGCCCGCCATGACCGTCTCGTGGCACGCGCGCAGTGGCGTCGGGCCATGGGCGAACCGGTGTTGAGCTCAGTCGGAATGGAATAGGATTCTCTTTGAGGTTATAGCGAAGGAGCCAGATGTGGCAAGGCAAATGAGATCTGATCGAATACAATCCCTGACTGTCCTGGGTGCCGCGCTTTTGTTGTTCACTCCCGGATGCTCTAGTGAAAAGGCCAAGGTCAACGGCGACGACCGTGTGCCAGTCGTTGTCGCCACCGCTGCGCGCGCTGACCTGCAACGGACCAGATCGTATACAGGGACCGTCGAGGGTATCCGCCAGGCAAAAGTTTACGCGCGTATTCCGGAGACCATTGTTTCCATTCACGCAAAAGAGGGGAGCACGATCCGCGCCAACGCTCCCTTGATCACCTTCGACGAAAACGGCCCCGGTTCATCGGTGCGCCAGGCCCGCGCTGTCTATGAGGATGCCAAGAAGACCTCAGAGAAATTCGACCGCCTGTTGCAGCAGGGAGCCGTCAGCGAAATCGAGCGTGACGCGCACAAGACCGCGTTCGAAGTTGCCCGCGCCAATTACGAAGCTGCCCGCGACGCCGCCGTCCTGACCGCGCCGATCAGCGGCGTGGTCACCGAGGTCTATGCCCGCGTCGGACGTCAGGCCGGAATGGGTGAGCCGATGGCTTTGATCGCCGCCGTCGATACGGTCCGCATCCTGCTTGATGTTTCAGTATACGAATCCAAGGATCTCACGAAGGGCCAGCAGGTGCGTATCCGTTCAGAACAGGATACGACACTCGTCGGCGCTGGGTGGGTCGATGAGATTTCATCCTCCGCCGATCCCGGCTCGCGCTCCCTCTCCGTGGAAATTCTCGCGCCGAATCTGGACCATCAGTTGTTGCCGGGGATGTTTGTTGGTGCCACCATTGAACTGGAGCGCCGCAATCAAGTCGTGTGCATCCCGCGCGATGCTCTCGTGTATCGCGAGTCGGGCATCGGCACCTACCTGGTCCGCGACTCCGTAGCCCACTTCCAGGCGATCTCGTCCGGTGTGGAGTCCGGCAAGCTCGTTGAAGTCGTCTCCGGGTTGCAGGCCGGCGATCAGGTTGTCACGCTCGGCCAGAACAACCTGCAGGACGGCACAAAGGTTAATCCGGTGGCCGAGTAATGAACTCGCAATCGAGGACCATGAAATGATACTTGCCGATACCGCGATCAAACGCCCCGTCTTCACCGTCATGATCATCCTGGCGTTGATGGTGCTGGGCGTCTTCTCCTACACTCGGATGTCTGTCGACTTGTTCCCCGACGTCAACTTCCCATTCATCGTCGTCCTAACTGCCTACCCCGGCGCCGGACCGGAGGCCGTCGAATCGGAGATCACCAAGAAGATCGAGGATCAAATCAATACAATTTCTGGATTGAAACACCTGACCTCGACGTCCACCGAGGGGCTCTCCCAGGTCGTGGCCCAGTTTGAGCTGGGGGAGAAGCCCGCCGACAAAGCCCTCGAAGTGCGCGAGAAGATATCGATCATTCTCGCCGAGCTCCCCGATGACGCAAAGGAACCGATCATCCAGCGCTTCGACCCCGCCACTGCACCGATTATGTCCCTCGTGGTTTCCGGCCATCGTCCCCTCAAAGAAATCACGACGATGACCAAGGACATCATCAAACGCCGCCTGGAATCCATCACCGGCGTGGGGGCGGTCCAAGTTGTTGGCGGCGCCGAGCGCGAGATTCAAGTCTCGCTTGATTCGCGTCGTCTCGATGCATTCGCCGTGTCGGTCCAGGAAGTTCAAGGCGCCATCAAGATGGCGAATATCGAATTCCCTACGGGACGAATCGATCAGGGAAGCACTGAGCTGACCTTGCGGACTTTGGGCAAGTTCTCCAACTGGCGGGAGTTTGGCAATCTGGTCGTTGCCCACCGGCTCGGCTCCCCAGTGCGGCTTTCCGATCTGGCCACCATCTCCGATGGTGTCAAGGAGCAGCGCAGCTTCTCCCGCTATAACGGGGCTGAGGCAGTGGCGCTCGACATAGTTCGCCAATCTGGCGCCAATACTGTGCGCGTGGCTGATGACATCCGGGACCGTATCGCCAAACTGAAATCCGAACTGCCGGGCGACATCTCCATCGAAGTCGCCTCCGACAATTCGACCTTCATCCGCGATGCGGTTGATGACGTCATGGTCAATATCTACTATGGCGGTGCGCTCGCTGTCCTGGTCATCTTCCTGTTCTTGTACAACTGGCGCACCACACTCATTTCGGCGCTCGCAATTCCCACGTCGATTATCTCCACATTCACATTCATGTACCTTCTGGGCTTCACGATCAACTTCATGAGCCTGCTGGGCATGTCGATCGCTGTCGGACTTCTCATCGACGATGCCATCGTCGTGGTCGAAAACATCTACAGGAATTATCACGGAGGCGCCGATGCCCACTCCGCTGCCGCCAAAGGGACCGCAGAAATCGGCTTGGCGGTCATGGCGACGACGTTTACCATCGTGGCCGTGTTCCTGCCCGTGGCATTCATGGGTGGGATCGTGGGCCGGTTCTTCTTCGAGTTCGGACTCACCGTCACCGTGGCGGTCATGGTCTCGTTATTCGTTGCGTTCACTTTGACACCGATGCTGTTCTCGCGTTTGGTGTCCCGTCCCGAAGAAGAGGAGCATCATAGCACAAAGTGGTTTGGGGCGCGCTGGCTGAACCGCTTTGAACTGGCTTTCTATAAGCGATTCGAGTGGCTGAAGAATCTGTACAAGGGTGCGCTGTCATGGTCGTTGCGCCATCGACTCGCCACGTTGCTGATTGCCATCCTTGGGTTTGTTTCCAGCTTCGCGCTGATTCCGTTCGTTGGCACCGAGTTCATACCGTTGCGTGATGAGGCTCAGTTCTTCGTCGACTTCGAGGCAGCACCGGGGACGACCCTATTCGAAACCGAACGGCTCATTGGCGGAATCGAACAGAAGATCCACGAGTTCCCCGAGGTCACCGGCATCTACACGGCCATCGGCTCCGGTCAGCAGCAGGTCAACGAGGGCACCATCACCGTCAAACTGACACCGAAGACCGAACGCGAACGAAGTGTGTTCGCCTTGCTGACCGCCATCCGGGATCACTTGAAGAACGTCCCAGGCCTGTATCTGAGCTTCGCGACTGAACCGTCCGAGGGAGGTCACAACAAACCGATCAATCTCTCGATCCAGGGTGACGACCTGAGAGTGTTGCGACGTCTGGCGGCGGCCGTCGAGGAGTCTACACGTACCGTACCCGGCGCCCGTGATGTGCGCAATTCCCTGGTTGGCGCGCGTCCTGAGGCCCAGATCGTTGTTGACCGTGATCGTGCCAGCGAACTCGGTCTCTCCATGGCGCAGATCGCGTCCAGCCTCCGCATTCTGGTCGATGGCGATGACGCCACGACCTACAAAGAGGGTGACGAGGAGTATAAGGTTCGCCTGCGCCTCGCCGCGGAGGATCGATCCAGCGCCTGGGCGATCGAGAATCTGAATATCCGCAGCAGCCGCGATATCCCGGGCCGCGAGCACTTCTTCGTGCCGCTCAAAGAAGTCGCCCGCCTTGATCAGCGCGGTGGCCCCACCGAGATTCGGCGCTACGACAAGCGGCGCGAGGTCCTCATCTCCGGCAATATCGCCTCCGGCGCGTTCGCCGGCGACGTGCGTGACGCTGCGTTCAAAAAAACCCAGAATATCCCGACACCGCCCGGCTACAGTATCACCGCCACCGGTGAGGCCGAGATTCAGCAGGAATCGTTTGGCTACATTCTCGTCGCGCTGTTCCTGGGGATCATCTTCATCTACTTCGTTCTGGCTTCGCAATACGAGAGCTTCCGCGATCCCTTCGCCATTATGCTCTCGCTGCCCATGGCCTTGGTCGGGGCGCTCTTCGGACTCTTCTTCTTCGGCAGCGCACTGTCGATCATGTCATTCATCGGCGTGGTGCTTCTCATGGGTCTGGTAACCAAGAACGCGATTCTTCTGGTCGATTTCATCCGGCAGGCCCGGGAACGGGGGGAGAGCCGCACGGAAGCGATCCTCGCCGCCGGCCCGATCCGCCTGCGCCCGATTCTGATGACCACGCTGGCCATGATCTTCGGCATGCTGCCACTGGCGTTGGCTATCGGCCCCGGCGCCGAACTTCGCGCCCCCATGGCCCGCGCGGTCATCGGCGGCCTGATCTCTTCGACAATGCTCACATTGATTGTGGTGCCGGTCGTCTACACGCTGCTTGATGACCTGACGTCAAAGGTGCTTCGTCGCAAGAAGACGGCGTAGCCTGATTAGACTCTGGCACGCGGAGGCGCCCTCACCGCAGCCCTCTCCCAGAGGAAGGGGGGCCGAATGCCGTGCGGTCAGGCGTTTGTGTTCGCGGCAGGAATCTCCCCTCTCCCTCCGGGAGAGAGGGGTCGGGGGTGAGGGCGCGGCGCGACTCACTCGTTCACAGTCGCCTCCCGCCCGCGAGAAATCCTCATCGTCCCAGCCGGATTGTACGTAAATTGATACTGCATTCGCTTTACCGGCACACTGCAGGCCCATATGAGCGCCCACACCATCCCAGCCTCAAAAATCCCCGGTCGGCGACGACTCTATCTCGACGCGCTCTACGATCCCGACCGCACCGGACGGTTCTTTTCCTGGCCACACCCCACACCGGCGGCATTCGAGGCCTGTGCCCGCCGCGTGGACTGCGCCGCCTCCGATCGCGTGGGAATCACTCAGCTTCTGGTCGAGCAAAACCAGAAGCTCGGTGCGCCGTCTGCCGCGATTCACGCGGCCGAGGAATTGGCACAGCCCGGCGCCGTGGCCGCCTTCACCGGCCAGCAAGCTGGATTGTTCGGAGGGCCGCTTTACACGGTCTACAAAGCGCTCACTCTGCTCGGTTGGGCGCAGCGGCTTCGCACCACCCTGAACCGTCCTGTCGTCCCGATCTTCTGGATCGCGGCCGATGACCACGATTTCGATGAGGTCCGCTGGACCGGTTTCCCCGATCTGGAAAACAAGGTCCGTTGTCCGCGCATCGACATCGATGGGCTGCCGGATCGAACCCCGATCTCGCAGGTCCTTTTAGGTGACTCTGTCCGCAAGGTCATCGCCGAGATGCGGTCGGCGCAATTGGAGACCGAATTCTCCGCATCGGTTTTCGACGCCCTCGAACAGGACTACGCGCCGGGGCGAAACATGGTCGATGCCTTCGGCCGGTGGCTGGCCCGATTGCTCGGTCCGTTCGGGATGGTCATGTTCAATCCCGCCGATCCGGCGGCCAAGCAGCGCTGGAAACCGCTCTTTGCGCAGGAGCTTTCGGGCAGTGATGAAACCGCCTCCGCACTTGCGGAGATCAATCAACGTCTCGAAGAAGCCGGTTATCATCAACAAGTCGAGCATCCCAAACTGCACACTCATCTGTTTGTAACCGAACAAGGCCGTCACGCGCTGAAGTCCTCCGCCGATGGCCATCTTTCGATTGAGCCGAATCCAGAGCCGCTCTCACGCGTTGCCTGGCTCCGCCGTCTGGAGGCAAGCCCTGCAGACTTCTCTCCGGGCGTGCTGTTTCGTCCGGTTGCCCAGTCGTATCTTTTTCCCGTCATCACCGCCGTCTGCGGTCCATCCGAGATCGCCTATTGGGCGCAGTCGCGCGCGCTCTTTGATCGGTTCGACGTACAAATGCCGATTGTGCTCCCCCGATCCTCAGCGACCATTGTCGAACGCAAGAATCGCAATGCCGTCGAGGCGCTCGGCCATGAGGTCTCCGAATTCTTCGGCGATATCGAAGCGGTGATCAACCGCCACTTCGAACGCTCGTTTCCGATGACGCTGGAGCAGCAATTCCAGGAAAGCCGCGCCGACTGGGAAGAACGCCTCGCGCGGCTCAAAGCCGAGGTCATCGGTTTCGAACCCACGCTGGAGATGACCTTCGAGCAATCCTCCGGACGAATTGCCATGGCCTGGGATAACCTCGAGAAGAAGGTCTTTCAAGCCCACAAGCGCAAAGGCGACGAGATCCGCGCCAAGTTCTACAAGCTGGCGTCGCACCTGTATCCCGAAGGCAAGCCGCAGGAGCGCGTTTTCGGAATTCCCTACTATCTAAACAAATACGGATTCGATTTCATCGGTCGTGCCCGTGACCAACTCAAGATCGGCACCCCCGATCACCAGATCATCGAACCATGACGAAATCGACTACCCTGAGCTGCATTGAATTGCCGACCGCGTTTCGAGGGATGGCGAGGCTCCTGCCGATCCTCTTCACCGCGCGGGAAAATGGCTCGGCGGGAGCCTTCCCCTCCCGTCAGCTCTCACGACTTTCGGGAATGACCTCGGAATGATGACCCGCCGCCCCCTGCGTATCGCGATCACCTGCTACCCCGTCCCCGGGGGATCGGGAATTCTCGCCACCGAACTCGGTGCCAAGCTGGCGATGCGCGGCCACGAGGTCCACTTCATCAGTCACGCGTTGCCATACCGGCTGGATCGATTCAAGACAGAGTTGTATTTCCACGAAGTCGAGACGCCCGATTACCCACTCTTCAAGTATCCGCCATACACCCTGTCCTTGGCATCGAAGATGATCGAGGTGTCACAGCAATTCGGGTTGGACATTTTGCACGTCCATTACGCGCTCCCATTCGCCATCTCCGCCTATCTCGCGCGCCAATCGATGCGAGAGAATGCCCCGAAGACACTGTGCACACTTCACGGAACCGACATCACGCTGGTCGGCTCCGACCGTTCGTTTTACGAGATCACCCGGTTCTCAATCGATGCCGTCGACGGCGTGACCGCCGTATCCGAGTATCTGCGCAATAAGACAATCAGTGTGTTCGGGACATCCCGTCCGATCGAAGTGATCCGTAATTTCGTTGATACAGACCGATTCCATGCACGACCAGCCGGTCAATGCCGCCATAAGTATGCTCCGGAAGGGGAGAAGGTCGTGGCGCACCTTTCGAATTTCCGCGCCGTAAAGAATATCCCCGGGGTGATTCACATGTTCGCCCGACTCCGGCAGCGGCTCCCTGCGAAACTCCTGTTGATCGGCGATGGACCGCAAACCGCCGAGGCGTTTTCGCTCGCCAAGTCGCTCGATGTGGCCGCCGATGTAAAGTTTCTCGGCAATCGCGAGGATGTCGACGAGATCCTGTGCGCCGCCGATGCGTTTCTTCTGCCATCGCACTACGAAGCCTTCGGGTTGGCGGCGCTCGAGGCCATGGCTTGCGGCGTGCCGGTGGTCGCCTCCAAAGTCGGCGGTGTTCCCGAACTGATCCAGGATGGCAAGACCGGCTTCCTAGTCGGTCCAGACGAGTACGAAGCCGGCGGTGAACGGCTCTTCCAAATCCTGACCAATCCCGAATTGTCCGGACGCCTCCGCGAGAACGGCCTGAAATCCGTCCAGGACAATTTCACCGCCGATGCCGTCGTGCCCTTGTATGAGGATGTGTATTACCGGTTGCTCCAGGAGCGAGCCTGAGAAGGCCGCCCGCTTCAGGAAGGACCCTGAGGAGAGCGCACCTAGTGTTTTGCCCTCAAAGGGCACAATAACTCAGCCCAGGCCGAAGGCCTGGGTCAGAAACGTCGAAAAGAAAGAGCCCTGAAAGGGCGACCTAATGAACTCGCAAATCAACCTTGTTAGGCATGATGTAGGACGCCCTTTCAGGGCTTTGATCATATCTGGAACCGGGTACCCAGGGCTTCGCCCTGGGCTGAGATAGTGCGCCCCTTCGGGGCTTTCGACGAGCCATTCGGGACTCTTGACGCCTGTTTCGGGGCTCTTACTGACGGCTCAATTCATACTCACTATCACAAGCAAAGGCTGAATCAATGACTCAAACCTCACCAACCATCGACGCTCTCGCCTTGGCCGCCCACCGCGACGATATCGAAATAACCTGCGGCGGCCTTCTGCTCAAACTGGCTGACTTGGGATACAAAACCGGAATCGTCGATTTGACGGCAGGGGAGATGGGCACCCGTGGCACCGCCGAGGATCGCGCCGCCGAAGCCGCCGCTGCCGCAAAGGTCCTGGGATTGACCCATCGCGAAAACCTCGGAATGCCCGATGCCAAGCTGGAGAACACGCTTCCCAATCGCTTGGCCGTTGCCGAGGCGATTCGCCGCCTTCGCCCGCGTTTGGTAATCCTGCCTCATCGTGAGCAGCGCCACCCCGATCACCGCGTCGCCGGAGAGATTGCCTACGATGCCTGCTTCATGGCCGGCCTCAAAAAACTGGATTTGCCCGGCGAGCCACACCGGCCCCACAAGATTCTTTACTCAGCCTTTTCCCGGCAGCCGCCATTCTCGATTGTCGTCGAAATCACTAAACAACTGGACCGTAAGCTCGCCGCCGTGCGCGCCTACACCTCCCAATTCGGAACCAAGGAAGGCGCATCATCGATCTATCAGCCCGGCGTCGATATCTTCGAGCTGATCACGATCGATGCCCGCCGCATGGGCCAGCTCATTCGCAAGCCCTACGCCGAAGCCTTCGTCATTCGCGAATCAATTGAGATCGAGGACCCGATGACGATGACTGTTGCCTCGATCTAATCCACGAACTCCGGGGCGTGTTGAGAAACCCGCGGGCCCCTGATCGATGGAGGAGAAAGGTGGGCACGGCCCACCCTGCTTGTCTCGCACAAAACTCGTAGTAGGGTGGGCTCCGCCCACCGGTGCTTGCGGGAACGATCCCGCCACCGCACTTCAACGCGCCGCCATTTCCCGACAAACTGATCGCCCCAAACTTGCGGCAGGGACCTCAACCTTTTTGTATATTCCCCCCGGAAGCGGATTCGGTCTGGTGGCCGGCGCGGACTTCAAATCCGTAGGCGGTCGGCTTCGGGTCGGTCGCGGTGGGTTCGATTCCCACCCCTTCCGCTTTGTTTCAAAAGGATGTTCTCACGACCATGGCCGAGCCACCAACATCCTCACGTCCTCCATCAGTTGAAGTCCTGCTGAATCACCCGGATTTGGCGGCAGTGCTCGATTCGGCAGGACGCGCCGCTGTCCTCGATTGTATCCGTGCCGAATTGGACGGTCTGCGCAAGCGCATCGGCTCGGCACAGAGCTGGCCCGATGCCACCAACATCATCAAGGGCGTCCTGGCTCGCGTTGAGAGCCACCGTCGCAAGTTCCCTCAACGGGTCATTAATGGCACCGGTGTGCTCCTGCACACCAACTTGGGACGAGCGCCGTGGGGGCATGACCTGCTGGAGCGAGTCAGCGCCAACCTCACGTCGTATGTCTCGCTCGAATACGATCTGGAGAAAGGTGAGCGCGGCAAACGTGGCCGCGCGGTGGAAACCGAACTCGCCGCACTCGCCGGCGCCGAATCGGCCCTGGTCGTCAACAACAATGCCGCAGCGGTGTATCTGGTGTTGAGCGCGCTGGCATGGAACCGCGAGGTGATCATCTCCCGTGGTGAGTTGGTGCAGATCGGCGGCGGCTTCCGCATCCCGGAGATTCTCGCCCGCAGCGGCGCAGTCCTCCGCGAGATCGGGACGACGAATCAAACCACCGCGTCCGACTACGAGAAAGCCTGCGGGCCCCAGACCGCACTGATTCTCAAGGTCCATCGCTCCAATTTCATCCAGTCCGGGTTTGTTGACGAGGTCGATCCAAAAGCACTTGCGGCATTGGCCGCTTCCAAGAATATCCCCGTAGTTTGGGACTTGGGCTCAGGTGCCATCGGTCCTGGCATTGTGTGTGAATTCAGCGCGGAACCGACCCTCCACGCGGCCGTTGCGACCGGTGTCGATCTGGTCACCGCCTCGGGCGATAAGCTCTTCGGTGGTCCCCAGGCCGGAATAATCATCGGCAAGTCAGCGCTGGTCGAGCGGCTCCGCACCGATCCATTCTACCGTGCACTCCGCCCGGATAAATCGGCGCTGCTCGCATTGGAGTATGTTGTCGCCGCCCATCGCTCCGGGAAAGCCGCGGACGCAATCCCGCTCTACCAAATGCTGGCAATGCCGCTCGACCTTCTGAAGAGTCGCGCCGAACATCTGGCTGACGCGGCCCAGAAGGCAGGGTGGAATGTCGAAGTAGTGCCAACCAAAGACACATTCGGAGGCGGCAGCGCGCCCGAAAGGACGATCGATGGCTGGGGCATCCGTTTCAATCCCCCGCCATCCGCCGACGAGCTCGCCACCCGGGCCCGCCAGTTCACTCCGCCGATCATCGGCACCGTCTCCGATGGCCGTTTCCATCTGTCCGTACGCACCATGTTCCCCCGCGATTTCGCCGATCTCGTCCGCTTCTTGTAGGGCGGGCTCCGCCCACCGTCGATGAATGCACGGGCACCCTGCCCGTGCTGAAACACTCAGTCAATCGGTTTTAATATCGCGTCAGCAGTGGGGAGGGCGAGGCTCCTGCCGAGCCTCCTTTCCGCGCGGAAACATGGCTCGGCAGTCCGCCGCGGCGGATCGCCCTCCCCGCCACCGCAATGCACACTGAGAGCGGTCGTCGGGCTTTTCGAACACGCCCATTCTGCCAGGCCCGTCATTCCTTCTGTCAGTCGCCACATTCTTATCGTATCATTCCGCGCCATGTATGTTCTCGGAACCGCCGGCCACGTCGACCATGGGAAATCATCTCTGGTGATTGCCCTGTCCGGAATCGATCCCGACCGGCTCCCGGAAGAAAAAGCGCGCGGCCTGACCATTGACCTGGGATTCGCCTGGATGACAACAACGTCGGGCGACACCGTCGGCATTGTCGATGTCCCCGGACACGAGCGATTCGTAAAGAACATGATCGCCGGCGTCGGCGCGATCGACTTTGTTCTCTTTGTGGTGGCGGCCGATGACGGCTGGATGCCGCAGTCGGCCGAGCATCTGGCGATTCTTCAGTATCTGGGTGTCACACACGGGATCATCGTTGTCACCAAATCGGATCTGGTCGATCCCGACTGGCTGGTATTGGTCGGGGATGACATCCGTCAGCACCTGGCCGGATCGTTTCTGGCCGACTCAGCCCTGATCACAGTCGACTCGCTCTCGGGGAGGGGAATTCCAGAACTCAAGTCAGCAATTGGAGACTTGATTGGAGCCTTGCCGCACCGCCCGGACATCGGGAAACCACGCCTCTACATCGATCGTGCTTTTACCATCGCCGGACGCGGTGCTGTCGTGACCGGAACATTGACGGAAGGACAATTGTCCACCGGCCAATCGCTCGTCGTGGTGCCCGGCGAGATGAAAGTCCGTGTGCGCGAACTGCAGACACATGGCCGCGCCGTCCCAGTCGCTCCGCCCGGCCAGCGGGTCGCGATCAATCTTGCCGGGATTGAGACCGCCGACTTGAAACGCGGTCATTGCCTGGTTCTCGATTCCGATTCCGAAACCGTGGACCGCTTGTGGGCCGATGTCCATGTCCTCGCCGATTCGACACACCCGCTGGAACATGGCCGCCGTGTTCTCGTGATGGTGGGAACCGCCGAGCCTGAGGGCGCCGCGTATCCATTGGAGCAATCCGAAATCCCGCCCCGCCACCATGGACTGTGCGAATTACGGCTCGACCATCCGGTCAAAGCCCGCCTGCGCGACCGCTTCGTTCTGCGCTGGCCGACCCCCGGTGTAACTATCGGAGGCGGCATCATTCTCGATGTCGGTGGCACACGTCAAACCCGCAAGGACACCGGCTTGGCCGGTCGTCTCCGCGCTCGTTTGACTGGTACGATTGAAGCCTATCGCACATCCGAGCTACAAAAGCACGGGTATGCGTCGCGTTCGCGGTTCTTACGACATGGTCCATACAACCGCGAAGAGATCGAGCGTGATCTGGCGGCTGCCATAGGAGCGCGTGAAGCGATTATCGCCGGTGACTGGATTCTCTACCCTCCATGGCTTGAGGATTCGAAATCACGGCTACTGACCGCGCTCTCGAATTGGCATGAAGCGAACTCATACTCGCCCGGACTCAATCTTGCAGAATGGCAGGAGCATGCCGCCATGCCCGGTGAACCCATGGGCGAGATCGCTTCCCTGCTTCTGAAAGACGGCAGTGTGTCGCGGACCGGCGAAGCCTATCACCTTCCGGACCATACCCCGCAATTGCCCCAGGCCTGGAAGGCCGAAGCCGACCGGCTCTGGAAAAACATCGACGCCGGTGGATACCAACCGCCGACACGGCCCGAACTGGAATCTACGAGTGATAATGCGCGCGCCATCCTCGCATTCTGGATCGCCTCGGAGCAACTCGTCCAACTTGGCGACGGGGTCGTTTTCCCCAAGCTGACTTTTGATCGTATTCGGGATTCGATCGTCACATTCCTGGTCGAATCAAAAGAAATGTCGGCAGCGCAACTGCGCGATCTGCTCAACACGTCGCGGCGATACGCCGTTCCCATTCTTGAAGCCCTCGACCGCGAGGGCATTACCCGGCGTGAGGGAGACGTACGCGTCTTGGCAACGAACGCATCAAGATGACATCTCGCGTTCAAATGGGCGGCCACACAGGGCCGCCGCTACGTACGATCACGATGGTAGGGGCGGCCCGGTGTGGCCGCCCGGGTTGGCGAAAGGGCGACGCCTTTGCATGCGTTCTTCCACGTTTTATTAACGAACCGTAATACCCGAACTCGGAGACACCCCATGTCCACTCGTGACAAATCCCCCTCATACCGCTTCTTCAACGGCTCCATCGTCACCATGGACCCCTATGATGCCGTCGCCGGCGAAGTCATCACCAAAGGCAATGAAATCGTCTGGGTGGGCCGCCAGGGAGATGCACCGACGGAATACCGCCGGGCAAAGCCGGTCGATCTCAAGGGCCGTCTGCTCTTACCCGCCTTCTCCGACTGCCACACCCACTTTCTCTTTTTCGCACTCACCCTGTTCAAAGTGAATCTCCGTGGTGCACCGTCTCTGGGAGCCGCGCTCGGCCGCATCGCCGCGCATGTCTCACAAAGCCACGGGAATCATGGTTGGGTGATCGGCGACGGGTTCGATGTCAACCTCTGGGGGGGGAAGTGGCCGACCAAGCAGCATCTGGACAAGATTCTCCCGGACCGGCCTGCCGCCTTCTTCAGCCACGATGAGCACTCGTTGTGGGTCAATTCTGTTGCGCTCAAGCGTGCGGGAATTACCACCGCAACGCCTGATCCCGAAGGGGGGAGAATCCTGCGGGGAGCCGACGGCCAGCCCACTGGAATCCTCCAGGAGACAGCCTACCGCCCAGTCCTCCGGGTGTTTCCGAAACTCTCGCAACGCCGCTCGGAGCAACTCATCGAGACGTCACAGAAGACCGCTCATGCCCAAGGGGTCGCCGCGATCGGCGACATGGGGGACGCCGCCGCGCTACGCGCCTTTCAGGGTTTGCGCGACAAGCACCGTCTGCGTCTCCGCGTTTGGAAGACCATTCCATTGGACAACATGGAGGCCGCCATCATTGCCCGGCTTCGCTCCGGTATGGGAGACTGTTGGCTGAAGATCGGTGGCGTCAAAATCTTCCTCGATGGCGCCCTCGGATCCCAGACGGCGTGGATGCTGAAACCCTACACCTCTGACCGCGAGAATCTCGGTGTCTGTCGGCTGGAGAATTCGGCATTCGACCGGATCGTGAAGCGCGCCACCCGCCACGGTCTCTCGGTGTGCGTCCACGCGATTGGCGATGCCGCGGTCCTGCAGGCGATCGAGGTCCTCTCCAAGAATCGGAGCCGGTTCCCGAACGCGCAGCCGCCCAGAATCGAACACTTGCAACTGATCGACAAAACCGGACTCGACAAGATTCGCAACTGTGGTATCATCGCTTCGATGCAGCCATCCCATTTGCTCACGGACCGTGATTACGCCGATCAGCATTGGGGCAAGCGCGCCAGCCGGGCGTTCGCATTGCGCTCACTCTGGAATCAGGGTGTCCCCATGGGCTTCGGCTCCGATGCGCCCATAGAGCCGCTGGCTCCTCTTTCGGGAATCGGCGCTGCGGTATACCGTTCCCGCCCCGACGACCGCCGTGGGTCTTGGTACCCGAAAGAGCATCTGACACCCTGGGAGGCGATCTGGGGATTCACCGCCGGTGCCGCCCTGGCCGCCGGCGACGCCACGACACGCGGTATGATCCGTCCCGGCATGCTCGCCGACCTGGTCGTCCTCGACCGCAATATCCTGATCTGTCCACCGAAGAAGATCTTCGACACGAACGTGGCCATGACCTTCGTCGACGGGATGCGAGTCTTTGACGCCGAGGAATGACGTGGTCAGGTGAGGAATGAGAGTCCCAAGGGGCGATAAAAGGTGGCCCCAGGCGCAGCCCAGGGTATACGAACCCTTATTGACATAACCCTGAAAGGGCGTGCTAATCCCGTTGCGCCCACGCCGAAGCCTGGGCGGACACGTAAGATCGCCCTTTCAGGGCTGACTCTTTTCGCGCAAACCGACCCAAGCTTCCGGGGCCTGTTGAAGAACTTGTCCCCAACGTCGCGGTAGTTGCGTAGGGGGGAGGTTGCTTCGTCGCTCCCTCCGCCTTCGGCGGAGACGCTCCTCGCAACGACAACAGTGCCTTTGCATTGCCAACGACATGTCAGATGTCGTTGCGAGGCGCGGCTCTTTGCGCCGAAGCAATCTCCCCCTTACACAACTCCCGCTGCTCTTCAGGGGACTTCTTCAACACGCCCCTCCGGCCTAGGCTGAATTAGATGCCCCTTTCAGGGCCAAATCGTCGATGGATTGCACAACTTTGCCCCCCCCTTTTTGGTTGACGCCCCACCGGCAAATGCCGATTCTACCTGCGTGGCAGCCATGAAACGGGGAATGATCGTCGTCCTCTGGGCGATATCGGTGTTCGCCCTCCAGACCGTCGCGGCACCCGCAGCGACTGTCGAGGTCATCACAGTTGACGGACCCATCGGTCCCGTCACGCAAATGGTCATTGATGGTGCGATCAAGGACGCCGAGGACACCGGCGCAGAAGCGCTGATTATCGAGCTCGACACACCGGGCGGTCTCATGACCACCACGAAGGAGATCACGCAGTCGATCCTTAATGCCAATATCCCGGTGATCGTCTACGTTGCCCCCTCGGGCGCCAGCGCCACCTCCGCCGGCATCTTCATTCTGATCTCCGCCCACTTTGCCGTCATGGCGCCTGGCACGAATGCCGGCGCCGCTCACCCGGTGATGCTGGAAGGGAAAATGGACTCGGTCATGTCGGTCAAAGCCGAGAGCGATGCGGCCGCCAATATCCGCGCCCTGGCACTGCGCCGCGGACGCAACGCCGACTGGGCCGAACGGGCCGTCCGTCACTCCGAATCGATCACTGCCGACGCGGCTGTCGACTCCCATGTCGTTAACTTTGTCGCGAGCAACATCGACGACCTGCTCGATTCGCTGCAGGACCGTACGACCAATCTTCCGCGCGGCGACGTCAAGCTCAATACCAAAGGTGCCAATGTCCAACGCACTGAGATGACCTGGCGGGAGCGGGTCCTGTCCGTGCTCACCAATCCGAACATTGCCTATATTCTGATGTCCATCGGCTGGCTTGGAATCCTGATGGAACTCTACCATCCCGGCGCGATCTTCCCCGGTGTTGTTGGCGCCATCTGCCTGATTCTTGGATTCTATTCCCTGCAAACGCTGCCGATCAATTACGCCGGCCTTGCGCTGATCGGCCTCGCGATTCTGCTATTCATTCTGGAGTTGAAGATCGTCAGTCACGGACTGCTGACGATCGGGGGCGCGATTGCGATGGTCATCGGGTCTGTCATGCTGATCGATTCTGCCGAACCCGGCGCACGCATTTCGCTGACCGTCATTCTCGCCATGGTCGGCACGGTCGTGGCGTTCTTCATCCTCGCGATGGCACTGGCGCTCAAAGCGCGCAGCCGCAGACCCGTGACCGGCGACGAAGGACTGATCGGGCAGATCGGCCATGCCAAATCATCATTCGACGCCACCGGAATGATCTATGTCGCCGGCGAATACTGGCAGGCGAGCACCACCGTGCCAGTTGCCGACGGCGCCCGAGTCCAAGTCATCGCCAAGAACGGAATGGTTCTAACAGTTAAGCCTGTTGAATAGGAGGGATGCATGCCGCAAATCGGAACATTGACCGTTGTACTCGTCGCCCTGTTTATCCTGGCCAACGCCATTCGCGTCCTCAAAGAGTACGAGCGCGGTGTGATTTTCCGGCTGGGCCGCCTGATCGGCGCCAAAGGCCCGGGGATTATCTTCCTGATCCCGATCGTCGACAAAATGCAGCGCGTCGATTTGCGGACCATCACCTTCGACGTTCCGCCGCAAGACGTCATCACGCGGGACAACGTGACAATCAAAGTCAACGCCGTCCTCTATTTCCGGGTCATGGATGCGAACAAAGCCATCGTCAACGTCGAAAACTACATGATGGCCACGTCGCAGATCGCCCAAACGACACTGCGCTCAATCCTCGGCCAGTTCGAACTTGATGACCTCCTTTCGACACGCGACAAGATCAATCAGAAGCTGGCGCAGATCATCGACGATCAGACTGAGCCATGGGGCATCAAGGTCTCTGTCGTCGAGGTAAAGAACGTCGAT
The DNA here is from genome assembly GCA_021813505.1 of bacterium. Classification (GTDB taxonomy): domain Bacteria; phylum Zixibacteria; class MSB-5A5; order WJJR01; family WJJR01; genus JACRMA01. The sequence continues at coordinate 2,698 of JAKAKI010000038.1, read as the reverse complement.
CTGCCGGTCGAAATGCAGCGCGCCATCGCCCGCCAGGCCGAAGCCGAGCGCGAACGCCGCGCCAAGGTCATTCACGCCGAAGGCGAGCACCAGGCCGCCGAAAAACTAGCGGCCGCCGCCCAAATCATGAGCCAAAACCCGGCAACTCTGCAGCTTCGTTACTTACAAACTCTGACCGAAATCGCCGCGGAGAAGAACTCCACCACGATCTTCCCGCTGCCGCTCGACATGATCACACCATTCATCAAAGCGGCACAGAAGTACATCGCTGAGGACTCACCGAAGACGACCTGATAACCGTGGTAGGGGTGGGCTTTGCCCACCCTTTTCTTTGGTCAACCGATCAACAGTCACTTCGGAATAGCATCGCGACCCAGGGGGCCGAAAGCCCCTTGTTCGCAATGGGTCGGGTACGGCGACACGAGATTTCCCCCGTCAGTATTCGCGAGCGGCTCCCCGGTTGTCATCCCCGCGAAGGCGGGGATCCAGTCTGCCGGAGTGCGATTGTATCCCCCTTCCGCGGGAAAGACAGCGAGTGTGGTCAGGAGCACCTTCATCTCAAGTGAAGCCAGAGAGGCCGATCCACGAAGCTTTTGTACTGCAATGAGATATAGCGGCAACCCGAGACGTCCCCAGGTCGGGAGGCCGCGTTCACCCGGCCAATAGCTAGATTGTCTTGTGTAACAATAGCTTATGCGTCCTCGGCATGGAGATCTTACGTTCGGTCTCGGCATCTCGCATTTTCCCATTGACTTCCAACCACTTGCCCCTTCTTTTCCGGCTTTTTCAGGAACCGTTCGAAGCAAAAAAGCGAGGCAGTTATGGTCAAAACCAAGGAAAGTGTATTGGAGCTATTGGACGTTAACAAAGTCCGTTATGTACGCCTTTTGTTCACCGACATTCTCGGCCAAATGAAGGGAATGTCCATCACGCGCAGTGAAATGGACACAGTGCTCGAGGAAGGGCAGGGCTTCGATGGTTCCTCCGTCGAGGGTTTTGTCCGGATCGAGGAATCCGACCTCATGGCGATGCCCGACTTGCGCTCGTTCCGCGTGATCCCATGGGAGATCGCAGGGGAGAAGGTCGCGTTGATGTTCTGCGACATCTACAACCCCGACGGTACGCCATATTCGGGCGACCCGCGCAACGTGTTGAAACGCGCGTTGAAGAAAGCCTCCGACCGTGGCCTCACCTTCAATTGCGGTCCCGAGATCGAGTATTTCTATTTCCGCAATGCCCACGGCACCGAGCTTCTCGATCACGACGGCTACTTCGACTACTCCACCGTGGACGAAGGTACCAAGCTGCGCAAGAAAGCCGTCGTCTCCCTCGAAGCGATCGGTATTCCGGTCGAGTGCTCACACCACGAGGTCGCACCCTCGCAGCATGAAATCGACTTGCGCTATCAGGAAGCACTGGTCATGGGTGACTTCGCCATGCTCTACCGTTTTGTGGTCAAGGAATTGGCGCTCGAATCCGGCGCTTATGCCAGCTTCATGCCCAAGCCGATCTCTGGGCAAAACGGCTCCGGCATGCACACGCACATGTCGCTGTTCAAGGGTGACAAGAATGCCTTTTTCGATCCCAGCGATCCCTACCACCTCTCTGCCATGGCGCGCTCCTTCATGGCCGGGATTCTCACGCATGTCCGCTCCATGACGCTCGTCTTGAACCAGTGGGTCAATTCCTACAAGCGGCTCGTCGTCGGCTACGAAGCCCCGGTCTACATTTCCTGGGGACGCCGGAACCGTTCGTCTTTGATCCGCGTGCCGATGTACCGCGTCGGCAAGGAAAAGGCGACGCGCATCGAGTTGCGCTCCGCCGATCCGGCCTGCAATCCGTATCTGGCGTTTGCGTGCATGCTCGCCGCCGGTCTCGACGGCGTCGACAAAGGCTACACCCTCCCGGAACCGATCGAAGAGAACATCTTCCACATGGATGAGACCACCCGCAAGAAACGCGGTATCGCGGCGCTGCCATCGTCGCTGATCGAAGCGGTCGATCTGATGGCTGGCTCCACTCTGATGAAAGAGACTCTCGGCCAGCACATCTTCGACACATTGCTCGAGAACAAGCGAATGGAATGGGACCGGTACACTACACAGGTCACCGACTTCGAACTCAACACCTACCTGCCGCTGCTGTAGCTGCAGATTCACGCAATCGTTAGTAGGGGCGGCCCTGTGTGGCCGCCCCTTTTGCTTGTGCGCCCGGCATGGGCACTGACTTGGAGGTGTAAGTCCTCTGTGAAGCAGGTCACAGCGACACAAGGGAAACGCAAGGGCGGGCGGGTGACCGTTCGTCCGGAGGAAGCGTGGAACGCAACCGTGGGCCGATGAACAAAAACCGGATACGAGGCGCTGGGAACCGGGATGAGTGGGCAAGTGACCACGAAGTTCCTGTGACCAAAGGGACCCGGCGTAAATTCGGCGGTCGTGCGGTGACAGTCAGTGTTCTTACCCGGGGAGATCTCGCCTTACGCCGGAAAGGGCGATCCCGTGGCCGGGCCATGGGAGAGCGAGAAGTCAGCCGAGGCCATAGTAGTTCCGGTGGATACCGGGACGAAGGGCTGAACCGAAGGGAGAGTGATTCGGTCGTGCCTCTCAAAGACGCCAGGTCTCAGATGTCCAGGCAACTGGAGCTCCCGTTGGGAGGCAGGGGTGAAGCCCCGATGATCCCACGGAGTGAGGAAGCGCCG
>JAKAKI010000083.1 GCA_021813505.1 bacterium | reverse complement strand
GTAAGGGGGCGTATGCCCAAAAACACCGCCACCTCTCCGTCGATGACCATCAAAGCACCGAAATGCCCAAATCCAATCAGTCCGCACCCACTCCGATGCCCACAGACGTGCTCATGAAATATCCGGGCTAATCGGATTCTGGAGCAGGGAACGCACGAGCTTGCTTCGTCGCTCCCTCCGCCTTCGGCGGAGACACTCCTCGCAATGACATGGGGCACGATCAGCTCCGGAATACCCGTGAGGTTATTGCGAGTCCGCCGCGGCGGACGAAGTAATCTCCGCCTCCCTGCCGCGTCAGCGCCTCGATTGCTCGGGGTTTTTCAACACGCCCTTTGGATTGGGTACTTGGATCGCGGAACTCGCCGCGAGTGTGCCACTTTCACGCCTCCCGTGCGGAGCCCGGCAGGTCAGATGAATTCGATGGCCAGCGAGTCTGCCGTGAGGGCCCAGATGCCGTCCGAGGCATTCCTGGAGTCCCGCGCCGCAGCGGGATTCCCACTGATACTGGCATCACCGTCCTCCTGAAAGAGGTCAGGAATCAGAGCATATTCTTCGGCCAGGATCAAGTTCACCACACGGACGAACTCCGGGGTCGTCAACTGTTGCAGCGATAACGCATGCCAGTCTGTTTTCGCAGGTAGCTTGGACTTCGACAGGAGCTTCGTGGCTCGAACCTGGGACATGACGTCCGCTCTGCCTTTGCTGCCTTTCATTCTGTGTCCTTTCCCGTTGGCAATCAATCTTTGATACTCACCAGCTTAAAGCGACCGTCGTCTTCCAGGATCGATCCGAAGATGGGAAGCACGAACTCCGCACCCGTTGAATCGCGTACAGTCACTTCCGTTCCCTTATGAGCGACAAGCTCGCCGAATGTCTCTGCGGGTCTGGTGAACCGCACCTTGACGAGCGAGAACTTCCGGCCGCCATAGTCCTCCATAGCGCGCCGAATCCCCTTGATGTTCTTCTGGTCGAGCAGGCGCCACGCGAAGTCCCTGTCGCGCTCGGCTCCGGCAGGCGATACCGGCATCTGCGGAAATAGAAGCGAGTCATGTTCGAATTCTGTGAGCCGGAGCCGCTGGAGCCTCAGGGTGTCATTGTGTCGCAGTGCATCGAGAGTCCTCTGGCAGACTTCCTCGGGCGAGGCAGAGGTATCGGCCAACCGGGTCGGGCGATTCCCGCAACCGGACGCAATCAGCAAAGCAAACGACAGGCACAGGGCAGCCGGGAGAATCCGCCTGGGGCTCGCCGGCACTCTGCTGGTCTTAGGAACACTCAAATCAAACCTCGCTTTGTCGGTTTAAAACGACACCGCCCCGGGGCGGGGGGCCACTCCGGGGCGTTGTCTGCCAAGTCAGTTACCATCGTTAACTGTTGTGTTTGCTGCGTTCACCACATCACCACGCCTCCCGCGGTGCGATTCTAGTGCTCGTCCCAATTGGTCCAGCCGCTGTACCAGGGTGCCGGATCATTCGCCTTCACGCATCCCAAATAGGTTGCGGTCGGATCGAAGAACCCGTCGTTCGGAGGAGTCGCGCCCACGGCGACGTCGAGTCCGATCGGGTTGGCCGGTGTGATGGGACGAAAGTCGGGGAATCCAACATCGCCGAAAGACGCCGCGACCAGAATTGGCGCCAGCGCCGGATTGGCGGCCGGATTGAGGTATACCTGGTTGTTGTAAACGGGGTTGTTCTTGAATTCATTGCCCAGCGAGTCGGCATCATCAGCCCACTTGCCGCAGTCGTACCAAACTGAGTAGCCGATGTGGATCGAATCAGCCGCGATCAGACGCGTGGTGGGAGCGTGATCAAGATCGACTCCCGCTTTGAAGCGTGTCCAGACTGTGTTGAATATCTGGCCGCCGGTGCCTCGGCGCATGTGGACACCTTCGTTGGATGCGGCGATGAACTCGTGGCCCATACCGACATGGGTCGTGTTGTACACGGTCGGCATGTTGCGCGGCAGATCCTCGTATTCGGTGGCCGGATCCGGGTGACTGTCCCACTCGAACGACTCGTGATTGGCGGAGCCAGGGGCATTCCGATCTTGAACCGCCAGCAGGAACTGGCCCTTGAACGGTGTGCCAAGGTCGGTGTCGAAGCTGTCGTCATCGTAATTGCTGATGACCGCGTGCTTGATATTGACGGTGCCGCCAAACCACTCGATGCCGTCATCAGCGCTGGCATTGACCTGGATATACTCCAGTGTCGTGCCGGCGCCAACTGAGTTCAGAGTGATGCCGTTTAGCTCATTGTCCAAGGAGAACTCGCGTCCGGAGAACTCTTCCCTGACGTACACCAGGCATCCGCTGTTGTCGTTCGGGATGTTGCCGCCGCCTATGCCCACGTTCAATCCGCCCTCGGTGTTGTACATGTAGCTGGGACGGTTGTTGTTGGGAGCCGCGCCGTTGATCACAACTCCACCCCAGTCGCTCCGATTCCGGGAGCCCACCGGCATCATGCTCGTGAAGACGACGGGCTCGGCCGCTGTCCCGACCGCCAGAATGTATCCCGTGCGGCGGACAACGAGTGCAGAGGGAACAGCGCGCGAGGAATCACCCTGAACCACAACCCCGGGCGGGATTTCCAGGGTGTCGGTCTTCGGGCAGACGCTGACGGTGTCTACACTTCCGTTGACGGTATCACTGCCAATCGACCAGACACCGAAGATCCGGTATTGCATCGCCGGGTCCTTCACAAGATGCCAGTTGCCCTGTCCGAGACGTCCCGTCAGAGCATAGACCCGCGCCGGGAAGATGGTCGGGTCGCCGGAGAAGGCCACACCGATCACGGCGATGACATCGAAAACATCCGTGGCACCGTCGCCGTTAACGTCGTCTGACCCGATGAAGCGCGACGCCGGGTCTCCGCTGAATGTGATGCCGATGAGGCCGATGACATCAAAGACGTCGATTGCCGCATCACCATTCACGTCCGCAATGGTAGTTGGAGCCGCCGGCGAGCACTGCGCGTGAGCGCTCGCCCTGCATATTAGCGACACGGCAGCGATGCCCACAATTGTGAGAAAACTCTTGAACCATTTCGAGTACATACGTCCTCCTGTTTGGGCCGAAGCCCAGATTGGGTTTCTCTTCCGCAGGGTGCCGATTGGGCACCACCGCTTTGACTCACAAGCTCACGCTCAGCACGCGTCGCAAACGGTGTTGCCACCGGTTGTCGCCGCCGAACTTGCAGGATGGAAGTTGCGAGGTAATTGTGTGTCAGTTACGGTAGAGTAAATAATTGCGCCCGGGATCGATTGCGGATCCGGGCGAAGGGAACCACCACGGGTACTCCCCATGGCCGCCAAAAGCACCTTCGGAATTTGCACAATCTTAACGTTGCCGTCACGCAGGCGCAACACATCCACCGCATTCATGAGGCGGTTGCAGCCGGGAGTCCGCGAAAGGAACGAGCAGCACGAGGAATTATGGAATCGCCCAAGAGAATCATGGTCGTGGAGGACGAGAAAGACATCGGTGAATTGGTGCTTCGGTATCTGCAGAGAGAGGGCTTTACCGCCTACCGGATCGGCGATGGCCGCACCGCGCTGGCCCGCGCCGAGGCAGAATTGCCTGATCTTCTGATTCTTGACTTGATGTTACCCGGCATTGATGGCCTCGAACTCGCGCGGCGATTGCGCCGGAACGGGCGGACAGCCTTGCTCCCGATCATCATGATGACCGCGAAGGGCGATGAGAGCGATAAGCTCCTGGGACTCGAAATCGGGGCAGATGATTACATCGCCAAGCCGTTTTCCGTTAAGGAACTGGTGGCTCGGGTCAAATCGGTGCTGCGTCGGATCGATCGGAGTGAAAAATCACGCGTCGCCCACAGTTACGGACCGCTGGCGCTGGACCGCAGCCGGTTTGAAGTGACCCTCAATGGCGTAGCAATCGACCTGACGACGAAGGAATTCGGATTATTGGAAGCCTTCCTCCGCAACCGGGGACGCGTGCTGACGCGCGACTTCCTGCTAAGCACGGTCTGGGGGAACGTGGAGATCGGCAACACGCGCACCATCGATGTCCATGTCCGCCACCTCCGTGAGAAGATCCCGATTCTGGCTGAGGCTGTTATCACAATTAAGAATCTCGGCTACAAGCTCCGGGACAACCCGTAACCCCAGACACGATTGGCGGATTACAGCCAAAAACACCACTGCTGCCTCCTCAAATCGACCAGCCTCAATGAGTCTCGGCCTCGGGGAAACAGCCAGGCAGCCATCTTCTTTAAGTCGCTGCACGACAGTCAGTTACAGCGCGATTTCATGTAGGGAATCGCTTGTCGAATTGGCGCTTTGTTCGTATAATGGAGAGTCAAAGTTCTACGAGAGTTGACCGGTGATAACCATGTCCAAACCCGAACCCATCGCCTCGATTATCGGCCGCCAATTGGCGAGTCTGGGTATTGCCAGGAAGGTCAAGCAGGCCTCGGTCGAGCATCTGTGGCCGGATCTGGTCGGACCCGAGATTGCGGGGCACACGCGGGTTCTCAAGATCGATGCCGGAAGGCTTTTCGTTCTCGTCGATTCCCCTGCCTGGCGCCAGGAGCTGCTGTTTCAAAAGGATGTCTTCATTGCCAGAATAAATGAGGAGTTGGCAGAAGAGCTCGTCAGCGATATCATGTTTACCGGTCCCTGATTTTCGGGGACGGTGGTTTGCAAAAGGGGTGGCGGCGCAGATCGGTCGCGGCCAAGTGGCTGCGAACCCTCTGCCGAAATCATAGCGCAGTTCGGCAACCCTCGGACGGTTCGGCGATTCGCCGGCGCGAGGATGTTGTGAGATGAAGGAGTCGGCGATGGCCGAGTTGGTGGACGAAGAAGTGACAAAGTCAAAAGCAAGCGCCCAATACGATGCCAAAACTATTCAGGTCCTCAAGGGACTTGAGGCGGTGCGGCGCCGTCCCGCGATGTACATCGGCGACATCAGCACGCGCGGATTGCACCATCTCGTTTACGAGGTCGTGGATAACTCGATTGACGAGGCGATGGCGGGTTTTTGCGATTCCATCAGGGTCGCCCTCAGGGAAGACGGCTCGGTCGAGGTGACCGACAACGGCCGCGGCATCCCGGTGGACATGCATCCCACTCAGCACAAGCCGGCGCTCGAAGTGGTGATGACCATGCTCCACGCCGGCGGCAAGTTCGACCACCAGACATACAAAGTGTCGGGCGGTCTGCACGGCGTTGGCGTGTCGGTGGTGAATGCCCTCTCGGAGCTCTGCACGGTCGAAGTCACCCGTGACGGCGAAGTGCATACGCAGTCGTATGTCCGCGGTGAGCCAACCGGTCCGGTGAAAAAGATCGGCAAGCGCGCCAAGTCCGGCACCAAGACGACATTCAAACCCGATCCGGAGATATTTCCCAAGACAGCGTTCTCGTTTGACGTTCTGGCGGCGCGGATGCGCGAGCTGGCATTCCTGAATAAGGGCCTCAAAATCGAAATCGTTGATGAGGCGCGCGATAAGAAGCAGTTGTTCTCGTACAGCGGCGGGCTCAAGCAGTTCGTCGAGTACTTGAATGAGAATAAGACCCCGATTCATCCGAAACCGGTGGTGTTGGAACGCGCGCGCGATGGTATCGAAGTGGAAATCGCGTTGCAGTACAACGACGGTTACCAGGACAACATCTTCAGCTTCGTCAACAACATCAACACGATCGAGGGCGGCACGCATCTGTCCGGATTCAAATCGGCCCTCACGCGCACGGTCAACAACTACGCCAGCAAGAACAACCTTCTGAAGAATGCCGGTTTCACCATCGAAGGCGAGGATACCCGCGAAGGATTGACCGCGGTAATCGCGGTGCGCATCGCCGATCCGCAATTCGAGGGCCAGACCAAGACCAAGCTGGGCAACTCCGAGGCCAAGGGGATCGTGGAGTCGATCGTTGGTGAAGGGCTCAACGAATTCTACGAGGAAAATCCCTCCGTGGCGCGTCGGATCATGGAGAAGGTCATGTCGGCCGGCCGTTCGCGCGAAGCGGCGCGCAAGGCGCGCGAACTCACGCGGCGCAAATCGGCGCTCGACTCCGGCGGACTTCCGGGCAAGCTCGCCGATTGTTCGATGACCGATCCGGAGTCATGCGAGATCTTCATTGTCGAGGGCGACTCGGCCGGCGGCAATGCCAAGCAGGGACGCGACCGGCGATTCCAGGCGATTCTTCCGTTGAAGGGAAAGATCCTCAACGTCGAGAAAGCGCGCATCGACAAGATTCTATCCAACGACGAGGTCCGGGCGATGATCACCGCGCTCGGGACCGGCATCGGCGAAAATGATTTCGATGCCGCCAAGGCGCGTTACGGCAAGATCATCATCATGACCGATGCCGACATCGACGGTTCGCACATCCGCACCCTGATTCTCACGTTCTTCTTCCGGCATATGAAGGAATTGGTCGAGTCCGGCCACGTGTTCATCGCCCAGCCGCCGCTGTACCGTCTCAAGAAGGGCGCCAAGGAAGTCTACGCCTACTCCGACGACGAGAAGGAACGGCTGATGGTGGAAATGGGCGGGGCCAAGGGAATCGGTATCGGCTTGCAGCGCTACAAAGGCTTGGGCGAGATGAACCCGGAGCAGCTCTGGAAGACCACCATGGATCCGGAGACGCGCACGCTCCTGCAGGTGACGCTGGAGGACAGCGCGGAGGCCAACCACATCTTCACGATGCTGATGGGCGACGAGGTCGAACCGCGCCGCAAGTTCATCGAGGAAAACGCGAAGTACGTGCGGAATTTGGACGTGTAGGGGCTGCCGCTCTATTCCCTGGTCGGGACTCCCCGGCACACCAGGATCATCCCCGGCGTCAGTTTCAGTCCGGTTATCTTGCTGGCGGCCAGCGAGCATTTGTAGTAGAGCCAAGTCTTCAATCGCGCTATTCTCTTTCCCCGTTCGTTCAGCACCACGCGCTCGACGCTAAAACCGGTGTCAGACAGCAGGCGAGCAATACCTGGGAAGCTGAAATTGTGCTTGGCGTCGCCGACCAAACTGTTGGTGATCGGTCGATTCAATAACCGCAAGATATCGAGAAGTGGCGCTCTATTGGTGACACGCAGAATTAGGATACCGTCCGTCGCCAAGTGGTTCCTCAACATTCGCAGCGTGTCGGCCGGCGATTGGAGGCAATAGAGGCTGTCAATGATCGTGATGATATCAAACCTCACATTGTCAGGAATCTGACCGGCAGACCGGTAAGTCGTGATCCCTCTCTCCCTAAGTTTCGCTGAAAGTCTATCCACGATCTCGATCGCGCTGCCATCCGCTCCTTTCTTCCGAAAGATGTCCAGCAGGTGGCCATAGGCCGGGCCAACATCGAGGACTTGGGGCTGCGTCTCGGCCGCCTGTCCGGGCGGAAGGGCGAGAGCGGCGATGTGTTCGAAAAAGCCGATCCGTGATTCGAGAAGTTGTTGCTCCCGTTGTGGGTCGGTATAACTCGCCACTTCAAAATGGGTCTGGACGATTGGATCATCAAAATCCAGGCCGCGGATATAGGTGCCGCATTCGGGGCACCGCCAGAGGGTATCGGGCAGGCTCCCCTCATGAACATACAAGGTCGCACTACCGATGCGAGAGGCCGGCCGGTGCTGGCAGGCACCACAAGTCACAGAGTCTGGCTGCTGGGGCATCATCAAGGGCAACTCGGCGCGGGAGAAACCGCTTTCATTCTCCCACACGAAGATACCGAATTCGCACTCACATCATTCCGGAATTTTCCTGACCCGCAACAGCCGCACCCGGCGGCCTTCGCGGGAGGCGACCTCCAGGCGGACGCCTTCGAGTTCCAGATGGTCGCCACGGTGCGGGATCCGGTCGAGCGCGACCGACATCAACCCCGCCAGTGTATCAGCGCGGCCACTGGGAAGTTGCGCGCCAAAGCGTTCATTGAAGTCGATGATCGAAAGCCCGCCGGACACAATCGCCGATCCATCGGCCAGGATTTGAAAATCCGACGGCTCAGCGTCGTATTCGTCTTGAATCTCGCCGACGATTTCCTCCAGGATGTCTTCCATGGTCAGCAGTCCCGCCGTGCCGCCGAACTCATCGAGGACAATCGCCATGTGGCGGTGCTCCGACTGGAACTTGGCCAGAACCTTCACGATCGGCATGGAGTCCGGCACGAACACGACCGGGCGGACCAGATCGGTCAGAATGATCGGGCTGTCCTCGGTCATCAGATGGATGATGTCTTTGGTGTAGACCACGCCACGAATCTTATCGATTGTCTGTTCATACACTGGGTATCGGGAATACCCCTCCTCGCGGATGAGGCGCAATGTCTCTTCGATGGGGGATACGATATCAATCGCGGCGATGTCGGGCCGGGGTGTCATGATCTGGCGCGCGGTGGTATCGGAAAAATCCAGAACCTGGTGGATCAGATGATGTTCGGTCGGATGAATCGAGCCATGAAGCCGGCCCTCCAGCACCAGGTGCCGAATTTCCTGATCCGAAACCGGGAGTGCCTGATCGGTGGCGTTGACGCCGAGGAGGCGTGTGATAAAGCGCGACACGCCGGTCAAGACCATGACGATGGGATAGCCGATGCGTGACAGCCAGTGAATCGGCCGGGCGACGCGCAATGCCATCGATTCCGGCCGCGTAATCGCCAGGTACTTCGGCACCAGTTCGCCGATCACGAGTGTCGCAAACGCGATCGCGACGACCACAATCACGATGGCAATCTGCTCCGGCCAGCGATGGGTGAACTCCCACGGGAGCCGCGCCACTCCCGGTGCGAGCGCCTGCACGACTGTTGCACCCGACAGCACGGATGCCAGCGTTCCGACCACGGTGACGCCGAATTGCACAGTGGCCAGAAACTTGTCCGGGGCATCCTTGAGAATCTTCAGCGCCCGTCCGGCAGGGCCGTGGTGCGCCGCCAATTCATTGACATGGGACCGGCGCACGGCAATCAGTGCGGCCTCCGCGCCCGCGAAGAAGCCATTGATCAGGATCAAAATCCCGATGAGAAGAAGTTCGCCGACCAGACTCGTCATACCACACCCCACCAAGGATCGGTAGGGTGGGCTCCGCCCACCTTGTTAGGGCGTCTAAAACCGCGAGCAATCGAGGCGCTGTCGCGGCGGGGAGGCGGAGATTGCTTCGTCCGCCGCGGCGGACTCGCAATGACCTCACGGGTATCCCGGAGCGAATCGTGCCCCATGTCGTTGCGAGGAGCGTCTCCGCCGAAGGCGGAGGGAGCGACGAAGCAATCTCGTGTGTTCCCTGTTTCAGAATACGATAAACAGGCTCTTTCAACGCGCCCGTTAACGGCAGGCCATTGTCGCCTTCTGGCCGCCGTCGTGCGCTGCCAAACGGGAGGTGGGCCGTTCTCGTTCGGGCCGGTGGGCACAGCCCACCCTACGAGTTCCCTGCGACGGATGTAATGGTCGGCTCTACCCACCTGTGGAAGGGCCGACCACATTCGAACTCCGCTGTGGTGGGTGCAGCGCTCGGAGACAAAACGGGGCGGGCAACACTGCCCGCCCCTTGTATTGAATCGATCGGGGTCGTCTGGAGTTGAGGAGAATCCGGCGATTTCCATCGAGTCGGCAGATCCTCAGCGTGCGTACGTCAGATGTTCCAGCCGGGCGATGCGCTCCTCGATCGGCGGATGTGTCGAGAACAAGGTGGCGAACGACTGCCCGCTCAACGGGTTCATGATGAACATGTGCGCCGTCGCGGGATTAGCCTCGAGCGGACGCCTCTGGGTACCGGTGTGCAGCTTGCGCAACGCACTGGCCAGGGCCAGGGGTTTACCGCACATCTGCGCGCCGGTGGCATCCGCAGCGTACTCGCGTGAACGGGAGATCGCCATCTGGATCAGCATCGCCGCCAAAGGCGCCAGAATCGCCATCGCCAAAAGCCCGATGAGCCCGCCGCCGCTGTTGCGATCATCGCGATTCCCGTATCCACCGAACATCGCGCCCCACTGAGCCATGTGGGCGAGCATGGTGATCGCGCCGGCGATCGTCGCCGCAATGGTCGAGGTGAGAATGTCACGGTTCTTGACGTGCGCCAGTTCATGCGACAGCACACCCTCAAGCTCGTCCTGAGTCAGCAAATCCAGAATCCCCTCGGTCACCGCGACCGCGGCGTGCTGCGGGTTGCGTCCCGTGGCAAATGCATTCGGGGACCCGCTGGGGATGATGTACACGCGCGGCATCGGCAGTCCGGCGCGCTGTGCGTTCATGCGGACGAGTTGCACCAGGCTCGGCGCCTCGGCTTCACTCACTTCCTTGGCGCCGTACATGCGCAGGACGATCTTGTCCGAAAACCAGTACGAGACAAAGTTCATGATCACGGCAAAGGCAAAAGCGATGATCATGCCCTGCTGGCCGCCGAGGAGCGAGCCAATGAAGACAAACAGGACGGTCAGAGCCGCCAACAGTGCCGCAGTTTTCATTCCGTTCACTTCACTTACCTCCCGAGAGGCGGGATCGCATCTTGGCGTCATCCCACGTCATCAATCAAACCACCATTTTCTCCAACCGTCAAGACTGATCACCCAACCCGAAGGTGGGCCCCACCGGTCCCTTTTTGTGTGTGGGAGTCTTGGTCGGAGTTCAGCGTGGATATATACGTTCGGCGGCATCGAATGTTTATAAGTTGCGGCCCAAACCAATCCGGTTGTGACAACCGCAGGATGCTGCCACGCAAGCCATTGATGGTTAATGGGTTGCTGGGCGCGATTACACCGGGGCCTTGGCCGGAATTCCGGCGACCGATCGTGACTATGGAGAACCCAAAGGGAAACGGCGCCCCGACGCCGGACGGGACACCGTTTTGTTCCCCTGCCCACCATGGGCTTGGGACACTTACAATCTGACTCGAATTCCGAACTGAAGCCGTGCCGAGGTCACCCCGACATTGTGGGCCAAGTCATGATCCTGGCCGTCGATGATTCGCGTTTCCAATCGCCCCATCATCGCACCAAGCTCACCATACAAGGCAGCGTGACGGCTCAGGAATTTGTCGATTCCGACCGTCAGAGCGACTGATGGACCAGTGTAGCCGTTTCGGTCATGATGATGCCAACTGTCGTTCGGGTGGTCGTCTTCGAGGAGAAACATCCCTCCGGCCGAGATCTTCCCGTACGGCTGCCATGACCGTCCGTTACCCGCCGTCGGTGCCACCTTCAGGCCGATATGGGTGTATCCAAAGACGACGTCACCGATATCGGTTTGATGCTGCGAACCGGCTCCCTCGAGAAAGAGCGACACGTCCTTGCTGAGGCCAATCGCGGCGCCCAGGAAGAACATGCCTTCGGACCCACGGTCATCCAGGAACGCATAGTCGTTGTCTTCGATTTCGTATCCCTGTCCGCCCAGCCCCGCATAGAGCTGGAATCCGCGCTGGTTGAAGCTCTCACGGGCCGGTTCCCGCGATGGGCGACGGTTGCGAATTCGGGCCTCACTGGGAGTGCTGATTGCCAGGGCGCCAAGTGCCGCCAGCAGGATTGCTATAACGAAACTCCTCTTAGCGCTCATGACCGTGTCTCCTCTCCGCATTTCTCCCCGCCAACACCGGCGGCCATAGCCAGTTCAAGCAAGTGACGTGCCTGAGAATTTAAGGCCAAGATTTCTAACGAGTTAGATCATGAGATAGCCGGGAGGCTGGCCACCCGCGCACGATTTCGCGGCGCCGGCGATTGGCGCATTGTGCAGGCCCGAATTGCTGGAATGCTAGAGCGAAAGGATTTCCTGTATGGCTGGGGAGCCGTATTCGGCGCCGCCGGTCTTCACGATCAAGTTCGGCGCCACTTCGACATGAGCCCGACCGTGGGTATGGCCGCACAGTACGGTGAGATGTCCGTCGGGGAATTCACTCATGATCTGCAGCAACGACTCGCCGAGGGCCCGGCAGGCGAAATGCGGCAGATGATGGTCATCGCTGACTTCGCCTTCATAGAGACACGCCTCGCGGAACGGCGGCACATGGGTGACCAAGACCACGCGCTCGTACTGGCGTAACGCCTCAGGCAGGAGTCGGTCGACGTACGACACCGTCATCTCCGCAATCGCGTTCAATCGGTCGAACCGTGTCTGCGGATCAAGTCGGGCGAGATCCTCGATCAGGAAATAGTCGGTCATCTCCACATTGGAATTGAAGAAATCGCCAAACCGGCCGTCAGCCCAGCCGTCGTGGCCGATCAGGGCAGTACTGTCGGCCAGAGGGATAATTCCGGAATCGCTGAGCCAGTGCAGATTCGGGTGGGCGTGGCACAATTGCCGGATGGCACGGTGGACATCGGCAAAATTGCTGAAATAGAAGTCGTGATTGCCCAGGACAAAATAGATCGGACAGGGCAGCCAGGCTGCCATGCGTCGCAGATACGTGGTGACCGTGTGACCTTCCGCGATGTCCCCGGCAACAATGACACTATCAAAGTGCCCGCGTGCCAACTCCTCCAGAAAGAGCTCGCACTGCGGCCCTTCCAGGAAATTCAGATGAATATCAGTCAGCCAGGGTATACGTCTCATGACCCGGGCATACAATACAAGGGACAGGCGGCAGGGGCAATCATCTTTTCGGGCTTAGTGAGGAATCAAAGATGTGATGCTAGCAGTCAAACCCGTGCCCCCGCCATCCTGAGGGGCGGGCCCGGCGGCACCCCCACAGTGAGCTGACAATTAGCGACGAGGGATCTGGTGTCTTCCGGGAAGTGCCGCATGCGGGAACAGACAGCAGATTCTTCGCCGCTGCGCGACTCAGAATGACAGCCCGACTCTCCCGAGTTGAGCTAGCGATATTGACCGCGTGCTATGCAGTAGTCAGAACTAAATCCATGAATGACGCGCCGGGGAGGGGATTGTGACGATAGGGGGCACATTCCTGGAAGCCCAGGGAGCGATAGAGCGCCCGGGCAGCCTGCATATCGGCCAGGGTATCAAGACGCATGCGCTCATACCCCCTGGCTTTTGCCTGCTCGATAACCGCCAGCGCAAGGGCGCGGCCCAGTCCCTGTCCCTTGAATTCCGGGATTACGTACAAACGTTTCATCTCGCAGACTCCTGGCTCGAATTGGCGCAGGCACACGCACCCCGCCACACGGCCGTCACATTCCGCGATCAGCACACATCCGCCGGGTGGTGCGTACTCACCCGGGAATCCGGCCATTTCCTCTGCGAAGGATTGGAATTCGAGATTGATGCCCAGCGAGCGGGCGTATTCTTCGATCAGCGCACGGACAGCACTGTAATCCGCGGGACCGGCCTCGTGTATTCTGGCGTCCAATTCGTCCTATTGGTCCTATAGGTCAAATAGGACCTATTCTAGAACTTGAATCCGTTCTGCCGCGCCTCATCCAGCGATTTGAACCATCCCTGTTTATCGCGCGCGCGGATAATGCTCTGCGCCTGCGCCACCGAGACTCCGGGGAAGCTTGCCAGATCGAATACCGATGCGGTGTTGATATTGATGTTGAGGGGGAATTTCGGCTCCGGGGCGAAGAGCGTCACGGGAATGGACAACGCCGAGTTCTCCACCCAAAGCTGTTGCCCCACGTTGGCATCGAACGCGATCTTTTGCGTGAGGACGTCGGCCGTCAGGCGTGCGAGACCATCTTCGTAGATCTTCCGCAGCCGCTTGTATTCGTTGTACCCCCCCACCATCCCGGCATAGGCCATCTTCTCATAGATGGCTCCGAGACTGTCCGTGGCGGTTCTGCCAACAGTCGTGCTGAGGAAGAGACTCAGCAACTCTTCTTTGTCCTCCGGGAACAATGTGCACCAATTGTTGATGAATTCGAGGAAGGGCGAGCTGTGTTCGGTGAGCTTGTCCTTGAATTGGTACATCACATAGGCAGACTTCAGCAGGACATTCTCCAGGGGTGTGAAGAGGCTCTCGACGGATGTCCCTTCTGGATAAGGCTCCCGCAGAAATCGCTCGTAGAACACAGAACTGCGATAGTGATGCGACAGGATCGAGTCGGTGTTGATCCGGTAGAACATGGTGGCGATCACGCCCTCGGAGGCCAGCATCTCCTGCGCGTTCTTCAGACGGCAGGGGTCGAACAATGGCGACGTGTGGTCGAGAAAGATCAAATCCGTGATCGCCATCCCTGCGGTGTCGACCTGGGGCAGGACCTTGCGATGGATGTAATCGTTGCTTCGGACGGCGTCGAGCCGCAGCCGCGTGTCGAGGCTGGAATGCCACAGCCAGCGGGGGGCGCGTTTGTAGTCTTCCTGCTCGCGTCGGAGCTCCTGGTACCGCGTGATGGCGTCATAGGCCAGCCGCTGGAAGCTGATTCCCCAGCCCTCGGAAAAGGCCATGAACTCGTCGGTGATTCCCATGCTGACATGCTGTTTGGGCGACCGTCCTTCGGGACGTACCGGCCAGACCGTCCACATCATGACATGGCCAAGCTCATGCGAGAAGATGTCGAGCTCCCCTGATCGGACCGATTGTGGATTCAGCACCAACTCGACGTACCGCAGGTCCGGCAGCTCACGTGTCTTGTTCCTGTCGCGAAGAACCAGCCCCTGACTGGCATATCCACCTTCGCGTTCGGAGGTGAACAGCACATTGGGGCTGGCCAGATCGCCCGCAAAGTTGCGGAGGCACTGGCTGACCGTAATCACGTCTCGATGAAACGGCAGGCGTAGTTCGTCGAGAATCAGTCGCGCCAGGGAATCATTCTCCGGCAGCACGTGCCCGCAGGGAAGCTTGCCTTTGCATTTGTCGGCCGCGACGATTTGGATTTCGTGGGCGGCGTCGGGGAAGATGAGCGAGGGCGGCGGCCCAGCTGGGGAGAGCGCTGGCCAGCCTATCAACAATGCAACCGCGATACGGCTTAGTTTTCGAGTCATTGGCTCCTCGGGGGTGGGTCACACGCATTTCAGGAAATACGACAAGTCCCATCGGGAGTTCCATGCGTTCAGCCAAATCACTGTAAACTGAGTTAGAATTCCACCCTCAGTGGCGTGTCCGCAGGAATGGTTTCGTTGTAGGCCTTAAAGATGGCCGATGGGTCTGACAGCAAGTCGATCACCTTCTCCCTGTTTCCGTCTCTCCTTAGAATCCTTCCCAGCATCCACCACCCCAGCGTGTAGGTCATCGCCGGACGGTCGCCTATGTACCGTTGCATGAAGGTGACAGAGTCCTGATCATGGGTGACCCGTTTCCAGTATCCGACCAGAAGCTGTCGCGGGACATCCTGAAGTGAGCTGTCGTACCACGCACTAATCTGGGGTTCGGTGATGTTGTTGTTTCGCATGGCGGCCACTTTCTCATTGAACTGGCTGATCCAGTAGCGCACAATGGTCGTATCCTCCATCAAGCTGCGCCGCATATCGGGCCCCACGTTGCATTGCATGGCCACGCCCTCGCTGACGATGGTGCGGGTCAGGCGGTCGGTCCATTTGTCCTGCCAGGTGGTATAGGTGCGTCCGGGGGGATAGAGATAGCGTGCCGCATAGATGTGTTGCAATTCGTGAGCAATGATGAGCTCGATTTGATTGACATCCAGTCCGGCAAGATTCGCAAACCGTGCTGCGGGAGCCCGGCTGCCGAGGATGCTGCCATACAGGTCGAATCCGACGTCCCCATCATTCGCGAACGCGCCACCGTTGCCGTCGTAGAGGAAACGAATCGGGGGCATCGGATAGTCTCCCGGAGGGAGCCACTGCAAGGCGACCCGCTGGGACTTGTTAAGATCGATGCGGGAAACCACGGTGGTGACCCATGAGCGAACGGAATCCAGATTCAGGCACAACTCGCGCAGGGTCCCACCGATATCGGCCGGGCTGTTGATACCCCAGTAAGGGAGCGCGCATAAGACTTTGCGATGAATTTCGGGGGTGACGTTGCGAAATTGTTTGTAATAGAGCTTGTACGCGGGCGAACTGAGGAGGCTGTCGATGGCGCTTTTGAGCTCGGGATCATCGCCGTTCTTCTGGGCCAGCCGCTGCAACTCGCTTTCCGCGCTATCGCGGGGCATCTGCGAAAGCTGGATAATCGTGGTTTTGTGGTCGGGGTTCTTGCGGACCAGGAGATCAAGCACGTCGAGAAGCTGGGTGACTGCCGAAATGTCGAGTTGAGCCTCCGGTGATACGGCCTCACCCGCAGCACACCGTGGCGCCCCGATAATCAGGGGCACGACTAGCGTCAGAGCGCAGAGTCTCGTCTTCATGATTTCACACCTCCCGATGGGATATAGTATCGGGAAGATTCTCCGCTGTCAAGTAGGGTGGGCTCCGCCCACCGACCTCGGGCGTGTTGAAACAGCCGGAACTGTCGTGGCGCTGTCGCAGCAGTGAGGCGGAGATTGCTTCGCTCCGCTCGCAATGACGTCACGAGTGCCCCAGAGATTGCTTCGCTCCGCTCGCAATGACGTCACGAGTGCCCCAGAGATTGCTTCGCTCCGCTCGCAATGACGTCACGAGTG
>JAKAKI010000064.1 GCA_021813505.1 bacterium | reverse complement strand
CGTGCCATCGAAGAATACTTGGAGGCCTACAACAAGAACCCGCGACCGTTTGTCTGGACAGCATCGGTCGACGCTATCCTCCGCAAGATCGGTCCTTGTAAAGCCGTTTTGGAGACACTACACTAGATCAGCGCTGCCACGGCACGGTGCTCATCCGTCGGCGCCCCCAAATCCTATGCCGCTGGGACAGAGAATTCCGTCAGGCCAGGTGACTCATCGGAGGATTCACATGCGCACGCGATTGGCCGTTCTGATCTTGTTCGCTCTAATCTTCAGGTCGCAAACCGCCACGGCTGACAGCACCGTGGTTGTAAGCCGGTACTCACTCGATGCCACATTCAAGCCGGAACTGGCCCGGATCGAAGCCGTCGCGACGATGCGGTTTGTGTGCCAGGGAAGCCTGCCGCCCGCCGCTGTGTGCTTCCTGCATGGCGAGCTGTCTGTCGACAGCGTTCGGCTCGGCAATCGTCCAATCACGATCGAGCAGAAACCCGTCTTCTACGACTACGATTACTCGCTGATCGCAAACCAAATCGCGGTTCCTCTGAGTGGCGCGAGCTGCGACAGTGCGCTGACCATCTATTACTCCGGCTACTTCCACGCGTCAAGAGCGCGCTCGCAGTCTGACTATATGCGGATCGATGAAGACGGTGTGTTCCTCCGTGCCTACGGATACTCGCCCTGGTTTCCGATGTTTGTCTCTGCCCGCAGTAATTGCCCAAACGCAACCTTTGACAGAGTCTTGATCCATACTCCCGCTGAGTTCCGCTCGGTCTTCACGGGAACGCAACTGAGCGACTCTGTCAGGGAAGGCTGGCGAACGACCATTTGGAACGCGGTCGACGTCGCATTGACGGGAGCGCAATGCACCGCGCAGCGTTACACAGTCACCACCGCCGGCAATTGCTTCGTCTATTGCTACACCGATTCTTCCTCGAAGGCCGCCGGTGCGCAGATTCTTCAGTTCGCGACAGCCATGAACGACTTGTACGGAAAGTACTATCGCAAGGGCACCGCCGGCGAGCCGCTCTATGTGATCGAGATGCCTCCTTACGGCGATATTTCCAGCGGGAACGTCACGGGGCTGATGGCATCGACGTGGAAAATCTTCGCTGACGATGCCAACGCCAAGCGGGCATTGGCACACGAACTGGTGCATCCCTACACCGCCGTGCCGGTAGATCGCTCCGATCCGATGTACTGCTATGCGATCGAGGGTTTCCCCAGCTATTTCCATCTGCCGGTCCTAGCCGAGGTCCTTGGAACCGACGTCTATGATCGGTTCATCGACTGGATGGAAAAGCTCTACCTGGAGAAGCGCCAGACAGGCCGGACCCGCTGGGGCGCCGTGCCACCGGAGAAGCCGCTTCTGGCCATCAAGGCCGATGAGTTATCGACATACAAAGACGAGTACGTTCTGGATGATCGCGCGCTTCTGTTCATGAACTACCTGTATCGCCATCTGGGACGCAAACGGTTCTTCACCTTCACCTCGGATCTCCTCAATAAGCAGAAACTCACGGCGGAAACCTTCCGGCAGACGGTTCTCAAGTACCTCCCTGGAGCCACTGCCGATGTCGATCTCTGGCTCTCAACCACCGAATACCCGGATCGCTTCCATCTCGATCACCTACCCAGCCGCAAGAAGTGATACTGTCGGGCTCGTTTGAGGCCACTCGGCGTCGCGCATGACTTGACTATCGCATTGGGTCGGTGGTTTCTTCCGCAGGTGGAGTAACAGACTGGGAAGAAACCGATGGACTGGCTCTTTCTATTAATTGGGATCGTGGTGGGCGGCGCCGCTGCCTGGTTTCTGGGCAAGGCGCAGGCCCGCGACAGCATGGCGATTGTCCGGCAGCAGATCGACCAAAAGGACAACGAGATCCTCGAGCTGCGCAAACACTATGACGACGAACGTGTCGGCCATGCCGCATTGAAGTCGAAGCTGGAAGAGAAAGAGCAGGCACTTGCTGATCTGAAGGCGTTCACCGATGAGAGCGTCAAGCGGCAATCCGATAATTTCGCGGCTCTCTCGCGCGATGCCCTGCTCAGCAACAGCCAGGTCTTCCTGGATCGCGCCAAAAGCGAACTCGCCAATCTCGTCACCGACGCCAAAGGCGATCTCGGCAAACGCCAGGAAGCAATCGATAATCTGCTCAAGCCATTGAACGAGGTACTCAATCGTTACAACGAGCAGGTTCAGCGCCTCGAGGAAAGCCGCCAGAAGGCCTACGGGAGTCTCGACCAGCAACTGAAGAGCGTCGCCGTCACGACCGAGTCTCTGCAGAAGGAAACCGGCAACCTGGTGCAGGCGCTGCGCGCTCCTCAGGTCCGCGGACGTTGGGGCGAGTTGACTCTGCGGCGCGTGGTTGAGTTGGCCGGCCTGACCAAGTACTGCGATTTCACCGAGCAAATGTCGGTGGACACCGAAGCCGGGCGCTTGCGTCCCGACATGATTGTGCATCTGCCCGGTGACAGGGATATCGTGGTTGACGCCAAAGTTCCGCTCGTGGCCTACCTGGACATGATTGCGGCATCCAATGATGAAGAGCGGACGCTCCACCTGCGCCGCCATGCCGGCCAGGCGCGGGAGCACATGCGCAAGCTCGGCACCAAGGAGTACTGGAACCAGTTCGAGAAAGCCCCCGATTTCGTCGTGATGTTCATTCCGGCCGAATCGTTCTTCAGTGCCGCCGCCGAATTGGATCGGTTGCTGATCGAAGACGGCATTCGCAACAACATCATCCTCGCCTCGCCCACTACTCTGATCGCGCTCCTGCGCACCGTAGCGATGGGCTGGCGTCAGGAACAGATCGCCGACAACGCGAAAGACATCAGTGCCCTCGGCGCGGAGATGTATGAGCGCATCGCGACCTTCGTCCGGCACTTCAGCGCCGTCGGGACATCACTGGACAAGGCCACCGAAGCCTTCAACAAATCGGTCGGCAGCCTCGAGACCCGCGTACTGGTGTCCGCCAGAAAATTCAAAGAACTGGGCTCAACGACCCAAAATGACATCCCCGAGATCACCCAGATCGAACATCTCCCCCGCTCAGTCGACGCGGAAGCCCTGCCGGAATAAGCCCTCACCCCCGGCCCCTCTCCCAGGGGGAGAGGGGAGAAGAACTTCGCGAGCATTGGATGCTCTCGCTGCAGGCATCTCCCTCCCGTGTAAGATGGGCACCGGGGCAAAGAAATCTCTTGGCGCAACTCGCGCGATTCGCGGCAGGCAACTCCCCTCTCCCTCTGGGAGAGGGGTCGGGGGTGAGGGCGCTCCCGCGCTCAATCGTTTCTGAATGCGAATGGCTGATGTGGCGCGGCCGCCCGCGCCCACGCCACATCTTCAAGTCTACGCCCACCCCGGAAAGTGCTCCCGCAACACCTGCTCCACATCCTCGTAGGTAAACCCGCGTCGCGCGAGAAACCCCAACAGCCGATGCTTGACCCTGGCCCGATCATCGCCGGTCGCGGCATATCGTGCCAAGCGTCCCTCGATCAACTCGCGCAGAGCCTCAAGCTCATCCGCACGTGAGTAATTCGATATCGCCTGGTCGATGTTCTTCTTGCGAACGCCCTTCTGCTTTAGCTCGTAGGAGAGCGCCGCCCGGCCCCGTGGCGAGAGACGCCGGCGCGTGTTCACCCACGCCCCGGCAAACCGTTCGTCGCTGAGCAGCTTCTCCTTCTCAAGATCGTGCAGCACGATTTCGATTAATTCCGGGGTGAGGCGTTTGCGGCGTAGCGCTGTTGCCAGTTCGGCACGCGATCTTTCACGCCGTGCGAGCAGCCCAATCGCGGCTTCACGCGCGGCAATCGTTTCGAGTTCCTTCAGGCGTTCCGGAGTGAGCCGCTCTCCTTCGGTCACACCTTTGGCGAGGATGACCTTGCGCGAGAGCTCGAAGGCATACTGGTCATCAATCTCGACTCGGATGCGGCCGGGACGCGCCGGGTGGGACTTGAATGCCGTGATAATCGATGACGACGGATCAGACATCGGGAACCGAGGGCCGTTTGCGGAATCGTTTTGACGCCCCTTCGGGGCTCATGGAATAACGCTGAGTCTGTCGGCGACCCACGACTTGCGGGCGTGTTGGAAAGCCACAGCATCTGGAGACGAGAGCGCGGACAGGAGTGTCCGCGCCACTGAGAGACAAGAACTTCCATGACCAAGAGTGGGGCAGACACTCTTGTCTGCCCAGTTTTTCAACTATCCCTTGCGCCATGAGCTACTATCTAACGCCCCTCCGGGGCTGCTCCTATGCAAATGACAGCCATCTCGAGCAAATGCCAGCCATCTCGCGGCCTGGGCGTCAGGCGATGACTGGACCTACTTCCCCGCCTTGGCCAGTTCGGGTTCCGGTGGGGGAGCGCCGACGCCGACCTGGCGCACCAGTCCCAGCTTCTCGCGCAGCTTTCCGTCGATCTCGACATACATTTGCGGATTCTCGATCAGATACTGCCGCGCGCTTTCGCGTCCCTGCCCGATACGCAGATCACCATACGAGAACCAGGAGCCAGATTTCTCGACGATTCCTTCCTTGGAAGCCAGATCAAGAATGTCGCCCGACTTGGAGATCCCCTCTCCATAAATGATATCGAATTCCGCCTCACGGAACGGCGGCGCGACTTTGTTCTTCACCACGCGCACCCGGGTGCGGGCCCCCTTGACCACTTCGGCGTCTTTGATCGACGCGATCTTGCGGATATCGAGACGCACCGTGGCGTAGAACTTGAGCGCGTGGCCGCCGGTCGTCGTCTCGGGATTGCCGAACATCACGCCGATCTTCATGCGAATCTGATTGATGAAGACGACACACGTTTTCGACTTGGAGATATTGGCGGTGAGCTTGCGCAACGCCTGTGACATCAGTCGGGCCTGCAGCCCCATCTGCGGATCACCCATTTCCCCCTCGATCTCGGCGCGCGGAACCAGCGCGGCGACCGAGTCAACCACGACCACGTCGATGGCGCCGGAACGCACCAGCGTCTCGGTGATTTCGAGCGCCTGCTCCCCGGTGTCGGGCTGTGAGATCAGAAGATTCTCCAGATCGACACCCAGCTTCCCGGCGTACTCTGCATCGAGCGCATGTTCGGCATCGATGAAAGCGGCATTGCCTCCCAGCTTCTGGGCCTCGGCAATAACCGAGAGCGCCAGCGTGGTCTTGCCCGACGATTCCGGTCCGAAGATTTCAATCACGCGACCGCGCGGAACACCGCCAATGCCGAGGGCATGATCCAGCGAGATTGACCCGGTCGAGATCGTGTCGACCGAATTGTCGCGCGCTTCGCCCCCCAGGCGCATGATGGAGCCCTTGCCGAACTGCCGCTCGATCTGCATCACCGCTGACTCCAGGGCGCGCTTACGGCCGTTCTCCGGAGGAGGAGGTGTCGATGGTACGTTGGTCTTCGCCATTGCCGAATCCTTTATCTGACCCGTCCCCCGCACTCCGACGGGGCGGTCCTCTGATGGTTAGTTGTCTGCATCGGCTCCCGCTAATAGTCGCTGGGCAGACAGTATATCACGCCGTCAAATCCCGCGCAAGCGAAAAGTGAACAAATGTTCACTATATCGATACTACCCCGAGTGGAAGGCCCCAAGCTATTGGTGCAGATGGCGTTACTAGCGCCCAGACGCGATCAGCCCGCCGTCGCGGACGAGTTGGAGCTGGCTGATTCACGAAGATGAACAGAATCGATAACCGAGTACGCCGCCCCTCCCGGCGAGAGGACCGATCGCATCAGGTCAATCTGCGTTACGGGAATCGGATCAGAGTGATACGGCACATGCGCGGCAGCGCGGCTGAGACGGTCGGCCGGGCCGGGTTCGCGCAAACGGGCCAAGGTGATGTGCGCCGAGAAGGGACGGGGCTCGAGCGCGAACCCCAATGTCGCGACCTGATGATCGATCTCACGCGCCAGCGACTTGAGTGTGTCGAAACCAGATTCGATGCCCGTCCAGAAGATGCGCGCCTTTCGTTCGTTCGGAAAACATCCGAACCCGCCGAGCCTCAGCTCAAAAGGATGGCATTGGTTGACGGCCAGCGTGATGGCACCGATAATCGGCCGCACCTGATCCTGGCGGATCTCGTCTAAGAACTTCACCGTCACATGCAGGTTTTCCGGCGGCACCCACCGCGCCGGCGTGCCGGCATTGCGGATCCGCTCGATGATTTCCCCGAGCTCGCGACGGACCGGCTCCGGAAGATTGATGGCGATGAACGCGCGCACACGGGGAGTATACGGTGCCGTCGGTGCAAGGTGAAGCCGGAACCACGCCCGGACCGGGCATTTTCATAGGCGATTTGAGCCAAATAAGAACCGGCCGACGGTCCTTCGTCGGCCGGTTCCCAACTGCGATGCCCCCATGGGGGCGAGTGTGGACGACTGCTTACGCGACCATCCGCTTCGTCGTGCGGCGGGACGTGGCCTTGCGCGCAGTCTTACGGGTCGAACCCGCCTTCTTCACCGCTTTCTTCTTCGCCGTCTTCTTCGCGGCTTTCTTCTTCGCCGGCTTCTTCGTCGTCTTCTTGGTGGATTTCTTCACTGGCATTCGTCTTCACCTCCTCCTGTAGTGTTGAGGGTCTTTGGTGATTCGTTACACGTTAATTCCAAGAGGAACTTACCACACCTCGCTCGCCGGCTCAGTCGCCGACGGTCTTGATCGTCACGGAATCGGAGCCGAAAACGACCGAGTGCGCATAACGCCACTGGTGCTTGCGCAACATTCCCCCCAGGTCGACTTCGGCTCCCCTGCCCTCGCTGGTGTCCACCCAGACCCCGTCTGTCCCCTGGACCACCAGAACCCCCGGTTCGACCGCGGCGCCACGTTCGTCGTTCAATGTGGCCACGCTGAGCCGGCGCGACTCCAATTCGTACGCCAAAGCCCGTAAAGCCGCCCCCCGTTCCGCAGGAGACCCCAGATGCCCGGCCGTTTCGATGGCGGCCCGGTAGATCTCGTCTGAGGTGGCAGCGGCTTTGGTCAATTTCGGGTCCTGTTTCTCTCGTTACATTGTGAAATTTTTCTCAACTAAAACCTTCCATCCGATCTTGTTGTCGGGCCGCCATTTAGTTATCGGCGACTGGCCAACGGATATGAAGTACCAACGAGTTAGGCAAGAGGTTTTTGTGCAGGTTTTTTTGATAGCTCAAAGTGGTGGAACAAAAGTGTTACAAAGAGGTAAACTGTATGGGTAATCCACCACTGTCCAAGGGGCAACAGCGCGTTGTTTCGTTGTTGATACTGACGTTACACTTTTGTGTCGATTATTGGTGGCTGGTCCGTCTTGTGAACTTCTTCACGAACGGAACGGGCCGTTCCCAGCGGCAGGACCCGCAACAGCCGCTGCCACTGCGCCCGATGAATCCCGCAGTGGCGCGCCGCCCGCGCCCAGTTGTGCCCAACATGCCCCACCACCGCTTCGACAAACGCGCGTTCCACCGATGCCACGGCGCCCTTTTTCGCACGCATCATCTGCGTGTAATCGCCCGCTTTGCCTGCTGCCGACGCGCTGCGCACCGATGCGGCCGCATCCGTTGCCCAGGATGATGACTCCGGCGGCAACACCGGCGCCAATGTTGTCGGCATCGCCGGCGGCAAATCGGCGGTGGTAATCAGCGAACCTTTCGCCAGCAAGACGGCCCGCTCGATAATTTGCATGAGTTGCCCGACGTTCCCCGGATACGTTCCCGCCGAGAGAACCCGCGCCGCATCAATGTCAATACCGTCGACCGTGCGTCCGGCCTTTCGCGCCGCCATCTGAACGAACCGTCGTGCCAGCTCCAGAATGTCTGATCCGCGCTCTCTCAGTGGCGGCACCGGCACGCGTGCCACCGTGATCGGATAATACAAGTCGGCGCGAAATGTCCCCGCTCCCACCGCACGATCCAAATCAGCTGTCGTGGCCAGAATGAGGCGAACATTGGACCGCCGCGGGGTACGGTCGCCTTCACGCTCGTAGGTGCCCTCTTGCAGCAGACGCAACAGTCGTACCTGCGTCACCGCGCTGAACGCCGTCACTTCATCCAGAAAGAGTGTGCCGCCATCGGCCAGTTCCAGATCTCCCGGCCTTTCATCAACGATCCCCTCCGGACTGACGAGACGAATCCCAAACAGCGAGCGCACCACCGCTTCCTCGGGCAGATTTGCCGTGGTGACCGCGACGAATGATCGCTCGGCGCGGAATGACCGCAGATGGATCGCCCGTGCCAGCGTCCGTCGCCCGGTACCCAGCTCCCCCTCGATCAAAACTGGCGTGTCGCTGGCCGCGTAGTTCGCCGCCAGGGCGACGGCTTTGCGAAATGCCGTGGCCTGGCCCACCAGATGCTCGAACCCCTCCGGCTTTGGCCCCGCTTCGATGACCGGACGGGCGGCGACTCCCACCTTTGCCGTGAGAAAGCGGGCGAGCCGCGCGGCGATGGCATCCAGCGCCGCCGCTTCTTCGGCGCTGAATCCCCGATCGGTGATCAAACGCCCTGCCGTCAGCGACCCGTAGACCTGATCCCCGTGCACGATGCGAACCGCAAGCCAGTGGGAATTCCGTCCCCGTTCTCTCGGACCCGTTCCGACCGGCCGCCCTTCTATAATGATGCGCTGGCCGCCGCGCGATGCCGCCAACAGGACCTCGACCAATTCCTGATCGGCCACCGGCGGCCAGGTTCGTCCATGGCCACGGTCAGTGCCCACACGCCGGGTCTGGCCGGTTGACTCGGATACCGCGACGGTCGCGCCATCACAGGCCACCGAACGCCGGACACAGTGCAACATGAGCTTCATGGCCGATTCGAGATCGGCATCGCCCACCAATTGCTCTTCGAATTCGACGATCGCCAGCAACCGGTCGCGCTCGCGGCGCAGGCGTTCCACATTCTCGATCTGCCGATCCCAAACTTCGACCGACCGCGCCCAGCGTCCGTCAACCCGCCGCTTGAGCCGTTCCCAGTGTTCGCGCAATTGCGCTGCCGTGGCGCGCCCCGCCGGTGTGCGGCTTTTCATCGCCAATGCGCGGTCCAGCTCGGCATCAAACCGTACCAGATCGCGCCGCTGCCCGGACTGTTCGGTGTGCCAGTCGAACTCGGGCGCGGGCTGGGGACGTGTATCCATCGGCCTCAGTCTGGAGTACGCAGCGCAATCTGTCAAGGAATCTGAAGCGCGGCTGGAGCCGAATCCCAGCCCCGAATGGCAATCCACCGTCCCGAATCCCAATCCACTCCAACCGCCGGCAGACGGAAGTGATAATCGCGTCGCAATGGGTCTCGCCCGTTCGTTCACGCCTCCGATCTGCGCTTCCGATGGCACGCAATGCCCAAGTGGATGTTCGCGGGCTCGCGTTGAAACGACCTTCGATTGCTCGGTGGAGGCACAATCGGCGAATCGCGAGCATCCAGTCGAGTTTCAGAACGGTGGGCCGCATTCCGCAAAGGGCACTTTCGAGGGTTGCTCGCTGCATCGAGATGGGCTGGGTTTGAAGGCTCGCACGAGACTTTCATCGGCTGACTCAAGTTTCTGGTCTGGAGTCGGGAATACATCCGGTTTCCGGTTGTATTGCCGGTAGGGAGTAGGCGGAGCGAACGAGTAATGCCGTTAGTCATGGACACAAGACTCCGGCTCCCTCTGGGCCTTCGGTACAGAACTCATGAACAACTCGCTTGACACGGCCGGAGGGCGGGGGTGCATAGTTTGCTTGTCCCGGGGATGGCGGTTCTGGGCCGGGACGATGAGTTTCTAAGCGAGTGCCGGTAGGTTAAGCCACGACCGCAGTGATGCGGCAACCTTGGTGTGCACGAGATGGCCGACTTGTAGGAGGAGCAATAGATGTCACCTAACGGGAGCTTTCAGCCTGCTACGATGCGTGGTTGCCTCCGTCTGACTCACCGCCATTCCGGGGTGCACTCACATGTTCTGGGTGTGTGGATGCTCCGGAGCATACTTGCAACTTTCGCAGCAACAATGGCTCAGTGCAGCGGCACCCTCTCAATGCCTGACCTAAACCCCTCGCTGGAGCCAAAGGGGACGATGGCGATCGATTACAGGTACCAGCTTCAGTACACTGATGCGACGCATTTTGTGGACTACGACTTTACTCAGTACTATGATAACTTGAACAAGAATCTTACGGACGCCTTCTCGGCGGCGCGAATCGAGATTCCTGTTCTCAATCGGTATGAGTTGATTTGGGACCAACCCTTTACACGGACATCTCTCCGCGACTTCTACCTGTCCCACCCCCCTGATCCCGGCTTTCCCTACTTCGTATTCGGTGCACGCGAGTTGGTAGACGACTTCGGTGAGCCTTTGAGAGAGGTGATCGGCATGTCTTCCCACGGATTGATTCCTGGGCAGGTGGCTGAGGATAAGTACACCTTCATCTTCACAGAGAGCATAAGGAGGGGATTCGATAAACGGGTGTTCGCGCAGGCGCTGATACATGAGCTTGGGCATGTTCGGGCTGGCCTGACACACCCCCTTGACCAAGACACGAGGTTTTTCGAGTACCACGTCGCTGAACAAGACGATCAGTTTTCGTCATGCGTAATGCACCAGCTTGCGGACATCCCCCAATCGGACCAGGATCCCAAGCAACCCGACATTGCGCAAATTCTTGGATCCCTGGCTTTCTGCGGCATCGACAGGGATGGAAACGAGACCCATTGCATACATTATCTGAAGCAGACGAACTTTTAGCGGAAATCCTGGAGAACAACGATGAATATGATGCCACGTGTCTTATTACGCCTGACTGTTGTAACAGCACTAAGCGTTCTCATCTTCTCCGGACCGGATCTCCTGGCGGGCGGATTGGAGTTTTATGCGACGCCCCTCAAGGACACGTGTCTCAGGTATGAGAGCGTCTGGATCCGATTCGCGGTTCGAAACACCGGATTAAACCGCCGCGTTTACAGACCGCTCCTGGTGGGACGAGACTGTGTCAATACCTCGCTTCGCAACATCGAAACTGGGCAACTGGTGCGAGTGTGTGCACCTGAGCCTGAGTACGTTCCGGGAAAGGACGAAAGCAAACTTCCGGGCCTGTCCTCAGGGGAGGAGTATACGAATTACGAGGATCTCATTTGGGTCGCTGCCTGTACTCTCGATTCCTCAGTCCGGCTCCCGTATTTCAGCCCGGGCAGGTACCGTGCCGTGTTTGAGTGGACCTATGATCCTTTTCGCCGTGCGTTGCAGGACGGGGTGACGTCCCTGAAGGACAGCGCTGACTTTGTTGTTATCAATGCGTCCGGTGAGGATACACGGGCGCAAAGTGCATATCTCGAAGCCAGGCGTCAGGTTTTTGAGCAGGGGAACGCCGCCGGAGCTACAGCCTATTGGCAGGTAGCGCAATCCTACCCGCACTCCGCCTACGCAAGCCAGGCCCTCACTCGTTTGCTCAACCTCATGGCGGAACGGACACCGTTGCCGCGCGGGATTACCCTCATCGATGTTACAAGAGCTTTCGTCCTGTCCAGTCCCCAACTACCCCAGAGTGGACGCCTGCTCAAAGAGGCAGTCAATCAATTGGATCAGGCTCGAGGAGTGCTGTTTTTGCAGAGTATCTGTGATTCGGCCCCGGGAACTCTCGCAGCGCGAATGGCGAAGGATCTTATGCGGGAAGGCCGACCCAAATGAAGCTCGCCACACCGGGGAACCTGTACCGTCAGGTTGGCCGGGAACTGGAAACACTCGCCGGTAACTCCAGTGCACCACGGTTTCTATCACTTCACACTGAAGTGCTTTCAATGTGGGATTGTGCAGGAAGAAGCTGGAGGCAACATGCCAAGTAGTCATATTCGTTTTCCGAAGGCCGTTGTGTGCGGGCTGGCGGTGCTAGTCCTGGGATCGCACGTTGCGTTTGCAGGCACTCTAGCGGTTCCACCAGGAAATCCGTTGAAGTCATTCATCCATCACCCAATCTGCACCGAACCATACGTGGGCAGGCTTACGCAGACGGTTACACAGGCGTATCTCGATCGAAAGCTAATCCACATTCTGAAGGATGTGGCGTTGGTGAAGTACCAACAGACCCCGGGTTCGCCTGTATGGCAGGCCCTCTTCCTGCTTGATGACGGGTGGTCGCGGATTGCCTACTCAGAGGAAGGAAGCGACAGGGTACGGGGCTGGGGGAGGGATGAGAGCGACGCGGCAAGGAACTTGCGATGGCCAGTAGCGCTGACCATGGGCGACCCCAACTTCGCAGCGGGAGACCGCAACGTGCCGCTGTTCGTAACTGAAATGGGAAGAGTCTCGAAGCTGAATTACAGCTTTGAGGCGCACACTCTTTCGTTCGTGGATTCGCTGTCGGCCGATGGAGACAGCATAGGACTTCTGTCAGACGGTGATCTTGACGATAACGGCACACCAGGCGATCCTGGGGATGACTCACTGTGGGTTCTGGACAAGTCCTTCTTCGTGCTCGACCAGTACGCCTGCAACGGATCTCGAGGAGTCAACCGAATTTACAGTACTCCCTACGGTGAGGGCCCCGGTCAGGTGAGCTTTCCGCGGCGCATCGCTATGGGCCGAAACGCGAACGGCTCGAAGAGCAATGAGATCTACGTCCTCGAGATGACGGGCCGCCTCCAGCGGTTTCTCCTGGGTTCGGGTTCGCTGATCTTCGACGCGCTGTTCACGTACGCCGACCCCTTGACGGACATTGCAGCCGAGTTCGGCGATGTCACAGTGGATCGTTGGGGACAGATCTATGTCACCACGGCTGACACGAATGCGCGAATCCTGAAACTGGACCACGGCTTCAACGTGCTGGCTATCTATGACCGGTCAGGATTTGGACCTGACGAAATTTACCAAACACACGCAATATGCAATCCAAGACGATCAATCGACTACCCAGGTTGGGGTGAACTTCTTGTTGGTGAGGAGTGGTCACTTCAGTCCGGAGGCCAGGCATTCAGCATCGGCGTCTCCGCCAGCTCCGGCGGATACCACGTGGATCCCGAGACCCCGGTCCTGGCGCAACTCGAGTATTTCGCGACTGACCCGCACTACCTGAGAGTGGAACCGTATGTTTGGGATTCGGC
The DNA here is from genome assembly GCA_021813505.1 of bacterium. Lineage (GTDB taxonomy): Bacteria > Zixibacteria > MSB-5A5 > WJJR01 > WJJR01 > JACRMA01. Next base: position 3,627 of record JAKAKI010000064.1, on the reverse strand, counting down.
GCACGCGTTCTGGTTGCCGCTGACCCCGGTCAACCATGGACTGAAATACTCCGGGCTGACCAATGACGTCTTCTGGTCGGCATCCGGAGGACCATGCGGAAGCCCGCGTGATTACAAGTTCGTTTTGTGGCTCTCCTCGACCTACGGCTCCTTCTACGACACACTGGCGATCTATGCGACGCTCGGCGATGGGGGCTCTATCAGGGTTCAAGAGCCGCTCACACTGGGATCACAGTGTTTCTTCTACAGTCGGCAAAACAGCGCACGGCGGCGTGCACAGCCTTCCCCGTGTGTCGGAGGGACGCTTCAGTACTCGTGGAGTTCAAACTACAACAAGGTCCGATTTTGGGTGGACGGCATTGAATACGTGACGTACACCGGCCCGCGAGATTCCGTTGGAATTACCATCCAGCCGCCAGCAACGGGCGAGGCGGCCGCCGAACCCGACACTGTTGGGTATTTCATCCATGTCGATATCGCCGACCGGCAGCAGCATCACGCCATTGTGACGCGGTCCATTGAGTACTGTGCCTGTCCCGCGTGCCCGTGGTTCGAGGACATTACCGCGGACGGTGTGGTCAACGCCATGGATATCGTCCTGGTTATTGATATGGTATACCGGGGAGCCCCATCGATCCGCGACCCAGGCTGCCCCAAGGAGCGGGGTGATTTCGATTGTGACGGATATCTGACCGTTTTCGATGTCATCCTCATCATCGATGTCGTCTTCAGCGGGTCACAATTGACCTGCGATCCCTGCCAGTCACTGGCGACCCTCCATTGACCGACTGCACGTCTATGACCACCTAGCCACAACGGACTCGAGGGTTGATCGAGCCGGCGGATTCGTCGTCCAACCACCTTGGGCCGGGCGGGGGGCGCTCCGCTGACCGCTGGTTTTTCGTTTCGGTCCGGGCAATGGGTGCCCGGTGCTTCGCCGGTCGCCACGCCCCCCCCAAACCCCCGCATTGACATCGTGTAAACCGGCGTGGTAACATGCACCGCGATCAAACGGCAGAATCGACCCACCAGCCATGAATCTACCCAACAAACTGACCATCGCCCGGATTGCGCTCTCCCCCGTCTTCATGGCGTTGATCCTGATCGACGACACGCGCGCCAAGCTGGCATCGCTGGTCGTGTTCGTCATCGCCGCCCTCACCGATCTGGGCGACGGCTACTTCGCGCGGCGCAGCGGACGGATCACCGGCTTTGGCAAATTCATGGATCCGCTCGCCGACAAGATTCTGGCCTCGACGGCCCTGATCTCGCTGGTGGCACTGGGCTACGTGCGGGGCTGGATGGTCATCGTCATTGTCGGACGCGAATTCCTTATTACCGGCGTCCGCTCGATGGCGGCCTACCGGGGAATGCTGATTGTTCCGTCGTTTTGGGCCCGCATCAAAACCGTGCTGCAAATGCTGACGATCAGCGTGATTCTCCTATTCGTGTATCTGAAGGCCATGCTGGTGCCCCTTGGGTACCATTGGGTGATCTTCGAAAGCCAGCGGACGATCCTCGTGTTCGATGTTATGATGGGCATCACGATGGTGGTGACGGTGGCAACCGGAGTCGATTATCTTGTCCGGCACGCCGCCTTGCTCAAGAATGTGATCCGATGACCCAATTTCTCGACCCGATCACGAAGACGAAGACTCCCAAAGGCCAGGGAGCAACCGCCCATTGGACAACACGTCCGGTGATCGCCCTGCTCGCCACCGGGCTGGGCAGCGGCTTCATTCGTCCGTATTCGGGCAGTTGGGGCTCGATTCCCGGCCTGGCGCTGGCGTGGGCGCTTTGGCGATTGGGCGATCCCTGGATTTTCATCCCCAGCACAATCGCGATGATCTCCGCATCGATCTATGTCTCCGGTGAAGCGGAGAAACTCTTCGGCGGCGACTCGGGACGTATCGTCATCGACGAATTTGCCGGCTGCTTCGTCTGCATGCTGGGACTGCCGGTCCACTGGCATGTCCTCATTCCAGTCTACATTCTCTTCCGCATCATCGATGTCGCCAAACCGTATCCCTGCCGCCGTCTGGAAAGTCTCCCAGGTGGCTGGGGTGTGACGGCCGATGATCTCGGCGCCGGTGTCTACACGAACATCGCGGTACGAATCCTGGTCGCGATCTGGCCCGGATGGTTCGGCGTATGAACGTCGAGCTGATCACGATCGGGGGGGAGCTTCTCTCCGGGCACACGCTCAACACCAACGCCCAGTTCATCGGCGAACGGCTCGCTGAGGCCGGCGTGGCGCTCGCGCGTCAGATCAGCATACCTGATGACCACGAGATTATCGTGTCGGCGATTCGCGAATCGCTCGGACGGGCCGACTGGGTCATCGTCTCGGGCGGCCTGGGACCGACTAATGATGACGTCACCAAGAAGGCGCTCGCCCGTGTCTTCAATCGCACCCTCGTCTTCCACGACGAGCTGCTCGCCATGCTCAAGCAGCGGTACACCGCCCGCGGGCGCGAGCCGGGACCATTCCTCGATACCCAAGCTGTGCAGCCCGCCGACGCCGAGTTGATTCCCAACGAAGTCGGCAGTGCGGTGGGGATCATTCTCACCGACAGTGGCAAGACACTCGCCGCCGTGCCCGGTGTTCCCCGCGAGATGCGTCCGATGATCGCTGAGCACATCGTCCCGAAAATCGCCGCTCAGAGCAAGATTGGCGTCGTCTCCAGAACCTGGTCCACCACCGGCTGGCCGGAGTCACGGCTGTACGAAGTAATGGAGTCGCTGATCCGCGACAATCCGGAGGTCTCCTTCGCCTTTCTCCCATCTGAGCTTGGCGTCAAACTGCGCTTCTCCGCCAAGGGTGCCGATGCGCAGACGACACTCGACCGTCTGACGAATCTGCTTGGCCCGCGTCTCGAAGATGCTGTGTACGCCAAAGAGGATATCGGCTTGCAAGTCGTCGTGGGGAAAATGCTCCGAGACCGGCACATGACGATCTCGCTCGCCGAATCATGCACTGGCGGGCTCCTGGCCAAACGCCTCACCGACGTGCCGGGCTCATCGGCTTACCTCGTGTCAGGTCACATCGTGTATTCCAATCAGGCGAAGACGGACTTATTGGGTGTGGACCCTGCTCTGATTCAAGAACACGGCGCCGTCTCCGAACCAGTCGCCATCGCGATGGCCGAAGGTGCCATGGAGCATTCCCACACCAATTGCGCGATCGCGATCACCGGCATCGCCGGCCCCGACGGCGGCACTCCCGAAAAACCAGTGGGCCTGGTCTGGGTAGCCGTGGCACTGAAGAACAACGAAACCACCACCCGCGAACTCCGCCTCATGGGCGACCGCGAAATGATCCGCGCCCGTGCCGCCCAAGCCGGCCTGAACCTGCTGCGATTGCGATTGACACAAGCGGCTGAACAAGCACGGCTACGGCAAGCACGGCCTTAATCAGAGCACATCTACTTCTCCTTGCCACCTCCTTATAGGTCCTGAACGTCGTCTGGTCGTCACTTCCCTATTTGATGAGCACGATCTTCTGCTGACTGGTCTGCCGCCCCCAAAAGCACAACCGCACAAAGTACACGCCTGATGCGGCCGCATTCCCGGAGCTATCGCAACCATCCCAAATCACCCGCTGGATTCCCGCATGGTCACTCCTTT